>NZ_CP051185.1:5400000-6000000 GCF_012516315.1 Limnospira fusiformis SAG 85.79 | reverse complement strand
ACTTACAGATAAGAATTTAGGGAAAATAAATAGCGATCGCTGGCAAAGTATGGCTGCCAAATTCGAGAAGTATGGTATCATAAATGATGTGCCATTATTCTCTAATTCAGTAGATGATAGATTTATCAATTAATAATTAATAATTAATAATTAATAATTAATAATTAATAATTAATAATTAATAATTAATTATTGTAGGGGCGGGTTCTGCTGTCAACTCAACTCTCCAAAACCATATTAATAAACCCGCCCTCCGGGTTATGCTGTCAACTCAACTCTCCCAGACAATATTAATAAACCCGCCCTCCGGGTTGGGCTGTCAACTCAACTCTCCAAAACCATATTAATAAACCCGCCCTCCGGGTTCTGCTGTCAACTCAACTCTCCAAAACCATATTAATAAACCCGCCCTCCGGGTTCTGCTGTCAACTCAACTCTCCAAAACCATATTAATAAACCCGCCCTCCGGGTTCTGCTGTCAACTCAACTCTCCAAAACCATATTAATAAACCCGCCCTCCGGGTTCTGCTGTCAACTCAACTCTCCAAAACCATATTAATAAACCCGCCCTCCGGGTTCTGCTGTCAACTCAACTCTCCAAAACCATATTAATAAACCCGCCCTCCGGGTTCTGCTGTCAACTCAACTCTCCAAAACCATATTAATAAACCCGCCCTCCGGGTTCTGCTGTCAACTCAACTCTCCAAAACCATATTAATAAACCCGCCCTCCGGGTTCTGCTGTCAACTCAACTCTCCAAAACCATATTAATAAACCCGCCCTCCGGGTTCTGCTGTCAACTCAACTCTCCAAAACCATATTAATAAACCCGCCCTCCGGGTTCTGCTGTCAACTCAACTCTCCAAAACCATATTAATAAACCCGCCCTCCGGGTTCTGCTGTCAACTCAACTCTCCAAAACCATATTAATAAACCCGCCCTCCGGGTTCTGCTGTCAACTCAACTCTCCAAAACCATATTAATAAACCCGCCCTCCGGGTTCTGCTGTCAACTCAACTCTCCAAAACCATATTAATAAACCCGCCCTCCGGGTTCTGCTGTCAACTCAACTCTCCAAAACCATATTAATAAACCCGCCCTCCGGGTTCTGCTGTCAACTCAACTCTCCAAAACCATATTAATAAACCCGCCCTCCGGGTTCTGCTGTCAACTCAACTCTCCAAAACCATATTAATAAACCCGCCCTCCGGGTTCTGCTGTCAACTCAACTCTCCAAAACCATATTAATAAACCCGCCCTCCGGGTTATGGTGTGACCTCGCCTCCGGACGACAATATTAATAAACCCGCCCTCCGGGTTATGGTGTGACCTCGCCTCCGGACGACAATATTAATAAACCCGCCCTCCGGGTTATGGTGTGACCTCGCCTCCGGACGACAATATTAATAAACCCGCCCTCCGGGTTATGGTGTGACCTCGCCTCTGGACGACAATATTAATAAACCCGCCCTCCGGGTTATGCTGTCAACTCAACTCTCCAAGACCATATTAATAAACCCGCCCCACCCCACCCGGTAATTAATGGATAATTGATGTGGGTTGGGATAAAGGCAGTTAAATTAACTAATTTCTACTAATTTACGGCGGGAAGATAAGCCAGATTTTATCTTAATGTTAGATTTGGGAACATCTAGTTTTTTAGCGAGGAGTTTAATTAATTCTTGATTTGCTTTCCCGTCAACTGGTGGCGATTTGAGATAGACGGTTAGGCTACCGTCTGCTTCTTTTCGGATAAGTTGCTGTGGGGAATTGGGTTTAACTTGAATATTAAAAAAAGCCATTTTAATAATTAATAATTAATAATTGTAGGGGCGGGTTCTGCTGTCAACTCAACTCTCCAAAACCATATTAATAAACCCGCCCTCCGGGTTCTGCTGTCAACTCAACTCTCCAAAACCATATTAATAAACCCGCCCTCCGGGTTATGCTGTCAACTCAACTCTCCAAAACCATATTAATAAACCCGCCCTCCGGGTTCTGCTGTCAACTCAACTCTCCAAAACCATATTAATAAACCCGCCCTCCGGGTTCTGCTGTCAACTCAACTCTCCAAAACCATATTAATAAACCCGCCCTCCGGGTTATGCTGTCAACTCAACTCTCCAAAACCATATTAATAAACCCGCCCTCCGGGTTCTGCTGTCAACTCAACTCTCCAAAACCATATTAATAAACCCGCCCTCCGGGTTATGCTGTCAACTCAACTCTCCCAGACAATATTAATAAACCCGCCCTCCGGGTTATGCTGTCAACTCAACTCTCCCAGACAATATTAATAAACCCGCCCTCCGGGTTGGGCTGTCAACTCAACTCTCCCAGACAATATTAATAAACCCGCCCTCCGGGTTGGGCTATTAATAAACCCGCCCTATGTGACCAGGGAATTAATGGATCAATAAGTTGTAGGGGCGAAACATTTTTTGCCCCTACTGGTGAGTGAGGGCGAAAAGGATAATTTACCCTCGTTTTTGGTGATGCTGGATAGCCTAAAAGCCGTTACGACCCCAGACAACCATTGAAATGGAGAAAGTAAAGACGACTAACAATCCAACCCAACCTAATGACAAAATATCCATAGTAGTATTTTACAAAACCAGATGAAAATTGACTTCAGAGGCTATCATATCCTGAAATTGAGCCAGTCGCATCCATCTTCTAACTTTAGTCCGGCTGAACGCATACAGTCCCTAGTGGCGGGTATTTGGGCGGGTGTTTCTGTAGGGACGATCGCCCTAATGATGGAGTTGACCGTTAGTGGTATCCTAGGAGAGGGGCTACCCTTGGATGTGCATTTAATCGTCAAGGGAGCGATCGCCATAATTAGTGGCTTTCTCTTCGGTGTGACTTATCGCTACACCGTCCGCCGCGATAATAACCCGCAACTGAAACTAGGGGTGGTGTTTGCTTTCGGTCTAGTCCGGGGGTTGGCTATATGGGATATAGCGCCCCAACCTCTCGCACAAATGGCCCTCTGGGTGGTAGAAAATTTAGTGATGTTTGCAGTAGGGGGAATTATGGTAGAGATAGGGATGCGGCGGGGTTGGATTAAATACTTTTCCTCAGAGGGGGAGTGATCAAAGGTTTACCAGGTTATAGATATACTGTGAACTCCATTAAAATCCTGTCAGAAGAAGTCGTTGACCTGATAGCCGCAGGAGAAGTGATAGACTCAGTGGCGGCGGTGGTGCGGGAATTGGTAGAAAATGCCATTGATGCGAAGGCGACGCGGATATCAGTTTCTCTATGGCCGCAACAATGGCGAATTGAGGTGGCAGATAATGGGGAGGGTATGAATTTAGCCAACCTGAAACTAGCTGCCCTGGCTCATAGTACCAGTAAAATTGCGACAGCAAGGGATTTATTAAAGATTAGCAGTTTAGGGTTTCGGGGAGAAGCGCTGCACAGTATCGCGCAACTGTCTGATTTAGAGATTCTCAGTCGCCCTGGTTTTTCCTCGTCCCCAAGTTCAGGATGGCGGGTAGTGTATAACCATCAGGGAGAGACGGAAATGGTGGAAGCGGTGGCGATCGCACCTGGTACTGTAGTAAGAGTGAGTAATCTGTTTGCTAACTGGTCTTCGCGCCGCACAGCCGGACCGACAGCGACCCAACAATTGCGGGGGGCGCAGCTGTTGTTACAACAGATAGCGCTGTGTCATCCCCAGGTGACATGGCAAATTCACCAAAACGATCGCCCCTGGCTCAGGTTTGGGCCAGCCATGACCACCCAACAGATGCTACCAGAATTTATTAGGGGTATCAGGGCGGGGGATCTGCAATATCTGAAAATGGATGTAGACCCCCCCGAATCGCTGGAAGAGTGCCATCAAAACCTATCGAAATCATGGTTAGAGGTGGTGATTGGCCTGCCCGATCGCGCTTCACGTGGCCGCAAGGATTGGGTTAAGATAGGAGTTAATGGTCGTATGGTGCGATCGCCCGAATTGGAGCCTACGATATTATCGGCTTTTGCTCGTACCTGTGGGCGCGATCGCTATCCGATTTGTTTTGTGCATCTGCATATCGACCCCGCCTTAATTGATTGGAATCGCCATCCTAGCAAAGCCGAGATTTATTTACATTATCTCAAACACTGGCAAGATCAAATTCACCTAGCCATTGCTCAGACTCTCAAGCTGAACCCAGAAAGTCTCTCAGCGGGGGTTAATCCCATCGAGAAGCTGTTGCGCGTCTCGGAAGATACTGCCTCATACCGAACCCGCCCCACCCCCCTAGAATCAGCGGAAAACCCCCAGAGAATTGATGTTCCCAAACTAAAAGCGATCGGTCAAATTCACAATACCTATATTGTGGCCGAACACCCAGAGGGTTTGTGGTTAGTAGAACAACACATTGCCCACGAAAGGGTAATTTATGAACAATTATGCAGGCGTTGGCAAGTAATCCCCCTGTCAACTCCGATCATCTTAGCGAATTTGTCCGAGGCGCAACTAGAACAACTAACCCGCCTCAATTTGGAAGTTGACCCCTTTGGGGAGGGACTCTGGGCCATCCGCAGCGCCCCAGAAATTCTGTGCGATCGCCCAGACTGTCAAGAAGCGCTGATTGAACTAAGCCATGGCGGCGATTTACAGGCCGCCCAAGTAGCCACCGCTTGCCGCAGTGCCATTCGCAACGGCACGCCCCTAAGTTTAACCGAAATGCAAACCCTATTAGATCAATGGGTGACTACCCGTTCCCCCCGGACTTGTCCCCACGGTCGTCCGATTTTCCTAAGTTTAGAGGAATCTTCCCTAGCCCGATTTTTCCGTCGCAGTTGGGTGATTGGCAAAAGTCATGGCCTATGATGATATGGGGATAATGACCCTGAGTAATTATCGACGAAAAGCTACTTAATATAAACATGACTTTTGCGGAACCAAGACAACAGTTTTATGAGGAGATTAGCCAGCCAGAAAATCAAATAGATTTGGCTAAGGCTGCCCTATATATTGCCCGAGAACATCAGCCATATTTTAACCATTTAGAATATCTGCAACACTTAGATAGGATGGCGGCGGATGTGTTAGAGAGACTGGAAAAGCCGGCCTATCCCCTGCGGATAATTAAGGCGATTAATCATTACCTTTATGATGAATTAGGATTTCGGGGTAATCGGACTGAATACTATGACCCGAAAAATAGCTTTTTCAATCAGGTGATAGACCGTCGGACTGGTATTCCGATTACGATGTCCTTGGTGTATTTAGAGATAGCGAAACGCATGGATTTTCCGATGGTGGGAATTGGGATGCCGGGACATTTTCTGATTAAGCCAGAATTTGAAGATGCGGGGATTTATGTTGATGCGTTTGGACGGGGAGAAGTGCTATTCCCCGAGGACTGTGAGCTGAGATTGTCGGAAATTTATGGACAGCCGATGAAATTACGGCCGGAATTTCTCAATCCGATCGCACCACGGCAATTTTTAAGGCGGATGCTGCAAAATCTGAAGGCAATTTATATGAATGTTGGGGAATTTGAGGAGGCGCTGAAGGTAGTGGAGAGGATTGTGATCTTGTCTCCTGATGATATTAAAGAAAAGCGCGATCGCGGTCTTATTTACTATCAACTGTATCGCTGGTCAGAGGCTCGCTGTGACTTAGAAGATTATCTTAACCACCTTCCAACTGCTCAGGATGCTGGTATAATTCAGCAGTTACTAGATAGAATGGACTTGGATATCTGAATCGTTTAATTAGTAAGGATTTGGGGAACCATTCAACCTGTCTAGTAAACCTATAAAACAGATAGGGTTATCAACCTGAACTTACAGCCGTGTGTCCCACGGTCAAAGGGTAGGCTGATTGATAAATTGACCTCTTCTGGGGGGAAGCCGATCCTCCTGACCGCCAAATCGGCTAAGTCGCTTTTTAGTAGTGACAATCACTAGGCGGTTTCCAAGCTACTGGAGATATTGCATGAACTTTTCGCTAAAATCTTTTCGTCAGGGACTTCGTAGCCCTTACAGTGTCTTCACCAAAGGGATCTCTAAATATATATCCCTGAGTTTAGTGATGATTGTAGGAATCACTGCCAGTCTGACAATTTTCATGAGTCGCCCGGCTCCTGCAGTCGAAGCGATCCAATTAATTTACGGCCCCGCTAGTATTTCCTTAGAGTTTCAAGATTTGGAGACATTTGCTGAAACTGGGGAAAAGTCTAACCAACTGAACTCTTTATTTACTTTGGCGGAACTGAGTGATTCTCAAATTACCACTTTCCGCAATGCTCTGAATTTTGGGGTAAATGTTCCCACAGATACAGTTAATAGCCTGTTAGGTTCGAGTTATGGTCGATTAGCTGTGGGGGCCTTTAGTCTATTTATTAATCCTGGTAGTTCTATTGATAACATTGTTGATGATGTACTGTCGGCTTTGCGAGATTCAACTCGAGATGGTCGGTTAACCATGTTGGATGTGGTTTTAGGGTTCCAATCGGTTGATACGATCACGGTAGATGTCAATAATCTGATGAGTTTGTATGATGACGTTAGTGAACTAGGAGAACAAGCGATCGAGTTTTTGAGAGCTCAACCAGAAATTCGACAACTGATTTGTAATTAGGTAGGAAGGAATCCCCAAGGCTTGAGACTGGGGATACTCTCGGAGTAATTAGATTGTCAGACAATGGGGGATCTTTCTCGTGTATGGGGGAGGTTCCCTTTTTATCTGGGAAGCGATCGCTATAGGTTTTGCTGTTCTTCTGCTACTCGCTTCAACCGTCGCAATTGAGCTTCCATGTCCGCCTTAGTCCAAGGGGCGGCGAACCGATTAAAACCAAAGGCAATTAAGGGGTTATTAATCTCAAATTCAAAGCGATTTAATAAGTAAGTTCCCTGGGATTGGGGTTGACATTCCCAGCGATCGCATCCTTGGAAAAATCCATCAAATCCCCAGACAATTAGCCCCGGTTCTCTTTCCAGGACAATACTCTCTAAGGTAGGTTGAATAATGGGAATTTGAATAACAAAGCGGGAACGTCCCCCTACATCAGTATCCCAATCGCCCACTGGGTCACAACGGAGGGCGGGATTTAACCAACGACGCATCAAATGGCGATCGGTAATACAGCGTTCAACCGTAGTGGCGATCGCTTTAATGTGAATAGACTGTTCAAATACTTGACGAGATGACATCCTAAGCCTCAAGCTATATTCAGAACGTTATCCGTTGAACGAACTAATGTCCACCCCAACGGTGAGATCAAACAAGTTTGTACACACAGAGGTTTAACTCATCTGTAGGCATTTTATAACAATCGGAACCAGTGACGAAAACTGATGAGCATAGATTTACTGGTGAATCTCACCTGGATTTGAGTTCAACATCATCACCGAGGAAAATAACAGAGTTGATCAAATTTTGCTAGTTTCCTTCCCTGGGGAGATGTTAGGGGGATAATTATTCTGTTAGATTGTAAAACTTTAGAACCCATCTACAAAGATTATGATTGAAACTTCGTGTATAATTCCCAATCCCTTGGGGATAGGAATAGGGAACCTATCCCATTTAAGTTTAGCTCAAGAGGGTTCATCACCGAATCCCGTTGATGACTTGATGAATTTTCACATGGGGGATATATTGGCGGATATACCCGTGGCGGATTTGGTGACAGCCATTTTAATCCTGTTATTTGGCTACCTACTTGCTCGGTTTGCGGGTTCATTGGTCAAAAAGCTACTCAAAAAGACCGATATAGATAATAAACTGGTCAGTTGGATTTCTGGGTCTACGGAAGGCGGTGAGGACTTTCCCGTAGAAAAATGGGCAGGGACCCTAGTTTTCTGGGTTATCTTTATTTTTGCGATTATTGGTTTCTTTGACCGACTCCAGTTAACTTCTGTTTCCGCTCCCCTGACTACCCTGTTGAATGAAATCACCCGCTACATACCTAGGATATTAGGAGCAGCCGGATTGTTAGGGGTGGCCTGGGTATTGGCTACCATTTGCCGAACCTTGATGATTAGGTTCTTGGATATGTTCAGGCTGGATGAGCGACTCAACCAGCAGGTTCCCCATGGGGCAAACGAGAGCCATTTTTCTCTGAGTCACACCTTGGGAAATGCCATTTATTGGTTTATTTTCCTGCTGTTTCTGCCCATGATTCTTAGCACTTTGGAGTTAGCTGGGTTGCTATCTCCGGTGCAGACGATGGTCAATCAAATCCTGTCGAGTCTACCCAATATCCTGAAAGCCTTAGTTATTGCGGCAGGTGGTTGGCTTTTGGCTCAAATCGTCAGTCGCATTGTTACCAATTTATTGGCTGCTGTTGGTTTTGATCGTCTCAGCAATCAGTTGGGATTAGAAAGGGCGATGGGGACTACATCCCTATCTTCTGTGCTAGGCACAATTGTTTATGTTGTGCTGATGATTCCTATTGCCATCTCAGCCCTGCAAGCGCTCCAGATTAATGCGATTTCTGACCCAGCGATTTCGATGCTGAATCAGATCTTTAATGTCATTCCCCAAGTTTTCATTGCGGGTGTGATATTGGTGTTGGCTTATATGTTTGGGGTGATTGTCCGAGATTTGGTGACTAACCTGCTAACCAATCTGGGTTTTAACAATATCTTTGTTTGGTTGGGAATTGAATCTAAGGCTAGTCCGGTTTCTACCCCAACTCAGACCACAGAAGAGGATGAGGTGATAGATGATAAGCCTGTGACCAGTGCCACGAAGCAAACACCTTCGGAAATCGTGGGTGTGATTGCTTTGGTAGGTGTGATGTTCTTTGCGGTAGTGACGGCTACGGACATTTTGGGCTTAACTGCTTTAACTTTGATTGTTGAGCAGTTGTTAATCATTGCTGGCCGAGTGCTATTGGGTGTGATCATTTTTGGAATTGGTTTATACTTGGCTAACTTGGCTCATAATTTGATATCGAGTTCCGGCACTTCTTCGGCTAAATTGCTGGCTCAGGCTGCCCGCATTGCTGTTATTATCTTTGTGGGTGCTATGGCACTTCAGCAAATGGGAATTGCTAGTGATATTGTGAATTTGGCTTTTGGCTTGCTACTGGGTGCGATCGCTGTTGCTATTGCGATCGCCTTTGGTTTGGGAGGTCGCGATGTAGCATCGGAGCAAATTCGTGAGATCATCTCTCGCTTAAAACAGTAAAGGCGCGATCGCCTCTTAGGGGCAGGTTATCACCCTGCCTCTACTGTTTATTCTGCCATTTCGATCGCAGCTTCCGCCTCTAAAACCACGTTGCGTAGTCTATCTAATAAATCTCTGTCTACGGAAGACCATAACCCTCGCTGGTGTGCTTCTAGTAACCTTTCCCCCATATCCCGCAACGCCCAAGGATTCTTTTCGCGGACAAAATTTTGGACTTGTGCATCTAATATATAAGCCTCAGCTATCCCCCCATACATAAAATCATCAACACATTGGGCGGTAGCATCATAAGCGAATAAAAAATCTACTGTAGCCGCCATTTCAAAAGCCCCCCGATAACCGTGTCGCATCGCCCCAGCAATCCATTTAGGATTCACCACCCGCGACCTATATACCCTGGCGATTTCCTCCCGCAACTGTCGGACTTTGGGATTTTCTGGGAGAGAATTATCACCAAAATAAGTATCGGGATTTTCGCCTCGGAGAACCCGCACCGCGGCCGTCATCCCTCCCTGAAATTGATAATAATCATCGGAGTCCAAAATATCATGTTCTCGATTATCCTGATTGTGTAAAACCACCTGCATTTGTTGGAGACGGTTAGCAAAGGCTTGGGGGGCAGAAATTCCCTGACCGCCAGTATAAGCATAACTACTCCAATTCAAATAAGCGCGCGCCAGGTCGCTGTCATCGGTCCAATTTTGGGATTCAATTAATCCTTGTAACCCAGCACCATAGGCTCCCGGTTTTGACCCAAATACCCGCAAACGCGATCGCATTTTAGCTTCATCTTCCGTCAAACCTTCCTCCACCCCAGCGGTAGTTTCCTGATAGACCGTGGCGGCGATCGGGTTTTCTGAGGGGGTTTCTGATAACTGAGAAACCATCTCGACAGCGCGATCGAATAAATCGATTAAATTGGGGAAAGCATCTCTAAATAACCCAGAAATGCGTAAGGTGACATCAACCCTGGGTCGTCCCAATATGGAAATCGGCAAAATTTCAAAATCCACCACTCGCCGGGACGCACCCTCCCAGACTGGTTGTACCCCTAACAAGGCTAAAGCCTGGGCGATATCATCTCCCCCCGTCCGCATGGTGGAAGTTCCCCACACAGATAGCCCTAGAGTTTGGGGATATTCTCCATGATCCTGGGTGTATTTTTCTACCAAGGCTTCGGCTGCTAACTGACCGACCCGCCAAGCGGTTTCTGTGGGAATGGCGCGAATATCGACCGCGTAGAAATTCCGTCCGGTGGGGAGAACATCAGGTCGTCCACGAGTCGGCGCACCGGATGATCCACTGGGAATATAGCAGCCGTCAAGTCCCCTTAATAGGTTCTGAATTTCACGATCGCATTTTTTCAGATTGGGGAGGAGGATATTTTCGATCCAAACTAATTCTTGGCGGGTCAATTCCCCTGGGAATTCCTGACTATTTTGGCTGATTAATTGGTCGATTAAAATCGCGGCTTGGTCTTCGATTAAGGCGATCGCATCCCCGACTGTCCTACAGATTTCACTGTTTTTCTGGTCGCCTTCCACCTCCCATAAATCCCCCGGATTAGCTGTTAATGGGTCTAATTCCCAACCCCAATCTTGAGCGATCGCCCTGGTTAAACCCCATCGATTTTGGCTGGGATGACGGGCTATGGCTATGATTAAATCCCGCAATTGTCTCCCTTCTGGACAGCGCCCCAAAATATGTAAACCGTCGCGGATTTGACTTTCTTTTAGTTCACATAAATAACCGTCAATTGTGCCAAATAATTCCGACACCATTTCCCCGTCAGAGATGCCCAAATCCCGGTCTAACTTTTCCTTGCGGATTAACTCCACAATGCGATCGCTGATAGTTTTTAACCGAGATGGATCTAATACTTGAGCCTCATAATACTCGTCAATTAACCCTTCTAATTGTTGCAAAGGTCCATATAATTGAGCCCTAGTCATTGGCGGGGTTAAATGGTCTAAAATTACCGCCTGCGATCGGCGTTTCGCTTGGGAACCTTCCCCAGGGTCATTAACAATAAACGGATAGAAATTCGGTAAAGGTCCCAGGGCGATTTCTGGGTAACATTCCTCCGACAGTCCTACCCCTTTACCCGGTAGCCATTCTAAGTTACCATGTTTCCCTACATGAACCACCGCATGAGCCTCAAAGTGGTTTCTTAGCCACTCATAAAAAGCCAAATATTCTGGGGTCGGTTCCAAGTCCGGCGCGTGATAATTCAGACTCGGATCAATATCATAACCTCGTGATGGTTGAATCCCCACAAAAACATTGCCAAATTGTACCCCAGCAATCGGTAATATCTCCGGCGGATTCTCAAAAAAATGCACCCCCCAACGTTCTTTAATTCCCCCTTGCACAACGGCGGGTAAAGTGTTAAAATAAGTCAGGTAGTCTTGCCATTTTAAAAACTGCTTAACTTCCCGAAAATCTCGCCCTTCTGGGTCGTTAGTCACTCCCCTGGTCAGTTCCTGAATCAGATCATCTCCGGTAAGGGGAAAATCGCTGACGGTATATCCGGCTAATTTTAAAGCCTGGAGAATTTCTACACAACTGGCGGGGGTATCTAGTCCGACACCATTGGCGAGGCGACCGTTACGGGTGGGATAGTTGGCTAAAATTAGGGCGATGCGCCTTTGGTGGGTGGGGGTTTCTGAGAGTTTGACCCAGTTGGCGGCGAGGTCGGCTACAAATTCTATGCGATCGCTTTTGGGTTGATAATGAACAATATCTGTTTCTAGTCTGGTATCGCTATTTTTGACAGTTTTAAAGGAAATTGGGCGGGTAATAATGCGGCCGTCTACTTCTGGTAAAGCGATATTCATCGCCACATCACGGGGAGGTAATCCGAGGGGACTTGATTGCCATCTCTGTTCGCTAATACCACTCAGAATGGCTTGTAATGTGGGGATATCTAAAGAAAACAGAGGGGCGCTGGGTAGGTCGGAATTATCCAGGGATGAAATCGAGAAACTTGTGGTATTTATTAAGAGTCTGGCTTTGGTTAAATAGGCGATCGCCTCCTGTTGGATTTCTGGATCTCGCAAGGATGAAACAAACAGGGGAACCGGGTTAAGTTGACGAGCCGCCAAGGCTTGACAAAGGCTATCAATGGGGGCAGTATTTCCTGATAGATAATGGGCGCGATAGAATAATATTCCCACTTCCCGATAGTTAGAGACCGGGGACAGCGCGCGCCACGGATAACGACCGACCCTGGGAATGGCTACAGGTGGCGGCGGGTTGTAATTAGTGGCTAAATAGCGATCGCTTATATATTGCAAAGCTGCGATCGTATTTTCTACCCCTCCCTCACTAAAATATTGCCAAACTCGGTTAGCTACAGTTAGGGGAACCGTAGACTGAGTAATTAAATCCGGGTCGCCGCCATCATCTCCCGGTAAAATAATCAATTCTACCCCTTTAGTTTCCGCGATTTCCGCCAAAACTTCCAAACCGTAGGACCAATAGGAACGTCCCCCCAACAGTCGCAAAACTACAACCTTCGCCTGAGATAAGACCTCCTCAGCATAGGTGTCTATAGTAAGCTGCTGTTGCAGGTTCAGCAAATTAGTTACTCGTAAATTGGGAAAGTCTGAGGGTAACTCAGCTATGGCTGCTGCTAAGGTTTGAATTTCTGTATCCGCTGCAGTTAAAACAATAATTGGCGCGGCAGTTTGTTCAATAAAGATAACCCCCTCTGTATCGGGGTTCCAGCCTCCTGGTATCGCTGCAATTCTGTGCATCTTATTTATACCCAATCATCACTATCTCGGTTTTTAGCGCGGTAAACATGACCCTCAGCATGAATGGCGCGAGTTTTCTCGAAGAGGCTGTCTTCCGTGTAATTCCACATTTGCAAAAGTCGATCTAGGTCTTTTTGGATATCCCAAGCGCCGGGGAACCCCTGGTAACGGATTTTCAGACGCGCAAGTTCCGCCAGTTCTAAGTCTCCCGGTGACTGATTGGCCAAAAGCTGATCAACCATTCGGCGATCGCTTTTGTACTGGGGGTGTTTCTGTTGGCGATCGTCCATCTTGGCAGCATTCCTAGAACTCAGGTTAATTATAGCCCCAGTTAAGCATTATTACCAGATAGGTCTAGCCAATGGGGGGCAGGTAGGGGCAATTGATGAATCGGTAAAATCCCCTATTTTCCAGTGATTAATGATTTCCTAGTTATCCCATTTTGCGATTTTTACCGGATAGCTGATATCCCGCTGGTATTAGATAGTGGAAACTTTGATAAGGACATTCCCTCATGCGTCTTTCCAGTTTAATTATGCTATCTGGCTTGGCACTCATTAATCTAGCTAATCAACCCAAATTGGAGACTACAGCTACCCCGTCTGAGTCTTCCCATGAATCAATTTATGAGCTAGTTCAAGTCAATGACAACCAAATACCAGAGACTGAATCCAGTCCTACCCCCCACCGAGGTAGCGGCAGGAAAGGCTAAGACATCCAACCATGTAAATATACTTTATTACCCGCAATATATCAGATAGTCTCCTCAATTAACCCTTGTCAATTGAGGGATTATTTTCATGGGTGATACTGCTGGCGTATCCAGAATGAGTGATTACCGTAACTTCTGGCTAATATTACGCCGAATATATCTGAATTATTCCGTTGACTGTCTCCCCCCCCATGTCTTCATAAAATTCTGATTGTCATCCAACTAGACTAGAGATTTTTGGGAAAAATTATATTTTTTTCCGGATATGGAAATCTAGCCCAAGTATTTTAAGCAAGTTCTGTTACCACATATCGATAGGGTCTTTAAAAATGCTATATAATGCTTTGGCTTCCTTGGCTATTAGTGCTGCGATCGCTTCTGTAGGCGCTGCTGCCTTAGTCGCCCCTTCCCCCGCGCAGACAAAAACCATCTCCGTGGCTTCCCTAGATTTTCATACACAATTGACCCAAGAGATGGCGACCATTGTTGATAGCCAGATTATGGCAGTCGATAATAAGTCCCCAGAGGAGTCTCCCTCCTATCCTCAGCCAGGAGATGGTCGGCGCTAGTCGGTCTCTACCTACCTAGCTAGTGGTCAGCACTAGACACCAGGAAGCTACCACTCATGGGAGTACCAATTTTAGTGGTGGTTTCCGGGAACTTTTGATCACCGATCGGAGACTTATAGATATATATGCCCCCCGATCGCCTTTTTGGTAGATAATTACCTGCCCCAATTCCCTAACCCAACCCGTCCGCTTTGGGGCGGTTGTCCGCTAGGTGGCTGCACCAAGAAAATTTTTGATGATATGTTAGTGTTAGTATTTGTTGGTATCCGGTTCGGTGCCAAACTCTCGTTGGTTAGATACAAGTAAACAAGCCAAACTAAATGAAATAAACGGGCCAAAAATAAAAATAATCAGTTCCAGACCGGTCATAATAGACCTCCCCCAGATGAATGCGAGTTAGTATGTAAGTAAAATCACTGGCTTTTGGCTTGAACTAATAGACCAAGTTACATGAGTAATTCAGTAATTTTACTGAGAATCTTTTGCCCCTAACACCACCGAGATATTTTGATAAATTCCCTATTTCAAATATACCCGAAAGGTGGCAAAATTCAAAGATTCTATAGATGATCTGGAGGCTAGTTTCATCAACTCATGACAAAACCTTTACCAAACCATGACTTAGGACCGAGGGGACTAGGGGGACTCTAGTTGTTCAAGTGATCGCCTTAATGTGGGGAAGTTATTGATAGTATCTGGTAAGTTATCCCAATCAAAGTCTGCAAATTGCTGATCGAGAATGGTGACATAATCTTGGAGAGGCTTCCAGGGATAGTTTTTAGCTAACTTTTGTAAGCGTCGCAAAAACGATCGCAACTCTCTTTGAGTCATGCGATCGCGTAATTCTGGCCATCCTTTCTCTTCTTCCTTGCGTAAAATTTCCTTTAACTCTAGCAATTGATTCAAGGGTAATTTAGTGATATTAATTGCTGTTTTTTCAGTTAATTGTTGAGGTATGTTAGGCGGTTGAATATCGATTTTGCGTGCTAAAATATCGGATAATACAGCGGCGAGTTGCTCTCTATTGACAGGTTTGCGTAGATATCCCTGACATAAATTTTGACTTAATTCAAAATCTTTGGCGACCACAGAAGCGGTTAACATAACAATGGGAATATTAGCAGTGTGGGGGTTTTGTTTGATGAGTTGACTGGTCGCAATGCCATCTAAATCGGGCATTCGTAGATCCATTAAAATGACATCAGGATGATGAGTTTCAACCATAGCGATCGCCTGGTATCCATCTTTAGCCTCTAGCAGTAGGTGTTCTGTGGTATCAAAATAACCAGCAATTAGCTTGCGGTTAGACTCGACATCATCGACCACTAGGATAGTAGAGGGGATTAAATCTGACAAATAAATGGCGGTTTGTAGATTATTTAATTGATGAGATTGTGTAATTTTGACATTAGGAAAGGTACAAGTAAAAACACTTCCTAAGCTCAACTGACTGTCGAGAGTTAGTGTACCTCCCAACAGATGGGTAAGTCTTCGAGTAATAGCCAAACCGAGTCCAGTCCCACCATAGCGACGATTACTTTGTCCCTCACTTTGTACAAAGGCTTCAAAAATCTGTTGATGCTGATCTGGATTTATTCCAATACCAGTATCTGCTACCACAATTTGGAGAGTGAGGTGAGAATTATGCTCAAAACTTTCAGCGCGAACCGAAATCGTAACGGAACCATCTTCGGTAAATTTGATAGCATTTCCGACAATATTAAAGAGAATTTGGCGGAGTCGGACTTCATCAAATTCGATAATTTTAGGAACATTGGGTTCAAAATTAATCTGTAGTGATAAACCCTTAGCCATAGCTGTGGGTAAAAATATTTGCTGGATTTCCTGTAGTAATATTGGCAAATAGACATGGTGATACTCAAGTTCAAGTTTTCCCGCCTCAATTTTGGAGAGATCCAAAATATCATCAATCAAACTAATTAAGGCTCGACCCCCAGCGGCGATCGCATCGAGATAAGATTGTTGTTTATCATCTTCAACCAATCCTTTGAGTAAATCACAAAAACCCAAAATGGCATTCATGGGTGTGCGGATTTCATGGCTCATATTAGCCAAAAACTCACTTTTAGCTCGATTCGCCATTTCCGCGCGTTTCGCAACTTCTTCTAAGGCGAAATGAGAGAAATGCAAAACCGCCAACATTAAAGTATTGCGGAGTTCCATGGCGGCGTTAATTTCTAATTCATTCCAACCCAAAGCATGACCACTAACTGTTTCTTTCCAGGCTTCAAAAGATTGGCGAGGAGATAGGCGCATTTGGTTATGATCATCAATAACAACTGCTTTGTTAGGATTCCCCCCCCAAGTAACAGTCTGGATAATTTCTGAACGAAACCAAACTATTTGATAAGTGGCTTGATCTAAGTAAATGGAAATAGCCAGCAACCCAGCGGCTTGGTTGATGTAATTTTGAGCAGGTGGGTAAATTTCAGCGAGGCGATCGGTATAAAAAATTTCCTGTGGGTAATAGCTACGCAGCCAGGAGAGTAGATCATCTAAATCGGGTTGAGGGAGAGTTTCTCCGAACTCAGTGAGTTCTCCCTGTAAGCCAATGACGACACCTTGAGCATTAACTAATTCTAGTAAATGTTGACCACTAGAATCAATCATTGTCCTAATTCGATTAATTAAATCCGATTCATGTACGGAGAGTTCTTGTCTAAAGAGTTGCTGAATTTTTTTGACTTTAATCTGATAGGCTTCCCAATTTTTTTGATATTGACGGAACAGTTCCACTGACATAAATTGCCCTAATAATTCGCAGGCTTGGCGCAATTCATAGGAGACAAATTTAGGGCTGTAGTGATGACAAACAATTAAACCCCATAGTTTTTGGTCATTAATGAGAGAAATACACAAGGAAGCGGAAACCCCCATATTTTGCAGATATTCAATATGGATAGGGGAAACACTCCTAAGAGTGGCATAACTCAAATCGATATGTTTTTGAGTAATGGGATTATGAAGAGGGTAAATAGCGACGGGATTATCATTAACATTAACAATAATCCTCACCCAGTTTTTAGAATAGAGTTGTCGGGCTTGTTTGGGGATGTCGGAAGCGGGGTAATGGAGTCCGAGAAAAGGCTCTAATTCTGGTTTTTTATCTTCGGCTACGACAATGCCACTCCCATCAGTTTCAAACCGATAAATCATAACGCGATCGTATTCGGTTAATTGGCGAATTTCCTGGGCTAAAAATTGGGCAGATTCCTCGAAACTGTTTTTATTTTCAATAGCGGGAAGGGAAGATTGAATTTGTGCATAAATGCCATAAGCGCGGTGGGTTTGTGTGGGTATATGTGGCTCTAACTCCAGGATTAATACATGATCATGTCGATGGACAATAGCGGTCAATTGTTGGGGGGTATTGTTATGGGTTAATTCGATATCAATGGGGTTTGAATATTTGAGATCATGGGATTTCAGAGATTGGGATATTTTTTGAAAGGCGATCGGGGTAAATACTTGGCTTAAAGTTTTGCCAACAACAGCCTCTACTTCCCGCCCCAAAAATAGTTGAGTATTACAACTAGCTTGTAAAATGATTAGTTCTGGTTCCTGGAGAACTAGCAAACAACCGTGAGATTGAATCTTACCGGGAATATGGATGGGTTCACGATCGCAATTACTGAGATCAACAGATGTTAAGGCAAAATTTTCGACTTTATCCATTATCTAATTAACTCCTAGTTGTTAATCATAAAAGTAACCCAGCATTAGCCCCGATGATTTGTGAGCATAAAATTGTCAATAGAGCCTAACATATATATTATGTACCGAAAAACTTATATTGGCAATCAGCGATAAGTATTTCCGGGTAGCTACATCAAGTTAACCTCTGAGATTTATAATTAGGTGTGACTTCACGCCCGAATACTATGCTTGACCTAACTCAACTGGCTCGCCAAATGCAAGGGATGAGTAAACACTTGACCCGTGAAGCCCAAGCGGCGAGCGATCGCCTAAAAGCAGCACAAAACCTGCTGACAGAAGCCCAAAAGCATCAAGAAGAATTGATAGAAAGCCTGAATTACTGGGTAGATCGGATTCCCTTTCATCCCGCCATCCCCATAGACCAATTAGATAGCTGTTTCACGATTCAAGCACCACCCGCCGCCCATACAGTTTTTGCCACAGACGGGTCCCAAATCGCCCCTAACGCCCACGAAATCGCCTATTGTTACCTAATCAACATCGGTAGGGTTGTCCTCTATTACGGTCAAAGTCGCCACCCGATCCTTGATAGTGTTCCCGAAATTTTTTATCGTCCCGAAGACCTATATATTTCGCGCCAGTGGGGTATTCGCACAGAGGAATGGATGGGCTACCAACGCAGCATTTCGGAAGCGATCGCCCTCGCGGAAACAGCCCGAGAGATTGCTACGATTCAAGGGGACAACCTTAACCCGGCCCTCGCCTTAGTAGATGGTTCCCTAGTTTACTGGTTTTTGGAAACATTGCCAACAGAAGCGCGCGATCGCATTATCGAACCGATTTTAGAAGCCTGGGATATGATTAAAGTGTCTGGTATTCCGATGATGGGTTATGTCAGCGCCTCTCGCAGTAGCGAAACTATTTCGTTTCTGAGATTGCAAGGGTGTCCGTATAATGAACCTGATTGTGCGCGAAATTGCCCAGATTTCGGTCAAGTGGACAAAAAAGGCAAGATTAAACAAGCCCCCTGTCAAATTTCTGAACCTCTGCGAGATACGGTGCTATGGTCTAATTATCTGAAACCGGGACAGCGCAGCCCCCTCTGGCGATCGCGATCGCGTATTTTAGATTATTATGATTTTGATTCCATCTACTTCTGTTATGTGAATGTCGGCACAGAAATCGCTAGAATTGAATGTCCGGCTTGGGTAGCTGAAAATACGGAACAATTTGAGTTAGCTTTATCAATTATGTTAGCCCAAGTTTATAAAGGCTATGGTTACCCGGTGGCTTTAGCGGAAGCCCACAATCAAGCGGTGGTGAGAGGAGGCGATCGGACTCGGTTTTTTGCTATGCTAGAAGACCAAATGATTCGCGCCGGACTCCCTAACGTCGGTATCTCCTACAAAGAAGCACGCAAACGCGGAAGTATTGCTTAACACACCTTTAATTATGTCTGAACCATCTGATACTGATAGCAATTTACCCCCAGAACCTTCTCAGTCTTACCAGAATCATCAAAAACAGCCCAATAAAGCGCCATGGGAATCTCTTGGCGAAGGATTGAAAAAAGTCTTGACTCTAGGGAAAATAACTGATAAAATTGGGGGATTATTTAATGTTAGTGAGAGCGAAGTTGCTGAGATTTTAGAGCGCGTCCGGGCTGAACTTCCAACTACAGAAGCGCTGCTAATTGGGAAACCTCAAGCGGGTAAAAGTTCCATTGTTCGGGGATTAACAGGAGTTTCGGCGGAAATTGTCGGCCAGGGATTTAAGCCCCACACCCAAAACACTCAACGATATGCTTACCCTTCCGGGGATCTACCTTTACTGATTTTTACGGATACGGTCGGACTGGGGGATATTAATCAGGATACGGATGAGTTGGTAGCGGAATTGGTGGAGAATTTACAGCAGGAAACTCGCGGCGCACGGGTGCTAATTTTGACGGTGAAAATTAATGATTTCGCTACAGATACCCTGCGAACTATTGCGGCTAGTTTACGGTCAAAATACCCTGATTTACCCTGTTTATTGGTGGTAACTTGTCTCCATGAAGTCTACCCCACAGGAACGGCAAATCATCCCGCCTATCCGCCGGATTTTCCAGACTTTCAGCGAAGTTTTGATGCCATACAAGAGGATTTTGATAATTTATATAATCGCCTAGTTGCCATTGATTTTACCCGAGAAGAAGATGGCTACACCCCGGTATTTTATGGGTTAGAAACTTTTAGGGATACTTTGATAGAATTGTTGCCAGAAGCGGAAGCCAGGACTATTTATCAGCTTTTGGAAGGACAGGCGGGACAGGAATTAAGTAGTTTATATCGAGACGTGGGAAGGCGCTATATTTTAGCTTTTTCAATTATGGCGGCTACTATAGCAGCGGTTCCCCTACCTTTTGCGACTATGCCAGTTTTAACAGCCCTACAAGTGTCTATGGTGGGGTTACTAGGAAAACTCTACGGTCAAACTATTACCCCCTCCCAAGCTGGGGGTATTGTTAGTGCGATCGCTGGTGGATTTCTCGCTCAGGCGGTCGGTCGGGAATTAATTAAGTTTATTCCGGCTTTTGGAAGTGCGATCGCTGCTTCTTGGGCTTTTGCTTATACGGGGGCTTTAGGTGAAGCTACTTGTGTATATTTCGGGGATTTAATGGGTGGCAAAAAACCCGATCCTAAGCGAATTCAATCGGTGATGAAACAAGCCTTTAAAAATTCTCAAACCCAAATCGACAATGGACCATGAAACTCCCCCTCCCTCTGGGAAAGGGGTAGAAGGAGACAAAGGACAATTGTCGGGGCGAAAAATTTTTCGCCCCTACTGTTCGCCCCTACTGGTGGCTAAGATTGTCTACAGGGGATATTGAAGTGGCAAGTTTTGATCTAAGATAGAATTTAGAATCGCTTAATATATATTTGTTATGGCTACATCAGTTCCGCATTTAGGGAAGCAATTAAGGCCCAGTGGCGAACATATTTTGGCTTCTATTGACCTAGGAACCAACTCTCTGCACATGGTCATAGTGCGAATTGATAAGAGTCTACCCGCATTTACGATTATTGCCCGAGAGAAAGATACGGTCAGACTCGGAGACTGTGGACCTAAAGGACAACTCAAGCCGGAAGTCATGGATAGGGCGATCGCCACCCTCAAACGCTTTCAGGAACTAGCCAAAACTTTTAACGCTGAACAAGTTATTGCTGTCGCTACCAGTGCAGTCCGGGAAGCGCCCAACGGTCGGGATTTTATCAAACAAGTATCCGATGAATTGGATCTCGAAGTTAACCTGATTTCTGGTCCTGAAGAAGCCCGGAGAATTTATTTGGGTGTCCTCTCGGCTATGGAATTTCACGACGAACCCCACGTTATTATTGATATCGGAGGGGGTTCGACAGAGTTGATTTTGGGAGATGGTGGAGAACCTAAATTTCTCAGTAGTACCAAGGTCGGGGCTGTCCGTCTCACTCAAGAATATATCAAAACTGACCCTATATCTCGCACAGAATTTCTGTTTGTACAAGCCTATATTCGGGGAATGTTGGAACGTCCCGTTGATGAGTTGCGTCTTCATCTCCCCAATCGAAAAGTATCCCATTTAGTCGGCACTTCCGGTACAATTGAAACCTTGGCGGTGATGATTGCTAAGGAAAAATTAGGCACTGAGCCTACACCTTTAGCAGGATACCAAATTACTTTAAATGAGTTACACAATATCGTTAGTCGTCTGCGGAAGTTATCCTACCAAGAAAGGTTACAAATTCCTGGCATAAATGATCGGCGGGCGGAAATTATCCTGGCTGGGGCGCTGATTTTACAGGAGGCGATGAGTTTATTAGAAATAGAATCTCTGACTATTTGTGAAAGAAGTTTGCGGGAAGGGGTAATTGTTGATTGGATGCTTACCCATGGGTTGATTGAAGACCGCCTACGATATGAAAGTTCTATCCGACAACGTAGCATCCTCAAAATTGCTCAAAAATATAATGTAGATTTAGAACATGGTGAACGGGTGGCAGCCTTCTCTCTCAGCCTATTTGACCAAACTCATGGCGTTCTCCATGACTATGGATCGGCGGAACGAGAGTTGTTGTGGGCGGCGGCTATTTTGCATAACTGCGGGCTATATATTAGTCATTCTGCACACCATAAACACTCCTATTATTTAATCCGTAATGGGGAACTTTTGGGTTATACTGAAACCGAAATTGAGATGATTGCTAATCTGGCTCGTTATCACCGGAAAAGCGCCCCCAAAAAGAAACATGAAAATTATCAAAACTTGTCGAAGAAAAACCGTCACATTATCGACCGTCTTAATCCTTTGATGCGGTTAGCGGTGGCTTTAGACCGTCGTCAAATAGGGGCTGTAGCTGAGGTTAATTGTGAGTGCGATCGTGATAAAAAAGAGTTTAAATTGATACTGAAACCGGTTGACCGCCAGGATAATTGTGCTTTGGAATTGTGGAGTTTAGACATCAAAAAAGATGTGTTCGAGCAACAATATAACATCAAACTGGCGGCGTTTTTAGAGCCTTAAATCAACTGTCAACTAACCCGATAATTGATGTGGCGCTACCCTTTCCCCCTCTCCCCAGAAAGCGGGTTTATTTATCTTATCGTTGGTAGGCTATGTCCTAGGGGAGGCGCGCCCCTACAATTATTAATTATTAATTATTAATTATCAATTAATTACCGGGTGGGGTGGGGCGGGTTTATTAATATTGTCGTTGGCAGGCGAGGTCCTAGGGGAGGCGCGCCCCTACAATTATTAATTATTAATTAATTAATTAATTACCGGGTGGGGTGGGGCGGGTTTATTAATATTCTCCTTGAAAGCCGAGGTCCTAGAGGAACCCGCCCCTACAATTATTAATTATTAATTATTAATTAATTAATTACCGGGTGGGGTGGGGCGGGTTTATTAATATTCTCCTTGAAAGCCGAGGTCCTAGAGGAACCCGCCCCTACAATTATTAATTATTAATTATTAATTAATTAATTACCGGGTGGGGTGGGGCGGGTTTATTAATATTCTCCTTGAAAGCCGAGGTCCTAGAGGAACCCGCCCCTACAATTATTAATTATTAATTATTAATTATTAATTAATTACCGGGTGGGGTGGGGCGGGTTTATTAATATTCTCCTTGAAAGCCGAGGTCCTAGAGGAACCCGCCCCTACAATTATTAATTATTAATTATTAATTAATTAATTACCGGGTGGGGTGGGGCGGGTTTATTAATATTCTCCTTGAAAGCCGAGGTCCTAGGGGAGGCGCGCCCCTACAATTATTAATTATTAATTAATTAATTACCGGGTGGGGTGGGGCGGGTTTATTAATATTCTCCTTGAAAGCCGAGGTCCTAGGGGAGGCGCGCCCCTACAATTATTAATTATTAATTATTAATTATCAATTAATTACCGGGTGGGGTGGGGCGGGTTTATTAATATTCTCCTTGAAAGCCGAGGTCCTAGGGGAGGCGCGCCCCTACAATTATTAATTATTAATTATTAATTATTAATTAATTACCGGGTGGGGTGGGGCGGGTTTATTAATATTCTCCTTGAAAGCCGAGGTCCTAGAGGAACCCGCCCCTACAATTATTAATTATTAATTATTAATTAATTAATTACCGGGTGGGGTGGGGCGGGTTTATTGATATTCTCCTTGAAAGCCGAGGTCTAGGGTAGGGGAGGGCGCCCCTACAATTATTAATTATTAATTATTAATTATCAATTAATTACCGGGGTGGGGTGGGGCGGGTTTATTAATATTCTCCTTGAAAGCCGAGGTCCTAGGGGGAGGCGCGCCCCTACAATTATTAATTATTAATTATTAATTATTAATTAATTACCGGGTGGGGTGGGGCGGGTTTATTAATATTCTCCTTGAAAGCCGGAGTCTTAGGGGAGGCGCGCCCCTACAATTATTAATTATTAATTAATTAATTAATTAATTACCGGGTGGGGTGGGGCGGGTTTATTAATATTCTCCTTGAAAGCCGAGGTCCTAGGGGAGGCCGCCGCCTACAATTATTAATTATTAATTATTAATTATTAATTAATTACCGGGTGGGGTGGGGCGGGTTTATTAATATTCTCCTTGAAAGCCGAGGTCCTAGGGGAGGCGCGCCCCTACAATTATTAATTATTAATTATTAATTATTAATTAATTACCGGGTGGGGTGGGGCGGGTTTATTAATATTCTCCTTGAAAGCCGAGGTCCTAGGGGAGGCGCGCCCCTACAATTATTAATTATTAATTAATTAATTAATTAATTACCGGGTGGGGTGGGGCGGGTTTATTAATATTCTCCTTGAAAGCCGAGGTCCTAGAGGAACCCGCCCCTACAATTATTAATTATTAATTATTAATTATTAATTAATTACCGGGTGGGGTGGGGCGGGTTTATTAATATTCTCCTTGAAAGCCGAGGTCCTAGAGGAACCCGCCCCTACAATTATTAATTATTAATTATTAATTAATTAATTACCGGGTGGGGTGGGGCGGGTTTATTAATATTCTCCTTGAAAGCCGAGGTCCTAGAGGAACCCGCCCCTACAATTATTAATTATTAATTATTAATTATTAATTGATTATCGGATGTTGTTTAATTGAGGCTGGGGGGATATATTTAAAGTCCTGACTTTAATATCCTGATAAAATTCATCCTGGGATAACTCTACCTTAGACTGAGCCGATAATAATAACAAAGCCCAAAAAACCCCAACTCGATCATGTTTAGAATTATAAATAGGCGGAGTATTTGCGGCTGACTCTGGGAGTAGATTGGTGGATTCTAACAGGTTGGGGGTGTGTGTTTTCTGCTTACCAATCAGATTAGACCAGAGAACTAATAATTGTTCAAGTTCTAACCAATCGCCTTGTGGGTCTACACTTTCAGCCTGGAGAAGTTCCTCTAATTTTCCAGCCATCTCGACCAGGTTTTCTTGGTGTGCTAATTCAGCGATCGCTTTAGCTGCTTTATTTTTGTTAACAGAAACATTACGACGGGGACGGGGACGACTCTGGTGTTGGGCGATGGTAGTCGCCATTAATTGTAGTTGATCAATCAACTCTTGGAGTGTGACTTTACGCTTTTGGGGAACCTTAGCCACAGCGCGGCGGCGTAACTGTCGTTCCAAATTCTGAGGACGCAGCCACTCAGCTTCTGAATCTTCCCCCAAAAATTCTAACTCTTCGGTAATCATAGCATCATCATCCCCAGCCGCATCAGAATCCATGAGGCTATCCGCCTTGAGTAGCACCAGCATAGAAGCATAAAGAAAGGCTTGACCAGATTGGGAAAGTTCTACAAACTGATTATTGGAGACGGAATCAACCCCGGGAGTCAGTTGGCTGAGGTAGCGATCAATCACGTCAATCACCCGCACATCCCAGGGATCTATTTCTCCCTGTTTAGCCAAATCAATCAGAAGCGCAATTCCTTCTGAGAGGCTGGCTAAAGCGTCCTGGGGTTTGTCAGAGGTCATAGGCGTTGTTTCTCCGGTCGGCTGGGGTGTGAACAGGAACTTGTGCTTACTACTATAGCTGGATGTAGGCTTCCGCATTATAGCATAAGGCTATGAGGGCTGACTTAGATATTTTTGATTACAATGAATATGATGGTCTCTAGTATGCCTGAGTTTAACTGATCATGGAATCTTTAAAATCCCAAGCCTTGTCTTATTTAAAAACCGCCCTCAATAACCCTGACGCTACTTTCCGAGATGGACAATGGGAAGCGATCGCTCGTCTAATCCAGAACCGAGAACGTTTATTAATTTCCCCCCTTCTCGCTTTAATAAAACACGGCGTAGGGTTATTGGGTGCCCTGTCTATTTGGGAATTCTGAGGCACCCAACTAGATGTAATTGACTGGAGATTTAGAAGCGTTCACCAATACCGAAGTGGATCTGATTTCCGCCTTCATCATTAATCCCATAATCAATCCGAATTGGACCGAGAGGAGACTGAATGCGAACGCCGCCCCCGAAACCAATCCCACTGCCGGGTTTACCACGAATACCGCCAGGATTTCCTTGGACACTGCTTTGAGTACCCAAAGCATGGGCACCATCAATAAATAAAGCGCCGCCAATCAAAAAATTAGCAACAGAAAAGACTGGGAAGCGATACTCGACGGAACCCAAGACAAAACTGCGGGCGGCGGCTAAAGCACCTTCACGCCAACCTCGGACAGTGTTAGCACCCCCCAAGGGGAAGGCTTCATAGGGTGGGAAATCGCCCATAATTGTGCCAGCTTGAATATTGAAAGCTAAGGCTTGGGGTGCGCCTGGAACCAACTGTAAGAAATCAACGGGGATATAATAACTATAACTACCTCGGACGCGATTAAAAAATATATTCCCGGAACCTATGGGAATCGATTGTTCTGTTCCGAAGCGAAAAGCATAGCCACTGGTGGGAATTTGGCGATTATTACGGCGATCGGTGGCCAACCCAAACTGAACGGTAAATAAATCATCCTCGCCAGACTCACTAGCGGAAAGAAGTTTACCTCTCTCATCGCGGGGGGTGATACGTTCACGAGAATCTGTTACCTGAGCGCGTTGATATTGAAAACCCAAGGAAGCCACCCAGTCGGGGTCAACAAAAGGATTTTCGGCAAAGGGACGGGTAAAACTAATACCACCACCAGTCCGAATTACCCTAGGGCGGTCTTCATTAGGGAGTCTAACATCTTCGGAGCCTTCCTCAAAAACTAGAGAAATCCCACGGCGGCGAAAAGCATTAACAGTGTAGGAGGTGCGGTAAGGGTCTCCAGCAATCCAAGGGTCTGTAAAGCTCAAATCGACGAGTAAAACCTGTTCACCAACCTGCACTTCGGCGGCTAATTGGTGATTATTTCCCCCCAAGTTGGCTTCACGATAGCTAAGAGTTCCAAACAAACCGGTGGCGGAACTGAAACCACCCCCAAAGGCGACGGACCCAGTGCTACGTTCAATGACATTAACAATCATATTAGCCTTGGTGGGGTCTTCGGGGGCAGGTTCAAGCTGAAGTCGGACATCATCAAAAATGCCTAATCTGAATACCCTACCTAAGTCCTGTTGAATAGTTGCTTGGTTAAAGACATCTCCGGGCTGCAACTGAATTTCACGGGTGATAATAAAGTCACGGGTGCGACCTGTAACGGGATTACCGTCAGGGTCGGTTGGGTCTCCATCAGCATTGAGGAAACGAACTATAATCTCGGAAATTACGCCCTCAGCGACTCTTAAAGTTACTACCCCCTCTGTGGTAACGTCTGGGGCGGCAATTACCTGGGCGAGTACATAGCCATTTTGTTGGTACCAGGTTTGGATATCGTCGATCGCCTCTTCAATGCGTCGCAGGTTGATAATTTGACCGAATTGATTAGCAAAACTAGCATCAACGACCTCGGAGGGGAGAACCTGATCTCCTTCGATAATAACCTGCTGTAGGGGAGGGTTAGGTTCGACATCAAAAGTGACTCTGACTCCCAGGGGGGTATCTTCTGGGACAGCTCGGACGTTTCTAAATAGACCGGTGGCAAAAATGGCATTAATATCTTGTTGGAGTTGGGAACGGGTAGCGGTGCGTCCTGGTTGAACTGCGATCGCCCCATAGACAACATCCACCAACTGCTCATTATCAGTTCCCGATACGAGAACTTCAGCAATTAGCACATCAGGTTCTCCCGGCTGGCCTGTTCCGGGGACTGATGGCGGTAGATTATTTTGGGCTAACTCCAGATTTTCCTGGCCCCTAGTGCCGTCGAGGCTGCAATGTTCACACTCGTAGGCGATCGCCTGCATCAAATTAACCACCCATTGAGGCTCCCTAGACCAGTCTTCTGATGGCCTTACCCCGGCGGCGCGCTCCTGAGACACAGCCAAAGGTGTCTGAGGGGTCAATAAATGGCTTTTGGTGGAACTATCCAAGTCTTGTGGAGAGTGAGGGAGCCTAAACTTTGACCTTTCCTGAAGGTTAGCAATGGCTATTTGGTCTGCTGACGGCATGACATCAAAATTCGCCTGTTTTGACTCCGGCTTACCCAGAGAGGGTTCAAAAGGCGAATATACTGGCGTGGGTGGATTTTCCGACCAGGAGGCGAGACCCATTTCCACCTTGGTCGAGGCAGGCTCCTTGTGTGCCTGTGTTCTGGCGCTGGCGGTGCTGTCGGACGCTACAAGGCTATCATCGACGTTTTCCAGTGCTACCAATGGGGAACTTACGGACCGAGGAAAATCTGCCAGTTTCTGGTAGTCGTTATTTTTGAGTTGAAATAGGGGAAACTGGGTCGGGTCTGAGCTGGTCGTCCCCGATTGGACAGAAGGGATAGCGATCGCTTCTGACTCCTTATGAGCATCGTTAGACTGATCAGAAACTGCCAAAGACCCTTGATAGTCATTGAAAATCAGTGGAGGGGTTTTACCACTAGCAGAATTTGATAGCCCAAACGTTGCTGAAGTTGCCAAACAGGCAACCCAGAAAGAACAGAAGCCCATGTTATTGACATTCTTGGACATCCACACACCAAATAATCAGCCATCGATCATGTTACAACCTCAAGGTGGAAAAATTCCTTTTCCCGTCCCAGATACCTGACCCAATCCGAAATTTTCAGGTATTTTGCCCAATTATTCGGAGAGACAACCCGGTTTCTTGGCACAATCTTTTGAGGAAGCCAGAAGACTGAGAGAAACCGGGTTTCGCGGGTTCCTGTCGTGTCCCTATAAGGGGGCTGATGGTAGAACCCGCAAGTTCAACCCAGACGACTGAGAATCCTAGCTAATACTTGCTGATAAGCACTCTCGACATTTCCGAGGTCATTACGGAAGCGATCCTTATCCATCACCCGGAGGTTAGGGTCAGTTTCGGCTTGGTCCCAGAGGCGACAAGTGTCAGGGCTAATCTCATCAGCCAATATTAACTGACCATCAGAGGTAATGCCAAATTCTAGCTTAAAGTCTACCAGAGTGATACCACATTCACTGAAAAAGTCACTCAAAATCTGGTCAATCTGGCGGCTGAGGTCTTCCATAGATTTAAGCTGTTCTGGGGTCGCCAAATTCATCACCAAGAGGCGATCGCGAGTTAGTAGAGGATCACCTAGCTGGTCATTTTTATAGCAAAATTCCACCAAAGGGGGCTGCAAAACTGTTCCCAGGGGAATTCCCGTCTGTTTACACAGACTCCCTGCGGCGATATTACGAACAATCACTTCCACAGGAACAATCTTCACCCGTTTGATCCGCATTTCATTAGGACTAGGGGTATCAATGTAATGAGTGGGAACACCCGCCGCCTCTAGGAGTTTGAACAGATGACCAGACATGGTGTTATTAATTTCACCCTTCCCTTTAATCGTCCCCCGTTTCTGGGCGTTAAATGCTGTGGCATCATCCTTATAGTAAGCCAGCAACACCTCTGGGTCATCAGTGGTATAGACGATTTTGGCTTTCCCTTCATACAGTTGTTGTCGGTCAGAGATATCAGACATATAGCGCGATGGTTAAGTTAGTATTTTGGTAATTGCTACCGGGACTGTGCCATCAGAATAACTGATCCGCGTCCCTGGACTCGATAGTGATTCCCTTGAATTGGGGGGGCTGTTTTCTCGGTACAGAAATCATTGGGGACTGCTAAAGCTGTATCCACAATACGATACCACCGTTGACCTTTTGGGAGAATAGGTATCTCAAACAGGAGGGGTTCCCAATAAGAATTGAGCATAATATGAAGATATTCCTGTTTTTCGGGATGTCGTAAACTAAAGGCAATACTGCGGGAATAATCTGCCCAATCGGGTTTATTTAAGCGTACCCCATGCCATGTAATGTTAGGTAATTTACTATTGGGGTCCATGACTAAAATGCTTTCAATCCGAAAAATTTGCAGTCTTTGGGTAAATCGGATCAGATTTTTCACAAATCGCAATAGTTCCGGGTGTTTACCGACATCACTCCAGTCAAACCAACCTAACTCGTTATCTTGACAATAGGCGTTATTATTTCCGTTTTGGGTGCGGCGGACTTCATCACCCATTAACAGCATGGGAGTTCCTTGGGATACTAACAGAATTGTCCACAAGTTTTTCATTTGTTGATTGCGTAGGGCTTCGATATAGGTATCATTAGTTAAGCCCTCAACTCCACAATTCCAACTGCGATTATCATTGTGTCCGTCCCGGTTATTTTCACCATTGGCTTGATTATGTTTCTGGTTATAGGAAACCAAATCATTGAGGGTAAAGCCATCGTGACAGGTGATAAAGTTAATGCTACAATGAGGTTCGCGATCGGGTTTGGGGTAAATATCTGGACTCCCCATAATTCGATAGGCTAGGCGTTGGATTTGTTTGGGTTCACTTTTGACAAAACTGCGAACATCATCCCGAAATTGTCCATTCCATTCGGTAAAGCGATCGCCTGCAAAAGACCCCACCTCATACAGTCCCCCTGCGTCCCAAGCCTCAGCAATTAGTTTGGCTCCCGCCAATACCGGGTCAGATTTAATAATCCATAAAATCGGCGCATCTTCCATGGGTGTACCATCACGATTTCGGGAAAAAATTGATGCCAAATCGAACCGAAAACCATCCACGTGCATCTCGGAAACCCAATAGCGCAGACTATCAATAATCATTTGTCCCGCGATTTCATGGTTGGCTTTAATGGTATTTCCGCAGCCACTATAGTTACTATAAAACGACTGATTCTCCTCCTCCAGCATATAATACATAGAATTGTCAATCCCCCTAAATGAGAGAGTCGGACCATTCTCATTTCCCTCGGCGGTGTGGTTATAAACTACATCTAAAATTACCTCAATACCCGCTTTATGAAGGGCTTTCACCATATCGCGAAATTCATCAACAGGTCCGAGGTGGTCGCGCCTAAAACTATACTGTCTATGGGGAGCAAAAAAGGAAACTGTACTATAACCCCAGTAATTTTTTCGAGGCGGAACAGCGTCTTGTTCATCAAATTGATGAACAGGCATTAATTCTACTGCAGTGATTCCCAAGTCTTTTAGATAAGGTATCTTATCAATTAAGGCTGCATAAGTTCCTCGTTTAGACGGGGGAATACCTGAGTTAGGATTGCGGGTAAAACCGCCCACGTGCATCTCATAGATTACGGTTTGAGAATAGGGGATTTCCAGCGGCTTATCATCTTCCCAATCATAAGTTTTGGGGTCTACGACTACGGCTTTCATAGCCTTAGCACAGTTATCACCACGTTTGGAGGCCGCTTCCCGACTATAATTTTCGGTATTAACCACAGCTTTAGCATAGGGGTCAAGCAGTACCTTATCCGCGTCAAATCTATAGCCCAATTCCGGCTCAAACATTCCATAGGCGCGATATCCATAAATTTGCCCTGCCTTAATGCCTTTGACAAAAATATGCCAGTAGTAGAAAGTTTTATTATACTGAGGGTCAAACTTGATCACACGGCTAGGTTTGGCATCATCTTGGGCATCAAAAAACAGCAACTCTAAAGATGCACAGGTTTTGGAAAATAAGCAAAAATTGACCCCATCAGGATAAACTGTAGCACCGAGGGGGAAACTCTGACCGCGCCCAATATCAGACTTCATTAATTAATCGACTCCTTTGAAAATCTTAGAGGTTTTAATATTCTCAGGTGGAACGCCAAATTCTCACCGGAAACTGTTGAGGTTGGTCCTCAAAGGCTGTATGTAGCAACCATGCTTTAATGGGAGAAATTGTTTCTCGTTGACTTTTAGTTAGATTTGGGTGTTTTCTTAGTATGTTCAGTCTATGAGGGATGTCCCCTAGTTCCCAATCGAGGCAGCTATGGCCAAGATGTTGTCAAGAAATCCTTTAAGATTTTAGGCGATCGCGACACATTTCGCGACAGATTTATGGTAAAATGAGACTCGGCGAAACTGTTAAGTCTACCAACTCTGAAGTTCAGGGTGATCTCGTGGGAATGCCAATTTTCAATGTCGCCGAATCAAAGCATGATTTAATCTCAAATTAGGTTAACATTTTACGGCAATACGGTATAATAAGCGAGAAGAGTTGAGGATAAACCTATTGCCAGATATGTCAAACCCAAGGAAGCCGCCCAAATCCTTGGAGTCCATGAAAGAACACTCCGCAGATGGGACGACAATCGCTCAATCGAGACCATCAGAACCCCCGCTGGGCAACGACGATACAACGTTGAGTGATATACTGCTGCCAAATCAGGCAGTGACAAACGCAAAGTCGTTATCTATGCCAGAGTTAGTAGCCGCGCCCAGCAGTCCGACCTCAACCGACAGGTGGCCGCACTGTCCAACCTCTACCCCGAAGCAGAAGTCGTCTCAGAAATCCGAGGCGGGCTCAACTTCAAGGGAAAGAAAATGCTGGCCTGACTGGGACATCATTTGTCAGGAGATGCCCGCATGGTTGTCGTTGCCCACCCAGACCGACTGGCAAGGTTTGGATTTGACTTGTTTCGATGGCTCTGTGAGCAAAACAGGTGCTCACTCATGGTTCTCAACGAGACAAGTCTCAGTCCAGAACCAGAAATGGTTGAGGACATCCTCGCCATCCTCCACTGCTTCAGTTCCCGATTATACGGACGGAGTAAATACAAAACTCAGGTCAAAGAAGATCCGGATTTACCCCAGCCCAGGGCTAAATCAAGTCTGGCGTAAATGGCTGGCTGCTTGTCGGTATTGCTACAACCAAGCAATTGCATTATCCCGGAGTGGTAAACGACTAAGCAAGTTAAAGTTACGCAATAAAGTGATGCAGAGTGACTTACCCGAATGGGTCAAAGAAACACCCTGCCATATTCGGCAGAATGCTATCTTTGATGCCTATCTCGCCTTTTCAGCCAGTCCTGGCGCAAGGTTTAGGAGCTGTCGGGATAGTTCTCAAGCCATCAAGTTTAACGATGCTAATTTCTCTTCAGGGAGTTGGTATCCAAGACTAACGAAAGGATTAACTTTCATGGTTTCCGAACCCATCCCTAAAACTTGCGGGCAAGGGACTCAGTTGGTGTTTACCAAAGGTCGATGGTTGGCGATTTTCCCTGAACCAGTTGCCGTTACCCCAACTGACGCTACTGGCGTGATTGCATTAGACCCGGGTGTGCGAACTTTCATAACCGGGTTTGATGGTTCACGATTTCTGGAATTGGGCTCCGGGGATATTGGACGCATTACTAGGCTATGTCAACATTTGGATGATTTAATGAGCCGAATCGCCAAGGAACCCTGTCGTTCAAGGAGGCGACGGATGAGGCAAGCGGCTCAACGAATGAGAACTAAAATCCGGAATTTAGTGGATGAGGCCCACAAGCAAATTGCTCACTACTTGACTCACAACTACAGCATAATTTTTTTGCCCACCTTCGAGACTTCCGATATGGCCAGTCAGGTGAAGCGTCTAATCAGGTCTAAGACTGCCCGCGCCATGCTGACATGGGCGCATTATCGATTCAAACTAACCCTGAGACATCAAGGGGAAATAACTGGAACCACAGTTGTAGATATGACGGAAGAATACACCAGCAAAACCTGTACTCACTGTGGTCATGTGCATTCCCAGCTAGGTGGCTCAAAAGTGTTCCGATGTCCGGAGTGTGGGTTCACTCTACCCAGGGACTGGAACGGTGCTTTGGGAATCTTTCTAAAAGCTTTGCGGGATACCGCCTCTGTTACCTTAACGGGTAATAGTGCTATCGTCGCATTGTCAGGCAATAGCCGGATAAATGTTGCGTAAATGTATCAGTCCGACCCTAAGTATTGCGATCGCTCGTTTGAACTCACCCACAGGCAACCACTTCGCCACCTGGGTGTTTAATTCTGTCAATGCCAGCGATTATGTCCACCATGACTGTATATGGCCAGAATCCCTCTCACAATTATGGCAAGCCTGGTTAGAAATGTTTTCCCCAGATAGCTTACCCCTAGGGGTGAGTGAGTCAGCCATGAATGACCCGCAATTTAGTCTACCACCATTATCAGCCGCTCTGGAAACCAAACCCAGCTACAGCAGCCGACTAATGCAACAATTGGGAATAGATTTATGGCAGTGGCTGTTTCAGGGAGCAATTCAAAGCAGTTTCCACCGTTGTCAAGGACTAGCCCTAGGCCAAAAATGTCCGCTGAGAATACGATTAGATGTGCGATCGCCCAATTTAATTCCCCTACCATGGGAAATTATGCAATCACAGGCGGGACAACCAGCCATCTCCCTAAGTCCGAGGCTGTTATTTAGTCGCACTACCTGTGATGTCCAACCATTAAGCGATCGCCCCTTAATCCAAGCCCTAAACATCTTATTAGTTTTAGGTCATAACGACATCCCCCAATGTCAAACCCCACCAGCCACAAATTCCCATTGGCTGGAATTAGAAAAGGAAGCCTCACAAATTGCGGAAGTTTTAGCCAACACCACCGACCCAGGATCTGACTCATCAAGAAGCGATCGGCTACCCTGTTTCATCAAAACACTAATCCAGCCCAGTGTAGCCCAACTAATTACGGAACTAGAAACCCCCCAGCAGCTAGGTCAGATACCGTATAACGTGATCTTCTATGCAGGTCATGGCTTGACGGGTCCTGATGGTGGTTTACTATTTCTACAAGAGCAAACTACCATTAATGGTACAGAATTGGCTCAAGTTCTAGTGCGCTGTGGTATCACTCTAGCGGTATTTAATGCCTGCTGGAGTGCAGTCCCAGCCATGGAATTATCATCGACTCTACAAAACATCACTCTTCCCGCCATTCCCAGCAGCAGCTTGGCTAAAGTATTAATCCATCATGGAGTCCCAGCGGTTTTAGGAATGCGGGACTCCATTACGGACAGCGAAGCCCTCAGTTTTATTCAAACCTTTGCTAGAGCCTTATCAGAAAGGATGCCCATTGATCGGGCTGTAGCGATCGCCAGACAACAGTTGCTGACCCTCTACAAATTCAACCAGCCAGCTTGGACTCTGCCCATATTATATATGCACCCTGAGTTTAATGGCTTCCTAGCCCCCACCGAGGACGCTATTCGCACCCAACTACCCGCCAACTCACCCACGGCGCTAGGATATTGTCTCCCCCGCGCCTATCTGAAACTCCAGCAAACAACTGAGGAAGTCACATCAAAAAGCTGGCTAATAGAAGCCGGACGGGTTCAGATAGGGCGATCGGAACAAAATGATATTGTTTGGCATGAATCATGGATTTCTAATCAACACGCCGAGATTTTCTGTCGCAATGGTAACGGGTCTCCCACCAATCCGCCGACCTACTTTCTGCGAGATTTCTCTCGCTACGGTACTCTAGTTTGGGAGGAACAGAAGCAGCAGTGGCACCGCATTCATCATCAAGAGGTACAACTTTCATCGGGAACTAAGTTAAAATTTGGCAGTTCCCAGGGTCGCATTTGGGAATTTTTGATTGATAGCCCGTAAAACTCTATCCTTATCCTCAGAGAACTTGCGGAATTGCTGCTCTCAGTTTTGTAGCTATGGGTGCGGGATACCATCCCGAACAATTATCCATTATCCGCCTATCCCGAACCTTGGATTATGTTGTCAACAAAGGATGTTACTCAATGACTAAACTTAATTGCCACAATGATGAGACCGCATTGGATTTCTGGTCACTACTGTTAGATGACTCGGAAAATTCTGCCTATCCCTGGAGCCATGAACAAACAGAATCTTATGGCTATTTTGAGGAGGCAGATCTAAACTTGTCTCTGTCACACTGTTTCAGTGACGATGATATAACTCAAAGATCCCAAGTCTTCTTTGAACATATAGAAAATCGGTGGCCGCGGATTTCTCTGTATCAATTATTAGTTGATAAATTAACACTTAATGGCGAGGTAAGTCTCCTATCTCGCATTCCTGAAAATATACTTAGGGGAATATCTAAAGCAGTTGCTCAGGATAAGACTTTCCAGAGTCTTGGTGAACAGCTTGTATTTTGCGTTAGTCAAATTTTACCTGAGTGGGACCCGGAAGATTTGCAGGTTCTCGCTCGTCCTATGGTTAATGCTATGCGCGGAAATGACAATCGCGCCCTAGAATCAATATTGACAAAAGTGGGTTCCCAACAATGGCATGAACTCTCACCCGTAGAACAAGCTCGCTTGAGTTTGGCGATCGCTCATTATGCCCTAACTTTGGCAAACACCACCGGAACTTCTTTGCAGGAGAGTTAATCAGATTAATTGATGGGATTTTTCAAAGACTGTTAACAATTGTGGCAATTTTCGCCAAAATATCTGCCAAAAAGTTGACGATATTATAGGGCTTATGGTATCATTGAAGAAATCGCACCCAAGGGGTTATTGTGTCTATACGCAAAAAAAGACGCGATCGCCCTGATTCTATCGTCCCCCCAAATATTATCTGGGCAAAAATTAAAATTCCCGATTATTGGCTATATGGACGAGATAATTGGTAAACCCGCCCGTACAGGGCTACTGTCCTTGGTGATATATATTGGCACAAACTAGGTTTGGTGCATAAGAACTCAGGAAAGGGAACCGGGAAGGTAGGGGGTCAATCTGTTTTGGGTAAAATCGGGAAATATTGATAGGCTAGTAAAAGCTGTAGTGGAATATTCATACACCAGGGGAAAGTAAGTGTCTTTAAGTTATGGTTAATGGTGTCTGTCAGCACCCCCGGCTGAAGCACGGGGGCTTCGTGCCCCCGCTTTCAGGTAGCTGACCAGCTTAAGCCTTAACTGGCTACGTTCAGAGCAAGAGTTAAAGTTCCTACCCTGGAATGCGTGCTAGTTCCAGGCACTAGAACCAAATCGTTAAACAGTTCTAAGGGGTTAAGACAGTGCGATTTGGAAAGTACCGACTCTGAACATTAGCGTTCGCGCAGCGTGCGCGTTAGCGCATAGCAGACGTTACGAGCAATCAGAACAGACGCAACAATGTCTAACCATATTTTCGTTTTAGATACCAACCGCAAGCCCCTGACACCGTGCAAGCCAGGGGTGGCACGATCACTGCTCAAAGCCGGGAAAGCATCGGTATTTCGACGCTACCCATTCACCATTATTCTAAACAAGGAGGTTGACGCTAATCCTGAACCCCTCGAACTCAAATTAGACCCAGGCTCTAAAGTCACTGGAATTGCCTTGAAGCAAGGGAATCATATTATCTTTGCTGCCGAGTTGCAGCACCGAGGACAGCAGATTAAAGAAGCATTGCTCTCTCGTCGTCAACTCCGACGTTCTCGACGAAACCGCAAGACCCGATATCGACCAGCTCGGTTCTTGAATCGGACTCGGAGCAAGGGTTGGTTAGCTCCCAGCTGGCAGCATCGAGTAGATACTCTAATGACCTGGGTTCACCGATTTCGTAGACTTGCCCCAGTTGGCCGCATTGCTCAAGAGCTAGTACGGTTCGACCTGCAATTGATGGAAAACCCTGAGATATCAGGTGTTGAGTATCAGCAGGGAGAATTACAAGGCTATGAAGTCAGGGAATACCTGTTGTTCAAGTGGGACAGAACCTGTGCTTACTGTGGGGCTCAAAATGTACCACTTGAAGTTGAGCATATCCACCCTCGGTCTAAGGGTGGCTCTGACCGGGTTTCTAACCTGACGATGGCTTGCCACTCATGCAATCAAGCCAAAGGCAATGGGGACATTCGGGATTTTTTATCGAGCCAGCCTGATGTACTGAGTCGTCTTCTCAGGCAGGTAAAATCGCCGCTTAAAGATGCAGCAGCCGTTAACTCGACCCGATGGGCTTTGTTCAATGCTTTGAAAGCAACAGGACTCCCAGTTACCACAGGAACGGGCGGACAAACGAAGTTCAATCGACTGAGGCTCAACCTACCTAAAGCTCACTGGCTTGATACTGCCTGTGTTGGACCAGTCGAATCACTCGAAGTTCTGACTTCAAAACCGTTGCTGATTTTAGCAAAGGGGCATGGAACCCGTCAGATGTGCGGGACGAATAAGTACGGATTCCCGAATCGTCACCGCTCCAGGAGGCAAATTCATAAAGGCTTTCAGACTGGCGACATGGTGACGGCACTGGTCACAGCGGGGAAGAAAATTGGCTCATATCTAGGACGGGTTCTCTGCCGTGCGTCTGGTAGTTTTGATATTACCACCGCTTCGGTACGGGTGGCAGGCATCAGCCACAAATACTGCCAACCGATTCACAGGAAGGATGGTTACGCCTATGCTTGAAAGATTGACGGGGACTAAAGTCCCCCTGTCGCGTTTCCTCCCCGGTCTAAAGACACGGGGCTTCCACGCTCCCAAGAGGTTTACGTGAACGGGACCAGAGGGCTGACCGAGACTAAATGTGGATCAGGTCATTGTCTAAGTAGAACGGAAAACCATTAAGCAAACAGGGAAGATATTTAGCAAGGGGTTAAGCTCCCGCTGGCTGATCAACGAAGAATCCCTAGCCTAGCCTTTGTAGGCGGGGAGTGTTAAAGAATAAGAATAGCTGAGGGTAGAGTGTGAATATGAAAGCGATGATTTTGGCTGCTGGTAAGGGGACTCGTGTTCGCCCTATTACTTACACCATACCGAAACCATTAATTCCGATTCTCCAAAAGCCAGTAATGGAGTTTTTGGTAGATTTGCTGCGTCGCCATGGTTTTAAGGAAATCATGGTCAATGTGAGCCATTTGGCGGATGAAATTGAGAACTATTTTCGTGATGGTCAGCGGTTTGGGGTAGAGATTTCTTACTCATTTGAGGGGAGTATCGAAGATGGTCAACTGATAGGTAAGGCTTTGGGGTCTGCTGGAGGAATGAAAAAAATCCAGGACTTTAACCCATTTTTTGATGATACGTTTGTGGTGTTGTGCGGGGATGCCTTAATTGATTTAGACCTGAGTGAGGCGGTAAAATGGCATAAACAGAAAGGTGCGATCGCTACTGTGGTGATGAAATCTGTACCGAAAGATGAGGTTTCCAGCTATGGGGTGGTGGTTACGGATGAAATGGACAGGATTAGGACCTTTCAGGAGAAGCCATCTGTAGAAGAAGCTCTCAGCACCAGCATTAACACGGGGATTTATATCTTTGAGCCGGAGATATTTGACTACATCCCGTCTGGGTGCGAGTATGATATTGGTAGCCAACTGTTCCCCCATTTGGTGGAAATAGGCGCGCCCTTTTATGGGATTACTATGGATTTTCAATGGGTAGATATTGGGAAGGTTCCCGACTACTGGCGGGCTATTCGCAGTGTGTTACTGGGTGAGGTGAAAAATGTGCCTATCCCAGGTAGAGAAGTGGCTCCGGGGATTTACACTGGGCTAAATGTGGCGGTGAATTGGGATAAAGTCCATATTGAAGGCCCGGTCTATATCGGTGGTATGACCCGCATTGAAGATGGTGCAACTATTATCGGTCCGACTATGATAGGTCCGAGTTGCTCAATATGTAGCAACTCCTATGTCAGTAATAGCGTGATTTTCGAGTATTCTCGGTTGGGGCGTGGGGTGCGCCTGGTAGACAAATTGGTGTTTGGTCGCTACTGTGTGGATAAGCTGGGAGCTTCGATTGATGTTCAGGCGGCGGCTTTGGATTGGCTGATTACTGATGCTCGACAGGCTGTGGGTGATCCCCCAGAAGAACATCAGGCGATCGCAGATATTCTCAGCACCTCATAACTTTTGGGTAGGTTGTATGCATAAATCTTCCGTGGTATTGTACGGGGGGGCAATCGAATCACCCTCTGTTTCCAGCAGGTTATTTCCGAAAAGCGACCCACTTCCCCTAAAACTGGCTGAAGGTGGTCTATCTTACGGTTCAGAAAATTGGGGCGGTAATGGTGACCATCAACTGGTTGAGGTTTTAGTGGATATACCCACCCTCCGCCAGACGGAGGACACGGAAGATATAGAACAACTTTATACCTACCAAGTGCCGCCTCACTTAGATATTATGCCGGGGGATATTCTCAGTGTCCCCTTTGGCGCTCAACAGATAGGGGCGATCGCCATTAGGTTAACATCAGAACTGCCAGAAAATCTGAGGGAACCGGGTAAGGCTACCTCTATCAAAGTGCGTCCCGTAGAAGATATCACTGTCAAGGGATTTTTCCCCCCCAATTATTGGCAATTACTACAACAGGTCGCCCAGTATTATCAAACCCCCCTAATTAAGGCGATCCGAACTGCCCTCCCCCCCGGACTCCTACGCCGTAGCCAGCGACGTATTCGTTTAGTTACTAATGCTATTCCAGACGGTGCTGAAGAGTTTTTGCAACCGAAAGCCCAAAGGATTTTACAACTTTTGCGCCAGTCAGCTACGGGAGACTATACCTGGCAGTATTTGCAACGACAAATTAAGGGAGGCTCTCGGGGACTACAGGATCTGATCAAACGGGGTTGGGTGGAAAGCTATCTCGAACCGCCGACACCACCGCGCCCTAAACTCAGACCAGCAATCACCCTAGTGATAGATTGGGTAGAGTTAGACTTTATAGACATAACCACCCGTCAGCGGGAAGTGCTGGAAATTTTGCGGCGGCGGGGTGGGGAAATGTGGGTAACTGATTTATTGCAAACCTGCAACACCAGTTCTAGCTTACTCAAAACTCTGGAGAAAAAGGGATGTGTAGTAATTGGCGATCGCGAAATTCTACGCACGGAACAGGGTATTTCGACAATAGCGGATCAGCCTTTATCTCTGACGGAACACCAACAACAAGCCTTAGACGTAATTTTGGGGTTATCTGGTTTTCATCAACTGCTGCTGCATGGTGTGACAGGTTCGGGCAAAACTGAAGTATATTTACAGGCGATCGCCCCCATTATTGACCAGGGTAAATCAGCCCTAGTCCTAGTCCCGGAAATCGGCTTAACTCCCCAACTAACCGATCGCTTTCGCGCGAGGTTTGGTGAGGTGGTGTTTGTCTATCATAGTGGTTTGTCAGAAGGTGAACGCTACGATACCTGGCGTAATATGATCCAAGGTACTCCCCAGGTAGTAATCGGAACGCGATCGGCAATTTTTGCCCCTTTACCCAATTTAGGCATAATTGTTCTCGATGAAGAACATGACAGCAGCTTTAAACAGGACCAGCCGCAGCCATGCTACCATGCTCGCACTGTGGCAGCGTGGCGGGCGGAACTGGAAAACTGCCCCTTAATTTTGGGTTCAGCCACTCCCGCCTTGGAAACTTGGCAGCATCATCGCCACAATCATAACCCATCCATTCATTATCTATCTTTACCTGAAAGGGTATTATCTCGCCCCCAGCCGCCGGTAGAAGTCGTTGATATGCGTCGGGAATTGAAGCAGGGGAATCGATCCATTTTCAGTAGAAGTCTACAATTGGCGATCGCCTCTTTGCGAGACAATAATCAACAGGGCATTTTATTCATCCACCGTCGCGGACATAGCACCTTTGTTTCCTGTCGCAGTTGTGGCTACGTCATGGAATGTCCCCGTTGTGATGTTTCTCTCTCCTATCACCACATTCACGCCGAAGCTATCCCATACCTACGCTGTCACTACTGCAACCATTCCCAATCCTACCCCGAACGCTGTCCCCAGTGTGGCTCTCCCTATTTTAAACATTTTGGCAGTGGGACCCAACGAGTCGCCCAGGAATTAACCCGCCTTTTTCCAGAATTGCGGTTTATCCGCTTTGACAGTGACACCACCCGCACCAAAAATGCCCATAGAATTCTCTTAACTCAGTTTGCTAACCGGGAGGCTGATTTATTAGTTGGTACTCAAATGCTCACCAAAGGTTTAGACTTAGACTCTGTGGGGCTGGTGGGTATTGTCTCCGCTGATGGACTTCTGCACCTGTCCGACTACCGCGCTAGTGAGCGTGCTTTTCAGACTTTGCTACAGGTGGCCGGACGTGCGGGACGTGGTAACGACCCCGGACAGGTAATTCTCCAAACCTATACCCCCGAACATCCCGTCGTCGAAGCCGTCCGAAACCATGCTTATGATTCTTTTGTGGAAACCGAGCTACAACACCGCTCAGAGCTTAATTATCCCCCCTCTGGTGGCTTGATTTTACTCCGGTTAAGGGGTTATGATGCGATCGAGGTTGAACAAACCGCCCACCGTATCGCCTCTGAGTTAAGTTCTGAGCTGCTTCCGGGAACTTGCGAACTGTTGGGACCCGCACCCGCTCCCATTATGCGTGTTGCTAATCAATACCGCTGGCAGATTTTATTAAAATTCCTCCCCGGTCAGACTACCCCCACTCCCTCTCTGGCTGCTTTGGCTAAAAAATGCCCCCCCTCTGTTCGCTTCTCCATTGATGTTGACCCTCTCAGTTTCGGTTAACTATTGCCACTTATCCCCCCACAGCCATAGTTTTTTCTCAACTATCCAGTCATCTCGTATCGTGGATGACAAATTTTTGGGTTAGATCTGTTATGGTAAATCCAAAGATTTGGGTATATTAAGGTAGGCACTTTGTCAAATAATTGTTATAATTCGTAATAATTTCCGGGACAAGGGTGGCCATCCTAGAAAATTAACCCAAACCCACTTTTAAGGAGTTCACGTCATCATGGAACCTAGTAGCTTATCTTTGGAACAACAATTCAACCTGTCCTCATTTAGAATGCAGGTAAACCAAATGAGCCGGGAACAAGCCCAGGAGTTTTTGGTTAATCTTTACGAACAAATGTTGGTTAGGGAAAATATGTATCAGCACTTTCTCAAGTATCAGTGGGGCTTAGAACCCAATTCCGGTGCTGAGTAAGTGGATATTACCTCGATATTAGTTGGCCACCTCTGTCTCTTACTTTCTTTTTCTGACAAGAAGCGAGTTGGGGGTAGTTGGGTGACTCACATTAGCCTGGGTCGGAGTCCAAAATGGCGAAATTGCAGATAGTCTTGTAAAATGCGATCGTGGTCAAAGCATAGATTCTGTGGAATGCACCAAGGCTCAAAGATGTCTAAATTTTGGGCATCATCAGTCGCCTGGGGTTCTCCCTTCGCCGTAGCGATAAATACCACAGCTAGGGTATGTTGGCGAGGGTCTCGGTTAGGGTCTGAGTAAACATGGAACTGTTGAATCAAGGTGACATCTAGCCCCGTTTCTTCTTTGGCTTCTCTGGTGGCTGCGGTTTCTACTGACTCGCCGTAGTCTACAAATCCTCCGGGAATAGCCCAGCCTAATGGGGGATTTTTTCGCTCTATTAATACAATCGGTCGCGATCGCCGATCTATAAGTTCGATGATGATATCTACTGTCGGCGCGGGATTACGATAGCTCATTGGATTGATGATAAAATGGATCTAGGTATGCTGAGATTTGCTAAATAACCTGAAATAGCTAGAAACCAAAAACTCTTTAATCGGGATAGCCACAAATGTTATAGGGTTAATGGTGACAATAATCGTTCTCACGTTGGACTTGGCTTGTTTGATAATTTGCTTCGCTACCCAGTCGGCTGACATCACCCCAATGGGGTTAAGATTACTTTTAAAAGGCCCTAAAATCAGCTTGCGAATCACACAGGGAGAGTCGAGGCGGCGTAATGTGACTAAATCCCCTAAAGTGCGTTTACTGAGTTCATAAAGAGGACTAAAGGCGGGGCTAACTTCTGCCTCGGAAGTATTGACCCAGACCTCCTTGCGGGCGATATCTGTGTTGGTGCGAACGGTTTTTAAAAACAATTCTAAGAGTCGCCAACTGGAGAAAGTATTGATTTCGTAGGATTTGCCGATCGCCTCTGGGGTTCGTTCCCCGTGTACATTAATACCATGATTGATAATCAGGATATCTACGGTTTCTAACAGATTCGCTAACTGTTCCTCTTCTCCTACTTGCCAGGTGATAGTTTTTAGGGGTAATTCTTGCTGGTCAATGGTGAGGGTGATAGTTTGGGAAGTTGATGATAAAGCGATCGCCTTCGCCCCAGAGTTGTGGAGGTGTTTAAGTAGCGCGCGCCCTAAACTCCCAGAAGCGCCAGTCACCGCCACTGTTTTACCTTTTAGAGAAAGTCCTGTTCCCATAATTTTATCTAAAACCGTGAGAGTTCCGCAAAAGTAGGCATTTTGGTTATCAAAATGGTGTCGCCAGTGATAAGATGGGTTCACCAATAACCGCGACGGTGGCTGAGAAAAATTACCCGGAAGGTGGGTTAAATCAGTGAGTGTGTCCGCGTGGGGAACTCCTGAACCTCTAGCGATCGCAGGCAGTAGAAAGCCGAGGGTGTAAACTGAACCCGTCAGCGTCAACCAGTGAGGATCTCCTGTTAGTCCATAGATACCCAACCAAAACCCCAGACTGAATACTAACATAACCATCGCCTCTGGCACATCATTATACCAGTGGGCTTTCCGATAAATCTCCTCACTTTTAATGCTATAGTCGGGACGAAATACCCGATGATGCCAAGAATGGAGGCGATACAGGGGTTGCCAAACATGGGCGAGGGCGTGGTAGGTGTCTCGGACTAATTCTACCCACACCACCGAAGCTACTACCCAAACTGTATTTATGATCACTAGCGTTAGCATAAACTTAGAGTTTCAGACCTCATTGGTTTTGTTAAAATTTACCATTTAGCATTGTATATGCCAAAGGGCTGTTAAATGTTTGAAACTTCCAGAAAATCTCGATTCTGGGAGTTGGGCTGGTTATCTCTAGCCGAAATGGAGGGTTAGACACCTTCCCCCTCTGGCTGGATGCAGATGGTTATCTGAATAATAGTGTATACTGGGTTATTTATTCTAGTTTGATATAAATGATATGGGTTCAAAGACCTGGAAACGGTTTATAGGTTGGGCTTTGTTGGGTTTGCTGTTGACTTGGGGGGTTAGTTGCGCCTCCCCAACTGCTGATCAAAGCGATCGCCGTGAGGTGGAGTTTTGGACAATGCAGCTTCAACCTCAGTTTAATGACTATTTTAATCAGTTAATTGCTAACTTTGAAAATGATAACCCCGAAGTCAAAATTCGCTGGGTAGATGTACCTTGGTCAGCTATGGAGAGTAAAATCTTGGCGGCGGTGTCCGCCCAAACTGCGCCCGACCTGGTGAATTTAAACCCCGATTTTGCCTCTATGTTGGCGGGTCGCGATGCTTGGTTAAATTTGGATGAACACCTATCCGAAGAAGTGCGATCGCTATATTTACCCAATATCTGGGAAGCTAATATGATCCAAACCTGCGACGGTGATAATTGTCAGAATCGCACCTTTGGCATTCCCTGGTATTTGACTACCCAAATTGTCATTTATAATCAGAATTTACTCAATCAAGCCGGTCTGGAAAATCCCCCCACCACCTATGAGGAAGTCGCTACAGTTGCCCAAACTATTCGCGAGAGAACCGGAAAATATGCCCTATTTGTTTCCTTTGTACCCACCGACTCCGCCCAAGTTTTACAGTCCTTAGTTCAGATGGGGGTCCAGTTGGTTGATAATAATAGAAGGGCTGCTTTTAATACTCCCGAAGGTCGCGCCGCCTTTCAATATTGGGTTGATTTATATCAACGGGATCTGTTACCCAGAGAAGTCTTAACTCAGGGACATCGAAGGGCGATCGAATTGTATCAAGCTGGGGAAATTGCCCTATTGACCACCGGACCTCAATTCTTTAGGGCGATCGCAGAAAATGCCCCCGATATCGCCAAAGTTTCCGCACCATCTAGCGCTATTACTGGCGAAACTGGTAAAATCTCCGTGGCTGTCATGAACCTAGTTATCCCCCAAAATACTCGCCACCCAGAAGATGCCATAAATTTTGCCTTATTTGTGACTAATAGTGCTAATCAATTAAACTTTGCTAAAGCATCAAACGTCATCCCTTCCAGTATTGAAGCATTAGAAAATCCCTTCTTTCAAAACATCCCCGCAGATGCCACACCCCAAGACCAAGCCAGGAAAATTAGCGCCCAACAGATGACAAACGCTCAAGTTTTGATTCCCCCCCTAGAAGACATCAAAGAATTGCAAAGCATTATTTACAACAATTTGCAAGCAGCCATGTTAAATCGAAAAACTGTTGATCAGGCGATCGTAGATGCTGAAACAGATTGGAATCGGCGCTTAAATTAAGCCTTTAAGTTCAACTAAACCCAACTTTATCTAGGGTGGTTGCTATTCTCATATTCCCTTAAACAACCACCCCATTTTATTCCTATATCCCCTAATAAGCCATGTAAATTATTCGGAATCATCCCAGCCAATGAACCTTCTTGCTGCACTAACTCTTGTAGTTCATTTAATCCCTTCATCACCTGATTTTTAACCTCTTGAATTTCCTCGCTAATTTTAACCGAAAGTTGCTGTTTTTCCCGAATTTTATCCTGCCTTTTTTCGTTCCATGTATATATTTTATTATTAGTCTGTGTGTCTAAATCTTGGCAATTTTTTTTAATCACATTTATCTGATGTTGTAAATTAGTCAATTCCTGGTTAAGTCCTTGTTTACGTCCTTGATTTATTGCATATAATTGTTGCAGTTGATAGTTATGATGATAAAAGCCTTCACTATCATCTATCTCTATCTCTAGCCTGAGAATACTGCATTCAATCATATTTTTTTGCTGTTCCAAACTTTTGATATTTTGGAGATTTTTGGAAAGAGACTCAACCAACACTCTTTTCGCATCATTAATATTTTCCGAGAGTTTCCTAATGTCCTGTTCAACCCTACCTTTTCGGCTTTCCAGATAATTAGGATTTTGTAAATCCAGAACCCTGTTAATTTGGGTATATATATCATCAACAATTGTATTAAATAACTGTAATTTTGCGCGCCGTATCTCATCTTTATCATTGGGAATAGTCCCATTATCAGCCGCCTTAATTTCCCTCAAATAATTTCTAACCACACCCATCAGCATATCATTAGTCTGGTTTTTAAAAATCCTATAATACTCACCAGACAAACGATTTCTCTTCAGTAAATCATCATAATCAGTGCATTCATGGCGCGCGCGATCCAGACCTTTAGACTGCTTCAGTATTTCTAAAACCGCCTGTGGCGAAGTAGTAAGTTTAGCTTTAGGAATATGATAAAACATACTATATAGCACTCCTAAATAAGTGTAAAAATTAGGCTATCTTTAGACCATAGTAGTGCATCGTGATAATTAAGAAACCCAGTTTCTCCCGTCTGCTGAAAAATAGGGGGGAAACATGACCAGAAACCGGGTTTCAGAAACCGTCATTATTTAACCAGCCAGTTAATTAACCCCGATACAATATTCCCTAAATCCGAGATAATAGTTCTTGTTTTTTCGCTTGAAATTCCTCCTCACTCAAGACACCTTGCTGCTTCAATTGACCCAATTTCTCTAAAGTTTGATAGATATTAGCCGCCTCATCAGCCTTGTCTTTTTCCAGGTCAGAAACATAGTTTTTTCCCTTTTCAAAAGCCGAGTCATAAGCCCATTTAACCTCTTCTTCCGCAAAATTATTCAGAGACCCACCACTAGAAAAATGGTTAATAGCAACCTGTCCCACCGCATAGGTAGAAGCCCCAGAAGTCAAAGCCATTGAAGTTCCACCAATTAACGAACCAATACCCGGAATTGCCTTAATGAAACTAGAACCCAAACGAGCAATAGTTGTACCTGTTAATGCCGAAACAAATGCTTTTCCCGTACTAACAGAATAGTTGACTCCATACAGTTTAGCAAGTTCTTGTAGCATTTCCATTTGAATAGCAGTAACAGCCATAAAATCCACTATGGGGATAGGGATTAATCCACCTCCCATTGACCAGAGGACGTGATTGCGAATAATAGCTTCTGCTTGCGTTTTTTTACTCATTAGGAGTACCTGGTAAACAATAATGATTTGGGGGGCGCTTCGGGAGATGTTGCCAAAACGACCCTCTTTTATTTTACCCTTTCCCAAACTATTGAAAATTGCTAATAAATCAATCTATAGCCCCCCTAAAGCCCAGCCAGTCCAGTTTTTCAGCCACATTAGCCAGCGCCTAGGTGTCACCGCCTTAACAAAAATTAACAAACTCATTTTTCCTGGACTAGCAACCTTTTTGGCATTTCCCAGAGTCTCAAATTGGGCTTGCTTACAGCCAAGGACAGCATAATCAATCATAATTATCAAGCTATAATTGATAACTAGACATTCCTAGTCGTCCCCTATTCAAGTAGTAGGGAATAATCCGATAACATTGTTAAAACGGAGAGAAAAGCGTGGATATTCTATCCAACACCGTGGCACTGTCCCGAATGCAATTTGCACTGACAGCCATCTTTCATATGTTGTGGCCAGTTCTTACTACCGGGCTAGGTATCTACCTAGTTATTATTGAAGGACTATGGCTAAAAACTCGCAACCCAGACTACTATTATCATGCCAGATTTTGGTCTAAATTTTACGTCCTTAACTTCGGAATAGGTGTCGCTAGTGGCATTCCTATGGAGTTTCAATTTGGCACGAATTGGGCTCCTTTATCAGAGGCTATTGGTAACTTTTTTGGCAGTGTAATTGGCTTCGAGGCTTCCTGGGCGTTTATGCTAGAAGCGGCTTTTTTGGGAATTATGGTGTTTGGTTGGGAGCGCGTCAACCCTATTATTCACTTTGTTTCCACGATTCTTGTGGCTTTTGGCGCTAATCTTTCAACCTTTTGGATTTTGTCGGCTAATTCCTGGCTACAAACCCCGGCGGGAGTGGAAATGGTGGAGGGGAAATTTATCGTGCTTGACTATTTTCAAGCTATCTTTAATCCCTTCATGTTAAATAGCTTTCTGCATATGTTCTTCGCAACATTAGAAACATCGCTATTTGTGATTGGTGGTATTAGTGCTTGGTATATCCTCAAAAAACGGCATCATCAGTTTTTCTCCAAATCTCTGAAAATTGCGATCGCAGCTACTATCGCTGTCGCACCTATGCAGCTTTATATCGGACATTTGAGTGGCGAACAAGTTTATCACTACCAACCTACTAAATTAGCCGCTATGGAGGCGCAGTGGGAAACTATCCCCGCTGGACAGTCTGCTGATTGGAGTTTGTTGGCTTTTCCTAACCCCCAGACCCAAAAAAATGATTGGGAAATTACTATCCCGAATGGTTTAGGGTATATTCTCGAATTTAAAAAAGAATTATCCGAACCTGTCTTGGGTTTAAAAGAGTGGAAACCAGAAGATAGACCGCGTTTATTGGGTTTGATTTACTACTCTTTTCGGATTATGATTGCTATTGGTTTCTTTCTGGCTGGACTCATGGCGGTCACCGTTATTCAGTGGTTACGGGGGAAACTTTCAGCGGACAATATTACTCAACAGGGTTGGTTAATGTGGGGTTGGATTATTTCTGCACCTCTGGGTTATATTGCGGTTGAGGCTGGCTGGACTGTGCGTTGTGTAGGACGACAACCTTGGACGGTTTATAATGAAATTCGCACGGTTGATGCTGCTTCTAATTTACCCCCGGAAAATGTGTTAACTACTTTGGTTGGTTTCGCTGTGGTTTATAGTTTGCTGTTGGTGGCGGCGATTTATTTTGGGAGTCGAATTATTCGCCGTGGTCCGAATTTGGAGTTGGCTATTCCTGGTGGAGTTCGCCCGGCTTTTGATACTAGCCCCGGTCAGTTTTCCCCGGACGAAAGACCAGCAGAAACTCAAGGTTAACTCTGGTTTTATCTTACCCGAAAATTAGGGGCGATCGCTACATCGCCCCACTCATCATCAAGTCATCATCCCGGAGAAGAATTAATGGAAACTTTGCAATATTTACTCCCTCAAGTCTGGTTTGGAATTTTGGCTTTATTCCTGTTTTTGTATGTGATGCTAGATGGCTTTGATTTGGGGGTGGGAATTTTGTCTATCACTTCCTCTAGCGAAAAACGCCGCAGCATCCTGATGACCAGTCTCAGTAATATTTGGGATGCTAATGAAACCTGGTTAGTGTTGATGGGGGGTAGTCTATTTGGCGCATTTCCTCTGGCTTATAGCACTATTCTTAGCGCCCTATATGTGCCGATTTTCGTGATGATTTTTGGCTTAATTTTTAGGGCTGTAGCCTTTGAATTTCGCGAACAAGCGACTAATAAGTTATTCTGGAATTTTGCTTTTGGGGCGGGTAGTTTTTTGGCGGCTTTGGGTCAAGGTTTCGCCCTCGGTGGGGTTCTGGAAGGGATTAGGGTTGATGCTAACGGTCATTTTATTGGCACCACTTGGGATTGGTTACGTTTCCCGACTATAGTAGTAGCATTAACTTTGATTCAAGGATATGTTTTGATTGGGTCTACCTATCTAATTTGGAAGACTGAAGGCGAGTTACAAAAAACTCACTATAAAACGGCTAAACTGGCGGCTATTACTACTTTAATTGGCGCGATTTTAATCACTGTGGTAACGCCGATTTTTTATGAATCAGCACGCGATCGCTTATTTTCTCAACCCCTAGTTTATATCTTTTCCCTAATTCCAATTTTGGGAATAGTGCTAATTGGCTTATTACTCAGAAGTATCACCCGTCAGGAAGAAAGAACCCCATTTATCTGGACAATTTTAATTTTTGTCCTCACTTTTTTGGGATTAGCAATGGTCGTTTTTCCCTATATTATCCCCCCAACAATTACCATTTATCAAGCTGCGGCTGACCCCAGTTCAATGGTGGTTATGATTATTTTTGTCGGCGCTTTAATTCCGGTCATGTTGTTTTACAACATTTATCAATATTTTGTCTTTCGTGGGAAAGTTACCGAGGCGGCTTATGAGGAATAGTCCCTAAATCCCTAGGGAGTGTCTCACTCCCTATATAAAAATACCCTAATTATACCAGATACCCCGACCAACCTTTATAATAACCATGAAATCATATTAATTTGTTAATTATGCCAAAATCCATCAAGTCCCTGTTTTTAACTACTTTGGGAAAATTAGTAACCACGGGTCTAATTACTGCGTTGGTGGTGATTTATGTTTCCCAGGTGACACATTTACACGCGGCGGAGTCTAAACACTTCCTCTGGTCTGTAGAAACTCCCCAAAATCAAGTTTATTTTTTGGGTTCTATTCATGTTTTGAGTGCAGATGATTATCCTTTACCCCAGGTAATGAATGATGCTTTTAATCAGGCTGATAATGTGGTATTTGAACTGAATATCAATGACCTAGAAAGTCTGGAAAGCCAAGCGATTATGCTAGAGATAGCTACGCCGCCAGATGGTAAAACCTTGCTAGATCTAATCAGTGATGAAACTTATCATCTGGTTCAAAAAACCATGGAAAAGTTGCAATATCCTATCCAAATATTTACGAATTTTAAGCCGTGGTTTGTGTCGATGTCTTTGATGTCGTTACAACTGCAAAATCTGGGTTTTGACCCGCTTTATGGTGTGGACAGATACTTTTTTGAGCAAGCGATCGCCCAAGACAAAACCATCATGAGTTTAGAAACCATGAGGGATCAACTCAAGATATTTGATAGTCTGTCCTGGGAACAACAGGATGAGATGCTAAGACAAACCCTCCAAGAAATTGACACCTTAGAAGACTCATTTCAACAAATGCTACAGGCTTGGAAGTCGGGAGATAAACAGACTTTAGAAGATTTGATAATTACTGGGTTTAAAGATTATCCAGAGTTGGGAAATCGTCTTTTTCGCGATCGCCACCTCAAATGGATGACCGAAATACAGAATTTTTTACAAGATGATAAAAACTATTTGGTAGTAGTTGGTGCTGGTCATTTAGTGGGAGAAGATGGTATCGTCCAAATGTTGCGCGACCAAGGTTATTCAGTCCAACAACAATAACCACAGATCAGGAAATTAAAAAAGCGGGTAGTTAACCCGCCCAATCAACCATTAACTATTGAGAGTCAATCAAACCCCAATTATCCTTGATAACCCGGAACCCGACAACCAATGATAATTTCCTGGGTTCTGGGATAATTATTGAGAAGTTGATAAAAAAGCTGTGAATTAAAACTTCTGGGGTCAGATCTATGACCAGATCTATCAACAGCTTGATGGGTAGTAATGCGGTCATTAGGAACCCCCGTCCGCGAAACTAACCAAGCCAAAGACTGATATTGAGCCATGGTATATCCACTGTGGCTAGGACGGTTATTCATGCCATCTGGTGGTGTTTCCAGGGAAACATGATAAGCAAAATTATTGACAGAAGCGGGATATTTAGGATGAGTCCTGACTGCTTCTTCACCGCGACTACCAACAAACACAGAATTTCCGGCACCAAAAGCCCTTAAATCGGGAGGGACAATATAAACAATATCTCCATTGAGGGTAATTAAGGTATGGTAACTGGCCTGATTATCTTCGGAAGTGTGGCGGGTGCGGAAAAAATTAATGGCATTTTGACTGGTGGTAACAGTTTCGTGGAGGACAATAATTGGCTGATTATTGTTCAGTTGACCATTAATATCATAGACAAACCGTTGGCCGTAGTTAGTCTGATTGGCGATCGCCTGATATTCTTGAGGAGTATGGCCAGAGGAACTTTGAGCAGTTAAGGGACGACGAAACCGCGTCAAAGGTGCTGGTTGTTCAATAGGGGGACCCACCTGGGTAGAAGCCACAGCCACATTAGTAGTAGGTCTAACCCCACAGGTAGGCTGCAATTCTAAAGTAACATTAGCCACTTCCTCGGCTACCACCAGTCTCCCAGTAGACAAAAACATAGGAACCGCCAAAGCCACCACAAACATGATCAACAGCAAAACCGGGGTAAATTTTAACTTCATCTAAACAACCGCAAACCATGAATAAGGGAATTTTCAACAGTTTAATCCAAATATTCAGGATAAGCGATCGAGATCTTAAAGTTTGCCTAAAGGCTGAACCGGAAACTCCGTTGAGTTCAGGCTGAGTCCATATCGATACTTTAGCCTTGGCTTCTATTTTAGGGAACTGTTGGGAGCCAGAATTTAATCCAAGATTTGCTTGACATCTTAGGACAATAAGGTACAATACCTCAAAAGATTCGCAACTCAATAATGAGTATACGGTCAAACCCCAGACCATGCCAAATTTCCTTGACGACATACTCATCAAGTCGGATTCTTCATGGTAAAATCAAATCATGGTGCCAATCAAAGCTTTCCGGACAAAACTAAAACTCAATGACCGTCATCGCACCTTGATGGCCAAACACGCCGGGTATGCTCGATTTGTGTTCAATTGGGGATTACACTTATGGATGTCAGCTTATGAAGAGGGACTCAGCTATCACGTCAACTCCATCAAAAAGGTTTTTACTCATTATGTAAAACCTCAATATCCTTGGATGTCTGAATTGTCTTCTAAAGTTGATCAATATGCCTTCATTAATCTAGGGGATGCCTTTAAGCGATTCTTCAAAGGAATAAGCAGTTATCCTAAATTTAAGAAGAAAGGCCACCATGATAGCTTTACCCTTGACAATGGCGGCCAACCATTCAAGTTGTCAGGAACTCGCCATAAGCTGCCTTTTGTGGGCTGGGTTTCTACATTTGAGGCTCTACCACCCAGTCTAGTTAAGAAAGTCACTATAACGCGCCAAGCAGGTGACTGGTATATGAGCTTTTTTGTAGAAACCACACCAGAAATCACACCGAAATTCCGAGAGAGAATCGGGGTAGACCTAGGAATTAACAATTTGGCGACTTGCTCCGATGGGACCCAATTCTCTAATCCCAAGGCTTATAAAGCAGCGACCAAAAAACTAGCCAGATTACAACGCCATTTAAGTCGCAAAGTCAAAGGCTCGAAAAATTGGGCCAAATGTCTCTTGAAAGTTCAAAAGCTACATCAAAGAGTAGCAAACATTCGGCGGGACACGATTCATAAAATAACTACTTTTTTGGCTAAAAACCACAGCCAAGTAGTCATTGAAGATTTGAATGTGTCTGGAATGCTGAAAAATCATGGTTGGGCGGGTTCTATCGCTGATGCTTCATTTTATGAGTTCCGTCGTCAACTAGGTGACAAGGCAGAACGTTATGGTTCAAAGTTGATTATTGCCGATAGATTTTATCCATCCAGTCAACTGTGTTCTAATTGCGGTTATCGTCAAAAAATGCCCCTAGTCCCGGACTTTTGAATGTCCAAACTGTGGCCTGAAGATTGATAGAGATTTGAACGCCAGTATAAATTTAGAAAAATCGCCTGGTTCAGACGATTACACTTGTGGACGGGGTGCTGCCGACAGTCCCGGACGAAGCCAGAAATAAACGTCAATATCCGGCTATGTCCGGTTTTGTTTAAGTTTTATAGAGCAGAATTTAACTTATGGTACAGACAGCAAGCGGTCAAATCCAGCCAGATCCCCTAGGTTTAGATAGAGGATACTACTTAGATCGGGACTGTACAACCCTATCGCGGCACGTTTTACAGCAACTCCAAAGTTTCGGTCCTGATGCTCAAGATATTAGCGCCCTGATGAACCGCATTGGACTAGCGGGGAAACTGATCGCCCGTCGTCTGTCAAGGGCGGGGTTGGTAGAAGGAACCCTAGGATTTACGGGAGAAGTGAATATCCAGGGGGAAGAAGTCAAACAAATGGATTTTTTCTCCAATGCAGTTTTTATCTCGACCTTCAAACAAAGCGGCTTAGTGTGTCGCCTAGCTTCGGAAGAAATGGATAAACCCTACTACATCCCAGAAAACTGCCCCATCGGACGCTATACTCTGCTTTATGACCCCCTAGATGGTTCCTCAAACCTGGATGTTAATATGAATGTGGGTTCCATCTTCGCGATCCGTCAACAGGAAGGTTACGACGAAGAAGGAGAAGCCCTAGACTTATTGCAAGGCGGTCATAAACAAATCGCTGCTGGATACATCCTATATGGTCCTAGCACGCTCCTGGTTTATTCAATTGGTAGGGGGGTTCATTCCTTTACTTTAGACCCCAGTCTGGGGGAATTTATCCTGGCTCAGGAAAATATCCAAGTTCCCGAACATGGTCCGGTCTACAGTGTTAACGAAGGTAATTTTTGGCAGTGGGAGGAATGCTACCGAGACTATATCCGTTATGTTCACCGCCATGATGGCTACACAGCCCGCTATAGTGGGGCTTTGGTGGGAGATATTCACCGCATTCTCTGTCAGGGAGGAGTATTCCTATACCCGGGAACAGTGAAAAACCCTGATGGTAAATTGCGCCTATTATATGAGTCGGCACCAATGGCCTTTTTAATGGAACAGGCGGGGGGTCGCGCTAGTACGGGTAGTCAGGATATCTTAAATGTGGTTCCCGAAAAACTCCATCAACGCACGCCTCTGATTATTGGTAGTAAAGAGGATGTAGCTTTAGTGGAGTCATTTATAAGCGATCGCAAACGTCGCGAAACGGAAACTTAGATCAATAATAAAATCCGGCAACCTCTGTTAACTTAATTATTCACGACAGCCTAGATGGTTACACTCTCAGAAAATCCCCTCCGCGTTGGTCTACAACAAGACCGCATTCCCGAACCCCAAATTTTAGTAATTTTCGGGGCTTCCGGCGATTTAACCCAGCGTAAGCTAGTTCCCGCCATTTATCAAATGCACCTCGAACGTAAGTTACCCCCAGAATTAACCATTGTTGGGGTAGCACGCCGAGACTGGACTGATGACTATTTTCGTGAGCATCTTCGACAGGGTATTGAAGAATTTGGCGGCGGGCTACAATCGGAAAAAATATGGCATAACTTCGCCCAAGGCTTATACTACTGTTCCGGTAATATGGACGAACCGGAAAGCTACCAAAAGCTAAAATCCCTTTTGGCTGAATTAGACTCGAAACGCCTAACCCGTGGAAATCGGGTATTTTATCTATCGGTGGCTCCTAGATTTTTTGGAGAAGCAGCCCAACAACTGGGACAAGCCGGAATGTTGGAAGACCCCAAAAAGCAACGCCTAGTTATTGAAAAGCCTTTTGGTCGTGACCTGGGTTCGGCGCAAGTCCTTAACCGGGTGGTGCGTAATGTCTGCACTGAGGAGCAAGTTTACCGTATTGACCACTACCTCGGTAAGGAAACAGTACAGAATTTGATGGTGTTTCGGTTCGCTAACGCTATTTTTGAACCGTTGTGGAATCGTCAGTTTGTTGATCATGTACAAATAACGGTGGCGGAAACTGTAGGCTTGGAAGGACGAGCGGGATATTATGAAACGGCTGGGGCGCTGCGGGATATGGTACAAAACCATTTGATGCAGTTATTCTCGCTCACGGCTATGGAACCCCCTAACTCTTTGGATGCTGATAGTATCCGCACGGAAAAGGTTAAGGTGGTACAAGCTACCCGTCTGGCAGATTTTAATAACCTAGAAACAGCAGCAGTCCGAGGACAATATATCAAGGGATGGATGAATGGTCAGCAGGTTCCGGGCTATCGTGACGAAGATGGCGCATCACCAGAGTCTACTACGCCTACCTATGCGGCTTTGAAACTTAGTGTTGATAATTGGCGCTGGAAGGGTGTACCTTTTTACCTGCGTACTGGTAAGCGAATGCCTAAGAAGGTTACGGAAATCGCTATTCAGTTTAAGGAAGTGCCTTTTTTAATGTTCCAATCTGCTGCTAAACAGGCTAATCCTAATGTGTTGGCGCTGCGAATTCAGCCGAATGAAGGGATTTCGATGCGGTTTGAGGTGAAAACTCCGGGAAATTCCCTCAGAACTCGCTCGGTGGATATGGATTTCCGCTATGATACGGCTTTTGGTAAGCCTAGCACTGATGCTTATGCTAGGTTATTGATTGACTGTATGCTGGGAGACCAAACTCTATTTACGCGAGGGGATGAGGTGGAAGCGTCCTGGCGGGTTCTAACTCCGGTATTGGAAGCCTGGGATGCTCCGGCGAAGCCAGATAGTATCCCTTTCTATGAGGCGGGAACCTGGGAACCTGTGGAGGCGGAACTATTGCTTAACCGGGATGGTCGCCGTTGGCGTAGGCTTTGATATTTGGGTCTATCTATAACTTTTGTTCGCGTTCAATCAATAAGCTACTGAGTTAAATATGAATACACCACTTGTTGCACTCCAGAAACCAAAGGATATTTCTCTGAGTGAAATTGAGGCAGAACTTAATAGCATCTGGCTTAGTCAAAGTTTCGGTCAGGGTAAAACGGCGGCGATCGCTACTAGGGCGGCTACTTTTAGCATGGTGATCTATGAACCGGAGGAGTTTCAGCAACTCCTGGGGGGTCTCGGCTTTTATAAAGGGGCGATCGATGGTATTCATGGTACGGAGACCCGTGATGCTGTTCGTGATGCTCAAAAGGCTTATCAATTGCCGATTACGGGTCGGGTAGATTCGGATACCCTGGAACACCTACGCACTGAGTTTGCTAAACTTTCCCCAGAACAGCGGGTGATTAGAAATATTGATGCTCGTGGATTTAGCATCAGCGAAACTATTGCTAACCAAAATCCCTGCCGCATTATCACTCTCTGTCCGACTTGGGGAGAAGATACGGGAGTTACGGCCCAGGTTTCTGCCTATTGTCCCCTACAAAACAACAAGGAAGAGGGTTTAATCTGTTGTGAATATGTCACCCTCCGAGGCACTAAGGCGGCTTTGGAAAGGGTTAGTAATGTGGTCACATCTTTATTAATTCCCGATTTGCCTAAGTTTGTCTGGTGGAAGGCTACCCCTAACCCGGAACAAGAATTGTTTAAGCATTTGTCCTGTTGCAGTAATTGTGTGATTGTCGATTCCTGTTATTTCAGCGACCCTGAATCGGAATTACTCAAAATGCAGGAACTGGTTGACCAAGAAACCTATATTGCTGATTTGAATTGGCATCGTCTCTCGCCTTGGCAGGAGTTGACAGCGGCTACTTTTGACCCCCCAGAACGTCGGATGTATCTTGGGGATATTGACCATATTACCCTCGACTATGAAAAGGGTAATGCGGCTCAGGCTTTGATGTTCCTCGGTTGGTTTGCTAGTCGTTTGCAGTGGGAACCTCTGGAGTTTACTGAGTCGGGGGGAGACTATGACCTGAAGCACGTTAAGTTCCGTGGTCCTGATAATCAGGAGATTATTGGGGAACTCGCTGCTATTCCTATGGCAGATACTGGGGAAATTCCGGGCGATTTGGTGGGTGTGCGCCTGACTTCTACTAATCCCAAGGCTAATTGCTGCACTATTCTATGTTCGGAAACTACTGGCTGTATGCGTATGGAGGCGGGGGGTAGCGCCCAGTCGTGTCAGACTGAACAAGTGACTTCGGTGACAGACCAAAAAGCAGAATATCTGATGGCGCAACAGCTACAACGCTGGGGCCGAGATGTTTTGTATGAGGAAAGCCTGGCGGCGGTATCTGCAATTCTCAATCTGCGCTAGGTTTTGGTATAATCGGTTACTTTAAGGATGACTGGGATACTATAGAATAAATTTGTGTTTTGGGGTTTGGTGTTGCTGGCGATCGCTTTTTTAATAAAATGGAGGCGATCGCCTCACACTTACTTTCAAAAATACCCATATTTTTAAGTATTAAAAATCCTGGTTTAATTGGAAGCCAGCCAGCCAGAGGTTGGCAAGACTACGGAAAGCATCTACAATATAGCGCGAATTTACATTGATATCATCAGAGGTGTCTGAATATGTATTCCCATAAAGATAATTCCCCGGAAACCCCGGAAAATGAACCACTTATCCCTCAGCAAAATGTCAATAACTCGACAACTACCTCGGAACTACCCCCGGTAGTGAAAACTGGGTCTATTGTAGCCCTAATTGCGGTGGTGATGATGGCGGTGGTGGGGTCGCTGATGGTTAGTCCTGACCAGGCTACGACAACGGGAAGTCAGTCAGAAGAAGAAACTGTGGCTACGGAAGAGGCGACTATGGAAGTGGTGACTACTCCCGCCGCCTCTGTGGTGGAAGAAACAGCAGAGACTACGACGACGGAGACAACAGAAACTCCTGATGCGATCGCTTCTGAACCCCAGACCCCAGAAACTACGGAGGACCTTACTGCTGCGACTCCAGAAACTACACCAGAAACTACAGAAGTGTCGGAGTCCCCGGAAACTGAAGCAGCCATGACTCCTGACCCAACTCCGACGGCTGAGATGACGACAGGAAACGAGGTAGCGGCAGTTCCTGAGACGGTCAATATTGAAGAATTGAATAATATTATTTACGATAAAATTGACCGGGCTTGGACTGTGAAAGGAACCCCGGTTCCTACGGCGGTCAGTTACATGGTGACAGTGACTCCGACGGGGGCGATCGCGGAATTTGAACCTAAGTCTTCTGAGGCTTCGGAAAACGTTGATAATACTCCTCTACCTACTCTAGTGGAATCTGACGCTATGGCGGCGGAAACTGCGGGTAAAACAGTGGTATTTGAGGTGGTATTTACAGATAGGGGGGTTTTGGAGGTTAGACCTTCTCAGCAGTAATCCCCTGGCTTTTGCGATCGCGTTTTGTACATAATGGGGGTATGGAAATTTTTAGCAAAACCTCCCAAATGCCAGAAACCCAGCCACCCCAACCACAAACCACCTCGGATCAATCTCGGTGTGTCCTGGTTTGTCAGCATCAGTCCTGCTTGCGGAATGGTTCCGAGGGTACTCTGAAAGCCTTTGAGGATGCAGATGTCCCTAATGTGAAGGTGGAGGCTAGTGGCTGTCTAGGACAGTGTAATATAGGTCCGACGGTGCGGGTAATTCCCGATGAGACTTGGTACTATCGAGTTCAACCGGAAGATGCAAAGGCGATCGCCACCCAACATTTACAAGGGGGAAAACCTGTCCAGGAAAAACTGAATCCTAGGATACATCCTCAGTTCAATTTTTAAGCGCGATCACATCGGATAACCATGTTTCTAAGCGATCGCCTAAAGCTACTAAGGAATATTCCTTTTCGGCTAAAGCGCGACATTGGCGGCGGTCAATTTGCTCTAATTTGGCGATCGCATCGACCAAACCCGTTACGCTGTCGGGTTCGACTAGCCAACCCGTTTCACCATCTCGGACAATTTCGGCGGGTCCACCCCGTCGATAACTAATCACCGGAACCCCACAGGCTAAGGCTTCAATAGCGACATTTCCAAAGGCTTCTACCCAGCGATGAGTCATTAATAAACCTCGACATTCACGCAGACCCTGTTGTAGTTCATCTGTATTCAAAAATCCCCGATAATTTAGGGGCGCATTCGGATAAGTATTCAGGATATTTTGCCAATATTGCTCATCCTGAATTTTGCCAAAAATTGCCAGAGGGATACCTGTTTTATCCGCCGCCGCGATCGCATCCTCTAAGCCTTTTTCCGGGGAAATACGACCCATCCAAGCTAGTTGTTGATGGGGTTGATCACAAAACTGATAGCGATCCATTTCTAAGCCACTTCCTAAACAAGCATAGCCTAGGTCTGAACCAAAGGTGGCGGCTTGGGTATGGCTATAAAATCCGACAGTCCCCGGAAACTGTTTCATCACCTCAACAACTATCTGATCTAAGGCGGAAATTAGGGAACCCATACTCACCCAGTGAGCGATCGGAGTCGGGAAAAAAGGAGTCAGATAAAATGGTAGCCAATCAAAGGCAAAATTGACAATTGCATGATAGTTTGTCTGTACCTGTCGCCCATATTCCCACATATTTCCTAACACAGAATTTTCCGGTATGGTAATCAGAGAATCTCGGTCTTGATTTTGGGCGATCGGTTGTAGTTTCCCCGAAATTTCTATAACTGATAGGGCCTCTAACACTGACCCAGAAGGCGCAACAACGGTTATATCATGACCTCGGCTGTGTAAGGCTTTTGCCATATTCAACAATGTTAATTCGACTCCCCCCCCTAATCCTGAACCTAGGGGACCGACCGGGGTTGAGATAAATAGTAATTTCCAGCTTGTTTGAGGCATACTTATTAGTTGATTAACTAGAGTAATTTGATGCTATAATTAGTCCGCACGCTTGACCGCAGAGGCGATCGCTTCTTGTAGCCCTTTAGGTATCTGTAAACAGACCAAAACCCACCGCCCAGGGGATAGGTTTCTGGGCGTATGGTCTGGGACTACCAACACCGAACATAGGGATTAATTTACTTTATTTCCTTGTATCTTAATCGTTTTCCCTTGCGACGTAGATAACGTTTTATTTCGATATCTGATGTTACCCAAGTATTCATTTCTTCATCCCAATAAAATTTTAAGGTCTGGCGAATACGCAAAGTTCTAACCCGTTGGTGAGATACTCCTAAAATCCGCATCACATCAGACTGTCGGAATTTGGGGACACTATTGAGGTAAGAGGTTCTGGCTTTGGGTTCTTCCTCATCAAATACCGATTCCCATAGATGCTGAATACTATTAAGAATAGCTTGAGAAGGTTCACCCCGACCATTTTCCCAACGATTGACACTACCACGAGACACGCCCAGCTTTTGGGCTAACCCTTCTTGGGATAAATGCAGTCTCCGTCTCAAAGTTCGCATCAAGATCTGGAGATTCGATTCAATCTCTGACATTAGCTTTCAACTGTGGTTTGCTTCAGTGTACAGTTTAACAACTTAATAGAGTATCAAATATCTGATACCTTGGCGTTAAACGTTAATTTTGTTTAAGAATCTAGTCCATTCACCTGGTGGACTAAATCCGCTGGCTGGAGTTGTTCGTAATATTCAAAGGGTTGATGAATCCAGGGATTATTACTCAGAAAATCCACATAATAATCAGGGACAAAGGTAGAACAACTTTTATACCAGATTACTCCTGTACGAACTTGGGTAATCTCATCAGGGTAGTGTTCTGTTAACCAAACAATTGAACGTTCAAGACTAATCCCAGAATCAGCTAAATCATCTACTAACAAAATGCGATCGCCCAAATTTTCTGTAGTCATGCTAAGATGATGGGCGATCTGAATTTCTCCTCGAATTTTTCCACCGGGTCCCCCATAGGAAGAAGCCGCCAAAATCCCTAGGGGGACATCATAAATACGCGAGAGTATATCCCCAATTCGTAGCCCTCCCCTAGCCAGACAAATAATCTGATTAAACTCCCACTGAGATTGATATATTTTAGCTGCTAAAACTTCGATTTTTTGGTAATATTCCGACCAAGAAATATATAAGTCATTCATAGACACAAATTGACTATTAATATATTGATAATTATCTGATTAATTGGAAAGCAGCAGCCAGAAGTTAGCTATCAGGATTCCGGCTAGGGGAGAGTTAATCAATTCCCCTCAGCGCCGGATTAGTCTCTGTTACCTACCTGATAATCGTGATTTATTCAAGCTCCTAAATAACCCAATTTTTGTAAACTTTGAATCACCTTATCAACACTTTCCGAAAGTTCTTCGAGGTCGGTGCGACATTCAATCTCAGGATTTAGGGGAGGTTCGTAGGGGTCATCAATACCAGTAAAGCCTTTAATTTCGCCAGCCCTAGCCCGTTGATACAGTCCTTTCACATCCCTTTCTTCACAAACATTTAAGGGTGCATTAACAAAGACTTCGACAAAATCACCAATCCGTTGACGGACTTCCTCACGAATTTCTCGATAGGGAGAAATTGCGGAAACAAATACAATCACACCGTTGCGAGTTAATAAATGAGAAACAAAGCCAATGCGGCGAATATTCTCATCGCGGTCTTCTTTGCTAAACCCTAAGCCTTTAGTTAAGTTAGTGCGGACTATATCCCCATCTAAAATTTCTAATCTGTATCCCTGAGATTTCAGCTTTTCGGCTACAGCTTGGCTAATGGTGGTTTTCCCCGCGCCACTCAAGCCGGTAAACCAGACTGTTACACCTCTTTGCTCCATTGATTGAGTTTCTCCTGTCAACATTATAATTGAGCTAAAATCTGCGCCCCTTCTCATAGAGGTGGAGCCTCTAAAAAACTCCCCGCCCAATATAATAGAGTAGTTGTTGACATTTTGATCATGAAATTAAACAGGTTGGCCAGCCTGTGAGCGGTTGTTTATGGCAATTTTGGGAATGGTGAGTAGGGGTGGGGGAAAATTCCCCCAATAGTTAAACCCTAACGGCGAGCAATTCCTTCTTGGCGCGCAGTATGGGAGACGGCTGCAGCTACAGCGATCGCCACACGCTTATCAAAAACGGACGGCACAATATTTTCAGGGCTCAACTCATTAGCTGTCACCAAAGCAGCGATCGCCGCCGCCGCTTCCAAATACATACTCATAGTGAGGCTGGAAGCCCGACAGTCCAAAGCGCCCCGGAAAATGCCAGGAAATGCCAAAACATTATTAATTTGATTAGCATAATCACTGCGTCCGGTAGCAATCACCGCCACATCATTAGTGATTAATTCTGGCTGAATTTCAGGAATGGGGTTAGCCATAGCAAATACAATGGGATCACTAGCCATAGATTTAACCATTTCCCTGGTGATCACACCGGGAACACTGATCCCCATAAACACATCAGCCCCTTTCATGGCATTAGCAATAGTTCCAGATAACTCGACAGCAAATTCTTGTTTTTGGGGGGTGAGGTCCGATCGCCCTTTGGAGATAATGCCGCGAGAATCACAGATAATAATTTGAGTAGCCCCGGCTTTTTTGAGAAGTCGAGCGATCGCAATTCCCGCAGCCCCGGCCCCATTTAAAACAATCTTGACCTCCTCTATGGGTTTGTTAACCAACTTCAGGGCATTGATTAAAGCAGCTAAACTGACAATAGCCGTACCATGCTGGTCATCGTGAAATATGGGAATCTCGAGAATTTCTCGGAGTCGCGCTTCAATCTCAAAACAGCGAGGGGCGGCGATATCCTCTAAATTGATGCCACCAAACACCGGGGCGATATTTTTGACTGTTTCCACAATGGCATCAGGGTCTTGAGTATCCAGACAGACGGGAAACGCATCAATATCGGCAAATTCCTTAAACAGCATAGCCTTACCTTCCATGACAGGTAAAGCACCTCCCGGTCCCAAATTACCCAGACCCAAAACGGCGCTACCATCAGTGACAATAGCCACGGTATTTTGTTTAATGGTGAGGTTGTAGACCTGTTCCGGGTCATCGGCGATCGCCCGACAAATGCGACCCACACCGGGAGTATAAGCCATGGCTAGGTCGCTTTGAGATTTGAGGGGAATTTTGCTATTAATGCTAATTTTGCCGCTGCGATGTAGGTTAAAAGTGCGATCGTAAACTTCCAGCAGCTTTGAATCTGGCAGATTTTTGACCGATTCGATAATTTCCTCGGCGTGTTCTGTACTCGAAGCATCAACGGTGAACTCCCTGACGGTGGTATGGAGAGTTTGTTCGATCAGATCAATCGGACCCATATTGCCCCCAGTATTGGCGATCGCCTGAACAACACTGGCCAGCTTACCCGCTTTATTGGGCAATTGTAAGCGCAGGGTGACACTAAAACTCGGATTTGGTGTGAGATTGACCATGCTGCAATAACCATAGAAGTTAAACCGTAGATTTTAGCTTGCTATGAGAAAATCTCGATATCTCGTTTGATACAAGTTCACTTAATCATCATTGAGTCAGGAAAGCCAGATAATGCCTGTGTAGTTCACCGATAGCATAAAATCAGATTAGCTTTTTGGCTTTTGTCTAATGTCCCATTCGCTGTCCTTCCACAAATGGGGAACCATGATCAAAATTAACTATTTTCCCAAGTTAGTCTGCGCGGTTGTCCTCAGTTTATCGGTGCTGGTTTCCGGCTGCTCTGATCTAACCACTAGCACACCTGATACTGGTACTACCGGGGCGGTTCAACAGGTCGCAGATGCTCAACCTCTCCCTGGGGGTCAGTTTAACCGATATTTCCCTAGGGGTGCCGATGGCTATAGTGTTACTTTCCGCCAAGAAAAAGAGGGATTTGCTCAAGCGCAACTTTCTCGCGGTGGTGATGCTCTGGCGCTGCTATCGATTAATGATTTGGCTAATAACCCTAGCGCCGCCCGCAAGTTTCAGGAGTCTACCCAGAGAATTGGTGGATATCCCGCAGTTACTCAGGGTAGAAACACTACGGCGCTACTGGTAGGCGATCGCTTTCAGGTTAAGGTTCAATCTAGTTCTGAGTCTTTTACTCCCAGCGATCGCGAAGTCTGGTTACAAAATTTTAATCTCTCTGGTCTAGCACAATTGCGTTAATCTATCAAGTTTTTGGGAGCATGATTTAATCACAAATTCGGTTAATATTTTAGGGCAATACGGTATAATAAGCGAGAATGGTTGAGGATAAACCTATTGCCAGATATGTCAAACCCAAGGAAGCGGCCCAAATCCTTCGAGTCCATGAAAGAACACTCCGCAGATGGGACGACAATGGCTCAATCGAGACCATCAGAACCCCCGCTGGGCAACGACGATACAACGTTGAGTCATATACTGCCAAATCAGGCAGTGACAAACGCAAAGTCGTTATCTATGCCAGAGTTAGTAGCCGCGCCCAGCAGTCCGACCTCAACCGACAGGTGGCCGCACTGTCCAACCTCTACCCCGAAGCAGAAGTCGTCTCAGAAATCGGAGGCGGGCTCAACTTCAAGGGAAAGAAAATGCTGGCCTTACTGGGACAAGTCTTGTCAGGAGATGTCCGCATGGTTGTCGTTGCCCACCCAGACCGATTGGCAATATGGGGATTTGACTTGTTTGGATGGCTCTGTGAGCAAAACAGGTGCTCACTCATGGTTCTCAACCAGACAAGTCTCAGTCCAGAACCAGAAATGGTTGAGGACATCCTCGCCATCCTCCACTGCTTCAGTTCCCGATTATACGGACGGAGTAAATACAAAACTCAGGTCAAAGAAGATCCGGATTTACCCCAGCCCCGAGCTAAATCAAGTCTGGCGTAAATGGCTGGCTGCTTGTCGGTATTGCTACAACCAAGCAATTGCATTATCCCGGAGTGGTAAACGACTAAGCAAGTTAAAGTTACGCAATAAAGTGATGCAGAGCGACTTACCCGAATGGGTCAAAGAAACACCCTGCCACATTCGGCAAAATGCCATCTTTGATGCCTATCAGGCTTTGACCGCTAGTCCTGATGCAAGGTTTAGAAGTTGTCGTGACAGCTCTCAAGGGATTAAGTTCAATAATACTAATTTCTCTTCAGGGAGTTGGTATCCAAGACTCACGAAAGGATTAACTTTCATGGTTTCCGAACCCATCCCTAAAACTTGCGGGCAAGGGACTCAGTTGGTGTTTACCAAAGGTCGATGGTTGGCGATTTTCCCTGAACCAGTTGCCGTTACCCCAACTGACGCTACTGGCGTGATTGCATTAGACCCGGGTGTGCGAACTTTCATAACTGGGTTTGATGGCTCTCGATTTCTGGAATTGGGCTCCGGGGATATTGGACGCATTACTAGGCTATGTCAACATTTGGATGATTTGATGAGCCGAATCGCCAAGGAACCCTGTCGTTCAAGAAGGCGACGGATGAGGCAAGCGGCTCAACGAATGAGAACCAAAATCCGCAATCTAGTTGATGAAGCCCACAAACAAATTGCTCACTACTTGACTCACAACTACAGCCTAATTTTTTTGCCCACCTTTGAGACTTCCGATATGGTTGCCAAGGTGAAGCGTCTAATCAGGTCTAAGACTGCCCGCGCCATGCTGACATGGGCGCATTATCGATTCAAACTAACCCTGAGACATCAAGGGGAAATAACTGGAACCACAGTTGTAGATGTGACGGAAGAATACACCAGCAAAACCTGTACTCACTGTGGTCATGTCCATTCCCAGCTAGGTGGCTCAAAAGTGTTCCGATGTCCTGAGTGTGGGTTCACTCTACCCAGGGACTGGAACGGTGCTTTTGGAATCTTTCTAAAAGCTTTGCGGGATACCGCCTCTGTTACCTTAACGGGTAATAGTGCTATCGTCGCATTGTCAGGCAATAGCCGGATAAATGTCGCGTAAATGTATCAGCAAGGAGTCTGAATTGTGAGTAAGTCTATTATTGAATTGGTTGATGAACTCCCTACTGGTGGGATAACTGTAATGGTGTTGCGGGGGCTAGATTTTGCAGTTCCTGGTCAGTGGGATAATTTGGTAGGTTTTGAAAATACCGTTAAAACTATCACTGGCGAGGATGATCCGGGTCTGATTCAGGATATCAGTGAACGCGCCCTCTGGCTTTATAATGATAAATCTCAGGGCTACCAACGCGCACTTTGGCTATATCAAACTATTGACAGTGCGGGGACCGCTTTAGGGACGGCGGCGCTGGCTAATAAAATTAGCCAGAATGTCAGTTTTCTCGGTTTCCTGGGGAACTTGACCCCCAAAGCTGATAAAGCACAGGCGATCGATTTATCTTTAAAGGTGGTCACTGAATTGGTCGCCTTTTGCCAAATTAATGGCATTCCTGGGGATAGTATCGGCGATTTTGTCGCCTCTCTCGCTAACTATGGCGGCGAGTCTATCATGCGTATGGCGGCTTTGGTCTGTTTGGATGGGTTAATCCCTTTGGGTCCCGATTTTATTCAAAAGGGGTTGAGTATTATTGCGAATTTGACTCCCTCTGAATTGGAGAAAAGTGAGGGTTTTAAACGGATTAATCCCATGATTCCTGGGGGAGACCCAGACGGAAAGCTGCATTTTGTTCAGGAAAGTTTTAATTCCGTCACAGGTTGGATGAGTGGTTTTGTCAGCGATCATGATTTGACACCTTCTAAGGTGGTTAGCAACCTTCAGAGTTTTGTCGATATCGCTGACGATAAGTTGGATTATGTGGCGGCTTTCCTCGACATGACCACTAACTACTACACTCATACCGGTATTCAAACTCTGGCGCGACGTTTAATTGAACGTGCTTACGCTGAGATTTAACACTACCCAATTGTAGAGATAAGACACCCGCCTTGTCTCTACTTTCTCTGGTTTCCTTATACGGTAATTACCGGAATTGTACTCATCTCTAAAACGGCTTGAGAGACTGAGTTAACCATCATCTTTTTACCGTTCATGGATTTGGTACCAATTACTACATCAGTCACCCCGCGACTTTCGGCGGTCTTGACAATGGTTTCTGGTACTAATCCTGATAATACCAGAAATTCAAAGCGGATATCTGCTAGAAGTTGGTGCGCTTGTTTTTCTAGTTGTAATCTTCCCGGTTCGTCTCCCACATTATCTACATATAAAACGATGATTTGACCATGGCTGCGCCGCGCTAGGTCGGCGGCTTTTAGCAATACGGAAGTTGATAGGGGTGACGGGTCTACAGCAGCTAATAAAACTGGATGACCTTTAACGGCTACTTTGGTGGGGTCTACTTCTCCCCTTTCTAAGAGTTTCGGCGCAAATACTTGGGTAGACCAAGCACCCAAGGGGGCGGTTACTAGAATTGCTAAGGCGGCGATCGCTAAAATTATTTCCCCTCCCTCAATTCCCGCCGCTAAAGGTAAAGCACCAATAGCCGCTTGTACGGTGGCTTTTGCCATATTTCCCGGCAATAAAAACAGCTTTTCTTGGCGATTCCAATTACTCCCTAATGTCGATAAATACCAGCCTATTCCTCTACCTATTACCAGACCAATTACTATTAATAATAAACCCGGTAATAAGACATCCCCTAAAACCTGTAACTGAATGGTAGCCCCCATGATTACAAATAAAACAATTTCCGCTACTATCCACAATACATCAAAACTATTGCGGATTAATCGCGCTAGGGGGGCATCAAATTCGATTAAAAAGAATCCCATCGCCATCACGGCTAGATAGCCGGAGTAGTAGGGAAAGGTGTTGCTGAAAATTACCAGAAACAGTCCTAAACTGGCGGCGATGATTATGTCTTGAACTACGTTGCGCGTCCAGGTCTGCTTGACTAATAGAAATACTAATAATCGCGCGCCTAGGAAACCTGCTACTAATCCTAGGACGATTTCTAGGATTACTTGGAATGGTAGAATTTGTAAGGATGATAGGCTGATGAACCCTAGGTTAATGGCTTCTGTACTTCCTGAACCCAGAAAGTTTAGCAGTAGGCTAAATACTAATAATAGCAGGACATCTGATAAGGCGCTACCTGTTAAAATCGCGTCGGGAATGCCTTTGGTCACACCCCAGCCTAGGCTTTTTAGGCGCAACATTCCGGGGACAATAACGGCGGGTGACTCTGCGCCGACTACGCAGCCTAATAGTAGACCTGTCATGAAGTCAAAATTGAATAGGAACATTGAGGCGATCGCTACTACTAAGGCTTCTATTGAAGCGGGGAAAAATCCTAGCCGGAGGGCGACTGTTCCTTGTTGCGCTAGTTTAGAGCGATCGAGTCCTAGACCTGCTTTCATTAAAATGATCATTACGGCTACCAGTCGCAGATCATCGGCAGCCCCTAGGACTTCTGGACTAATTAAGTTGCCAAATTCCTTACCCATGATCATGCCAATCCCAATCATCCCAATTAGAGGCGGCGCACCTAATCGGCGGGCAAGTTCCCCAGCAAAAAAACCCATCACTAGGATTAATATCGCACTCGCTAACATCCTTTAAATTCCCTCACTGCGGAAAATTGCATCCTATGCACATAATGTCGATTTTGTCAACATCTCAGAAAATGGCGATCGCTTTTGGCTTCCAAACTCGTGCATCGTGAATTTTAACTTGTGGTGAGAGAATAATTTAGGCGACGATATAATCAGGGTTGTAGCCTCTATTTTGGCATCAAGACACAGGAACCCCTTGGATGCGATTTATCTGAGGATACCATAACCCCCAGAATCTCGTCAACTTTTTGCGAGAGATTAGCAATAAAAATGTATTAATTCTTAACAATCTTTGGAATATTAAATAGATGGAGGGGCATAGATTAGCAAAACTGATGTGATTATCTGAGGGTGACTGTTGTGGAAAGTGGGGAGGTTTGTTGGGGGAAGGCGATCGCGATCGAATAGCGATAGAATACGTTTGGGTGAATTGTAACTCAGGAACTATCGATGTCAGAAGAAGAAAAGAAAAAACCGGCCGCCAAGGCGAAAAAGGAGAAACCCCCCGCAGTGGAGGATAAGCCGTTTCCAGAGTTTATCGAAAATCATTATATTCCGGCGGTTAAGAAAGCCCTGGAGGAACAGGGAATTACAGATCTCGATGTGGCATTAGTCAAGGCTAAGTTTCCGCCTAGCCTACAAATTGCAGAAGATTGTTGGCAGGTGACGGGAAGCTGGGAAGGTGGCGCACGGAAGTTTAATATCTACTTTCCCCAAGAAGATATTAAGGGTCCAAAGTTTTTTTCCTGGGCGGCTAATGGTACTCAACCATCGGCGATCGAGGGATTTTTGGGAGATGAGCGCCGGATTACTTTAGATTTGCTGGTGTTTGGGGTGGTTCAGCGCCTGAATGCTCAAAAATGGCTGGCGTTGAATTAGGTTTTAAGTTAGGCTTTAAGTTAGGCTTTGGGAGAACACAAATCGGAGTGACTCATTTATGGTTGAGAAAGTACAAAAAACTGAGGCAGAGTGGAAGCAACAGCTAACACCAGAACAGTTCAAAGTCACCCGGAAAAAGGGGACTGAACGCGCTTTTACTGGCATATATTACGATAACAAAGAAAAGGGTGTTTATCGTTGTGTTTGCTGTGGTAATGAGTTATTCACCTCAGAAACCAAATATGATTCCGGTACGGGATGGCCAAGTTTTTGGGAACCGGTTTCGGAAAATAGTGTCCGATATGAACAGGATAATAGTTTGTTTATGCGCCGGGTAGAGGTACTCTGTGCTAAGTGTGATGCTCACCTAGGCCATGTTTTTGAGGATGGACCAAGACCGACAGGAAAGCGTTACTGCATGAATTCGGCTTCCCTAGACTTTCAAAAGACTGACTAGGTTAATGGGTTTTTAGTAAGTCTCACCGAGAATATTTAGATAATCCAGCCCGGTACTTTGGGGCTGGATTTTAATTTGATGGGGGTGCTAATTGAGTTTTAAAGCGCTAACAGGGACATCATCCCAAGACTCGACAGTGCGGAGTTTGGCGACCCAACCCATTTGCTTTTGAGTTTCGGTGAGATTGTTTTGGAAAGACTCATGACATTCCATAGCTTGAGTTTCGTCACAACAAGCAATGCAAGAATAGACAATACCATTGGGATCTAGCTGTTCGTTGACCCAAATTTTCATAGTACCCTCAGTACCCTCAGAGTGTGGATTGTCTAAATATAACGCTGCTTCTGGGGAAAAGGCAAGGCAAGTCGGAAATCCGGCTGAGACCGGGGTACTATCTGGATTAATGAATGATGGGGGTGGGTTCACTTTTCACGACCATTAAGGTACGGTTTAACGTACCACCAAGGGAAACTAAAGCAGTTCGGTTATTGCCATATTCTCAGTGTTTAAAACCGAATCCAAAACTAAGATAAATTGACTATTCTGTAAGACAAGAGGTAAGAGATAACCTCAAGTAAACCAGGATATAAAACAGGAGCAAAGATTATGGCAATCATTAGTTTTAATTGGGAATCTTTCCGGGAAATTGACACTCTGCAACGTCAAATGAATCACTTGTTTGATAGCTTAACTACTACTTCGGAAGATGTGGGTTCTGCATTTGTACCAGCAGCGGAACTTCAGGAAACGCCGGAAGCCTTACATCTGAAATTAGAAGTTCCCGGAATGAATCGCGAAGATATTGATGTACAGGTAACAGCGGATTCTATTGCTATCAGTGGGGAACGGAAATTAGAAAGACACACGGAAGAAAAAGGAGTAACCCGCAGTGAGTTTCGCTATGGTAAATTCCGCCGGGTGATTCCTCTACCAATTCGGGTCCAAAATACTAATGTTCATGGAGAATATAAAGATGGCATTCTTAGCCTGACTCTCCCTAAAGCTGAGGAAGAAAAAAATCGGGTGGTTAAGGTCGATCTGGCTTAAATCAGTTATAATGTAGGTGAAGGTGCGAGACGTTTAGGAGGTGCGAGACGTTTAGGAGTGAAATAAGGCTGCAATGCCTGAAATAACCTCCTAGAGGGAGATAAACTGTCAACCAGTTTACCCCTTAACTGTATATATGTCCCAACGCTTAGGAAGGTGTGATTCTAAGCAAGGTAGGGAACTCATGGTCAATCCCATTTTAAGAAATCGCAATACACCGTCCAAGTATTACCTAGGAGGAGTATTATAACTTACTTGGAGCGATTATGGGAAAGAGTAACGGCGATAGCCACCCCAAGTTTCAGAAATCACAAATCTGGGATTTAAGCGGGGAACGGAAGGCGTGAGGGAAAACCTATTCCCAAAATCCGACCACTGCCAACCATCCATGATTAGGGAAACCGAATGTCTGGCCTGAACCATCGTCAACATTAAGTAGCGAAATAGGTTGACACGCTGCGCTCAAAAGAGCAAGGGGAAAAGTAGGAGTTTCTTCACACTACCTACACAGACCTTTAATTTTACCCCGGTGGAAAGGACAAATCTAAAGATGGAATACCCATATATACGGAACGTTTAAACCCCTATTGGGCTCTCTGCGAGTACATCTCGTAAAGTAGTGAAAAGTGTAAGCGAATGCCCATAAGGGGAAAGGATGTGACTGAAAGCCAATGCCTAACTGTAATGGTTGGGATATGCCCACTAGTCACGGTGTGGATATAGAGACTGCAATAAATAGGAGTATAGTGGCGAAAACGAGTTTAAAGACTACGTGTGGCATAAAGCTCCTAAAGTTGAAGTCATAAAGCGAGGGGTCGTAACCTTGTTCCTACTGACAATAGGGTATCCACATCAGGAGCCGTGTGATGTGAAAATATCAAGCACGGTTTTGAATTGGAGTTAGGGAAGGTGACTTCCCTTTCGACCATAACTGAATGCTGATCTGGCTGGCTGATATGTACTCTGAACCCACCAAACCAGCGACTAGACTGCTAATATAAGAGGTAATAAGTTGGGAATGGGGAAGTAAAGGTGATCTGGCTTTGAACCCAATTCCCAATTTTGTTATCTTGTAGATAAGCGTGCGAAGGAGGTGCTTGCTGATGTCATCTAAAATGAACTATAAAGATTATTATGGGATTTTGGGGGTGGATAAGAATGCCAGTCAACAGGAGATCAAAAAAGTCTACCGGAACTTAGCGCGGAAATATCACCCTGATGTGAATCCTAACGATCGCGCTGCGGAACAAAGATTTAAGGATATTAATGAAGCATACGAGGTTCTTGGCGATCGCGATAAACGACAGAAGTATGATCAATTTGGGAAATATTGGGACCCTTCTAGTGCGGGACCACCACCGGGAGGGGTAGGTGATTTTGACTTTAACCAATATGGTAATTTTGATGACTTTATTAATGAGTTACTAGGCAGGTTTGGCGGTAATCCTCGCCAGCCCTACGGCTATCCCAATGGTAGCGGTTATAGTGCTTTTGATGAGTTTGGCGACTTTTTTGGCGGCGGTAATAGGGGTTATGAACAAGTACCGCCCCGCGATTTTACGGCCACATTGCCTCTGACTTTTTCGGAGGCTTTTAAGGGGGTGGAAAAGAAATTTAACTTGGATGGAGAAACAATTAAGGTTAAAATTCCCCCAGGCGCGAAGCCTGATAGTCGGATTCGCTTAAAAGGAAAGGGGGGAGTTAGTCCGACTTCTGGAAAAAGAGGGGATTTATATTTGACTGTTGAACTGGAACCACATCCGTTTTTTCAGTTTGATGGAAATGATTTAATTTGTGAGGTGGGAATTACTCCAGAGGAGGCAGTTTTAGGGGCGGAAATTCAGGTTCCTACCCCTTCGGGTAAGGTGACAATGAAGGTTCCCCCAGGGGTGGCATCGGGACAGTCTCTGCGGCTGCGAGGTAAGGGTTGGCCGATTCCTAAAGGGGGACAAGGTGATCAGATTGTGCGGCTCAAGGTGGTAGCACCGAAAACTTTAAGCGATCGCCAACGACAACTATACCAAGAACTACAACAAATCAGCAGTTTTAACCCTCGTCAAAACCTAGAAAATTGGCTTAATTAAGTAAGATGTATAACCACTCACCAAAAGGAGAAGCTATGAACTCTCAAACTACCTGGGAAAATTTGGTAATCAATCAAACCGGAGAAGTTCGTGACTGGGTGAAAAGGAAATTAATTGAATCGGAAAATATGGCATCTTCTACCCGTCCGATTCGGAATTTTGAACGGGACGATTGGGAAAATGCCACAGTTGTAGATGTGGAAACTATCGCCTCTGAGGTGGTAGATGATCAGCCTGAAAGGTTATGGCGCAAGGTGAATGGCTGGTTTAAAACAGCTAGTGATATTTTGTGGCCGGCTATCTAAAATATAATCAAATGCTTGTTGGGAGACTGGTTAATGCAAGACAAAAAAGGATCTAATTTTGGTCAGTTTGGCGGTTATGCGATCGCCATTGTGTTGAGTGTAGGGTTAACTTTAGGATTCCTGCGATTGTTTCCTGATTGGTTAACCCCTGTAGCCCAGGCGACCATTAAGCAGGAAGTAGTAATGGCATCAAATACGCCACCGGAAACGGTGGCGCGTGTCCCCCAAAGGGTCGGAAATTTTGTCTCCGATGCTGTCAATCGTGTGGGTCTGGCGGTAGTGCGATTGGATACAGAAAGGACTGTTTCTACTAATATTCCTCAACCTTTTTTTGATGATCCATTTTTCCGGCGTTTCTTTGGGGAAGATATGCCACAATTTCCCCGGGAATATCAACAACGGGGACAAGGTTCGGGTTTTATTGTGGACAGTAATGGGATGATTTTAACTAACGCCCATGTTGTCCGAGGTGCAGATAAAGTTACCGTCACCCTGCGAGATGGTCGCCAATTTCAAGGAGAAGTTAAAGGCGCTGATGAACCTTCTGACTTAGCGGTGGTTAAGATTAATGGTAATAATTTACCAGTGGCTAAGTTGGGAAATTCGGCGGAAGTACAGGTAGGAGATTGGGCGATCGCTGTTGGTAATCCCCTCGGATTAGATAATACCGTGACTTTAGGAATTGTTAGCACTTTAAACCGCCCTAGTTCTCAGGTAGGAATCCCTGATAAACGCCTAGAATTTATCCAAACAGATGCCGCTATTAACCCTGGAAATTCTGGGGGACCTTTGTTAAATGAACAAGGGGAAGTAATTGGCATAAATACAGCCATTCGCGCTGATGGTCAAGGGATTGGTTTTGCCATTCCTATTGATACCGCTAAGGCTATTAAAGACAATTTAGCCAGGGGTGAAAGAATCCCTCATCCTTTTATTGGTATTCGGATGATTACTTTAACACCAGAATTAGCTCAGGAGTTTAATAGTGATCCTAACTCCATGGTGATGATTCCTGAAATTGATGGAGTTTTGGTAGTTCAGGTTATTCCTGACAGTCCAGCCGCCAACGCCGGTTTACGTCGCGGTGATGTGGTGACTAAAATTGATGGTAAATCCATTACTCAAGCAGACCAACTACAGAGGGTTGTCGAAAAAGCCCAAATTGGGAAGCCTTTAAGACTGGAAGTGAGACGAGGAAATGCTACGGAACAAATCGCGGTGCGTCCTGGGGAACTACAGGATGCTAACTTGAGTCGGTAAGACTGGGGCTATTCCCTAAGTTGACAATTGTGAAAGTGGCGATCGGGTAATCATTACGCGATCGCTGCTTTTCGTGTTTTATAATAAAGTCATCACATTAGCTGGGTTTATGAATCATGCTACCAAAATTAAAAAGACGACTTTTCCTCATTTTAGAAGTCTGGACTATCCATGATTCATTTAGTAAAATTTTTGATTTTTTTATTATTACTTTAATCGTCCTCAATGTCATCGCAGTTTCTTTGGCGACTGTCGCTGACTTGAGACAAAGATATTATGTTTTATTCCAAAACTTTGAATATTTTTCCATTGCTGCCTTTAGCATCGAATATCTTTTAAGGCTGTGGTCTTGTACCATAGATGAACATTACAAGCATCCATTGTGGGGACGAATTAAATATATGTTTACCCCTTTGGCTTTAATTGATTTGATGGCAGTTTTACCCTTTTACTTGCCGATGATGATTCCCGATATGAGGGCGGCGCGTTTATTTCGTTTAATTCGATTTTTGCGGTTTTTTAAACTGACTCGATATCTTAAATCATTTAACCTAATTAAAAGTGTATTAAACAATAAAAAAGAAGAGTTAATTATGACTCTGGGTATGGTGATAATTTTGTTATTTTTCTCCGGGAGTATCATCTATTTTTTGGAAAATGAAGCCCAACCAGAACAGTTTGCTAATATTCCTTTAGCCATTTGGTGGGCGGTAGTCACATTGACGACCGTTGGCTATGGTGATGTTTATCCCATTACCCCCTGGGGGAGATTATTGGGGGCGGTTCTCGCCATCACTGGTATTGGTATTATTGCACTTCCCGCAGGTATTATCGCCTCTGGCTTTGCGGAGGTCATTGAGGAAAGAAAAGCCCAAAAATATCAAGTCACTACATTTATATGCCCCCACTGTGGTAAAATGATTAATAGTAATGACCTAAAACACGCCCGTCATAGAATCAAAAAAGAGGAGATTATAGAAGAATGGGACTAGAAAGAAGAATGTGTAGGGAAATGTTTGAACCCACGGAAGTGGTGGAACTGCGCCAGATGTGTTTTACCCCTAATCGCATTTGGCAAGCCGGACAATATATGGTGGGGGAGTTGCCAGATATTGCCTTTGATATGGGATTAGTGGAAAGACTGCCTTCCGTGCGCGGAAATAGTGCGGATATCGATACTATTAACCCCTCTGAACATTGATGAATTTCCCCGATTAAAAAAACGAGTTATGGTTAAAGATGCTTATGGGTGGATGCAGCGATCGCTCAATACCATTCACCAGGCTAATTGGTATCGTTCCGTTACACCCATTGCTAGTCTTCCCGGTCCTATCATTACTGTAAATGGGCGAGAAATGCTCAATTTTGCCAGTAATGATTACTTGGGTTTAGCAGGGGATAAACGTTTAATAGAAGCCGCCATGAATGCGACCCGTGAGTGGGGGACAGGAACCACTGGCTCGCGACTTTTAACCGGACATCGGGAATTGCACAGACAGCTAGAATTGGCGATCGCCAACCTCAAAAATACCGAAGATGCCATAGTTTTTAGTTCCGGTTATTTAGCTAATATTGGCACTATTAGCGCCCTCGTTAATCAGCGAGATATCATTCTCTCTGATGAGTATAACCACTCCAGTTTAAAAATGGGGGCAAAACTCAGCGGCGCGACCGTTTTTAACTATCCCCACAGCGACATTAATCACCTAACCAACCTGTTAAAAAATCATCGCCACCAACACCGCAGAAGTCTAATTATTACCGACACTCTGTTTAGTATGGACGGTGATTTATCCCCCCTACCACAATTAGTAGAACTCGCCCAAGAGTTTGATAGTATGTTATTAGTCGATGAAGCCCACGCTACCGGAGTCTTTGGAAAAAATGGCGCGGGTTGTGTCGAATACTTCCATTTGACCGGGACTCCCCTGTTACAAATGGGAACCCTAAGTAAGGCTTTAGGAAGTTTGGGAGGTTATGTAGCAGGTTCAGCCACAGCCATTGATTTTTTGCGAAACCGCGCCCCTAGTTGGATTTATACCACCGGTTTAACTCCAGCCGATACAGCAGCCGCTTTAACAGCAATTAAAATTGTCCAACAAGAACCCCAACGACGCGCTAAATTATGGGAAAATGTGGCAACTATTCAGGCAAAATTAAAGAATATTGATAATTCTGAAAATCCCAATTTTTCCGGCTTTACCAGTTTTACTTCCCCCATTTTATGCTACCCCCTAAAAAATGCAGCGATCGCTTTACAGGTAGCCCAAAAATTACAACAGCAGGGAATTTTTGCCCCCGCCATTCGCCCCCCCACCGTCACCACCAGCAGGCTGCGGATTTCCTTAATGGCAACCCATGAACCAGAACATATTGACAAATTGATAGAGTTTATTATGGCAATTTAAACGATTATCTGTTACACTAATTAATGGCTAAATAGGAGTTAATGATGAGTAAGATTATTTTAATTACTGGAGTAAGTCGAGGTTTAGGTAGAGTTTTGACCGAGAGTTTTATTGATTTAGGACATACCGTTATTGGTTGCGCTCGTTCCCGGGAACCCATAGACCTGCTGACCCAAAAATATGGAAAACCCCATAATTTTCAAGTAGTTAATGTCGAAGAACCTCAAGCCGTAGAAAATTGGATTAATCACCTATTCAAAAATTATCCAGCCCCCGATATAGTCATTAATAACGCCGCTATAATTAATCCACTTGCGCCCCTGTGGGAAGTGCCACCCCATGAATTTAATCAGGTAATTGATGTCAATATTAAAGGAGTAGCAAATGTGATCCGCTATCTAGTCCCCGCCATGATGAAACGGGGTACCGGTATCATCATTAATCTGAGTTCCGGTTGGGGGCGATCTACTTCTCCCCAGGTAGCCCCCTATTGTACCTCAAAATGGGCGATCGAAGGGTTAACCCAAGCCCTCGCGCAGGAACTTCCCCCAGGGTTAGCAGCCATTCCCATGAGTCCGGGAATTATTCACACAGATATGTTAGAAATTTGTTATGGGGAAGATGCAGCCGCTTTTACTTCCCCACAGGAATGGGTAAAAAAAGCAGTTCCCTTTATTCTAGGACTTAGCCCCAAACAAAATGGGGTTCCCGTAACTGTTCCCAATTAAATTATCAGCCATTTTTTGAGTAATTATTAACCCATTTATCACCAAAAATCGTGAAAATTATCAGCCAATATTTAATCAAACTTATCCCCATCATCGGCATAACTGCCCTATTAAGTAGTTGTGCCAACAGTACCCTAGGAGACTCCTTACAACAATCTTTAGAAGCAGATCCACAACTCCAAGAAAATCCCCCTTTTCAGGAATCGGCTGCCACAGAAAATCAGCCTATTTCACCCCCTGATGATTTTCTGAAATTACCCGAAAATTTCCCCCAGGAAATCTCCATTTATCCCGGTTCCAGCTTACAAGATGTCACCCTCGCCGCCAGCGATACACAAAAAACCTCAACAGTTTGGCGAACCACCGACCCCATTGATTTCGTCAGAACCTACTACCAAAATAGATTGGCATCAGATGGCTGGGAAATAGTTAGCAATGCTGACCAAGAAAGTGATGGTTTGTTGGTGGCGACTAAACAGGATTTACAGGTAACAATTAACCTGAAATTAGACCAAGTATTAGAGGGAAAAACTAAGTTTTCTATAGATTATTCTCGCGACCCAGAAGCGATCGCCTCTCAACCCCAACCTACCCCTTCCGAGTCTCCAGAGTCTCCTGACCCTACAGCCGCCACTTCAAGTCCTACCCCAGAACCTGAAACTACTCCCACCCCTACCCCCACCCCTTCTACAACTGGCGACATTCCCCAGGAATTAAAACAGTTTGCTATGGATGTCGCCAAACTAGGTGTTTTTGAGCAAAATTTTCCTAATCCTAACCAAGCTATTACCAGGGGAGAATTTGCCCGCGCTTTAGTCCAAGCAAACAATAAGATTTATGCTGATATTCCAGGTAGACAAATTCGTTTATCCATTTCTAGTAGTCAACCTGTATTTACCGATGTTCCCGCCAATCATCCCTATTTTGCCGAAATTCAAGGATTAGCTGAAGCTGGCTTAATTCCTAGTTCTTTATCTGGGGATACTACCGCCGTTCAATTCCGCCCAGATGCCCCCTTAACCCGCGAGTATTTAATCCTTTGGAAGGTCCCCTTAGATATCCGCCAAGGCTTACCCCAAGGGACTGTAGATGCCGTTGAACAACGTTGGGGATTTCAGGATGCCTCCAAAATTAATAGTAATGCCATCAGGGCGATTTTAGCAGATTTTGATAATGGAGATAATGCTAATATTCGGCGAGTGTTTGGGTTTACTACCCTATTTCAACCGCAAAGAACTGTCACCAGGGCGGAAGCAGCGACAGCTTTATGGTATTTTGGATTTCAAGGAGATGGGCGAACCGTTAGAGAGATTTTAGAAGTTAATCAGACACCAGTTAGTTAAGCAGTTTTTTGATTATGTGGAAACCAGAACTATTAGCCCCAGCCAAGAATTTAGAAAGATTACAAGTTGCCATTACCTATGGCGCAGATGCTGTCTATCTAGGCGGTCAAAATTATGGATTGCGAGCTAGGGCTGATAATTTTAGCCCCGAAGATTTACAGAGAGGTGTCACATTTGCCCATGAACGGGGGGCTAAAGTTTATGTAACTTTAAATGCTTTCCTCCATGATGAAGATTTTAGCGAATTTGGGGATTATTGTCAACTGTTAGAACAGCTCAATGTGGATGCAGTCATTGTCTCCGATTTGGGAGTTATGCGAGTTATTAACAACTGTTCTAATCTGAAAATTCACCTATCAACTCAGGCTTCCTGTTTAAATGGATATGCAGCCAGACTCTGGGCTAGATTTGGGGTCGATCGCCTAATTTTAGGTAGGGAAGTTAGCATCACCGAAGCTGGTCAAATGCGGGCTAAATTCTCAGCCGAAAATCCCCAAGCAGCACCCTTAGAAATTGAGATGTTTATTCATGGGGCGATGTGTATGGCATATTCTGGACATTGTACCATTTCTAATTATACCGCCGGACGGGATTCTAACCGAGGTGGATGTATTCAATCTTGTCGCCTTCCTTATCAACTATCTTCTGAGGATTCTACCATTACGTTTATGTCCTCCAAAGATTTGTGGGGTATCTATCAGGTCGGTGATTTTTTCAAACATCACATTTGTTCCCTAAAAATTGAAGGACGGATGAAATCATCCTTTTATGTAGCGATGACTTGTAAAGCCTATCGTCGGGCGATTGATGCTTATTCTCAAGGTGAGTTAACCCCGGAATTATTGCAGGAAATAGCGGCAGATTTACAGTCAATTCCCCACAGGGATTATTTTTCTGGTTCCCTAGAAACGGCGGCGGGTGAGGGTTCGGTTTTTGAGCAAGCCGCCGGAAATAATACCGGAACTCATGATTATTTAGGGATGGTTTTAGATACGACTGAAGAGGCGATCGCTATCAAATTGGTAGAACCTTTATCTGTGGGAGATAAAGTCGAGTTTATCCTGCCTCATGGTCAGCCTATTAATTATCAAGTTAATAGTTTATTTTCCGTAGTCGGTGAGGAGATTAATTTTATGCGAAAAGATGGTATTGTTTGTATTACCAAAGTCCCCGAATTAGCGCAGGTTCACCAACTGCATTTGCTGAGATTATCTCCATCCAAAGTAGAAATAACAGCCCCATACTCTATGGTTACTGGTAGTTAATTAGGGAATAATTGATGCTATAATAAACTAATTGCTTTAAATAGCCGGGAAACGTGGAGCATGAAAACTGATGTTAAAGCAGCGGCGATCGCTGCCAAACAATATCTTATTTCTCTATGGGAGACTATGGGCAACCTAGATATTCAAGATTTGAGAGTCGAAGAAGTCGAACTTTCTGAGGATGATCAATCTTGGTTGATTACTTTAGGCTTTACTCGTCCAGCCGATAGATTAGAAGATCCTTTGGGTGAAGTTTTGGAGACTTCTCGCTATCGGCGAGAGTATAAAATATTTAAGGTGGATGCCGAAACTAGCCAGGTTAAATCCATGAAAATTAGACAGGTATGATTCGCGATTTAGATATTTTATTGAAAATTAGCTAGTTATCTGCAAAGCCAATCAATTGATGTGATTAACTTTAACCATTTAAGATTCTAAAATTAGGGAATAATAATTGATGATATTTAATACTTTTGTGGGTAGTTTAGAGGACTTAGATAGATGCGCTAGGGTAGCTAATTTGGGGGAGGTTTTATTAGAACCTTTTTTATTAGCTAGACAGGGAAAGTTAACCGCGCCAGAGGTTTTTTTTCTGGCGGAAGAGGCGAAAAAGCGGGGGTTGCGTCCGGTTTTGGTGTGGGATATTTTAATGACCGAAGGGGTGATGATGCAAATTGTCGATCGCCTCTGTGATTGGGATCTCCTAAATTTTGCCGCTATTCGAGTATGTGATCCCGGCGCGGCAGAATGGTTAATCGTTCATTATCCCCAATTACCTATTCAGTTAATTGTAGAGACAGGAAATCATAATTTTGAGGCATTAACAGGATGGTGTGAACTGTTCGCTGGATGTTTAGAACGTCTGATTTTATCAATTGAAATTCCCGAAAATAAGTTAATTAAATATTGCCAGAAATTACCAGTACCCTGTGAAGTCTTGGGGGTGGGGAGAATTTTGCTTTTTTACTCACCCCGATCGCTATTAGCTGAACATATATCAGAGGAGAATAATCAAGGTTTTCTTGAGGTCAAAGCTAGGGCAGAAGAAAATGGCGATCGCCCCCTTCCTGCGGTAGAAACTCACCACGGAACTTTTCTATTTTTAGATAAAGATTGGTTTATTTTAGATCAACTTGAGGGACTACAAAAGGCGGGTTTACATACCCTGCGCCTAGACCTCAGACATTTCGGGAAAAATGGTAATTTAGCTCCAGATATTGACCAGATATGTGAGCAAATTTTCACCGACCCAGTAACCCTTAAAAACCATTGGCAGACTGAAGCGCGATCGCCATTTTTTAAAGCTAATCGAACTACCTCTATTTTCTCCCGAATGAAGTCAAAATCCAAAATTTCCCATTATCGCAATGATTTATGTGTCGCTGAAGCATTGGGGGGAGAAAGTGGTAAATATATCGTTTTCCAAGTCCTACGTCCTTTTGATATCTCCGAAATTAATCAAGTGGTAATTCCCACCGGAGAAAAAGTTAATATTCCTGAAACTGTGACATTTAAGAATCTCCAAGGATACCCAATCACAAAAGGCGATCGTGACCAAATTATCATCACCAACTGGATTAAAAAAGTTACCCCAGGTAGTTTAATTTTACGCAATTAATCCTAGGTATGGTCAGCAATAAATTTCAGTTTAAACAGTTTACTATTTTTCAGGATCGCTGTGGGATGAAAGTCGGCACAGACGGGGTAATATTAGGAACCTGGACAGATATAAAATCTGTCGATAATATCTTAGATATTGGGACGGGAAGCGGATTAATTGCTTTAATCTTAGCCCAACGTTCCCCGGCGGAAATTGAGGCAGTAGAAATTGATAAAGATGCTTATATACAAGCCAGTGAAAATATAGCTAATTCCCCGTGGCGATCGCGTCTAAAAATCTATCATAATTCTATCCAAAAATATGCGGATTTCTGTGATATACAATACGATTTAATCATTTCTAATCCCCCCTTTTTTGCCAATGCTTATAAACCCGATAATCATCAAATAGCCCTCGCCAAACATAGCGACAGCCTCTCCCAGATAGATATTTTACAAGTAACTACCAAATTATTAAAACCCACCGGGAAACTGGCAATAATTTATCCCACAGCAGCCGCCATCAAGTTTCAAGAAATCGCCGCCACTTTCGGATTATATTGCGATCGTCAATTGTTAATCAAACCCACAGCTACACATTCCGTGAAACGCATAATTATGGAATTAGGAAAAACTCCAAAAACCTGTCAGACACACACCTTGATAATTGAAAAAGATCGACACATTTACAGTGATGAATTTATCGCCTTAATTCGTGATTTTTATTTAAAATATTAAAGGCTCGAATTGTCATCAGATGAATAGTAGGATAAATCATGCTATAATTAGATAGCAGTTGTCAATTAATGGAGTTATCAACATGGTAAAAATACTCGATATTTCCGTTGGTCTACACTCCCAACTACCTACTTGGCCAGGAGGTTTAAACTTTCAACTTGAGTCTACCAAAACCATTGACCAACATGGGGTAAATGTTTCTAAAATGGCAAGCAGCGTTCATGTGGGAACCCATGTAGATGCCCCCTCTCATTTTATTGATGGTGGTCCTACTGTTGAACAACTATCATTAGAGACGTTAATCGGGCGGGCTTTAGTAATTTCCGTGGCTGATGTTACCGCAATTACTGCTAATTTATTAAATCAATTAAACATCCCCAAAGACACGGAAAGACTCTTGTTTAAAACTGCCAATTCTCAGCTTTGGGAGCGAGGAATATCGGAATTTAAACAAGATTATGTTGCCTTAACTGCTGATGCAGCCCAATGGGTAGTTGATGCTGGTATTCAATTAGTCGGTGTTGACTATCTTTCAGTTCAAAGGTTTAATGATAGTCCCTTAACCCATGAAATCTTATTGACTGCAGGAGTGGTTATTTTAGAAGGCATTAATTTAGCTGAAATTGCACCGGGAGAATATCAGTTAATTTGTCTACCTTTAAAAATTATCGGGTCAGAGGGTGCGCCAGCTAGGGCGGTTTTATTGCCATATAACTGTAGCAATGGCTAAGATGCCAAAACTGATAATTATTAGCCCAGACACTCGATTAACCCATTGAAAAATAGTAGAATTTAAGCGATCGCGAAATAATTCAATGAACCCCACCAAGAGTAACCACCAGAGGGCGGAACCAAAAAAGACTCCTAACACTAACAAAGTGGCATCAAAATAGTTATTGGCTTCCCCTAAACCCAAACCCGAAAAAATACCAATAAACCCTAAAATCGTCATGGGATTAGTGAGAGTTAACAAAAATGTGGAAGCATAAGCACCGAGTTTATGGTTAATTTGAGCAGACTCATTAGCTGGTTTATCCCGAAAAATTTTTAAGCCCAAATAGCATAAAAATAAACCGCCCAATATTCTTAATAATGTTTGTTGACCGAGGAGTAAACTAGAAATTGCGGTGAGTCCAAAGCCAGCCATAAAGCCATAAATTGCATCAGCAGTAGCCGCGCCCAAACCAGATAATAAGCCAACTATTTTACCTTGAGTAAGAGACCTCCTAATACATAAAATTCCAATGGGTCCAACTGGCGCAGCAATGGAGAAGCCAATAACTAAACCTTTAGCCAAAAACATAATATTCATCTGGGTATTTGATGGTTGAACTATTACATGATATTATCAAATTTATAAATTGCAAAAATTATCAGTAATGTCTGTTACCGTCATTATTGATGTTGGGGAGGCAGGTTGGTTGTAAAATATGATTGTATGACCCGATATGGAAAATTAAATTATGACTAATTTCTGGGATACAGAACTTTATCTAAGTTCCGACAAAGACCAACTATTTGAACAGGAAACCTGGCCAAAACCTTTTACTTTTAATGAAGATGTGGTGCGGGTTTTTGATGATATGGTTTCCCGTTCGGTTCCCCTATATAAAGAAGTGGTCGCCTGTGCGGTACAATGGACGAAAGCCTATTATCAACCTGGTACTAAAATTATTGATGTGGGTTGTTCAACGGGGACGTTTTTAGAGTTACTGGGGCGATTTTTAAAAACACCTGCTACCCTAGTTGGTATTGACAACTCGGAACCCATGTTAGCGAAAGCTAAAGAAAAGTTATCAGGTTTAGAAGACATCCACGACATAGAGTTAATCTGTCAAAGTGCGGAAAATAGTAGTTTTGAAAATAGTAGTATTGTGGTGATGAATTATACTCTACAATTTCTGCCAGTTCACCAGAGACAACAGGTTTTAAATGCGGTTTATGAAGGGTTAGTTCCGGGTGGTTTATTATTCCTGAGTGAAAAATTACGATCGCCTTATCCCCAATTCCAGGAAACCATGACCCGCCATTATGAAGCCTTTAAAACCCGAAATGGCTATGCTCAAAATGAGATTGAACGCAAAAAGGAAGCCCTAGAAAATGTCTTAATTCCCCTCACTCAAATGCAACAGGTAGCCATGCTGCATGACAGTGGCTTTGCGGCTGTTGATTCTTTGTTAAAGTTTCACAATTTTACCTCATTTATTGCTCTAAAATAACCCCAAATAAACCTTCCCTAATTATTGATAAAAACTTGACAGATAATCAGGATTATTATATGTACCATGCTGATGATTATTTAGCCGCCTATGATATCGACATTAACCGTGATGGGATTCAGCAACAGCGCCAATGGGCTTATCCTCGGTTATTTGATGATAAAATCAAGCGGTATAGAGAAGCAGTAGAAGCAGTTGAGGATATCCAAACCCAATGGTTTGATTTTTCGGGTTCGGTGGTGAAAATCGGACGCTTGGGGGAACTTTCCCCAGACCAGCAACAGCGGTTTGAGGCGACATTAAAGACTTTCTGCCCCTGGAAAAAAGGACCTTTTGAATTATTTGGAACGCTGATAGATGCGGAATGGCGATCGCATTTAAAATGGGAAAGAATTACCCCCCATATTCAGCCCCTCACACAGCGAAAAGTAGCAGATATTGGCTGCCATAATGGTTATTATATGTTTCGCATGGCAGACCAGCAACCCGATTGTGTAATTGGCTTTGAACCCTACGCCAAACACTTTTGGAACTTCCAACTAATGCAAAACCTAGTCCGTCAGGAAAACCTACATTTTGAATTATTAGGAGTCGAACATATAGATTATTATCCCCAATTTTTCGATACCATTTTCTGCTTAGGTATTCTCTATCACCACACCGACCCCATTGGTTTATTGCGAAAAATGCGGCAAGCCCTAGCCCCAAAAGGAGAAATCATCATCGACTGTCAGGGTATCCCCGGAGAAAAAGCGATCGCCCTCACCCCTCGCCAACGTTACGCCAACGCCAAAGGAATTTGGTTTCTCCCCACCCAGTCCTGTTTAGAAACCTGGATGATTAGGGCAGGATTTACTAAAGTTCGCTGTATTTTCGCCTCACCTTTATCAGTAGAAGAACAACGCCGGACTCCCTGGGCTAATATCGACAGTTTACAGGAGTTTCTCAACCCCGAAAACCCCCAAGAAACCATGGAAGGATACCCCGCCCCGTGGAGATATTATGCGATCGCCCAACGGGGGTAATTACTGCCAACTACTATGATTTGGGGCGAGTTTAGCCAGATTGGCGACCCACTAAAAAGCTGTCGATATCACCCGCCCCTAAACCAGGTAATCACTAATCCTTAGCGAGTATTGCCGGACTAGAAATCACATCAATAGTTGCCACAGTTTCCGCCTGAGAAATAGCCGCCTGTTGGAATAGGGGACTACGGCTCACAGAATCATTAGCCAGGGTAAACAAAGGATTAGATAAAATCCCCGCCAGAGAGGTGACAATTACCGACAAAACCAAACCCACCTGTAAGGGACGCATCCCCGGCAAATTCCAGCGAATTGGCGGATAATTTTTCACCACATCAGACATTTCGTGAGGTTCCTTAACCACCATCATTTTCACTACCCGAATGTAGTAGTAAATCGAAACCACACTGGTAACTAAACCCAGTAAAACCAGGGCATATAACCCCGCTTGCCAACCAGCCCAGAATAGATAAATTTTCCCAAAAAATCCAGCCAGGGGAGGAATACCACCCAAAGACAACAGACAAATACTCAACCCCAAAGTTAGTAGGGGGTCTTTTTGATACAAACCGCTATATTCACTAATTTGGTCTGTACCTGTCCGCAGAGAGAACAGAATCACGCAGGTAAAACCGCCCAAGTTCATAAACAGGTAAATCAACAGGTAAAATACCATGCTGGAATAACCCGCATCAGTTCCGGCAATTAACCCAATCATGACAAACCCAGCCTGGGCGATGGAAGAATAAGCCAACATCCGTTTCATGCTGGTTTGGGCTAGGGCGACCACATTTCCTAAGATCATACTCAGGATGGCTAGGGCGGTAAACACAAAGTGCCACTGTTCGGACAATACAGGGAAAGCATTTAATAACAGACGAATTGCTAAAGCAAACCCGGCAGCCTTAGACCCCACCGATAGAAATGCCACCACAGGAGTTGGTGAACCTTCATACACATCAGGAGTCCACTGGTGGAAAGGAACCGCCGAGATTTTAAAGGAAATTCCCGCAATTACAAATACTAAAGCAATTACCAGCCCCAGAGATTCACCTACTCCATTATTAGTAATGGCTTGGGCGATCGCATTTAGGTTAGTTTCACCGCCAGATAAACCATACAGCAACGATAAACCATACAGGAACACGGCCGCACTAGCTGCCCCAATTAGCAGATATTTCAGCGCCGCCTCATTAGACCGAGGGTCTCGTTTAGCGTATCCTGTCAGCATATAAGAGGAAATACTGAGGGTTTCCAGGGAGACGAAGATCATCACCAACTCATTAGCCCCAGACAGGAACATCCCCCCCAGAGTCGCTGTCAGCAAAATACAAATAAATTCTGCTAAAGCGGTTCCCGTTTGTTCAATATAGCTAACGGACATCAAAATTGTCACCGCGGCCGACAGGGCAATAATTCCCCGGAATACTATACTCAGAGGATCAGCATTAAAACTCCCCAAAAACGCTAGGGTGTTGGTATTATCCCATTGGGAGTATAAAGCCACGATAGACAGCAGCAACCCACCAATGGCGGCATATGGTGTCCATTTAGCAGATGCTGTCCGCCCTACAATTAAATCACCGATCAAGACCACCATCAAAGTGATCAATACAATACTTTCTGGTAAAATCGCCCCAGCATTCAACTGGGCTGCTAGATTAGAAAAATCCATAGGTTCCCACAGCAATTAAATTCACACACTGATACATTTGGCCCCTAGGGGACAGTCTTGGGTCTGTTAGCTTTCCGATTTTACCACCTGTTGGGTCTGATACATTTACGCGACATTTTTCCGGTTGTTCCCGGACAATGCAACGATAGCACTATTACCCGTTAAGGTAACAGAGGCGGTATCCCGCAAAGCTTTTAGAAAGATTCCAAAAGCACCGTTCCAGTCCCGTGGTAGAGTGAACCCGCACTCCGGACATCGGAACACTTTTGAGCCACCTAGCTGGGAATGGACATGACCACAGTGAGTACAGGTTTTGCTGGTGTATTCTTCGGTCACATCTACAACTGTTCAGTTATTTCCCCTTGATGTCTCAGGGTTAGTTTGAATCGATAATGCGCCCATTTCAGCATGGCGCGGGCAGTCTTAGACCTGATTAGACGCTTCACCTTGGCAACCATATTGGAAGTCTCGAAGGGGGGCAAAAAAATCAGGCTGTGTTATGGGATGGCCAGGGATGCGACCCAATCAACCAAGGGGTTGAAGTCCTCACCGGGTAGTTATTTCGCCCATTTCAGCTCGATTTCATACCCGAAGGTCTCGCACCATACTTGGTATTATACCGTATTGCCGTAAAATGTTAACCTAATTTGAGATTAAATCATGCTCTTTATCTTCCTACCGGAACCCAAGACTGTAGGGGCGGGTTCTGGGGTCAATTACATTGGATACCAGGATATTGGTAAACCCGCCCCACCCACGCCATAAACACTGGGGTCAATTACATTGGATACCAGGATATTGGTAAACCCGCCCCACCCACGCCATAAACACTGGGGTCAATTACATTGGATACCAGGATATTGGTAAACCCGCCCCACCCACGCCATAAACACTGGGGTCAATTACATTGGATACCAGCATATTGGTAAACCTGGCCCACCCACCCCATATTATTGATTGCCAATTCTCGATTATTCTCGGATAGTTGATTAAGCAGATAATCGAGTTGTGTATTATGATATCAATAGTTGCCCACAAATCACTATTATCTAAAGCCGGGATAATTTTATGATCGAAATTCGGCCTAGTGGCGATCGCGGCCAAGTAAAGTTAGACTGGCTAGATAGTCGCCATACCTTTTCCTTTGGTCAATATTATGATCCCAATCATATTAGTTTCGCTACCCTGCGAGTAATTAATGAGGACCATATCCAACCCAGAGGCGGATTTAAAACCCACTCCCATCAAGATATGGAAATCATTACCTATGTGTTATCGGGGACCCTAGAACACCAAGATAGCCTCGGTAATGGTTCGGTAATTCGACCGGGAGAAGTGCAACGGATGACTGCAGGAACTGGCATTTATCATAGCGAATTTAATGGGTCGGAAACTCAACCAGTTCACCTGTTGCAAATTTGGATTATTCCTAATGAAAATGGACTCCCCCCTAGCTATGAACAAAAAGCCTTTTCTGAGGCTGAACAGTGGGGTCAACTGCAATTATTGGGTTCTCCTGACGGTCGGAATGGTTCGGTCACTATTCATCAGGATGTGGAACTATATGGGGCTAAATTAACTACCGAAGATGACCAGATAAATTATACCATAAAACCGGGAAGAGTTGCCTGGATTCAAATAGCTAGGGGTTCGGTAGTTTTAGGCGATCGCACTCTCAGTCAGGGAGATGGAGTCGCCATAACTCCCGCCGCCGATGAAACCCATATAATCCGATTAACCGGCACATCAGACCCGGCGGAAATCCTGCTATTTGATTTAGCCGTACCCTCAGATTATACCAACTAGAATATCATGGAAACAACACCCAAAATTTTGGCATTTGCTGGCAGTAAACGCGAGGCTTCTTTGCATAAAAAACTGGTCAAAATTGCTGCCGAAGGAGCCAGACAAGCCGGGGCGGAAGTTACTTTTATCGACTTCCAAGATTTGCCGATGCCCCTGTTTGACCAAGACTTGCAAGACCGGGAAGGATTACCGGAAACGGTGCTGCAATTTAAGCAATTATTAAAAACCCATCACGGCTTTTTAATTGCCTCTCCCGAATACAACAGTTCAATTACTCCTTTACTGAAAAATGCGATTGATTGGGCTTCCCGTTCAGAACCGGGAGAACCCCCTTTAGCCTTAACCTGTTTTCGCGGAAAAGTAGCTGCTTTAATGGCAACTTCTCCGGGTGGTTTAGGAGGTTTAAGGGGCTTGTTTCATGTGCGGTCTATTTTAGAAAGTATTGGTGTCTTAGTAATTCCCGAACAGAAGACTTTACCCAATGGCTATCAGATTTTTGACACCGATGGCAATCTGAAAGATGAACAACAACAGCAAGATGTGTTAAAATTAGGAGAGAGCCTTACTTCCCTACTTAAAAAATTGCTGTAAATATCCCCTTGAAATGGGGGTGCGTCAGAGATGATTTCCGCCTGACTTTATGCTTCAGGTCTGACGCTACCCCGAAGGGATGCCTATCTGGATTTAGTCAAAATGGTAATAAACTCAGATGAGTTTTGAAATAAGCGCTGAACCTCTAAGGGAAAATTAAGGTGGTTTTTCAGGGAAACCAAGAAATCCAAAAAGTTCCGAGACTCCCACACATGGAAATGAATGCTATAATCGCGTTTAATTAACTTTTTGACAATATCCTGAACCTGAGATTTATCAGTTTCTTTAAGCACTAATTCCGCCCATTCTTGATAGTGACTGACCTTAGAATTGTCGGGGCCTTCCTGATAATCTTTCAACAGATGTTCAAAGGAAGTAATAGGCCGATCGCTATCAAAAGAGTAGCGTTTGTCGGGAACCGCCAGATAGAGAATCCCGCCTTTTTTGAGAACCCGGAGTAGATTGTCAATGGTGGTAATCGGGTCTTGACAATGTTCAATAAAATGATTAGCAATGACAAAATCCTGGCTGGCTTCCTCAACAGTTTGGAGATGTTCTCCATTGTCAATAATATCAACCTCCACTAGAGGTTCATCAGCCAACTCAGGATAATGCCGTCTGAGGTCTGGTACCGAGAGGCGATCGACATATTTAATTCTGGCAGTTTCTGGTAAAGCTAGAGGGTGATTAAGCGCCCCCACTTCAATGCCATCTCCATGGAGATACTGATTAGCAAAAAATCTACGATACTGATACAGTAAGGGTTCCGCCTCTATAGTTTCCGTTGACATGGTTTCAATCGCCAAAATACTGTCGGGGACGTGGTGATTGTAGCTGAATTTAGTGTACGATCGCTAGAGAAATTGGCCATTGAGGAAATAGTAAATAGTGGTAATGGAAACCGGAGGGAGTCCTTGGTCTTTGACCCCAGATGAAACTAAAGCGATCGCACCGCCGCCGCATTTTATAATTATCGGAACCCAGAAAGGCGGGACAAATTCTCTGTATCAGTATCTCTGTCAACATCCGCAAATTATCCCCGCAGCCAGCAAAGAAATTCACTATTTCACCCTCAACTACCATCAACCACCCCAGTGGTATCAATCCCAATTTCCCCGCCTACCTCACCCCCAGCAACTAACTGGGGAAGGGTCGCCCTATTATTTATATCATCCCGCAGTTCCCCAGAGACTGCACCAGTATTCTCCCCAGGTGAAACTAATTGTGCTACTGAGGAACCCCGTAGACCGGGCCATTTCTCACTATTACTGGGAAGTGAAGCTAGGCTGTGAACCCCTATCCTTAGAAAAAGCGATCGCAGCGGAAGCCGGGCGGCTGGAAGGGGAACAAGAAAAACTCAGCGCCAACGGAACCTATTACAGTTTCAACCATCAACACTATAGTTACCTTGACCGAGGTATCTATGTCCAACAATTACAAAGATGGATGGCCATATTTCCCAGAGCCCAATTTCTGATTATCCGCAGTGAAGATCTATACACCCACCCCGACACCGTAGTTAACCAAGTATTTAACTTCCTAGACCTTCCCCCTTATCACCAAGGCAACTACAATCGCTACAATGCTGGGAACTATTCCCCAGTTTCCCCGCAGTTGCGCGAACAATTGGAGGCTTACTTCCAACCCTACAATCTCAAACTACGAGAATTTCTAGGCCAAGATTTAGGTTGGGATAGTCACGAGAAGTTAAACCTGTCAACTTTACCCCCCCAGGAGGTTAAACCCAAAACCGTGAGCGATACCATGAAAATAGACTATGAAGGCGCTTGGGATGACTACGCCCAAACGTGGGTAAGTACCAACCCCGACTTTAATCATATCGGTGATGAGTGGATTGGTAAAGCAGCAGGAGCGGCCCAATCACGGGCTGAGTATGAGCAAATTATAGAAAATACATTTATCGCCCCGTATATCCAGAAACAGCATAGAGTGCTAGAAATTGGCATTGGCGGCGGTAAAACAGCAGCCCTACTGCTGAAATATTGCGATCGCCTTACCTGTGCGGATATCTCCCATGAAATGTTAAAAGCTACCCGCGATCGCCTGGGAGAAGACAGAGTAAACTATGTAAAACTAGATGGCATTACCCTAGACGGCATTCCGCCAGCCTCCCTGGATGTATGTTTCTGTTATGACACCATGGTTCACATCGAACCCCGTGATATTTTTAACTATCTAACCCGCATTCCACCCCTACTAAAAGGCGATCGCCTGTGTATATTCCACCACACCAACACCCTCAGTGACCTCGGTTGGCAGAAATTCCTAGTAGATTGGGATCAGAACCTGCTGGGACGTAGACAAGGAACCGCCTTTTCCATAATGACCGACAACCTGATGGCTAAATTTCTCAGCCATATCGGCTACGAAATCTTACACAAAGACACCACCACCGTACCCCGTGACTGCGTTTGGATCTGTCGCGCCCCCGTTTCCCCCACAGTCAGTATCACTTCATAGCCCAACTATTCCTTGATTATGCGAGCATTATTCCTACATCCCAACTTTCCCGCCCAATATCGACATATTATCACCGCCCTGGGTGCAGACCCCAATAATCAAATCATTTTCGGTACCAAATACGAACGCCCAGAATGGAAAATTCCCGGAGTTACTAAAGCCCTATTCACCCCCAACCGGGACAGCGCCCCGGAAACTCACCAATATTTGCGGGGAATAGAAAGTGCTGTAATATATGGTCAAGCCGTCTATCGGATGGCTGAGAAACTCAAATCCATGGGTTTTGTTCCCGATATCGTCTGCGGTCACTCCGGTTGGGGTCCCACCCTCTTCATCAAAGAGGCTTTTCCCGATACCCCTTTACTGTGTTATTTCGAGTGGTTTTATAAGGCTAAAGGTTCCGATGCGGACTTTGACCCCGCCGACCCCCTCACCGTTGATGATATGGCTAGGATTAGAGTCAAAAATTGCCCGATTTTAATTGACCTATACTCCTGTGATTGGGGGATTTCACCCACCTATTGGCAGCGATCGCAATTTCCCTCGGAACTCCAATCGAAAATCTCCGTCATTCATGACGGCGTAGACACCACCTACTTTAAACCCGACCCCAGCGCTAAATTGGTACTACCTAATTTAGACTTGAGTCAAGTTGATGAGATAGTCACCTATGTAGCGCGTGGTATGGAACCTTATAGGGGTTTTCCAGAATTTATCGAAGCCGTGGCGTACATACAGGAAAGACGACCAAACTGCCATGTGGTAGTTGTCGGATCCGAGAGAGTTTGCTACGGTAAATCCTTACCCAATGGCATGAGTTACAAAGACAAAATGCTGGCTCAGATCCCCCTGGATCTATCTAGGATTCACTTTGTCGGTCCCTTGCCCTATGGCCAATACCTGAAAGTGATTCAAGCCTCTGCAGTCCATGTATACTTAACTCGACCCTTTGTATTGTCTTGGTCTATGATAGAAAGCCTTTCCACCGGTTGTCTAGTCATTGGTTCCGACACCCCCCCTATTCGGGAGGTGATTCAAGATGGCTACAACGGCTTACTGGTCGATTTCTTTTCCCCCAAACAAATCGCCGACCGGGTTGATGAGGTATTAGACCACCCCAACCGTATGGCAGATTTGCGAGTCCGAGCCAGGGAAACAGTCCTAGAGCGTTATGATCTGTCCAAATTGTTGTCAAAACAACTGCAACTGATCGAACAAGTCGCTCAAAAATCCCAGCCCACCTCTGGGGAACAGATTTCCTCCCAGCCAGTCATTGCATAGGCGATCGAGGTTTCCCTAACCCGAAACTTTGACCCCAGATTATCTAATTTTGCTACAGCAAAGTTAGTGGTCAGAAATAACATATAATTCCCATCAAATAGACCTTTGACTAGACGAAAAAAGGAGGAGTTCCCGGGCATAAATCATATCTGAGCGAAATCTTATCAGCGTGCTTATAAGACCCTTTTGGGCTGAAACTGGCTGAAATAAGGAGTGGGCAGGAACATAGTAGGGATATATTTCGTCCCAACAGCAAGAGTACCCAAGATAATCTTTAAGAGTAATGATTACCAGACATTTCTGGAGAAATTGCCCCAAGAACCAATCATAATACACCCAAGCAATCCTAACCACACTACAGACATTGTAGACAGAACAGTGGGGAAGGGACTAGACTTGCTGACGGTAAAAAGGTTAAACTACTGCGGAACAATCTCTGGTGTTTCAGGCAGTGTCTGTAGTCCCAACGGATCAAAAAACATCATTGCGGAGGAGTGAAACAAAATGACATCTGGAAGAGGTCCAACCTTTTTAACTAGCGGACCTGATCAATATAATCAGGACGCACCTTTTGCCCCTAGACCAGACACAATCCTGGGTCTTGGAGGAAACGACACCATTTTCACCTCAACCCTGGGAGGTAGTCTGGTTTATGGAGATAGCCTAGTTGGCAGTGACGTTAGTGGAAATGATGTCCTGGTAGCTCGTGGCCCCGGTGATACCCTATTTGGTGGCCCTGGTAATGACTCTCTGTTAGGTCGTGCTGCTGGGGTGGCTTTAGTGGGTGGAGACGGTCGCGATACCATCGTCGCTGAACTACCAGCAACCCTGTATGGAGGAGCCGGAAGAGACTTGCTAGTTGCAGTCGCTGGCGGCAACCTCATGTTTGGGAATCAGGATGACGACACGATATTAGGTGGTTTGCAGGGTAATGACACCATCTACGGGGGTAAAGGAGATGACCGAATCGGTTTCTACAATGCCTCTGGTCAGAGCAATGTTGGTCTAGCGGTTCCCCCTGCTGTTGGTGGTGCTAACCAAGGTAACAACTGGGTTAACGGCAACATTGGCAATGACACGATTGTTGGGATCAACACCGGAGATAGTCTCTATGGTGGTCAAGATAACGACTTCATTGTGGGAGTTGGCAGCGGCTCGTACCTTTCTGGGGATCAAGGTAACGACACCCTAGTAGCTGCAAACATCTTCAGAATTCAAGACCCTAGGGCATATGAACGGGTTACTGGTATTGGCCCATCCGATTTTGATCCTCTGACCCAGAGTTTTGCCCCCTTTGATACTAGGCCCGCCTTGGTTGGTGTCACCCAAGTAACCATGATGGGTGGTGCTGGTGACGATTCAATTATGGGTCCCATCGGCAGATTCGGAGAAGGCCAGAACTCCCTAGTTGGTGGTGCTGGTAACGATACGATTATGAGTTTTGCCGCTCAGGATACCCTATTGGGCGGCGACGGAGATGACTTCCTATCCACTAACCCCTCAGACCAACCAACCACCCAGGGTATTCCTAGTTCCCGACCAGGTTTTGCGGGAGGTAGCGTCCTAGATGGTGGTCTTGGTAACGATACCTTAGTATCTGCATTTTTGGGTGACTCCCTATTTGGTGGTGAAGGCGATGATAGCCTGGTGGGGCAACTCTTCAGTTTGATGGACGGTGGCAGTGGCAACAACACCCTGGACGGTCGCCAGTGGTTTAACACCAATACTATTCCCCAAGAGATTACCGTTAGCCTGTTTGGTGGGGCTGGTAATGACTTAATTTACGCCGTAAATCCTGCCCGTGAGGATACTGATGTAGGTGAAGAGGAGTTGCCTGTTGGTGACGATACTATCACTAACGTTATCGCTGGTGGCTCTGGTAACGATACCATTGTATTGGGAACTACCAATGACATCCTGTTGACTGATACTGCCAATATGCTGGGTGATGACAGTATCACGGCAGCTTTGGTTATCGGCGAAGATGACGTTGTTGAGGGCGAAACTCTTCAGGGCGTAGATATCACCAACCTTCACGGTAACAATACCATTGAGGGTAGTAGGGGCAATGACCTGATTATCACCGGATCAGGTAATGACCTCCTCTTCGGTGGCGCTGGCAATAATACTCTCCTCGGTGGCGGTGGTAATGACTTCCTCGTCGGTGGTGAAGGTAATGATATACTTGATGGTGGACCTGGAAATGATACCCTCTACGGTGGCAACAGTCCAAACGCCCGTCAAAACATCTTAACTGGTGGTGAGGGTGACGACCACTTCGTCTATCAGTTCCGTGGGTCGGTGATACCTGATCCTGAATCTGAGGACGTTTTTGCGGATATGGACTTTATTACCGACTTTAATCACAGTGGTAATGACCGACTGGTGTTTTTCAGAGACCCTAGCGTTGGTGGCTTTGGCTTTGCTCTGGTTCCGGGAGTACCTGGCAATCAACTTGGACAGAACCAGTTCGTTAACTTGGAAGAAGGAGGTTGGCGGGATACCCTTAATGCTGCACAGATGGAGGCAATTAATACTCCAGCGCTAATTTATGAACGAGAGTTTGGTGTACTCTGGTACGATGACAGCAATATAGCAGGAGGAATCACACCAGAAGGAGCGAATCCTATTATTCGGTTCAATCCACTGCCGGATGGAACCTTCCCGGTTATTACCACCAGTGACATTCTGATTATTTAGTGACATAGGGGTTGAGGAGCGATAGGCGATTGGGGGTGGCGTAAGCTACCAAAAACCAAAAGCGATCGCTTCTATCCCTGAAAAAGGCAAGACCTAAATCAATTCCCCCTATTCGGGGGAATTTTATTTTTATTTCGGAATTAACTGGTCATTTGTGGGCTACAATCGGGGAATGCTTCATCTAACTTACGAGTGTAAATTATGGCATGACCTACAGCCTCAGAGTTGCGGATATCCCTACGAGTGAGAGACCCCGTGAAAGATTAATGGCTTTGGGACCCCAAAGCCTCTCTACCGCAGAATTAATAGCCATTTTGCTGGGAACAGGTCAGGGAAAAGGGAAACTCTCGTCGGTTGGTCTCGGACAATACATATTAAAGGAACTCAGCCAGTATCAGAAAGATCCCCTCTCGGTGATGCCAAATATCAGCGTCGCGGAACTTACTAAAATTGACGGAGTAGGTCCGGCTAAGGCTACCACTATCCTAGCTGCGATCGAATTGGGAAAGCGAGTCTTTCTATCTAAACCCCCGGAATTGACGGTCATTGACAGTCCCCTGGTGGCTGCTAATGCTCTCAGCCATAATTTGATGTGGCAGACACAAGAAAGATTTGCTATCTTGTTAATGGATGTGAAAAACCGCCTATTGGGAACTAAGCTGTTGACCATAGGAACGGCTACAGAAACCCTGGCTCATCCCCGTGACATTTTCCGGGAGGTACTCAAACACAATGCCACCCGTCTGATTATTGCTCATAATCACCCTTCAGGAAATGTTGAACCTAGTTATCAAGATCTTGAGTTGACCCGCCTACTTCTGGAAGGGGGTCAATTATTGTCTTTACCTATCCTCGACCACCTGATTTTGGGGAATGGTAATTATGGGAGTATTCGCCAAAAGACAAAGTTATGGGAAGAATACCCCCAAGGAGACTAGGGAATTATTTGTCGGAAATGGGGACTGATTCATTAATCAGTAAACCGACGGGGAAATACTGGAGAATTTGACTTACGAGAATGTTGGGACTGGCGGCTATGTCATGATTGACGATCGCTTCATGCCAATTAGACCCACTACCTTCTGGAACAATTATAGCGGTATCTCCCCAAATATCACCTAGGGGAAATTGAGGGGGTTCTATAACATCGGTCAAAAACCTCGGTACAATGGCGATCGCTGTCTGTTTACCATGACTGCGCGCTAAAGCTATAATGCGATCGCTATATTTACCAGTTACGGCTACAGGTTGATAGTCTCCCTGTTGGAATACCTCCAGATATTCCTGTCTGGCTTGTAAAACCCGCGCAATTAAAAACAACTTTAAACGACCATCTTCCCAAGTCGCCATTAAATCATCAATTAAATTCTCCATTCCGGTGCGCGATCGTCGCTTAATTTCCTGGAGATAGGACAGGCGACCATCAAAATCGACCGGACGACGGTTGTCTGGATCAACTAAACTTAAATCCCATAATTCTGTCCCCTGATAAATATCGGGTAGTCCAGGACTGATTAACTTGAGTAGAGTCTGAGACAGGGAATTAAACACCCCATAAAAAGCGACTTTTTCTTGGAAGGGTCGGAACTCCTGCCAAAATTTATTATCCTCCGAGAAATCCAGGATTTGCTCGACAAAATTCACAAAGCCATTTTCATAATCAGTATCTGGTCGTAACCAAGCCGTATGTACTTTAGCTTCCCGGACTGCTTTAACGACATAATCTTTAATCCGTTGGATATACTCAGGATATTCTTCTTCTAGGAAGGGGAAAGAACCGACCAAAGTCTGATAGAGGAAATATTCATCATTGCGATCGGGAATTATCTTGCTATCAATTTTGGTTTTATGAACAAGGTTCAACTGTGACCAAACCTTCACCCTTTCTTCCCACTGATCAGGTATTTCTGAAATCACATTTAAACGCGATCGGACATCTTCCCCTCGCTTGGTGTCATGGGTAGCCGTCGCATTCATGGCATGGGGCCAACTGTCCAGACGTTGCTGATTAAACTGGTGGAATTCTTCCAGAGAAATACCGAAATGATTAGGCGCACCTCCCACCTCATTTAACGCCAAAAATCGGTAATAAACATAAAACAGAGTATCTTCAATTCCCTTAGCCGTTAACGGACCGGAAAACTGCTGCAATTTCATCACAAAACGCAGCCACAACTGTTGATTTTCCTCACTCAAAAACTCATCATAATCAAGAAACAGGAACTTTTCCATCAAATTAAGCTCATTCAAAAGTTCCGGCAATTTCCCCTTAGCTTCCCGAATCGCCTGTTGCACATAGGCGCGGTCATCGTCTCCCACACCTTCCTGATTAATATAAGTCCGATAGACCGGAAACCTGACCAAAAACTCCATAATCGCAGTTTTTAGACCTACTAAAGTGAAATCTCGTCCGTAGCGATAATCACCACAAACCCGCTTGAGTAACTGTGCCAAATTATCAGCATCTCCCGCCAAATTCTTATCAGCAATTAGCCGTTTTTTCGCGACCAATAAATCATTATAATCTCTGGCAAGTCCGGTCATTTGGGCATAGATTTGATTAAACCTTTCCTGATTTTTACTCTGGCAAAATAAGCCATTGACATAATTCAAAAACTCATAACCACTGGTTCCCTGAATCGGCCAGTTAGCGGGTAATTTTTCCTCTAATTCCAGGATTTTTTCAACGACAATATAAATCTCTCCGGTTTTTTCCCGCAGCCACCGCAGATATTGAACTGGGTTATAAAGTCCATCAATATGGTCAATTCTTAATCCGGTAAATTTACCGGACTTGACAAACTCACCAATTAAATCATGGGTGCGTTGAAAAACCTTATAATCTTCGACCCTAACACAAATCAATTCATTAACGGTAAAAAAGCGGCGATAGTTTAATTCTTCTGCGCCGACCTTCCAAAATGACAGGCGGAAAAATTGATCAGATAACAGGTTATCCAAGAGATTAAAACTCTCCCTTTTCCCGGTATCCCCATTAAAGAAATCAAGATTTTCGTCAATGAATTTCTGAATCTCTGGATTATCTTGATAAATTTCCCACAGCAGTTTTTTGACAAATTCCGCCTGGTCTCGTCGCTGCTGGCTAGAGGTTTCGGAGGGAATATTTTTGAGGATATACAGAACCCCCAACAATTTAATTACATCAGGGTGACGGTTTCCTAGGGTTTGGGAAAGGGTGTTAATTTTATAGCTGATGAGGGTAGCATAGGATTCAATTCTGAGGGGGAATTTGAGATGGTAATAATTGACACTTAACCCGGATTCATTATAGGAAAGTTTCAACTCTCCGTTTTCTAAACAGTTGCCATAAAAGTCTCCTAATAATGGCGCTAGGACTCGTCCTTTGATGTTCTCATAAGCTTGATCCCAATCAATTTCAAAATAATCAAAATATTCGGAATCTGGCCCATGTTCTAACACATCCATCAATAGCTTATTTTCGCTATCATAAGCCATGTGGTTAGGGACGATATCTTGAACCCATCCCATGTCGCGTTTTTGGATTTCTTCGATTAACTCATCAAAGGTTTCTGGGGAACCTAATTCGGGGTTAATTTGGTTGGGGTCAACGACATCATAACCATGGGTACTACCACTTCTGGCTTTAAAAATTGGGGAAGCATAGATATCGGAAATGCCTAATTCTTGCAGGTAAGGGACAATTTTTTGGGCATCTTCAAAATCAAAATTAGGGTTAAATTGGATTCTGTAGGTAGCAACAGGAATACGCATAATTTATGTCGAGGGAAGTAGTAGTTGACTGAATGGATGTTTAACAGTTGTAGAGGATACAACTTTCGGGGTTTAGGGTAATTTCCTGGGAATTGTTAATGGTATCAGGAAGATGAGAACCTGGACCCATCCATATAGAATCAGAGGAATCTAACTTTTTGCGCCAAGTTTGACCAGAATTCTGGAAATGGTAGGTGACTGGTTGTGTATTAAAGTTCAATATACACAAAATTTGAGAGTTATCAGTCCACCGATGGGAAGATATTAGTTTTTGGGATTCGTCGCTGGTGACTTTTTGGCTTTGGCGATCGCCTTTTTTAATAGCGGGAATCTCATGGCGTAGGCTAATCAGTTTTTGATAGAAACCTAAGAGGGTTTTATGGTGTCCCTGGCTGCGTTTTTCCCAATGGAGAATAGATTGCTTAAAGGTCTCAATACTTTGGGCATCTGGGGGTTCTCCGACGGCGTGAAACTCCTCAAATTCCGATTTTCTCCCCTGGCGAACTGCCTCAATTAAATCGGGGTCACTGTGACTGATAAAATACAGAAATGGGGCGGTTTCTCCGTACTCTTCGCCCATAAATAACATAGGAATATAGGGAGATAACAATACCGTGGCGGCGGCTAATTTTAGGGCTTCCAAGGATGCCAGTTGAGACAACCTTTCTCCTAACATCCGGTTGCCAATTTGGTCATGATTTTGACAGCATACCACAAATTGAGAGGGAGGGCGCGAGCCTGCATAACTACCATGATAGCGATCGCGATTAGGGGAATAATCCCAGGAGTAGACAAAACTCTCGGATAGGGCTTTAGCCAAATCGGCACATTTGCCAAAATCCTTATAATACCCGGTCAAATCTCCGGTAATTAAGGTTCTCAAAGCATGGTGAAAATCATCACTCCATTGGGCATCAATCCCATAACCTCCCAGGTTTTTGGGGTTAATAATTCTCACGTCATTTAAATCACTTTCAGCGATTAGGTAAAACTGGCGACCCTGTGCCTCAGATAGTGCGGCTACCCGGTCGGACATTTCCTCTAAAATATGTTTAGCGCCAAAGTCATAAATAGCATGAATTGCATCTAATCGCAGCGCGTCAATATGATAATCGCGGAACCAATAGAGAACATTCTCTAAGACGAAATTCCGCACCCCCGGACTACCCGCATCATCATAGTTAATGGCACTTCCCCAGGGTGTTTGATATTTAGAAGTAAAATAAGGTCCGAAATCACGGGTATAATTACCCTCCGGTCCGAAGTGGTTATATACCACATCCAAAACCACAGCCATTCCCTGTTTATGACAGGCATTAACGAGAGCTTTTAATCCTTCTGGTCCCCCATAGGAAGTCTGAACACCGTAGGGATAAACGCCATCATAACCCCAGTTCCGACTACCAGGAAACTGGGAAACCGGCATTAATTCAATGGCGGTAATTCCTAACTCTAATAATTCGGGAATGCGGGAAATAACAGCTTGAAAAGTACCCTCTGGGGTAAAAGTGCCAACGTGCAATTCATAGATAATTAAATCAGCCAGCGGGACTCCTGACCAGTTGCTATCTTCCCAATGAAAGCCATGATGATCAACTACCTGAGAGGGTCCGTGTACATCTTCTGGTTGCGACTGAGAGGCGGGGTCAGGTCGAATGGTATCGCCATCAAGTTGATAACGATAGCGAGTCCCTGGTGGTACATCAGAAACGGTCACCCGCCAGTATCCCTGAGAATCCTTAGTCATGGGAACTAGCCGAGGTGATGGTGTCTCGATTTGCAGATTGACAGTTTCTCGAAGGGGGGACCAGACGACAAATTCACAGCGATCGCCTCCTAGATAGTTGGCACCTACTTTCATAGTCTTAGCTCGCAGTTCAGGTTTACAATTTAGGTTCGGACTCCGGGATTTTTACGGGTAGGGATACCTCCATAGGTTGAGTAGTTTCTGAGGGGATAGACTCAGCAGCAGAGTGACCAAATTTGAACTTATCAGCCAAGATATCTCTCTGATTGACCAGATAGATACTGACCAAGGTTAATCCCACCCCCATTGACTGTAAAGGAGTGAGTACCTCTCCCAAAAACAGATTACCAAATAGCAGGGCAAAAATAGGGGTTAGGAAAGTGAGGGAACTGAGGCTAGTTAGGGAACCACTAGAAGCGAAATAAAAGAATAAGCCATAAGCGATCGCACTACCAAAAATAGTCGAATAAGCGATCGCCATCCAACCGCCGCCATCAATATTAACCCATTGGTCAGCTTCCCAGCCACCAGACAACATAAATAGAGGCAAACCGCCAATAATCATGTGCCAACCCGTCCCCACCACCGGGTCACAGTGGCGACACACTCCCCGGACTAAAACCGTCCCCACCGCCATTGACAAAGCGGCCAATAGCATCAACCATTCCCCACTTTCTAATATTGGCGAGGTGACCATTTGTTCTGCTGGTAGTAAGTTAAACCACCCCAAAATCAACTGATCCGGTAAACCGATGGCACTAATACCAATCACCCCAATGACCAACCCTAACCATCCCCAAAAGCGGATGCTTTCATTAAACAGCCACAGACAGAGAATGGCTACCGCCAGAGGTTGGGTGTCAATCATCACCGAACCCAAACCCGCATTAGTTCTCACCAGTCCCTCAGCCAGGAATCCTTGAAATAAAGCGCCATCGACCAAAGCAAATAAGCCAATCCATAACCAGGCTTTCCAGGTTTTAGGTTGAGGTCTTCCTTGGATTAAGCAAAATAACAGAACCAACACCCCCGCCGGAACCAATCTCATCCCCGCCATAAATAGGGGTGTAGTGTGGGGAATTACCCCTTTCATGGCTACCATTGCCGTACCCCACAGGAAAAATGGCGCGATCAGCAATAATGGTTTCAAGGGTAAATCCGTGTTGGTCTGCTTTGTTAGCATTGGCAAGTTTTCTCCCAGGAATCTTTGAAGTTTGCACTCACCCGATTTCGTTGGGGGTGAGTTGTGCTATTTATAGCAGTAGACACAAGATGAAACCTAGATGGTGGCCTTTTGATGTCCGGTGTTCCCGATTCCCTGTCCGCTGCTATATGTAGTTTTGTTAAGTTACTGTTTCTATGATAGGGGTTAACTGCCAAAAAGTCTACTTTAGCTGAGAACATCGGCTAAGACAGCCCCCCGTGGGATTATACTTAAATAAGGTGGCTGTACTCCTCGATATATACGAGGTGTTTAGCTTTAGCCCATTTTAGCTGTTTGCTGGTCTCGGCGATACCCGTCCCATTTGATTAAGCCCCAAAAGTTCATGATTTGGCCATTTAAGTCTCGTTTTCGTAAACAAATTGCTCGCATCGAAATTAGTGGTGCTATTGCTGGTGATACCCGCAAGCGGGTTTTAGAGGCACTGAAAACCGTTGAAGAACGGAAATTTCCCGCGCTACTGCTGAGGATTGATAGTCCTGGCGGCACAGTTGGCGACTCCCAGGAAATTTATAGCGCCCTTAAATCTTTAAGAAAAAAAGTCAAAATTGTGGCTAGTTTTGGTAATATTTCTGCCTCTGGTGGTGTTTATATTGGCATGGGGGCTGAACATATTATGGCTAATCCTGGCACTATTACAGGCAGTATTGGTGTAATTTTGCGGGGAAATAACTTAGAAAGACTACTGGAAAAAGTTGGCGTTTCTTTTAAGGTCATAAAATCAGGACCTTATAAGGATATTTTAGCTTTTGACCGGGAATTAACGGAACCAGAACAGCAAATTCTTCAAGAATTGATTGATACGAGTTATCAACAGTTTGTCAGCACTGTGGCTGAGTCTCGAAATTTGGAAATTGAGGCGGTGCGATCTTTTGCTGATGGGCGCATTTTTACGGGAGAACAAGCCCTACAGTTGGGGGTGATCGATCGCTTGGGGAGTGAAGAAGATGCGCGTCGATGGACAGCGGAAATGGTCAATCTTGACCCGGATAAAACTGAATGCTGTACCCTGGAAAAGCCGAAATCTTTATTAAATCGGGTTCTCAGTAATAATCTGGCGGCGACTAACAGGATCTCGGATGCCCGAAATTGGGTAGAATTTGAGTTGTCTACCAGTGGTTTACCCCTGTGGCTGTATCGACCTTAAACATTCCCACGCAGGGGGTTAAGCAATCACAGGCGAGGTGGTGTTTGACCACCCGTTAACCTATACTACTAAGCATCATAGGAGGATTTGGCGTGGAGTGGCAAGTTCGAGCGATTCGTGGCGCGACGACAGTTAGGGAAAATTCCATTGACGCAATTCGCGAAGCGGTGACGGAACTACTGGATGAATTGGAAACTCGCAACCAGTTAGATCCAGAACAGATTATCAGTACGACTTTTTCTGTGACTCGCGATTTGGATGCGATTTTTCCGGCGGCGATCGCCAGAGAACGTCCCCACTGGCAAAATGTTCCCCTGTTGGATGTCCAGCAAATGTATGTCAAGGGTAGCCTAGAACGCTGTATTCGCGTACTCGTTCATGTCAATTTTCCCAGCCACAAAACTCAAGTACATCATCCCTATTTACGAGGTGCAAAAAACCTCCGCCCTGACTGGAGTTTAACATCCTTAAATCATTAATCAAATCATGCCCCAGCCAGGGGAAATGGTGCGTCAGTTGTTGATCACCGGGTTGTCATGACGATTTCCTGGCTTTGACGCACCCTACCATCCTACGAGTTGGAGGATAGAGACCCTAGGGGTTTTTGGGTGGGAATACCAACAGGACGGGGAAAGCGATCGGGTGTGGGTTTAATTTTCCGTAAATAGACGCAGTGGCGGACACTTTCGGTTACAGGAGTGACAAAGGATTCCACGGAGTCTAGTTTACCGCCCAAGGGAGCGATCGCATTTTGTAGCTCCTGCTGTTCTGGGGGGGTCCATTGACCGCGATATAGTACCGCCACGCCGCCAATTTTGAGTAGGGGTAAACTATATTCAGCCGCCACGGTAGCAGCAGCGACAGCGCGTAAGACGACCAGATCATAACTTTGGCGATGGTCGGACTGTTGAGCGATCGCTTCTACCCGTCCCAAATAGGGGATAGCATTTTCCAGACCCAGACGAGGGATGAGAGTTTGTAAAAAAGCAATTTTCTTACCGGTACTATCAAGCAATGTAACTTCGGCTGTGGGAATAGCGATCGCGATCGGAACACCAGGAAAACCCGCGCCAGTACCAATATCAATCACCCGCAAAGGCAATTTATCCCCGGACAACCAGGGTACGACCCCCCGCAAAGAATCCCATAAATGCTTTTCCCAAAACCCCACCGGATCAGTAATGCGGGTTAAATTAAGCCGTTGATTACCCGCCAAAATCTGCTCATAGAGTATATTAAAAATTTCCAGTTGGCGATCGCTAGGTATCCAACCCAGAGTTTCCCAACCTTCCGACTGAATTTCCCCCAAACCCAATTCCTCCAACACTATCGTTACACCACAGCCGGATCAACATTTTTCAGCAAAGTCTGCGGATCAGCAGGTTGCAAATTGCCATGATCAAGTCGCCAACAACAATCTGCAATTTCCAACAGATCCCCCGCATCATGGGTAACAACCAATAAAGTCCAGTGAGATTTTAACTTGTCCAGCAAAGCCACCAACTGCCGCCGCATTGACCAATCTAAACCCGCTGTCGGCTCATCTAACATCAATAAATGAGGTTGTCTGATTAATTGTACCGCTAAGGCTAACCGTCGCTGCTGTCCGCCACTGAGGGAATGGGGAGCCTTTTCTAAAGATAGACTCTCTAACCCCACTTCCCCCAAAGCATTTTGCATCATATCGAGTCTGATTTCTGGGTGTCCCAGTCGCAACTCTTCCAAAATCGAACCACCGCAGAAATGTCGCTCCGGGAACTGAAACACTAAACCCGCGAGTTGTGGTAGTTGTTCAGAAGTTAACTCCTGTTCACGCCAGCGAATATCCCCTTTCGTTTTTTGAGCCAGACCCGCTAAAATTTCTAGTAATGTACTTTTACCAGAACCGCTACGGCCCACAATCAAGCCTAACTGTTGCGGAGGCAGTTCTAAATTAATATTATTCAGAATGGGAGCATTGCAGGCGGCCGGATGATAAAGCAAATTTCTGATATATAGCATTTGGAGGAATTCTAAATGTTACTCAAACCTATCAATCCTGGCACCAACTAGGTGCAGATGATAGCATGACTCGATTAACCTAGGGGCTGAATTTTGGCAAAACTCCAGCCCATTAGCATTTTCAAGGAAAGATCCCTATGATTAGCTTATCAAATCTTATAAAATCCATTCACTCCAAAACTATCACCCTGTTTGGTATTACCCCTATTGCGATCGCTCTGTTATCTTTAACTGCTACTGCGGCTGACCCCTTCCGCACTAATAATCCTAGGGTTATGGGTGAACAAACCGAAGCCGCCTTTCGGGCTATGTTTGAGCGAGGACACTATGTTGAGGCGCAAAAGTACCTCAAACAGGCTGAACAGCTTGGTACTAACGAACCAATGGTTTTTGCTCTCCAAGCCTCTCTAGCTTATCAGGCTCAAGACTGGGATGCTATGAAACGCTACGCCGACCGAACTCTGCAAACTGCTCAATCTCTTATGGTTTCTGACCCTCTACGGGGAAATCTCTATATGGCGGTGGGTCATTTTTTACAGGGTGCTTATATTGTCCAAACTCAAGGAACTATTAAGGGGGCTCCCCAGGCTTTAAATAAGCTGCAAACTGTGCTACGATTGATGAATGCCGCCGAACAAATTGATCCTCAAGACCCAGAGCTAAATTTGCTCAAGGGATATATGGATTTATTTCTCGGTTTAAATTTGCCTTTTTCTGACCCCATGGCTGCTGTAGAGCGCCTGGAACGTTACGCAGGTCCTCGTTATCTCGCCCTTTGGGGAATTGCGATCGCCTATCGCGATCTTGACCAATTAGACCGGGCTTTAACTATTGTTAACCAAGCCTTAGAAGAAGTGCCTTTTCATCCAGAATTGTTCTATCTCAAGGCTCAGATTCTCGCCTCTCTCGGTAGGCAGAAAAATGACCCTCAGCTATTGAATGCTGCTTACCAGAGCTTTAGTGTAGCATTATCACAACCTGATCAACTTCCTAGGCTGACTGTCGCTCAGATTTTTTATGAGCAGTGCAAAACACTTAATAATATTGACAGCTTAGACCGCCCTTGTCATCCCCTACGCAATACCATCAGAGATTATAATAGTTTATGGGGACCTACTCAGTTACCGCCTTTATAACAGCCTGATCAACCCCCCCCCACTAAATCTATCTGCCTTTCCCCATAAGTCGCGGTTATTTTAGGTAATATCATGGCAGACTGGGGGTAAATATGCCTTAATCATGACCAAAAATAGAGAGGTTTCATCTGGTATCATGGATGTAAAGTTTAGAGAGTTTAATCAATTTGATGTCTGGATTTGGTTAAGGTTTAGCACCATTCCTTCCATGATAGAAAGACAGTATATTGAGGAGGTTTTTAATTCCTGGTTTTTGTTGGGAAAATTGGGGGGATTTAATGCGGAAAAATTGCAGGTGCAAGAAGTGGGGGTTGACCTCAATTATATGACTTATGAGAATGACAGAAATCATGATGCTATGATGGCACTCATGCACAATATGGGGGAAGTAGAATATGAGGGATTGTGGGCGCGTTGTTGGTTTGATTTGGGAACCAGTGATGCTTTGGCTTTGGATGTTTTGATTAATTCTTTGGAACAACTCAGCGAAGATTATGTCACGATAGAAGAGTTAATTATTGGGGGACAAAATCAAGATTGGCCGGTCTCAACGAATCGCCATGATCCTGATTTTGCTAACGATGGTATCTCTTGAATGCTGCCGATAAAATCTAATTAACTCAGAATCATGGCTAAACCGAAAATTAGGGTAATTGCATTAGGATTAATTGAGGATAACGATCGCATTTTGGTGTCTCAGGGATACGACCAGGAAAAACAAATAACCTTTTATCGTGCTTTAGGAGGAGGTTTAGATTTTGGCGAACATAGTCGAGATGCACTCCGACGAGAATTTCTCGAAGAACTCAACGCGGAAATTACTGATATAGAATACCTAGATTGCCTGGAAAGCATTTTCGTTTATAATGGTAGTCAGGGACATGAAATTATCCAACTGTATCGATGTAAATTTGCTGATCGCCAATTTTACCAACAGGAACAAATCCCATTTAAGGAAGGCGATCGCCAAAAATTAGCCCTCTGGGTTCCCGTGGAGAGATTTAAGTCAGGAGAAGCTCAACTTGTTCCTGAAGGCTTTATCAAATTCCTGGGATAGTCCTGTCCTTATACTCAATCGGTGATCAATCATGTCACATCAACAACACCATCAACATCAACATCAACATCAACATCACGACCACAACCATGATGTTGAAAAACAAGTTAACCCGATTATTGCCAAACTCAAGGCGATCGCCCAGCCGAGGGTGTGGGGACCCATTGGTGTGATTTCCCTAGTGAGTATATTTGTATGGGAAGTTTCAGAAAATCCCGAACTCTATCGGATTGACTGGGAACCGGAAACCTCCGAAAGCGGACTATCTCCGGAAGAATTGGCGATCGCTGCCGAAATTGACAGTTCAGGCTTACTACTCGAAGAGTTACGCCGAAACAACCCGGAGGATGTTAGCCTATTTAACAATCCTATCCAAGGCGGAGAAGACGTATTCGAGGAAGTTCGCCGCCGTAACTCTCGGTCCGATCAAAATACCCAAACCCAGAGTTCCCGAAATTTGCGATCGAGTGAAGCAACAACCACCCTACCTGAACCATTCCCCGAAACCACAGCCACCAGTCCCTTTAATGCTACCAGCCAGGCTCTGCAAAATGCCCAAAATACCCAAAATAATAGACCTGCATCCTTTGGTTTATTAGGGTGGGGAACCCCAGCTAACCAGGAGGACAATCAAGAAACCCTAACTAACTCCCCCTTAGCACCCACCCCACTACAGGCGGCGATGGGTCAGTCTTTCTCATCATCAACAAGTGAATCCGAAGGCGAAACCCAAACCCAAACTCAAGGGATGTTCAACCCTCTGATAGTCACTGGAAGCAGCAATAGTCAGGTGGCTACCCCATCATCGACAAATGGGGATAATAACACCGCCTCTGGTATTCCTCTACCCGCATACGCACCCCCAGTTCAAATTCCCGAAGCCAGTTGGGTGGTTCCCAGAACCGTAGCCCCCATTGATGGAACTAATGCAGCCACTGTTGATGTAGCCCCCAACCAATATCAAACTAACCGTTCCCTACCTCAGCCCTTATCTGGAACCCAGCCAGGTGGTTTACCACCAGCACCCGTGCTACCTCCCAACCGCGCTAACCCCCACGGACAATATAACTACACCGGAACTAATCCTTTTGGGCGCAATCAGCAGCCTCAGACGGACAATTCTGGTGGTTTTCCCAACTTTCAGCCCGCCACCCCCAATCCCAATAACTATGTGGTCGGTCCCACCAATTTAAACCCAAATAATCAAAATCAAGTGATCCAGCAACAGGCTCCCTTTACTTCTCCTCGCAGCACTCCCGGTCGCGTGATTGGCGGTGGTAGAATCAACAGTTTCTCTAACCCCTAGAAGTTAAGTTTTATGAGGTTTTGAGTGTTTCTACTTAATTCCGAGTTAAACTTTGGCTAAACTCTATGGAGCAATAGGTTGTGTCTACATCTATCCAGTTTATCGATGGACTTGACGAGGAACTGGGTGGGGTTAGCCTCCGCAAACGCCGAGACAGCAACACCAAGATTGTCGTTTTAGTCTTTAAACAACTCAAGGCGATCGAAAAACTCAGGGCTTATCGCAAACAAATTAGCCATTTATGGCTCCGGGATGAAGAAGGAGAAATCCGCGTAAGTCCCACAGGTGTTAAGTTCTTCTATGTGGGAGATGATGAACTCTCGAAAGCAGAATGTACTTTTGAGGTTGATTCTGAGGATATTTTTGGGCGGGTGATGAGATTTTTGCATCGCTACGCTGATGACCATGGCTTTGAGTATAGTGCCAATTGATTCTTGATACTCCCCGCCCTTTCCGAGGACGGGGCTTGCATATCACAAAATTGGGTTTTTGTCAATAGGGGGGAAAATGGCGCTGCGATTTTCTCGGAAAACTCGTGCATCGGGAATTTTCAATTTTGCTGAGATACAGCTTGTTCACCAGTCGCTTAATACATTGCCCTCACCCTAAATCCCTCTCCCAGAAAGGGAGAGGGACTTTGTAATACATTGCCCTCACCCTACACCTCTCTCCCAGAAAGGGAGAGGGACTTTGTAATACATTGCCCTCACCCTACACCTCTCTCCCAGAAAGGGAGAGGGACTTTGTAATACATTGCCCTCACCCTAAATCCCTCTCCCAGAAAGGGAGAGGGACTTTGTAATACATTGCCCTCACCCTAAATCCCTCTCCCAGAAAGGGAGAGGGACTTTGTAATACATTGCCCTCACCCTACACCTCTCTCCCAGAAAGGGAGAGGGACTTTGTAATACATTGCCCTCACCCTACACCTCTCTCCCAGAAAGGGAGAGGGACTTTGTAATACATTGCCCTCACCCTAAATCCCTCTCCCAGAAAGGGAGAGGGACTTTGTAATACATTGCCCTCACCCTACACCTCTCTCCCAGAAAGGGAGAGGGACTTTGAGAGGTGATCAGATGATTTCTGAACAGGCTGTAATATTCTGGATTATGATAGAATCAGGGTTGTAGGCTTTATTTTCGGATAAGGACACAATAAGCCCTTGGTAACGATTTATTGGAGGATACCACAACCCCCATAATCTCGTCAACTATTTGCGAGGCATTATCAATAAAAATGTATCAATTCTTAACAATACTTTAAAATTTAAATCGATTCGGGTTGATATATTAGCGAAAGTTATTAGATTATGGATTAATTGGAATTTATGGCTGTGGCTGGTAAATGGTTTTCGTCTGTATGGCAAATATTTGGGGTGGGTTTATCTTCTGCAATTTTGAGTGCGATCGCATCAGTAAGCCCCGCTCACAGCGCGGAGGAGATGATCATATCCTATGGTATAGCAAACACCTCAATTTCCATAGCTGAACTGGAAAAATTTGTCGAGTCTGGGGAGAGTACACCGCTTTTATTTGTGTATGGTTATTTACTGAATATCGAAGACCCGGAAGGATTAAGAAGAGGTTTAAAATCCCCTTTTGAAGCGAGTCCTTGGAGTATAGATCGGTTTTTAAATTCGCCAACAGGAGAAACCATTTTGCGGCGCATGGGTAGAGTGGTGAATACTGGAGACGGCGAAAATGGTTATATGGCTCTAAAAACAGCGATCGCTCAAGCCTCTAAACGTCCAGAAGGTCTAACGATTATGGGTATTCTCCAGGAGTTTCCTGACCCTCAAATTCGCATTGATTTAGATTTTAGTATCGATTTGATCAACGAAACAACTCAGGTGTTATTTAGAGATCAGACAATTATCGAGCAAATCTCACAGCAGAGGTCGGCGGAAAATAGTGCTAACCGGAGACCGCAACAAAGATTCACCATTCCTAACCCCCGGACTATGGGACCCTATAGCTGGACAGAAGCAGAGGTAGTATTTTTCAATCCTAATCGCGATCGCCCTTCGCCACTGTTTTTATACTTACCGGAAAATATAGACAGACCCGCCCCCCTAATTATTATTTCCCACGGGTTAGGGTCAGACCCAAAAACCTTTAGCTATTTAGCCGAACATCTCGCCTCCCATGGTTTTGCGGTAGCCATTCCCGAACATATCGCCACCAGTGCTAATCGTTTTGAAGGATTTTTACAAGGTTTCGAGGAACCTCCCAACCCTTCAGAATTTGCCGCGCGCCCCACAGATATTAGTTATTTACTAGACTTACTGGAACAAAAATCAGCTTCTGACCCATTTTGGCGAGAAAGGCTAGATTTGCAAAATGTTGGCGTAGTTGGTCAATCTTTTGGGGGGTATACGGTGTTAGCCTTAGCGGGAGCGAAATTGAACCCCCAGATACTGAGCCAGTATTGTCCTGATCTTCCCAATCGGCGCATTACCCTCAATTTATCAATTATCCTCCAATGTCGAGCTTTGGAAGTGGCTTTAGAACGTCAGAACTTTCGGGACCCTAGAATTAAAGCAGCGATCGCTATTAATCCCTTTAGCAGCTTAGTTTTTGGTGAAAGGGGAATGGCTGCTATTAATATCCCAGTGGCGATCGTATCAGGAACCAATGATTATATTACCCCAGCCATTGCAGAACAAATTGAGCCTTTCACCTGGTTAACCAACTCTGACAACATCCTAGTGTTATTTGAGGGAGGGACTCACTTCTCCTTTTTACAAGAAGAGGGGGGACAATTACCCATCCCCCCAGAAATTATTGGTCCTGACCCCAACTTCGCTTATCCCTATTTAAAAGCACTCAGCCTGACGTTTTTTAACCTACATATTCGCCGAGAGTTAGATAACCGCAATTACTTAAATGACGCTTATCTAAATACTATAGGTTCCAGCCTGTTTCAGATGACCATTTTGGAGGAGTTGACTCCTGAACAACTGCAAAGGGCTTTCCCACAGCCCTAAATTAATCACCAATTTGCATTTTCACAGTCAGGGTTTTGAGTTGTTCATTCATCCAGCGATCGAACAATTCATCCTGCAACTGTTTTTTAATGCCTTTGGTTTCCAAAGTCACGTCGATAAATTCTTCAATTCTGAACAAACACCAGCGCCCTTCGACTTCAAAAGGTCCGATAATTTGACCCACCTTAGCCCCTTCAATGGTAGATTTTAAGGTATCTGGTAATGTGGCTTTACTTACGGCTCCCATCATGCCATTAACCCGGCGTTCTGTGGTGAGAGAATATTCCCGCGCTAAGGCTTCAAAACTTCCTTCTCCCGAGGCAATTTTGCTTTTTAAACTTTCAGCCATTTCATAGTCATCAACCACAATTCGTGACAGGACTACGGAATCTAAAAACGGTTTGCGTTCTTGGAAATATTCCTCCAAATTCTCTTTAACTACTGCGAGTTTGAGAGTTTCTCGTTTAAACCCATTAGAAACCTGGTCATGAAAACTTTTATAGGTCAAGCGGTTTTCATCGAGCCAAGTTTGGAAGGCTTGGGGGTCGCTGAGATTACGTTCCAGGCGGAAATTAATCACGGCTTGCTCAATGGCGGCTGCATTGGAGTTAACTTCATCCCGAGATTGCAGTTCTTTATCAATTACATATTGCCTGAGAATATTAGCCAGAAAATCCTGCAACTTGCCGGAATTTTGGAGATATTGTAATGATTGACTCAGGGTAAGAGAGTCGTTATCATTAATGGTCAAAAATGGTTGAGACATAGGTAAAAGTAATTTGAACGTGGTTGTTAATCTAACTGGAGTATACACCCCAGATGAGGTCTACCCCTAATATAGCAATGATCTGGGATTTGGGTATGCTAATACTGAGCTAATCTGGGGGTTTAAAAGTGAATCGGGAGTTGAAAATAGACAACTGCTAACACGATAGCAACGATCGCCCCGATTAGGGTATTGATAAAATTGACGACTTCATTGGTGAGCCACCCCACCTGATTTTGCCAAGTGGCTCCGATCAGGCTTTCTAGGTTAGTAGCGACAAACGCTGCTATTATACACCATAACAGCCCCATGGCATCAATTAAACCCACTGACCAGCCCACCATAGCCATGGCTAGGGATGCTACCACACCAGCCACAGTTCCTTCTAGGCTGATAGCGCCCTCTGTACCGCGCGGCACTGGCTGCATGGTAGTAATTAAGAAAGTTCGTTTTCCATAGGCTTTACCGACCTCTGAGGCACAGGTATCAGAGAGTTTAGTGCTGAAACTGGCAACATATCCCAACATCAGTAAAGGTGTGGCGATCGCAGTTATGGGACTATCAACCATCAGCCCCCTTAACCCCCAAATTCCCAAAGCACAAAGCGCCGCAGTTAAGGCAGATCCCCAGACATTTTCCGGTCCCCTAGCACCCGATCGCTTTTCGGCTATACCCGCCGCCTCTTTTTCAGCCATCCCAATGCGGGTCACTGCTGATCCGATCACGAAATAAAACCCCACCACCATATATCCGGGTCCTTGGAGACTTACCCAGACTAACACGCCTAAAATCCAAGCGTGTACAATACCAGAGGGGGTTAAGAGTTTTTTGGGTAGTAGGGCGACAATTCCCAATAGTAGGGTATTAATAGCGATCGCTGCTACCGCTGGATTCGATAATAATGATAGCTGTGGATACATAAGATTTTAAATCACTTTGCCTTGTTGGAATTTTAGAGCCAGAATTTAATCCAAGATTTGCTTGACATCTTAGGACAATAACGTACAATACCCCAAAAGATTCACAACTCAATAATGAGTATACGGTCAAACCCCAGACCATGCCAAATTTCCCTGACGACATACTCATCAAGTCGGATTCTTCATGGTAAAATCAAATCATGGCTTACAAAGCTTTCCGGACAAAACTAAAACTCAATGACCGTCATCGCACCTTGATGGCCAAACACGCGGGGTATGCTCGATTTGTGTTCAATTGGGGATTACACTTATGGATGTCAGCTTATGAAGAGGGACTCAAGCCTAACGTCAACTCCATCAAAAAGGTTTTTACTCATTATGTGAAACCTCAATATCCTTGGATGTCCGAATTGTCTTCTAGAGTTTATCAATATGCCTTCATTAATCTAGGGGATGCCTTTAAGCGCTTCTTCAAAGGAATAAGCAGTTATCCTAAATTTAAGAAGAAAGGCCACCATGATAGCTTTACCCTTGACAATGGCGGCCAACCATTCAATCTGTCAGGAACTCGCCATAAGCTGCCTTTTGTGGGCTGGGTTTCTACATTTGAGGCTCTACCACCCAGTCTAGTTAAGAAAGTCACTATAACGCGCCAAGCAGGTGACTGGTATATTAGCTTTTTCGTAGAAATCACACCAGAAATCACACCTAAATATCGAGAGAGAATCGGGGTAGACCTAGGAATTAACAATTGGGCGACTTGCTCCGATGGGACCCAATTCTCTAATCCCAAGGCTTATAAAGCAGCCACCAAAAAACTAGCTCGATTACAACGTCATTTAAGTCGCAAAGTCAAAGGCTCGAAAAATTGGGCCAAATGTCTCTTAAAAGTTCAAAAGCTACATCAAAGAGTAGCAAACATTCGGCGGGACACGATTCATAAAATAACTACTTTCTTGGCTAAGAACCACAGCCAAGTAGTCATTGAAGATTTGAATGTGTCAGGTATGCTGAAAAATCATGGTTTGGCGGGTTCTATCGCTGATGCTTCATTTTATGAGTTCCGTCGTCAACTAGGTTACAAGGCAGAACGTTATGGTTCAAAGTTGATTATTGCCGATAGATTTTATCCATCCAGTCAACTGTGTTCTAATTGCGGTTATCGTCAAAAAATGCCCCTAGTCCGTCGGACTTTTGAATGTCCAAACTGTGGCTTGAAGATTGATAGAGATTTGAACGCCAGTATAAATTTAGAAAAATCGCCTGGTTCCGACGATTACACTTGTGGACGGGGTGCTGCCGACAGTCCCGGACGAAGCAAGAAATAAACATCAATATCCGGCTATGTCCGGTTTTGTTTAAGTTTTATAGAGCAGCAGTTCTCAAAGCCTTCTCCACTGCTGCGATACAATTGGCATCTTTAACCATCCAAGCGTGTAGTGGCACATCAAGGATAATTTCCTCGCCCAAATTTAGGTGTGAACTGTTCGCCGGAACAATCATCAGATCAAATCTAGTCCAGATTGAGGTAAAATTGAGGCGATCGAGCATTCCTATATTGTTATTCAAATCTAACAGTAGGGGGCTGTTGGCGCGCATTTGCGCCGCCGCTTGGGTTGGATAGAGGTTAGCTGTCATCGTTCCGTTATGGGGGGACGAAATGGTAATTAATCTTTGGACTCGTTCAATTCCCCCTAGCTTCTGTACATAGTAGCGACTGACAATTCCCCCCATACTAAAACCTACCAGGTCAAAGGGTTGATTGGGGGCAAAGTTTTGATCAGCATATTCGACAATTTGCTCTGCTAGGCATTCTATGCCACTTAATCCGTAATTGGGACACAGGTTGAAGCTATGAACCTCCCAGCCTTTTTGTCTCAGATGCCTAGACATCACTTGGAAAATGGCGATCGTGTCGAAAATACCATGAATCAGTAAAACCGGATTAAGGGCTTGATTGTTCTTCATGTGGAAATTATGAGAATTTGTGAATAAGTGTAAACAATTATCTCAATTTTGCCTCTTATTGTCACAAATTACCCTCACTTGATGGGATTTTTGTAAAATTTTGTAAACAATTGTGGACAAACCTTGCAGATAATTTTAATCTGAAATTTAACTTGTTAGGCAATGAGTGTCAATTTTATAAAAACTGAACGGAGTAGGTTTAATGTTAGCCATTGGTAAACTGTTTGGGCGTGGTCAAAAATCTGATTATTTTTTAGAGTTTGATGAGGCTAAGGGAACCACCGCAGAACCGAGTCCAACTGTCGCCCCCAAAGCTGAAGCCCCCAAAGTAGAAGCCCCCAAAGCTGAAGCCCCCAAAGCTGAAGCCCCCAAAGCTGACAAGCCAGAAAAAACGAAGAAATCTGTAGCGAAGAAATCCCCAGAAGCAGCAAAAGCGGATGTACCTGCCACCCCAGCCCCGGCTGCTGTGGCTAAGGTAGCCCCATCGTCTGCGCCCCTAAATGGTGGTATGAACAAAACCCCGGAGGGTATGACATTTGCTACAGACTACTTACTTCCCAAGTCCACAGCGACCCGTCGTCGTCCCGGTCCCAACATGAATATGTTTAGGGATATGGCGCGTCAGATGTCCTCGAAATAATTAGTATCGATCGCAATTGACATTAGCAATAATCGTGTCATAGGACAAAAGCTGGAAATTGATCGAACCTTGGTCTGTCTTAACTGATATCAAGTTTTTGGGAATGTTGAGGGTAACTTGGTGATAACCCCAAACCCTCATCTGCTTGATCACCTCGCCAGCTTTACAACCAATAAACCGTTTAAGTTCTTGGCTACTAGGGACGTAGTTAAGGGAGTTTTGCTGCTTATGTTCAACGGGTGATGGGTTGTTGGGGTATGCACAGGTGGGGCTGTTGATTAGATCGCTTTTTTGTCTTAGGTGAGCAAAATAGGTGAGAGATGCCATGTCTTAATCTCCTGAGAATGAGTTGAGGAAGATTTTTAGCTTATTACCTAGGATGGAGAATTACAGAGATGCAGTCAATGGGGACTCCAGCCAGAATCTGAATTGTCTACTCTCTAGGTCAAGCTGTGAAAGTTCACCCACGAGGCTAAAAACAGGAGGAGGTACACTGTGAAACCCCCTAGCAAATGGTGGAGCAAGAATATCCCCCCTGTTTTGAGGATATCTAGTTACCGAATATCACCCGGTCAGGTGATGTCAAAATAGTCGGGAACTGATACATTAACAACTGAGATGCTACGAATAGGTGAGTTATCCATCAGCCGCAAGCTGGTGGATTTTTTGATCCAGAGTCAATTATCGCCATAAAAGACTTAAACGTAAACCGATTTGGCTCAAATACAGGAAAACTTAGCAAAAATTTAATTATTGGGGGTGATTGAGAATCTTAGCCAGGATACTGAGATCCAATATGTAGCGATCGCTCTCCCAAACCCCGATTGCGATCTAAAATCAAATATGAATAAGTGTTAACGAAAGCGAGTAAGGATTTCATGACGTCTCAAGTTCTGGTGGAAAAGCAAAAGTTAGAAAAACCCCCCCTGGATATTCACTATTTGGGCGATCGCGTTTTGCGACAGCCAGCCAAACGGGTTTCGCGCATTGACGATGAAATTCGGCAACTGGTGCGGGAGATGTTACAAACCATGTATAGTGCCGATGGTATTGGTTTAGCCGCTCCCCAAGTAGGGGTACACAAACAGGTAATCGTGATTGACTGCGAACCTGATAATGCAGCGACTCCCCCCCTAGTGTTGATTAACCCCACCATCAAAAAGTCAAGCCGCGAGTTATCACCTTTCCAGGAAGGATGTTTAAGTATTCCAGGGGTTTATATGGATGTAGTCCGCCCAGAAGAGGTAGAAGTTACCTTTAAGGATGAAAACGGCCGTCCTCGGAGCATATTGGCTACGGAGTTACTTTGTCGAGCCATTCAACATGAAATCGATCACCTACAGGGGGTGTTATTTGTCGATCGCGTTGACAATCAATTAGCCCTGAATGAGGAATTGGCTAAATATAAGTTTTCTCCGAAAGCAGTCAAGCCGGTTAAATAGCACGATTACACTCAACAAGTTAAATAATGTGGGGTCAAAACTGATCATGGTTGGAACGCCAAAAAGTGGTTTATTATTAGCCGGATCGTGTATTACAGCGATCGCCGCCGTTGGTTCAATTTTTGAACTTTCCTCTGGGGAACCGGAATTAGGGGGATTAATCACAGGGGTGATTCTAGCCTTGAGTATACCCCTATCAGTGCTACTATTTTGGGCAGCGGTTCAAGATGCCCGCGCCAATCAGTAGACCAACACGCCCAAAGACCGTAGGGTTAAGGCTCTACGGTCAGTATTTATCAGTTAAATTTTTTTGTATTTTAAAGGCTCACAAAATTGTTCAACCCCAGTTTTTAACACATAAATAACCACGGGAGTGACCAGTAGTGGCGGGCATTGATTTTGGTAAATTAAATGAGCGACTATCGGGGCTATATTGGACTGTAATAAATCCTCTTGATAGCTAGGTTCACAGATAGTAACTCGGTGGCGCTTGGCTAAACCATCAAGCCAATTTTCCGATGTAGTGGGAGATTGACCGACATTAATCGCCATAGAAATCGCGGCATCTTCGATATCACCCTCGCAGTCTTCAATCATATCTAAGGCTTGTAATGCCGAGGAATATTCAGCCAATTGGGAACGAAATTGAGCAATTTCTTGAGAAGTCAGAATGAGATTAGACATAGATTATCAATCAGCTTAAAATTGAATCGGAAACCCGATCATGATCAAACCAAGTCGCCAAAGCGATCGCCAAAGCATCCGCCGCATCATCCGGTTGAGGTATCGCCTGTAAGTTTAACTCCCTGGCTACTGCCTCTTGCACCTGATATTTCTTAGCATTACCATATCCGGTTAATGCCTGTTTAATCTGAGCCGGGGTAAACTCAAATATAGGAAGGTGTCGTTGAGCCAAAACCAACAGCAAAACCCCCCTAGCTTGAGCAACTGCGATCGTATTTCCCATGCGGTAAAAAAACAATTTTTCGACACCGACAAGATCCGGTTGCCATTGTTCGAGTAGGGTATGGAGGTCAGCATAAATAGTTTGTAGGCGATCGCCCAGGGGTTGATTAGCCTCAGTTTGAATCGCCCCAAAGTCCATCACCGAGAACAAAGACCCTCCCCTAGCTTCTTCGCAAGTGTGACATTCAATAATCCCAAACCCCAAAGTTGCTAGACCGGGGTCCAACCCCATAATCCGAACCACCATAACCCGATACGGTAACACAGGCAAAGTTGCCTGTGATGTTGTTAACTAATTTTGATCCGGTTCGGGTAATCCAAACACTTGGCGAAACACCTTCTGGACTTTGTTTCCAGAATCAATAGACTCCAATGGATCTTTCCGCAGTCGGTGGCGCAGACACAAAGTAATCACCCGACCAATATGGTCAACAGTGACCTCTGTAGCCCCTTCAAACGCAGCTAAAGCCTTCGCCGCCCTGTTAGTGACAATATCTCCCCGCAGTCCATCTACATCTAATTCTGAGCAGACCTGAGAGATTTTCACCCGCAGATCATAATCAATATTAATCCCCGATAGTCTCTCTTGGGCTTCTACTATGCGCCGTTGTAGTTCTTCCTGGGATAGTTGATACTCTCCTAAGAACTCCGGCGGGTTTTGGTCAAAGGCTGTCCGCTGTTCCACAATTTTGACTCGCAGACTAGGTTCTTTCACCGTGCGAATTTCCGCGTGCATTCCAAAACGGTCTAATAATTGGGGTCGCAATTCCCCTTCTTCTGGGTTTCCTGAACCCACCAGGACAAAACGCGCCGGGTGGCGGATAGAAATGCCTTCTCTTTCCACCGTATTCCAACCACTGGCGGCGGAGTCTAGTAGGACATCGACTAGGTGATCGTCGAGAAGGTTTACCTCGTCAACGTAGAGGATACCCCTATTGGCTTTGGCTAATAGTCCCGGTTCAAAGGCTTTTACCCCTTCAGCCAACGCTTTTTCAATGTCAATGGTTCCACAAACCCGATCTTCTGTCGCCCCTAGGGGTAGGTCGATCATTTGTACCTTGCGACGGGTCACCGGGATGGCTTCGGATAAACTCATGCGTTCTCGGACCCCATCACTCATCAGTTCAGGATCGCTGGGGTGACTGTTAAAGGGGTCGTCGGCTATGACCTCTATTTCTGGTAGCAGGTCAGCTAGGGCGCGAATGGTGGTCGATTTACCTGTACCTCGATCGCCCATAATCATTACGCCGCCGATCTTGGGGTCAATCACGTTCAGCAGCAGGGCTAATTTCATTTCTTCTTGACCAACGATCGCCGTAAAGGGAAAAACGGCGCGACGGCTGGTTTGGGATATTTTGGCTGTATCAGTTGTGACGGCTGTTGGACTCACAATTGTTTCTCTAGTTTCCGGTATACCGTTTTCTATTGTCTCATATTGGGGCGATCGCATAGCGTGCTAATTCAGACCCCTTGCTGTTTGTCATTGATACCCACCCCCCGCCGCGCCACTGGTCCGACCATTTTTTCAGGAAGTGGGGCGATCGCTTCCCCCATTCTACCATTAACTCAGGCACTTAATCAACCAATAATCTGGCAGTTTCATCGACAAAAAATCAACTATATCTTCCAGAGTTATCCCTACAGCAAACTCGCGATTTTCCCAATCAATAATCGCTTGATATATACACTCAAAACAAATGCGATCGCTCCTATCCATAATCACATATTCCCCATGGTTAACCGCATCAAGTATCTGAATTTCTCGCAGACCAACATCTCCCCTTATCGGCGGTTCCACAGCATCCCGCATTAACCGAAACCGCATTTTTTTATGAGCAAGAGCCAATCGATTAAAATTTTTAATTCTCCCAGTAAACGCACTCCCTGAACCATGCAAAAATGCCAGCACATAAGTTTGTTGACCTGTTTTAATACACAAATGCTCTGGTATTTTTCGCTGTCCAAATGACAGTTGTTCAACCTTCAGCGGATATCGGTTATTAAATGCCGAAACAATCGCCATTAGTTTACCCACATCATCCGTATCACTAATAACGCGAGGTTTATCATAGTCCTTTTCCCATTGGTTTAACAGGTTCTGCCAATATTCATCTAATTGCAAATCGACCAATTTTTCCGATTCCGCATCAGCTTTTATGGCAATTTCCGGCTCTATAGGTCGCCCTTCCGTCGCCTTTTCCTGTCTCTCTTCTTCAGGCAAATCCTCCAAATCTAATTCCAGTTCCTCCGTTTCCGGTAGTTGCTGTTCCGGGGGAGATAGAGTCAGATTATCGAACGTTTTAATCACCTCTTGTACCGCTTGATAAAGTCCTTGTAATTGCTGTTTAAACTGCACCGCCTCCACTGTGATAGCCTTCCGGGGTGCAATAATTGGCGGTAGGGGAACACCCTGCACCTTATGGCGGAAGTAGTCAGAAGCACGTTTGATAACTGCGCGAATTGAGGGTTGATTGACAATTTCTGTGAGTTCCTTTTTCGTAAACAGCACTTCAATATCAACCGTAGCGTGGGGGGAATTAGTTTCAATTTTCAGTTGACAGAGAGTTTTGAGTAATTGATGCAGTTGTGCTTTAGATGGTCTTCCCAATGTCACCACAGACTGAGAAACACGGTCTATCACTGAACCATCAAATTGTTCTTGAAAACGCTCCCAACGGTCAGGAAAGAAATTCAGAATAATTAAGCTATTCGGAACGTGGGTTAAAATTTCCTTCACCGTCGAACCGAAACTTTCTAAGGTTGATTGGTGACGTGCTTCAAATAGGGACTCCAGTTGGTCAAAAATTAAAATCAGCGGTTCATCTAATAGGGACAGTTGACCTAGGGTTTTGATAGCTTCTAGGGCAAATTCTTCCCGGTTAAAATCTTCCCCCCAGGGTTTTAATCCCACCTGGTTTAATTCTTCCGAGAAGTCAGCATCTCCATTCCCAGATAACCAATAGCGCACTAGGTTTTTTCGGTTAACTTCCGTATACCTACAGAACCGTATAATCCCTATTAAGACTTGGGAACTGTAGTCCGTGGAGAGTCCATATTTAGCCCGCCACCACCCTAAAATTTTATTTTCTATCGCATCCCAATTTTTGCGATAGCGGTCTGTTCCCGGTTGTCCTACCCGTTCATATAGCGATAGGTTATCATCCTGTAGTTTAGCGATCATTAGTCTACCTTTTTCGCTATTTACCCAGTCAGTTTGGCTCAGGATATTGACAAAACTTTTCGCAAAAAACTGTTCGAGTTGCGTCAGCTTCTTCTGGGTAATTTCTTCCGAAAATGATTCTAGGATTCTCGTATATGTATGGTAGTTCACCGCCTCAGCATTAGTCGGGTGGCGGATAAAAAATAGGCGGTTTGTCTTCAGGACTTGTTGAGCCAGTCGCATCATTAAATGGGTTTTACCAGAACCCGGTCCTCCCAAAACTATGGCTCCTTGGCTTTGATGGTTGGGGGATTCTTTGATTTCATGAATTACGGCTTTCAGTGTGTCAAATTGATGGCTGTAAATATCAGCATAGTCCGGGTGATATTCAAAGGGTGTATTAACTCGGATACTGCTGAAAGGATTAGGGGTATTCTGGTATAGTTGGGCAATATTTTCAGACATATTCGGTGATTTTAATGGGTTTAAATAACGATAAAGTTTGTAAGTAAATTGTGCATCATAACTAGCACGGTGAGCATAGCGATCATCAAAGCGATCGCCATTTAATCGCAGGTCTAAGGTTTTACATAAATAACTTAATCCATAGTCGGGAAGGTTTGGTAACTGCTGTTTGGCTAACTTACAGGTACAGATAAATTGATAATTAGGATAGGGAATTGCTACTTGTTCAAAACTGCGCTCTAATATCCTTTGATCATGTTCAGCATGATGGCAGATTATTACTTGATTATGGCACAGATTATCGACTTGTTTAACTATATCTAGCAGTGTCGCAATGTTCAGCCTAAATGTCGGTTCTGGATGGTTTTTGGCAACAAATGCTTGATAGCAAATTGCTCCCTGATTATCCACCAGCGCCACTTCGGTTAAGCTGTTTTTTCCTTCCGTATCTAATACAATAAACGAACTTGTATTTAGGTGGTAGTTATCCCTGATCATGTAAAGTATGGATCATTAGATTTTGGTTTAACCTATTTCTCCCGGTCTCTGATTTTTCGCCAAGGGTTAATTATATGCCTTCACTGGCATTGTCAGCACTCAAAATTTACAATCCTTAATAATTCGGGACGATACCACAGTTTTAAGATTTCCTCAAAAATTCCCCAAGCTGCCGTTATGACAGCAAAAAAGGGAATTGAGGCTCAATGCCCATTTCCCTAGAGTTAGAGTCAAGTCAGGGGCGATCGCCAAAAATCCTCAACACCCGACTATGCTGGTATGTTATTTTTCTAAAGGTGGTCGGTTCCGCGCCGGACCGGTGTTTAATTCAAAATCTCTACAATTAATTGCTTCTTCTGATAAGGCTTTACAGGGATGAACGGTACATTTTAAGCGATAGTCTCCCGTAAAAAAAGCGCAGCGACTACAGGGAATATCATGGAGTTTTTTTACATTTTTTAATCCATCTTTTATCGCGACAATACACGAGCAAATAAATCCCATCAATGTCATGAATATAAACAATGGAAATATGGGATTAATGGGCAAATAGTTAATTGGTGTTAATGCGGGTTCAGTCATGATTATCTCCTGGGTAAAATTGAGGTGAATTGTGTCAGCACAATCTTTGCTGTAACTGTAATCAGTTCAGGCATTCTAAGGAAAATTAGTCGATTATGTTATTCAGTCATAAATAAGAGAATCGGCGGGGCAGATAACATCTGAAGATTTCAGGAGATTATCCCAAAAATTAACAATAGTCTCACCGACTTTTTGGGGGTCAAAATAATGGCAAAAATAGCGACCATTTGGACATTGCCAAAGGCGATCGCATGGTTTAAAAACCCTTGACCACCCCTGCCATAAATTCTGGTCAATAACCACATCATGTTCGCCTCTACATACCAGCAAAGGAACCTGGACACCACCAGGAGAAAAACTGACCCGTTTATATAAAGTATGGGGAGACAGGGAACTAATCATATCCTCTTTCAAAATACCAATCAATTTTTTAGTAATGGGAGGACATTGAAAACCAAAGAGGTTATAAACTGTTTGAGTTAACAGTTTTTGTTGACTACAATTGAGAAGTTGTCGTTGTACATAATAATGAGCCTGCCAATCAACAGACGGATAAAACCCCACAGAAATTAAAGTAAGCGATCGCACCATTTCTGGATGTTGACGAGCATATAATAACCCCAACAATCCACTCATACCATGTCCAATTAAATGCACAGGATAATCACAATTTTTGAGATAGTTATGGAGCCAAATTAATGGCGTATTAAATGACAGCGGTTCATCCAGACTCAGATAATACTTATATTGGCTAAGATAAGCAGATTGAGACAAAAAATTTAAGCAGGGTTGGTTAAACTCTTGGAAAGCAGGACTGACATTTAACCACACTGCATCATGTAAGACAGCCATGAATTTCTCCTAATGATATTTCCGGGCAATTGTATCGATTAATGAGGGCAGGTCGGGGAGTGCTTTTCCGAATAACTAGCCTCAAATAAGAGTCGGTCAAGAGTTTCTGAAGCTGGCAAAGTCAGGCGACAATTTTGGCATTGCCAATATAAGCCATGATGGCTACAATGTAGCAGTAATTCTCCCGAACAACAAGGACAATTCATTTAACCTATTTCCATTGGCGAAAGGATATGATACCAGGGGGGGGAAATAATCTCTAATCGAGTAGTGGATGAGTCAATAGATATCCAGAGATGAAACTGACCCACCCACCCGTCTAGGGGGACTTGCTCAGACTTAAACTTCGATAGAGTTTAAAGCTCGTTCAACCCGACGAAAATCAAATCCCAAGGCTCTCAGAGCGTGCCAAAGATGTCCTTGGAGGAAGAAGAATGCTAAGAAGAAATGAGCATTAGCTAACCAACAGCGGGGGGTATGAGCGCCCATTGGTAGGACTGTTGTATCTGCAAAGTAAGGCGCAATTCCGAGTTTAATATCCAGAGGCGGACCGTAGAACTCCACAGGATAAGCCAAAGTATTGACCGCGCAGAAATAAGCCGCCACAAAACCCGCTAAAGCAATGCCACCCAAGGAATAAGACAGGATAGCTTCTCCTGAAAAAATCAGGACTTTTTTCGCCCATTTGAGGGGGGGAACTAAGATATGCCAAACACCGCCAGCGATGAGCATCACCCCTACATAAATATGACCCCCAACCAAATCTTCAAGATTATCGATAGTGGCAAAATGGGTTTGATAGCCATAGATAGTTGCGGGGTTAAGGGTAGGTTCTGTTACCAGACGGACGGTTTGAGTGGCTGCATCATACAGTCCGCCAAAATACATAGCTTTGGCGACTAGCAATAAGGCTCCCATACCTAAAAACAGTAAGTGATGCCCTAAAATTAAGCCCAACTGTTTTGGGTCTTCCCAATCAAAATGAAATTTCTGGGCTTGACCCTGGGCGGTTTTTAAATCTTCGGGTGCTTTGAAGGTGTGAAATAGGGCTCCCGCACCTAATACCGCTGAGGAGATTAAATGAACGGCTCCCACCACAAAGAAAGGGTAAGTATCTACCACTTGTCCACCATCCCCGACACCTAATCCCAGGGTGGCTAGGTGAGGTAGCAGAATTAGCCCTTGTTCTCCCATGGGTAGGGTGGGGTCGAACCAGGAAACCTCAAACAGGGTAAAGGCTCCAGCCCAAAATGCAATTAAGGCTGATTGAGCAACGTGGGCGGCAATAAATAGCCCAGACAGGTTAGCAAAGCGCGCATTACCCGCCCACCAGTCATATTTTACGGTTGGATTTTCGTAAGTCTGCATAGTGCTACAACGTTATACATCTTCCCAGCTTATTGCATAAGTATCTCAATAAGCTGTTAAGCCTTATTGTAAATAACTTTCAATAAAATGCAAGTTAAGTTTTGTTACGAATAGCTATAAGCCATATATATCAGGACTTTTAGCCAAATAACCTTAGATATTGGCTTAAATTTATTATCAATAATCAATAATAGAGTGCATAACTAAAAGTATTAATTATCAATTAAAGTGGCCAGAGACAAAAAAAGACCCCGATAGTATCGGAGTCCCTGGTTTTTGATTAAGGAGGGCCAACCCAAAGGCAGCCCGAAACCTTAACCTATATCCTAACTTAAATCTTAGTAGTCGAAGTCGCCACCCATGCCAGCGCCTGCGGGAGCCGCGTTGTCTTTGGGTTCTGGCTTGTCAGCGACGATACACTCGGTAGTTAACACCATGCCAGCGATAGAAGCGGCATTTTGGAGAGCAGAACGAGTCACTTTAGCGGGGTCAACAATACCAGCCTCGAACATATTGACATATTCGCCATTAGCTGCATTGTAGCCCACATCAAAGGATTTTTCTTTCACCCGTTCAGCAACCACAGCGCCATTTTCGCCCGCATTTTCAGCGATCCGTTTCAGGGGAGACAACAGAGCGCGAGCCACAATCATAGCACCAGTGAGAGCCTCACCAGTCAATTGATTGCTACTTGCCCACTCTTCGACCTGGGGAGCCAAGTGAGCGAGAGTTGTACCACCACCGGGAACAATTCCTTCCTCAACAGCAGCTTTGGTGGCGTTGATGGCATCTTCCAGGCGCAGTTTGCGATCCTTCATTTCGGTTTCAGTAGCAGCACCAACTTTGATAACTGCTACGCCACCAGCCAATTTAGCGAGACGCTCTTGTAGTTTCTCTTTGTCATAGGAAGACTCGGTTTCTTCCATTTGACGGCGTAGCTGCTCACAACGAGCTTTAACACCAGCTTCGTTACCTTCAGCGACAATGGTGGTGTTGTCTTTGGTGATGGTGATGCGGCGAGCTTTACCAAGCATATCAATCTTGGTGCTTTCCAGTTTCAGACCAGCATCCTCAGTGATGACTTGACCACCGGTGAGAACTGCAATATCTTCTAACATGGCTTTGCGGCGATCGCCAAAACCAGGAGCCTTAACAGCAGCCACATTCAGCACACCCCGCAGGCGGTTAACCACCAGGGTAGCCAGAGCTTCTTTTTCGATATCCTCAGCAATAATTAACAGAGGACGACTAGCGCGCGCTACTTGTTCGAGAACCGGAACTAAATCCTGAACCAAGGTAATTTTCTTATCGGTGAGCAGGATATAAGGCTCATCGAGGATAGCTTCCATGCGCTCGGTATCGGTAGCGAAGTAAGGGGAGATATAGCCCTTATCAAAGCGCATACCTTCGGTGATTTCCAGTTCGGTAGTCATGGACTTACCTTCTTCGAGGGAAATCACACCCTCTTTACCCACTTTGTCCATGGCTTCAGCGATCATCTGACCAACTTCTTCGTCGTTACCAGCAGAGATGGTACCAACTTGAGCGATCGCTTTAGAATCTTCCACAGGGCGAGCGTGTTCAGCAATTCTGTCTACCAAGAAAGCTGTCGCCTTATCAATTCCCCGTTTCAGTTCAATGGGGTTAGCTCCGGCTGCTACGTTCCGCAGTCCTTCTTTAACCATGGCATGAGCTAGAACCGTTGCAGTGGTGGTTCCATCTCCCGCCGCATCATTGGTTTTAGAAGCCGCTTGACGAATCAGGGCTACACCAGTATTCTCAATGTTATCTTCGAGTTCGATTTCTTTGGCGATCGTCACCCCGTCGTTAACGATTTGGGGTGCGCCAAATTTCTTTTCTAGGACTACGTTACGGCCTTTGGGTCCGAGAGTAACGGCTACGGACTCAGCCAAGATGTCCATACCACGTTCGAGGGCGCGACGAGCATTTTCGTTGTATATAATACGTTTTGCCATAGGTTCCTATTTCAGTTGCTATTCGGATACTACAAAGGACTGTCAATCAGTTTTGACACGCTAGCGACCCACAGAAGAGTCAAAATGTGGGATAATGATTAGTTATCGGTTTAGTTGACGATCGCCAGGATGTCTTTTTCAGCCAACAGGACGTATTCATCGCCGCCGAGTTTGATATCAGTTCCGGCGTATTTGGAATACAGAACTTTGTCGCCGACTTTGACTTCCATTTCGCAGCGGGAGCCATCATCATTGCGTCGTCCCGGTCCAGCGGCTACGATTTCGCCAACCTGGGGTTTTTCTTTAGCGGTGTCCGGCAGCAGAATTCCGCCTGCAGTTTTTTCTTCTGAAGCACTGACCTTAACGAACACACGCTCGCCAAGGGGTTTAACCGTAGAAACACTAAGAGAGACAGCAGCCATTCAATTACCTCCTATTTTCAAACACTGTGCTGAGAGTTAACAGCATTTAGACCCCACTTAGGGAAACTGTCTCAAGTTTGCCCATCTCGGTCGGATGTCCATCTGATGTTTTTAGCACTCTCAACCTCTGAGTGCTAATTTACCTAATCGAGTAAGGCGATCGCAACAGCATCAACTGTACGGGTTTCCGAACCGATCCGGTAGTGAAAAGTGAAAATAGCCAAAAACTTATGGGTGAGTGTGAACTTGCCAATGTTTCCCGTGTCTTCGGTATAATGGATGATTGGGTCTCAGGTATCATTATCCAAGCATATTATCCGTAACTTTATGATTGAACATCCCCAAAACCCAGAACCGGAAACTAACAACCCCGAGTATTGCGAGGGAGGGTCTCTAGCAGTCACGGTTAAGAACCTAGGTTTATCGCAAATTCAACGTCACATATTCCTATGCGCTGACCAAACCAACCCGAAATGCTGCTCGAAGCCAGCCAGTATCGAATCTTGGAATTATCTCAAAAATCGGCTCAAAGAACTAAACCTAGACCGTCCCACAGCGGACCATCCCGGTTGTATATTTAGAACCAAAGCCAATTGTTTGCGGGTGTGTTGTCAAGGGCCAATTTTAGTAGTATATCCAGATGGTGTTTGGTACAGATCCGCCACTCCCGAAGTGATTGAACGAATTATTCAAGAACACCTAATCGGGTCTAGGGTGGTGGAGGAGTACGCCTTTCTCACCCACCCATTAAGTTTATCGGAATTAGAATCATCAACTTGATCATGATTATCGGGTCAGGAATCCCATTCTAACTATAGTGGTTGAATTGTCGGATTTTATAGGTAAAAACACCTAAAAAGTTTGACTGAATTGTTAACAGTACCCCAACTAGATCAGATCTCCAACGGAACAGTCAGATGAACGAAAATACTGTCGCACCGGAACCAAGGCGACTTATGCTAGTAGACGATGATCCTAACCTCGTGATTTTGATCAGCGATTATCTGGAATTGCGAGGATATCAAGTCACCATTGCCGAAAATGGTCAAAAAGCCCTCGAAAAACTGGAAGAGGAAGTGCCAGAATTAATAATTTGTGACATTATGATGCCGGAGATGGATGGCTATACCCTAGTCAAGCTAATCCGGGAAAATGCCCAATTTGGTTGGATTTCGGTAATTTTCCTATCTGCGAAAGGACAAAGCGAAGACCGGGTTAAAGGCCTGAATACCGGGGCTGATGTGTATATGGTCAAGCCTTTTGATCCAGAAGAACTAATGGCTCAGGTAGAGTCATCTCTGCGACAAACTGAACGCCTGACCCGATATCGTAAATCCGTAATCGAAGCCTCGCAAAAAATTAGAGTTCGCGAGGGGGTGGAGTTGACCCCAACTGAGTTAAAGGTGGTTGAGTTGGTAGCCAAGGGGAAGGGAAACCGGGAAATCTCCAAAATTATGGAAGTCAGCCAGCGGACTATTGAAAGCCATATCAGTAATATGTTAGGTAAAACTGGACTTCATAACCGCACCCAACTAGCTCGCTGGGCTTTGGAGAGTCAAGAAATTTAGGGGTTTTCTGCTTAGTAGGGCGATCGCCCGCGCCAGGAAAGCACACAACACTGTATACTATTATGAGGGTCATAATCGGACTTCTATATTTTAAATTGAGACCAGAAAACACTACTATTAGTCAGTTTCAGCCAAAGCGCCGCCCATGCTACGAATGTACCAGTTAGGTATTTCGTCAGTTAGTGGCGTTTGTGGTGTCCAGTCATCAGTCCAGTATGGCATTATTACCTACCACAGAAATCACTCGGTCGCACTGGCTATATCTTAGACCTTGATGGCTCGCTGACTAACTTTAGCAGTAAGATACTACTGTGGCTCGCTGTTGGTCTGGCTTTAACTAAACTCCTGAAGATCATAACCGCCATTGAAAGGAGGGTAAGATCGGCTAGTAGTGATTTCAATTGCAGCTAATATAATCAAAGGTGAAACTCAGGTGAAACTATCGTGAAATTAGGATATTGAACAGCCAATATGATATTTTTATATGGTTCTGACAACTCGAAAATTAGGGTTTTGTTAGCCTATTGGAGGATAGTAAAACCTAGGCATAGGTTGGATTATAGGCTCTGATATGACATATCAATTTTGTCATAAATTCGGGTTAAACTTAGTGAGTATTCACGTGCTAAGATAAAGTATCTAGTTTAAATTCTTTACTACAAATATTAGGTCTTTAGTTTGTATGCCTAACTTGAGAAACCGTCTATCTATTTTTGTGGACGGTAACAATATGTTCTACGCTCAACAAAAAAACGGCTGGTTTTTTGATCCCCGAAGGGTTTTGGACTATTTTAAACATGAACAAGCCGATCTGATTTTTATTAATGCTTTCTGGTACACGGGACTCAAAGACCCTCAAGACCAAAGGGGGTTTCGGGATGCCTTGATTAGCCTAGGATATACAGTCCGCACCAAAATCTTAAAAGAATACTATGATGATAGTTCAGGTAGGTATTCTCAAAAGGCAAATCTGGACATTGAAATTGTGGTCGATATGTTTAATACGGTAGATCAATACGATCGCGTAGTGTTGTTTAGCGGAGATGGTGATTTTGAGCGAGCTATTGAGTTGCTACGTTCTAAAAATACTCATATCACCGTAGTTTCCACAGAAGGAATGATTGCGAGGGAACTACGCAACGCTACCGATCGCTATATAGATCTTAACGACATCCGAGACCAGATTGAGAAAATCGACTATTAAGTTAAACTGTTGACTATGGGAGGATTTACACCAATGACCATTCAACCTCACCCAGATCGGGTAATTATTTTTGATACTACCCTACGGGACGGAGAACAATGCCCAGGAGCCACCTTAAACGTTGATGAAAAGCTAGTAATCGCTCGACAACTAGCGCGTTTAGGGGTAGATGTTATTGAAGCCGGGTTTGCGATCGCCAGTAGCGGAGACTTTGAAGCTGTACAACGCATTGCGGAAACCGTAGGAACCGAAAACGGTCCGATTATATGTAGTCTCGCTCGGTCTGTCAAAGCTGATATTGAAGCGGCGGCTAAGGCTCTGAAACCGGCGGCTCATCCCCGCATTCATACTTTTATTGCTACCTCTGATATTCACCTGAAATACAAACTCAAAAAAACTCGCCAGGAAGTCCTAGACATCACCAGCGAGATGGTAGCCTATGCTAAATCGTTATGTCAGGATATCGAATTTTCTCCAGAGGACGCTGGACGGTCTGACCCCGAATTTCTCTATCAAGTTTTAGAAAGAGCGATCGCGGCTGGTGCGACAACAGTTAATATTCCCGATACCGTTGGCTACACCACCCCCTCAGAATTTGGAGGTTTAATTCGCGGAATTAAGGAAAACGTCCCCAATATTGATCAAGCCATCATTTCCGTCCACGGTCACAACGACCTAGGGTTGGCGGTGGCCAACTTCCTAGAAGCCGTTAAAAATGGCGCACGACAACTCGAATGCACCATTAATGGTATCGGAGAACGCGCCGGAAATGCAGCCCTAGAAGAGCTAGTTATGGCCCTCCATGTGCGCCGACAATTCTTTAACCCCTTCTTTGGTCGTCCGGCTGACTCAGAAGCTCCCATCACCAATATTAATACCCGTGAGATTTACAAAACTTCCCGTTTGGTATCTAACCTAACGGGGATGTTAGTACAACCTAATAAGGCCATTGTCGGTGCTAATGCCTTCGCTCACGAGTCGGGAATTCACCAAGATGGGGTTCTCAAAAATAAGCTAACCTATGAAATCATGGATGCTCAATCCATTGGATTGAATGATAACCTGATTGTCTTAGGTAAACATTCCGGCCGCCATGCCTTCCAAAATCGTCTACAGGAGTTGGGTTTTGACCTGTCTGATGATGAGATTAATAAGGCTTTTGTCCGATTTAAAGATGTGGCTGACAAGAAAAAAGAAGTCACTAACTGGGATATTGAAGCGATCGTTAATGATGAAATTCAACAAACCCCGGAATTGTTCCGCCTGGAGTTAGTACAGGTATCCTGTGGAAATAATGCTCGTCCGACTGCGACTGTTACCCTCAGAACTCCTCAAGGCCAAGAGTTGACTGACGCGGCTACGGGAACTGGTCCGGTGGATGCGGTTTATAAAGCTATTAACCGCGTGGTTAATGTTCCTAATGAGTTGATTGAGTTTTCTGTACAGTCAGTAACTGCGGGAATTGATGCGATCGGAGAGGTTACTATTCGCTTACGCTATCAAGGACGAGTCTTTTCTGGTCATGCTGCTAATACGGATATTATCGTAGCTTCTGCTCAGGCCTACATTAATGCTCTCAACCGCCTACAATCTTCCCTAGAACCCAACGCTAATCAGGTGGGCGATCGCCAATCTGTTGTTAGTGTTTAAAGGGCTAGTTTCCATGGGAGAGGGCTGGGGACAAATCCCCAGCCTCCCTTTTTGTCTGAAATACATTTCGGCAGTCCGTAAGTAAATGTTAAGCTAGTCAAAGTTCATTTATTGAAGTTGATATCGAAGAATCTAATATGTTATCTCAACCCATATTTGACGATCGCTCTCTCAGTCAGTCCTTTTATCAAACTCTGATTCAACGCTTCCCTAACTCTCTACACCAGTCAATTCAGGATATTTTAACCGAATGTCGCTTAGGTATGGCTCCGAGTCCAACGGGAGTCAAAACCTTTTTTATTATTGCTCCCTCTGTGTTAATTGGCGATCGACTTCTCCATCAAATTGATACTATTATCGACCGTGTGGCTGACCTCATGGGAGGTGTCGGACAAGTTGCTATTTGCATTCATCCCCCACAAGATATTAGCGATCAACCTACCACAGAAGTTAACTGCGATCGCTCTCCCCACACTCACCCACAATACATGATGTGTAAAATTTTCCCCGTCTTTATTAATAGTTAATAGGGAGGTCATGTAGGGGCGGGTTCCACCGTTAACTGCATCTGGGGGTGAGAGTATTAATCAACCCGCCCTTAACCCAGGGTTTCAGTATTAACTAGGTCTGGGGGTGAGAGTATTAATCAACCCGCCCTCCGGCTATAGCCAAATCATCAATTTTGGCATTAAGAAAAGGAACCATCATAGCATCAGCTTATCAGGTTGTGGTTAAATCTGTCAACTGGCTGCTGAAAAATTCTCGAAAATTCCCCGATTTAGATAAGTGATACAAATATTGTTCCCCGAATAATTTTGATATTCAAAAAATTGTTAATAATTGTTGCAAAATTTATGACAAATTATTCTCAATACTTGACGAGAGAATGGGGGTTCTGGTAGTTTTAGGGGAATAATAATCCAGGGGTTATTATGCAAAATTCGCAAAATATCGGCTAGAACCATGATTATCTCGTGATTTTGGGTAAGTTTTTGGGGTAAATTGGAGTTAGCCGATGCACGGGTTTTGGGGTAAATTAACCCTAGCCCCGCAGCCTGGTATTGACAAAATCAACTTTTTGTGTATAGAGGTTTTGGCAAGGATAGGGGCTATGATGGTGTTATAGGTCAGGCCGACCCAAAGTAGGACTATCAGGGGACTCAATTAACTCTCGTACTCGATAAATAGGGCGATCCTGAGACTCATGATAGGTCCGCATAAGTAACTCAGCCAATAGTCCAAAACACAATAATTGAATACCAGTTAATGTGAGCAAAACAGCCAACATTAATAGAGGTCTGTGTCCGATACTAGCGCCCAATACTAAGCGAAGGAAACTGAGATACCCTCCGGCGGTGATACCAAATAGTAAAAGCACAAAACCCAGCAGCCCAAAAACGTGCATAGGTCGGGTGAGAAAGGTTTTGATGAAAGCAATGGTAAATAAATCCATTAATACGCGAAAGGTGCGACCTAAACCGTACTTACTGCGACCATAGCGGCGAGGATGATGTCGCACAGGTAATTCAGTGACTCGCGCGCCTTCGATAAAAGCCAAAACGGGTAAAAAGCGGTGTAATTCTCCATAGAGTTTCAGATCATGGACGACTTCGGAACGATAGGCTTTGAGAGAACAGCCATAATCATGAAGTTGGACTCCGGTAATTTTACCGATTAACCAGTTGGCAATTTTGGAGGGAAGTAGGCGAGTTAAGAAGTCATCTTGACGATGTTTGCGCCAGCCACTTACTACGTCGTAACCCTTAGATAATTCTGTTAATAAATGGGGGATATCAGCGGGATCATTTTGTAGGTCTCCGTCTAGGGTGACAATGACTTGACCTTTGGCGTGGTTAAAACCGGCAGACATAGCGGGAGTTTGACCGTAGTTGCGACGGAGGATAATTACCCGTAGGTGAGGATTGGTTAAAACCTGTTGTTTGAGTAATTCGGCGGAACCGTCTGTAGAACCATCATCGATGCAAATTAATTCATAGGCGATCGCCGCATCGGTGAAACTCTGGTGAATAGAACTGATGATAGTCGGTAAACTTTCCAATTCGTTATAAACAGGTACGACTACGGAAACGGTGAAGCTGGTGTGCTGGTCTGACCTATCATCAACCCTGACGCTGCCAGATTTTCCTGGTAAAATATCCATTGGGTATATATGAGCGTTTAGCAATTCCTAGAAATCCTACAACATTCGGGGTATAGTTGACAGGGGAGTAAACCAATTGGTGCGGGTTCGTGGTTCGGTTGATGGCTAGTCAAACACCCTGGACTGATGTTCATGCTAAGGTACATATATCTCTGAGAAGCAGAAATCTTTTACCGTCTGGAGAGGGCCTGTTGGTGGCTGTGTCTGGGGGTCAAGATTCGATGTGTTTAATCAGACTATTATTAGACTTGCAAGGGAAATGGAATTGGCGAATTGCGATCGCTCATTGTGATCATCAGTGGCGGCGCGACTCGGTAGCTAATGCTGATTATATAGAACAGTTGGGGAAAATTTGGCAAGTCCCCTGTTACCGATTAACAGCCCCACAGATCCCAAAAACAGAAGCGGCGGCGCGGGAGTGGCGTTATCAAGTGTTGGGGGAAATTGCCCAAACTGATAATTATGGTTATGTAGTAACAGGTCATACGAAAAGCGATCGGGCGGAGACGTTATTATATAATCTAATTCGTGGTAGTGGTGCCGATGGATTAAGTTCTTTGGTGTGGAGTCGTCCTATATTCGGGAGGGAGACAGAAACAAAGCCAATATTAGTGCGTCCTTTACTAGAGATAACTCGTAAGGAAACGGGAGAATTTTGTCAACAGCGAGATTTGCCAATTTGGGAAGATAGCACTAATACAGATGTAAGTTATGCTAGAAACCGTATTCGACATCAACTGATACCAGAGTTGGAAAATAAGTTTAACCCCAAGGTTGAACAAGCCCTAGCCCAAACGGCGGAATTATTGCGGGCTGATGTAGAATATTTGGAACAACAAGCGGATGAATTATATAGGGTGGCTATAGCATCTGCACCGTGTAATAATGGCTATAGAGTAAATCGCCACCAATTAAAATCAGCCCCCTTAGCCCTGCAACGTCGGGTGATGAGAAGGCTTTTAGAGGAGGTACTGAGAAAAGGGACTAACTTTGAACAAATTGAAAAGCTGACCCGCTTAATTTCTGCCCCAAACCGATCGCAAAGTGATCCTTTTCCTGGTGGTGCGATCGCTCAAGTTGAGGGAGAATGGATCTGGTTAAAATTTCCGCCCCAAGTGGGTGATGAAGCTAATTAATCATTCACAACAGGAATTTTTCACGATGTATATACCTATTTGGCCGGGTAATGCTAAGACTAATGGTGCTACCTGGGACGGTAAAGGGACTAACTTTGCATTATTCAGTGAAAATGCCACAGCAGTTGAACTGTGCTTATTTGATAGTAAAGACCAAGAGACTCGCATTCCCCTAACCGAAGTAGAAAACTTTGTCTGGCATGGTTATGTACCGGGAATAGCCCCCGGTCAACGATATGGTTTCCGGGTGCATGGTCCTTTTGCACCGAATGAAGGGCATCGTTTTAATCCTCATAAACTGCTGATTGATCCCTATGCCAAAGCCTTGGATGGTGAAATTGGTTATGGTGAGGAGATTTTTGGCTATCGATGGGAAGATCCCGAATTAGATTTAGGCTATTCGGAATTGGATGATGCTCATTTAGTGCCGAAAGCAGTGGTTGTAGATGAGTCCTTCGACTGGGAAGATGATCAGCCCCTGGATATTCCCCAACATGAGACAATTATTTATGAAATGCACGTGCGGGGATTTACCAAACTACACCCGGATATCCCGGAAGAGTTACGGGGAACTTATGCGGGTTTGGGACATCCGGCGGCGATCGCCTATTTACAATCCCTAGGAATTACAGCAGTCGAATTGATGCCTGTTCATCATTTCCTATCTCAACCGGGACACTTGGTAGATAAGGGGTTAAGAAATTATTGGGGTTATGACTCAATTGGCTATTTTGCGCCACAGTATAACTATAGTGCTGACCCCACCCCTGGCAACCAAGTCCGGGAATTTAAGGAAATGGTAAAAGCCCTCCATGCTGGGGGTATCGAGGTCATCTTAGATGTTGTCTATAACCACACCGGAGAAGGCAACCATTGCGGTCCTACTCTATCCCTGCGGGGGATTGATAATGCTAGTTATTATCGGTTAGTGGAAGACGATCGCCGCTATTATATGGACTTTACTGGCTGCGGTAATTCCCTCAATGTTAGCCACCCCCAAGTTCTGAAACTGATTATGGATAGCCTCCGCTATTGGGTTTTGGAAATGCACGTTGATGGCTTCCGCTTTGACTTGGCCTCCGCTTTGGCGCGAGAACTCTATGAGGTCAATAGTCTCGCCGCCTTTTTTGATATTATCCACCAAGATCCGGTGCTTTCTAATGTGAAGTTGATCGCCGAACCTTGGGACGTGGGAGAAGGTGGCTATCAGGTGGGTAAATTCCCCCTGTTATGGTCTGAATGGAATGGCAAATATAGGGATACAGTCAGGGACTTCTGGCGCGGTGAGGATAGTTCTTTGGCGGAATTTGCTTATCGGTTAACTGGGAGTTCTGACCTGTACGAGGATAATGGACGACAACCCCACGCTAGTATTAATTTTGTTACCGCCCATGATGGATTTACTCTCAATGACTTGGTGAGTTACAACGAAAAACGCAACGAAGAGAATGGGGAGGATAACAACGACGGGGAAAGCCATAACCGATCTTGGAATTGTGGGGAAGAAGGCGAAACAGATGATCCTGATATTTTGGAGTTGCGAAACCGCCAACGCCGTAATTTCTTGGTGACATTAATGTTATCCCAAGGAGTGCCCATGATGGTGAGTGGTGATGAGTTGGGACGCACTCAAAAAGGGAATAATAATGCCTACTGTCAAGATAATGAGATTTCTTGGCTAGATTGGGATCTACCTAAGTCTAATGCGACTCTTTTGGATTTTACCCGCCAGTTGATTTATTTCCGTCGCCAACATCCTATTTTCCGCCGCCGTAAGTGGTTTCAAGGACAAGCTATTCACGGATCTGGGGTTAATGATCTGGGCTGGTTTAATCCAGACGGCGGCGAAATGACTGAGGAACAATGGAATGCTGGATATGCTAAGGCGATCGCTGTTTTTCTTAATGGTGAGGAAATTCCCGCCCGTGGTCCCCAGGGTGAACGGGTGATGGATGATAGCTTTATACTATTATTTAATGCTCACTATGAGGAAATCGAATTTTTGTTACCAGAAGGTTTACAGGCTCGACATTGGCAAGTTATTATTGATACCAAAGAATCTTTATTGCTGCCAGAAGGACCCTATTACTCTGGTAATCAACCTATCCTAACTGAAGCGCGATCGGTGATCGTTATGCAAATGCGTTAGGAGTTGATGGAAAATTCGGGAGGGACAATTGATGATTGATGATTGTCAATTGTCTTTTCCTTGTCTATTAGTCTGTTCCCGATTTACTAAACTACTCCTAATGGCGATCGCTCAAATTTTTAAACAGTTTGGGGCTTGGTTTCCCAGCGCACATCAAAAAATTAAAGCGCAGGCTGACGAGTTGGGGGACAAATTGAAGGGAATAGAACTTGACCCAATTCCACCTACCAATTTATTACGCCTCAAACAAGCTGTGGCTGAGTTGAAGACACCATTACCTCACCAGGAGTTATTGCGCGCACAATTGTCAAAAGCGATTAATTCCTGGTCGGAGGGGGCAGAATGTGATAATGCTATGGTGGTTTTGGCGAGTCCAGTAGAAGCTATATCGACCGTGTTTTGGGATACTTTGAGTTCCTCAGAACCGATTGAGGGTTTGACTCGCCAATGGCTGCCTTGGTCAGAGCGAGCTAAGAATTATACTATTATATCACAACTAGAAGAGAGTATTTTGCAGCCAAGTCAGGGTGAGCGATCGCTGGTGGTAATTCCTGATTTGAGTTGGTGTTTTTTGCGTTGTGTGGATGGTTTGCAGGGAATTGAAAGGCTAGGAGATGCGATTTTTAGCGATCGCTCAAGGTTTTGGCTGATTGGTTGTAACCATTGGGCTTGGCTATATTTAGATCGAGTTTGTCAACTGGGAAATTTGGTCGGTGTGAAAACATCAATTCCGCCTCTGAGTGCGATCGAACTCAAGGAATGGTTAACTCCCGTATGGGAAACGGTAGATATACAATGGCGTGAAAAATCCGAGGGTGAGGAAGAAGAACCCCAGGAAAACTGGTGTTGTAGTGAGGAAAAACGATATTTTGAGCAGCTAGAAGATGTGTCTGAGGGTAATCGTGCGATCGCTGCTGAGGCTTGGCTAAATTCTTTGGGTATTTCCCCGCCGCCAGAAGAGGAAGAGGAGGAAGAAGGGGAAAACCAGACGCGAGAAAATCCTGATCAACCTTGGTTGGTCGATCGCCCTAGCATACCAGAATTGCCCAGTTTGACTAAAAGCGATCGCTTTTTGCTGTTTTCCTTAATATTACATGGTTCCATCTCTTTGCCTAACTTGTGTCTGACTTTAGGGGAGGGAGAGAGTGCAACTCAAACTCAGGTTCAGAAACTCATCCGTGATGGCTTAATTATCCGCCGTCCGGGAAACAGTGGCGCTGCGCCACGGTTTGCGATCAATGGTATTTACTACCCTCGTCTCAAGCGAGATCTCGATAACAATAAATTTCTGGTGGGTGGGGAGTATAAATGTTAATCGACATTTGGCTATATCAGTTATTGGCCGAAACTAACGGCGAAGCCGCCACTAACCCTAATCAAATTTTGGCCGATATCACCTTTGGGAAAATTATCTGGGGGGTCGTGATTGTTCTGCTGACCTATGGCGGTATTATACTTACCGAAAAGTCTCTTTACTGGCTTTCCGAACAGGTCCCGCTGCGGTTTCGTTTGGCGTTTAAACAGTCTGTACCCTTCTGGCGAGCCTTTATTTTTGGGTTAGCGGGGGTGATCTTGATTAATTTGTTTCTGGACTTATCCTCCACTAATCTGTTGGCGATAACTGGGACTGCTGCTGTGGCGGTAGGTTTTGCCTTTAAAGATTATGCCAGTTCTGTGATCTCTGGGATGATTGCTTTATTTGAAAGACCTTATCAAGTCGGCGATCGCGTCACTATTGATGGTCAGTATGGGGAAATCATCAGCTATGGACTGCGTGCGATCCAACTGCAAACCCCTGATGATGATATTGTCACCATTCCCCATAATAAAATGTGGACAGAGCCGATCATCAATGCTAATAAGGGTGAAGTAGAAGCACAGACCGCCGTTGATTTTTATTTTGCCCATGATGCCGATATCGATCGCATTATCCTTATACTATATAGAGTGGCTCAGACCAGCAAATATACACAACTTAACCTCCCCATTCTGGTTGTGGTAAATGAGAAGCCTTGGGGAACTTTGGTCAAGCTGAGATGCTATCCCATGGATGTTAGGGATGAGTTTATTTTTAAAACTGACCTAATTCGCCGCGCTAAAAAGACTTTTGGGGAGTTAGGCATTCCTTACCCGGTCTTACCCCCTAGAATCACTGATTAATCCCCAAATAGCCATCAGGCTGGAAAATTGGCGATCGCGATTATGCGATCGGATTAAGGGGGTTGTCAATTCCAATTTTTACCTATAAAATAATCGAGAATTGGAATTTTAGCCTTCATGTCCAATCCTTTTCTGTTTCTCGAATATGAACCCGCTTTTGAGAGCTTGGGGGATGATTATTATGATGTCGTAGCGGCCGCCTCCTTCCCGCTGCATATTTTGCGTTTCCGTAATGATGAATTGCTGCTCAAATTGGGAATTGACCCACAACCAACTCAGGATCAGGATTTTATAGAGGCCTTTGGTAAATTTGAAAGTGTGACGCAGTTTTTGGCGATGCGTTACCACGGCTATCAGTTTGGAGAATATAATCCTGGTTTAGGAGATGGTCGTGGGTTTCTGTATGGACAGATGCGCGGCATAGATGGGGAATTGTATGATTTTGGTACTAAAGGATCTGGTACAACTCCTTACTCTCGCCATGCCGATGGCCGACTGACTTTAAAGGGGGGAGTCCGGGAAGTATTAGCAGCAGAAGCACTCCACAGACAAGGGGTGAGGACTTCTCGATGTTTAAGTTTAATTGAAACCGGAGAAAAGTTATGGCGGGGGGATGAACCTTCCCCTACCCGGTCTTCGGTAATGGTGCGAATGAGTCGATCGCATATTCGGTTCGGAACTTTTGAGCGATTGCACTATTTTGGTCGCGCAGATCTGATCAAAAAACTCTTAGATCATGTGGTTGAGATTTATTACCCCCATTTATTAGACTCTGGCGATCGCTTCGTCGCCTTTTATCGGGAATTGGTGCAACGGGTAGCCACTTTAGCCGCTCAGTGGATGGCTGCTGGGTTTTGTCATGGTGTCTTAAATACCGATAATATGTCGATTACAGGGGAAAGTTTTGATTATGGTCCTTACGCATTTATGCCGACTTATGATCGGACTTTCACCGCTGCCTATTTTGACTATGGTAGGCTTTACTGCTATGGTAATCAGCCTTTGATTTGTCGGGGTAATCTGGAATTGCTGCAAAGACCTCTATCTATGGTGGCAGACTCAGATAGCCTCAAACAGGCTTTAGACAATTTCTTTGACTACTATCGTCAGGCTTACCAGGAATTGATCTTAAAAAAATTGGGCTTTGCAGAAGGACAGGTCTCTGAACCGGAAGAATTGATTAAGTTGACTATTGATTTGCTCAAAGACAATACAGTGGGATATCATGACTTCTTCTCCCAACTCAGGGAAGGCTTTACTCCCCTCTGGCGAGATGATGAAACTGAGATTCTCAAGAATATAGGAGATCTCAAACACCTAGTCCCCTGGCGACATCTGTACTGTCACCATTTGCAGTCTTTGTCTGGGGCCGAAATGGAACAGATGAAACAGACCCTCCAACAATATAACCCCACTACCGTTTTGCTCAGAACAGCTATTGAGGCGGTTTGGGAACCCATTGCGGCCGCTGATGATTGGGAACCGTTTTATCAATTACTCAATCAGATTAGATCAGAGTGATTTGCTGGCAGGTGCGATCGCTTTTTAAGCTATAGCATTTCCCGACCGGAAAACAGTCAAAGGTATTGCTCCTGTCAGGCTGTCTATGATACTCTGATAGCCTGTCGCCTGAAATGGCTGTTTTCCGCTATTAGGTTTGGTTCATCATACCCCCATTGGCGATCGCTTAATTGTGGGAGTCGGGAATGCTCACAACCACCGGATATGGCATTTTGATCCTGGGTTTTGGTCTAGTTTATGTCAAATCTTGTCAAGTGGAGTTCCTAGAGACCACAGATGCCTTCTCCGTACTCTGATCATATCCACGGTAACTGTATTATTTCAAAGTAATATATTCTGCCTTGATTTGTGGGACAATATTTATTTTGTGGCGGGATCTTAGCAGTCAAATCTACCTAGATTCTGTTATGGATGGCTTCCCCAGGGAAAAGGAAAGATTTGGGAATTTGCTTTGTCCATTTTTAGGGGATTTTCAGTCCACTGGTTCTGATTTGAACTGTTTGACCAAGTCGATGTCAGGAGTTGCCATAAAAAAAATTACCCCGCCGCGACATTTAAGTTATATGATCTATAAAATATCCAACAAATATGTTAGGATTGACTAAATTAGAAATGGAGTACATCAATGCCAAAAACTACAGCAGAAAAACTTCCAGAAGAACCGATGACCGGAAAGACTTTATTGCATAAAGTCAAATCACTCGGACCCAACTACTCTCGTCGTGAGACTGCCAAGCAGTGTGGCTATTACACCCGCACAAAAGATAACCAAACTCGTGCGAACATGACCGAGTTTTATGATGCACTGCTGGCGGCTAAAGGAATTGCCTTAGATCCGGGTCGTTCTAAAGATGGACGAGGTCGGGAAGCTAGTTACCGCGCTTGCGTTCATAAAAATGGCTCATTGGTGATTGGTGCTAACTATACCCAGGAAATGGGTTTGAAACCTGGTGATCAATTTGAGATTCGCCTGGGATCTAAACATATTCACCTGATTCAAGTTGAACCCAAGGGTATGGTTGATGAAGATGACGAAGAATAAGTAAATATCAGGCTCATCTGTCTTGATCACCAGTGAAGCATTACTCAGGTTGTCTATGGGCGCTTGGGTGTTTCTGGAGTGGCTGAATCCCAACGATGCGGCGAGAGTAAAATGCGGTTGGCATCAGTGTTTACCGCCCTCGGTTCTGCAAGGATGCCCTATGTTGATCGCCTACCAGATAGATGGCGATCAAAACCTAGCTAGGAATCAACATTAGTCCACCGCTGTGGGCTCCTCTATAATGCCTACAGTTGGCAACCTTTTCCACTATTTTAACTCGACGGAATGCGATCGCGACGGGTTCTGATTCGAGGTAGTGGAAAATTCAACAAGGACTCATTAAATTTTGATAATGTGGGGATTTAGGATTGCTCACCTGGTGAAGTGGTGAATCATATTGTGTTGGGCATCCTCACCCCACAGGTTCTGCCATGGAGTTCTTGTGATCTATGATAGTTCAAGAAACAGCATCCATGCTCACCAGAGATGGAGTCCGCTTGGATGCTGATATTTATCGCCCTTCTGGGCCGGGGAAATTTCCGGTATTATTAATGCGACAACCCTATGGAAGGGCGATCGCATCTACCGTAGTTTACGCCCATCCCCAATGGTATGCCCAACAGGGTTATATCGTAGTGATTCAAGATGTGCGCGGAAGGGGAACCTCTGAGGGAGTGTTTCAACTATTCGCCCATGAATTAGAAGATGGCCTTGATACCGTCAACTGGGCTGCTAATTTACCCCATAGCAATGGCTATGTGGGGATGTATGGGTTTTCCTATCAGGGGATGACTCAAATTTATGCTGCCAGTGGCTACCCACAGGCGCTAAAAACCCTCTGTCCCGCCATGGTCGCCTGTGACCTGTATCAGGATTGGGCTTACGAAGGGGGGGCTTTTTGCTGGCAGGTTAACCTAGCTTGGGGAATTCAATTAGCCACCGAAACCGCGCGCTTGCGGGGGGATGAACTCAGCTATAGGGGTTTATATAATCTTTCCCGGCATCTGCCCTTATACGGCGAAATTCCTGCCTCTCCTGAAACCTTTAAAAACCTGGCTGCTGATTCTTTCTATCATGATTGGCTACAGCATGATCAGCCGGGGGACTATTGGCAACATCTTTCCCCCTCCAGAGATAATCTCGATTTACCCATGCTGCACATTGGCGGATGGTTTGACACCTATCTGCGGGGGACAGTTCATTTCTATCAGGATATGGCTAATCGTAGTTCATCTCCCCAGTATTTGATTATTGGACCGTGGGGACATTTGCCCTGGGGCCGACAGGTAGGTGGTATTGATTATGGTCCAGAGGCTGTTAGTCCCATTGATGAATTACAGATCCGCTGGTTTGACCATTTTCTTAAAGGTATTGATACCGGACTTTTGGAAGAAAAACCTGTAACTCTGTTTTCTATGGGGGATAATTGCTGGCGAGAGTTTGACCAATGGCCGCAAGGATCTAGTCAATCTTATTTTCTCACCAGTACAGGTCTGGCAGCAATTCGATCAGATTCTGGTTTGCTTTTACCAGAGGATATAATAGCCGTCGAGGACGAAGAGGAGGACCAAGACCCAGACGAACACATTTTACCCGATACCGTGGATGTGTTGGTTCATGATCCTTTCCGTCCCGTCCCAGCCCTTGGGGGTCATGCTACTTTAACTCCTGGATCTTTTGACCGTCGCGCTTTGGACTGTCGCGCTGATGTCCTGACTTACACTTCTGATGCTTTGGATGAGGATTTACATTTAGCCGGAAATGTATTTGTTGAGGTTTACGGAGAGGCTGATAGTCCTAGTTTTGACTTGTGTGCTATTTTGTCAGAAGTGCGATCGGATGGGAGTGTCTGGAATTTTACTCAAGGTTATATCAGAGTTAATCAGCCAACCACCCCGATCCGAATTGATTTACAGCCTACCTGCATTTGCATTCCTCAATCCCACCAAATTCGTTTAAGTTTAAGTGGGGCTTGTTTTCCCGCTTATCCTGTCAATCCAGGGACCGGACAGCCCCCCAGTCAAACTCGACTCATTGATGGTCGTATTATTACCATATCCCTGAAAAGCGGCAATAGTTTTATGTCCCGTATCGTTTTGTCAGTTGATGCTGATCAAGATAGGGTTTATGATTGCGATCGCCAAATTTTAGCGAAAATTTAGCTGGGCTGGGGAGAAAATTATGAAAGCTGACCATCAAAATCATTCAGAATTGCGGGTTTTAGGACTACCACCAGACCAAGGAAGATGGCTACTCATTCCTTTGGGTATAACCGTTTTACTGTGTTTGGGGACTGTTTACTCTTGGAGTATTTTTAGGACTCCTCTAGAAAAAGATTTAGATCTCACCGCCACCCAAAGCCTGTTACCCTATACCGTGGCGCTGGTTTTTTATGCGCTGATGATGCCAATTACAGGTTTTTATATACCTAAATTTGGGACTCGCGCCACTACAGCAGTTGGTGGGTTTATTGTGGGTTTGGGCTATATTCTGTCTAGTTTTGCTGACAATATTATCACCATGACGATCGCCTATGGGGTCATTGCGGGGACTGGTGTAGGTATTACTTACGGCGTTCCCATGGTCGTTTCCGCCCGCTGGTTTCCTGATAAAAAAGGATTAGCCGTCGGGTTAACAATTATTGGTTTTGGCTTGTCTCCCTTAATCACCGCCCCCCTCGCTAAAGCCTTGATTGATAGTTATACCGTGCGACCAACCTTGCTGGTTTTGGGTATCACTTTTATGGTGATTATTGTGGCGATTTCTAATATTATGAAATTGCCCCCCCAAGATTGGCAACCTACCCAAAAAATCTCCACAACATCAGTTATTCCTACCCCCGTTGTCTACCCGCCTAAGATGCTAAAAAGTCCTTCTTTTTATGGGCTATGGATATGCTATGTTATTGGCACTTTTGTCGGGTTAAGTGCTATTGGCATTTCTAGCCCCGTGGGAGAAGAAATTATTGAAATTGACCCAAGATTTGCTGCTGGTAGTGTTTCCCTTTTTGCCTTGTTTAATGGGGTGAGTCGTCCCCTGTTTGGCTGGTTAAGCGATCGCTTTCCTCCTCGGTATGTAGCGATCGCTTCTTATACCCTGATTTTAATCGCCTGCATTTTAATGATTAATGCTGAGTCAGGACAGATAGCGACCTATTTAATTGCTTTCTGTCTATTTTGGTTTTGCTTAGGAGGTTGGTTAGCCCTTGCGCCGACTACCACCCTGCGATTATTTAACCCTGATGACTACGCCCAAAATTACGGTATTGTCTTCACCGCCTACGGTGTAGGTGCTTTATTAGGAACTTTGGTTGCGGGTAGTATTCGGGACTGGTTTGGTAGCTATACTTATGCCTTTTATCCCATGGGAATATTAGCCGTTATCGGAATCATAGTAGCGAGTTTTCTCCTGAAACCAGACAAGGCGAAACCAACTGATAATTGATAATCAAACTCCCTCGGACTCCCTCTCTGTCTGGGAGAGGGTTGGGTAGCCGACTTAATTTTGTGTTAAATTTAACCAGATTAACTAATCGGGTAGGCTAAAATGCGATCGGCATCTACTTCGGGTCATATATGAGGCTAATTAGATTAATTAGACAAAAGCTGAGGCTGAGAAAGTCAGGATCTCAGACCAAATTGCTAATCCATTTTGTCCTGTTAGGATTTACCATAATGGTCGCCCAAGCCATTGGTATGACTTTAGGGCGATCGCTATTTTTAGCCAAAGCAGGCGCGGAAAGTCTGCCTTTATTTTTCATCATCATGCCATTAATTTTAATGGTAGTCTCCGGTGGTTTTACCGCCATTATAGACCGCTTCAACCGTCCGCGACTGTTTCGCATTGTCTTAGCGGTTGCTGCTGTCTTAATCATCGGTATTCGGCTATTTATAAACCTCGATTTAATCCCCATTTATTTCACCCTCTATATTGTCATTTGGTTAATCTATATCCTGCAATTCCGCATCGAGTTTTGGACACTTTTATCAGACTATTTCACTAACTTAGAACTCAAAGAATACACAGCAATTATCTACCTGGGAACCACCGCCGGATATTTATTGGGCAGTATTTTGGTAGCCCTCATATCTGATTTTGTTACCTTAGAGAATCAGCTATTATTGCTCCCTATTTGTTATGGGATATCCATCGGGCAAATCTATTATTTAGAAGCCCATCAAACTCCCCTACCTACCGAGTATCAAAAACCCAAAACCCAGAAGTCTAATTTATCAGAAACCTGGCAGACCTTAACCAAACTATCCCGCCACTATCCTATTATTATCTTTCTCATTGCTAACGTATTTGGAACCGCCCTAGTCCGAGGGATTGGGGAGTTTCAATATTCCACTATTTATAGACAAGAATTCCCCGATAAACAGGAACTCGCCACCTTTCTCGGATATATTACCGCCGCCCTAACCGCCATTCAATTTCTGATTATTTCTGTAGGGACAACTCCCCTGATTAAAAAATTAGGAGTTCCTCGGACTAACTTAGTCTATCCTGTCATGTTATTAGGCAGTTTTCTGGGACTTATATTTAGCTATAATCTCACCGCAGCCATGGGAATGCAGCTTACCTATAGAGCCTTATTTTATAGTATATTCCTACCTCTAACCAACCTTAATTATAATGCTGTTCCGGCTAGGTTTGGCGGTAGGTTGCGCGTGTGGGGAGAGGGTTTATTTTCCCCATTAGGGCAATCTATAGCTGGCATAATTTTAATGGTATTTTTGGGATGGATTAACCCCTATCAAGTCGTGTGGGTAGGAGTAATTCTCAGTGGTTTCTTAGTAGTTATTGGTTACTTCACCGGAAAAAGCTATGTCCAATCACTTTTGGGAATGTTACGGTCAGGGTCAGTTAACCTAAGTAGGGTGGGAGATGGCTTGTATCTCTCCAGTAAATATCGCCCAGAAGTGCGCCAGCTTCTTCAGGATAAGAACCCGCAAAATCAAGTATTAGGATTGGAGTTACTCCCTTATCTCGAAAACCCTAGGGATTTTTCATCTGATATTGAAAATATTTGGGTCAATGCTGATGACCAAGTGCGTCGGGCTGTCATTCGGTTATTTACTACTAAAAATATGGGTAATAACCTGGAATTTAAAAGCCTCCTATCTTCCCCTAAGCCTAAAGTCCGCAGCATGGCTTTAGAATTGTATATCGCCACAGGTTCCCCTCTGTCTGCGAGTCGCCTACAAACCTTATTACATGATGAAAGTCCCGAAGTGCGCGCCTTAGCTTGTGTCGCTATTTCTCAGACCGAAATTGATGGCTCAATTCAAGAACTTTATCACCAAGTTTGTCCGACTCAACCCGATATTACCACCCGGAGAGCATTATTAAGGGCGGCGGGGGAAAGTCGTAACCCTCAACTAATTCCTCTGTTAACAGAAGTCCTGAAAAATGCACCCCCAGATATTAAGCGTAAGGGTTTATTGGCTTTGGTGGAATTGTGCGATTATGAACCTATTAAATGCGGACAAATTGCCGCCTCTGAACTTAATCACGATCGCCCTACCGTCAGAATAGCAGCTTTACAGGTTCTCCAACAAATTCATGATCAACAATGGTTGATCCAAGTTTCTCGCGCCTTGGAAGATGAGGATATCGCCGTCAGACAACAGGCGGCTAAAACTCTCAGTTTTTATGGTGATCAAGGATTAGCAGTATCGCGGGATTACCTGTTTTCCTCCCGTCCTGAAGTCGTGCGATCGGCGATTGTAGCTATTGGTTGGGTGCGGACAAAAACCGCTGAGAATATTCTTTATAATTTTATCCAGCCGGACTTAAAATTGATTAGTCGTACCCGGATATGGCAACTACATTTTGATGCTGATGACCCCCTCTTTGAAATGTTGCAAGTCGCTATCATAGACTACCAAAATTCTATGATTGAAAGAGTCTTTTATATCCTCTCTAGTTTGGGGCAAGAATCCACTGTAAATGCCGCTAAAGTCTTGTTATCAAGTTCCGATAAAAGGGCGCGTTCTCATGCCGTCGAAACTTTGGGTTCTTTGAGGCAAGGGCGGTTTATTCGTCCTTTAATGCCACTGTTAGAAACTATGGCAACCGGAGAAAATGTTAAGGCTTATAATGGGAGTTCTGAGATAAAAAAATACTCGGTTTTGTTGGAGGTTTTAGACACCCCAAATCATTGGTTAAAAATGGGGGCTTTGATGGCTTTTGCGGGTATTCCTGGGGCGATCGCTAAATCTGACCCTGACCCCATTATCCGTAAAATTGCCCAATCTTTAGTCTTCCAACCCCAGCAGTTATCAATTTCGGAGAATTTTATGATTGACCGCTTACTGTTACTCAAAAATGTTTCCCTATTTCAAACCTTGTCCTTAGATGAAATTTTGCTGATTGATAATGCTTTGGAGTCCGCCGAATATTTACCCGGAGAAATTATCTTTTCTGAGGGGACTATGGGGGAACGTTTTTATATTATCGTCAAGGGAAAAGTCCGCATTGTCCGAGAAGTTGAAGGGGAGGAAAAACAGTTAGCCCTATTAGAGGAAGGTCAACATTTTGGCGAGATTTCTTTGTTTGAAGACTTTTTGCGATCCGCTAATGCGATCGCTGCTGAACATTGTGTTTTACTCACCTTAGAAAAAACCCGTTTTGTCAGTCTAGTAACCCAGCGCCCCCAAATCCTTTGGGAAATCTGTAAATTTCTCAGCCAGCGTCTCCGGGATGTTAACTTAACCGCCCGTTAAATAGCCTTATCAGGGGTGATTATACATCAAAACCCCTGATAATTATCCCCTTTAATTAGCCGTCAATAACTCCGCTAATCCCAAATATTTAAACCCTTGGGGAGTCACATCAAAACGACAGGGCATAATTTCGACTCCCGCCGCGATCGCCTCCTTAAATAAACTCCCATAAACCGGGTCTCCTGCATCTCCGGGCGCGAATTTCGGACAATCTCCACGATTAATAAAATACAACATTACCGCCCGATCGCCACCCTTCACAATATCAATTAACTCCCTTAAATGTTTTTGTCCTCTCTCAGTTACCGTATCAGGAAATAAAGCCACATCCCCCTGACACCAGGTAGTATTTTTCACCTCCAGATAAATCAGTTGGTCGTCTCCTTCTAACAGAAAATCAACCCGACTTTTCCCCCCCACGCCATATTTAACTTCTCGCCTCACCTTTGTATATCCCCCCAACTGAGAAAATAAGCGTTTTTGCAAAGCGATCGCCACAATTCGATTAGGAAGACTCGTATTAATTCCCACCCAAGTAGGTTGATGATCTCCCACTTGGATTAATTCCCAAGTGTAGGCTAATTTGCGCTTAGGGTTATCACTCTTCGACACCATCACCGGATTTTCGGGAATACAAACCCCCGTCATCGGGCCAGTATTGGGACAATGGGCGACAATCACCTCCCCAGAATTTAACTTAATATCTGCTATAAGTCGTTTATAGCGCTTAATTAACACCCCTTCATAAAGTTCCCCTAATGAATAAATCAAAGATTCGCTCATGATGACTTGCAAAATAATCCTAAACTGAGTTATAATTTTAACAGTAAATTGGCGAAATTAGGATAGACCCAATATGACCACTACCGCCCAGTCGCCCTCCCAGCCTAATCATTTCCCCACTTTAGAAGCCATCCGATATGGATTACCTAATATTTGCGGTTGGGAAGCAGATATCACCGCCGTAGTGAATCATAGCGATCGCCTTTTTCAACCCCTTAGCCACCTCAACCTAGACCAAATTACCGCCGGATTTGCTTGCGCCCTCCATATGCACCAACCCACCATTCCAGCCGGCGAAAATGGCGCATTAATTAGCAACCTGCAATATATGTTTGAACACCCCCACCAAGGCGATAATCATAACGCCGAACCCTTCGCCTGGTGTTATAAACGTATGGGGGAATTTATCCCGGAATTAGTAGCCAATGGCTGTCATCCTCGGATTATGTTAGACTATTCCGGTAACTTGCTATGGGGACTGCAACAAATCGGGCGAAATGATATCCTAGACACCCTCAAAAATATTACCTGTAACCCCCAATACTGGGTGAATGTGGAATGGTTGGGTACTATGTGGAGTCATGCAGTCATTCCCTCCACTCCAATTCGTGATATCAAATTACATATTCAGGCTTGGCAACATCATTTTGCCGCTATTTTTGGCAAGGATGCTTTAGCCAGAGTCAAAGGTTTTTCACCCCCAGAAATGCACCTACCCAACCATCCTGATACACTCTATGAATATATTAAATCCCTCAAAGAATGTGGTTATCAATGGTTAATGGTGCAGGAACATTCCGTAGAACGCCTAGACGGTTCCCCACTGCATCATGATGATAAATATATTCCCAATCGTTTAATCGCCCGCAATTCTCAGGGAGAAACAGTTAGTATAATTGCCTTAATTAAAACCCAGGGTTCTGATACTAAATTAGTCGCGCAAATGCAACCCTATCATGAAGCCAAGGGTCGGGGATTACAAAAATTAGGGGAATACATGGTTCCCAGTTGTGTGACTCAAATTGCTGACGGGGAAAATGGCGGCGTGATGATGAATGAATACCCTAGGGATTTTATCCCTCTCTGGTCTCAGATTAAAAATAATGGTCGGGGAACTCCTGGGGTTGTAGGTTTAAATGGTACCGAATATTTAGAATTGTTAGAAGCGGCGGGAGTGAAGCCAGAAGACTACCCGACTTGTCAGGGGATACAACAGCATCGAATTTGGGAAAAGGTAGACTCTGTTACGCCGGAAGCTGTGCAAAATGCGATCGCTCATTTACAGGAAACAGACCCCCAATTTCATATAGATGGTGCATCGTGGACTAATCATCTAAGCTGGGTAAAAGGATATGAAAACGTATTGGAACCCATGAACCAACTTAGTGCTGATTTTCACCGCAAATATGACCCCCTAGTTAACCAAGACCCGACCACAACCCGCCAACCAGACTATCAGCAAGCCTTATTATATAACCTACTATTACAAACGAGTTGTTTTCGCTATTGGGGACAGGGAATGTGGACTGACTACGCCCGAGCAATTTACGAAAGAGGTCAACAGTTAATTAATGGATAATGAAACTCCCTCTTAGTCTCCCCAACAGGGATAGGCACTCGGTAATTAATTATTAATTATTAATTATTAATTATTAATTATTAATTACATAAGAGGTCAACAGTTAATTAATGGATAATGAAACTCCCTCTTAGTCTCCCCAACAGGGATAGGCACAATGTAGGGGCGGGTTCCACGGTCAATTAAATCTCAGACCAGAAGATGAAAAAACCCGCCCTCACCTCACCCACGGTCAATTAAATCTCGGACCAGAAGATGAAAAAACCCGCCCTCACCTCACCCACGGTCAATTAAATCTCCGACCAGAAGATGAAAAAACCCGCCCACTCGGCAAATAATTATTAATTATTAATTATTAATTATTAATTACTTAGCTTTTCTTTTTGTCGTATTCACGTTTGAGTAAGCCAGCGATACCGAAGGCTAAACCAGTTCCCAAAATAGTGAAAGGTTCTGGAACCGCAGTAGTCTCAAAATCAAATTGTGCAGTGTTGTTGGTTTGGTCAATTCTAATTAAGCCTTGAAAACCACCTGTCCCTCTAAGTTGATTATCGCTTTTAAATAGTGCTTCAGCGGCGATATTAACAAACCTCATACTACCCAAGAGAGAGTCACTAACAATGCTAATTGATCTTAAATCCATAGACCATTCAGACAAACCGTCAGGACCGTCATCAAAGCGCAAGAAATCAATCACTTGATTGGTGTTCCCGAAGTCTGTGTCTCTAATGATATAACGAGAGTCAATTGCTGAATTAGTGGTATAGTCAACAAAAACCCCTGTAGCTGTATGGTTATCGATACCAAAATTACCAGTAGTACCTCCGGCATTACCAGCATGATCTAGGAAGTCGAAATTTAGGGAGGTGCTATTATCACCAATTACGGTAAAAATGGAGTTGGCGGTAAAGCGATCGCCAGGGGAAAAAGTCAAGGCTTCAGCGGGTGCAGCAGCTAGGAATGATAAACTAGCAATGGATAGAGAAACTGTGGCACATTGGACCTGATGTTGTAGTTTCATCTTCTGTCAACCCTATTTTCCTAAAAGAATTATGTTTTTAGTATGGCAACTCTCCGGGCTGATGTCTAGCATAATTCGTGCATTTTATCAACACATTACAAAAAATTAGGGTCAACCTTTATATATGGGGGGGTTTTGTGAAGCACCATCCGTGAAATCAGGGATGACCCCAAACCAAAAGCAAACCCGCCCCCAGGGTTGATGTTTCGGATAGGCAGGTTCACTATATGTTATGTGGTAGGAAACCTTAACAGGCAGTTGATAACCTTAGCTTTCCTTTTTGGAGGGTTGACGTTTCAGTAAGCCAGCCATCATTCCGAAAGCGACTCCAGCGCCAATAACGCCCATGGGTTCTGGGACAGAAGTAACCTCAAAATCAAATTGTGCGGTTTGGGATTCCTGGTTAAATCGGATCGTGCCTTGCAAGCCGCCGTCACCTTGTGCCACATTATCGCCTCTAAATAGGGCGGTGGCATAAATATCCACAAACCGCATATTACTCAAGGCAGTATCGCTGACGACATTGATGGATGTCAAATCCATAGACCACTCAGACAAACCGCCAGGACCATCATTAAAGGTCAAGAAGTTGGCTACTTGAGTGGCGCTACCAAAGTCAACGTTTTGAATGGTATATTCTGAGCGAACTTGGGAACCTGTGGTGTAGTCAACAAAAGAACCCACAGCAGTAGAGTTATGAATGCCGAAGTTCCCCGGCCCACCAGTGTTGCCGTCTACGTCGAGGAAGTCAAAAAATAGAGATGTGGAAGAATCTCCGACTAATGTAAATTGGGCATTGGCGGTAAAGCGATCGCCAATATTAAAGGTAACAGCTTCAGCGGGTGAGCTAGTCAAAACAGATACACTGGCAATAGATGCAGCGACGGCAGCGAATTTAATTTGGTTCAGTAAAGTCATCTCTCTCTTTGTCCTATATTCATAACTTGCTATAACTGCATTCTACCAAGTGCCCACAGCTACTGTCTACCCCTAAAAGCTGATTTTACGAAGACATTACATAAAAATACGGTTCAGCTTTACATAAAAGGGGGTTTTGTAAAGCATGACCCGTAAAATTACTGATGCGCCCCAGTCTCTGTGGCTAAAAATACTGGCATGACTAATGGGGACAACAGAGACGCGCTTAGGCTTTGAGGCTGGATTTATTTTTCTTCTTGTCGTGTTCACGCTTGAACATACTGCCAAAACCCAAAGCCATACCTGTACCCAAAATAGTCAGAGGTTCGGGGACTTGTTCGACATTTTGTACACCGCCACCCGCGCCAGCTAATTCAAAGCTACCGTCAGTAGTTTGGAATTTAACCGGAAAATCAAGGAGGTTCGCGCCAATGGTAGCGGTCCCGTTGGTAAAGTCGCCTCCAATCCTTAATCGTAGACTATCAGATGCACCAGCGGCTAAAGCACTATTCTGGGAACCACCATTACAACCCTGGGTGAAAATACAGATGTCAATTTGTTTAAAGCCACCAGGGAAAGTTTGTTGACCGGTCCTAACTTGAGCGCCAGTGAAGTTATTGCCACTTTGTAGCAATTGAACACTGGTGGCGTTGGGGTCAATACCGAATCCAAAACTAACAATACCAGCCTCGGTAAATGTTTGGGTGAGTGCTGTGGTGTTGCTAATATTGATGGTCAAGTCCAGATAGTCACTGGTAAAGCTATCAACCTTAAAGGTAGAAAATGCACTCAAGTCTTGACTAAGGCCGCCGGAACCATCAAAGTTTCGATCCAGGAACCAGTCAATCTGAAAGGTTGCTCCGATATCATTGGTGGTAACCCCCACCTGCCACAGGTCTTGTTGGGGGTTTCCGGCTTGACCTCCGGTTTGGGTAATATTAAAAGCGGCGGCGGGTAAAAATGCGGAAGAAACTATGGCTACACTGGTGGCTAATAAAGCTGTCCCAAATAAAGAAGTTGTTTTCATGGGCGGGAATAGGTTTTAGTTAGAAGGATATTTGTAGTAATCAAAAATATTAACTACATAAGTAATATATAGGTGGAATTGAAGGAAAACAGAAGACGATCGCAGGCAATTTGTCCATATTTTTACAAAGTCGATCGCTTATCTTTACATAATATAGTCAATTGTAAATCTTTGACAGGATGATTGACTAATCACTAAATATGTGGTAAGAAACGGCGGGGCAAGCTATCAGTATGAGGGGGGGTTTGTTGGCCAACTCAAAACACCGCGATCGCCATCTAATTCTACTTCTAAGCCGACAGGTAAAATAGGATTGGGGCCGTCATGACCAAAGGAAAGATTAGCAACAATGGGGATATTCAGGTCAAAAAGGCGATCGCGCAATACTTGTTCAACGGAAAAATCCCCAGGGGAGTTAAGGTCAGACCCGGACTGACTAAAGCGCCCCAAGGCGATACCAAGGACAGGCTGAAACGCGCCGATAGTGCGCCAGTAGGTCAACATTCTATCTAGGCGGTAGGGTTCCTCATTGACATCTTCAAAGGCGAGGATAGCATTAGTTAAATCAGGTTGATGGGGGGTTCCTAATAGATAAGTAGCGACAGTTAAATTCCCAGGAAATAGGCGACCGCGTACTTTACCGCCGCCCCACCCGTCTCCGTGGAGGGGTTGAAGGGGTTTACCTGCTAGATAGTCAAATAAACGAGCGATCGCCCAATCGGGTTCTTGGGCTAAAGTAGTTAAAACGGGACCATGAATGGCTAAAATATTTTCCTGTCCAGACAAAGCCCACAATAGGGCGGTAATATCAGAAAACCCGATTAAAAACTTAGGGTTAGTGGAGGGGGGAATATCAGCAATAGATAACCCTTCCAGGAGTCTAGTCGCGCCATAGCCCCCCCTAGCACAGAGAATACCTCGGCTGTAGTCATCGCCAATGGCATCTAAGAGTTGACGACGGCGATCGCTATCAGTTCCGGCTAAATAACCCCAACTGCGATCGTAACCAGAAGTGAGGCTAATTTGATATGCTTGCTCGCGCCAAATATCTAAACCTGTTTCTACAGATTTAAGTTCCCTAATTCTGCCACTGGGAGCAATGACACGCAAGCGATCGCCGGGTTTTAACTTCTCAAATTTCGCCATCGTCGCTATCATGCTCCTGAGTAGAATCATTAGGGGAACTATCGGGTAATTCTGGGGGGGTGTCTGCTGCTATTAACACCTGCTCAGATTCGGAAATATCAGAACTTTCGAGTAGAGGTTGACCCAAGGTCCAGTTATCAAAAATATCCTTTAATACGGCTTGTTCCAACCAAGTTTTGGTGACGACAGCCAAAGGGAGGGCGAGAACCAAACCCCCAAATCCCAGAAATCTGGCAAAAAACAATTGTGCCATCAAGGTAGCGGCTGGGAGTAGAGAAATTTGTCTCTGCATAATCATGGGACTGAACCAATAACTCTCCAAGTTCTGAATAATAATATATGCGACCAAGACTAAAAAGGCTTTACCGGGGGAGTCCAAAAGAGCGACGGAAACGGGAAATACGACACTCAAGGTAGGGCCGATATTCGGAACTAGGTTAAACACGCCTGCTAATAAGGCGTGAGCGAGAACAAATTCGACATTTAATATGGTTAAACTGATATAACTCAGAGTAGCGATAAACACAGAATTAATGACAATTCCGCGCATCCACTGCAAGAGGGAAATTTCACACAGACCCAAAATTTCATCGGCTCGGCGGCGATAAAAAGATGGAAATAAGCGCACCACTAGCCGTCTATATGAGGCGGGATTGGCGACTAACATTAGGGTAAAAACAAAAATTAATAGACCCTGTAGAAGTGTGTTAACGGAGAAGTTAAAGACGGCGAAGAAATTGCCGAGGATATTCTGAGCCAGCGGCCCAACTTGTCTAGCAATTTCGGTAAAGCCGGGGAGTCTCAAGTTAATTTCTGGGAGCCAAATCGGAGGTTGTTGGAGAATGAAATCAATCCAACGGGTGAATCTTTCATAGCCTCTAGGAACCAAGTTTAGCAGTTGTTGAAACTGGTCTAAAAATGGCGGCATAATTAGACTAAAAAACATAATGCCGACAAAGGACACTAAGCTGATAGCTAGGAAGACGGCTTGACCGCGACTCAGCCTAAATCGTTGTAGCCAACGCACCAAACCGTTAAGGGCGATCGCCAAGATGACGGAAGTAAATAACAATAATAGAATCTGTCGGAATTCCCATAAAATTATTAGGGAAATGACTAAAAAGAAAAAGGCGATCCAATCTCCAATTTTCACTATCGAACTCCCATTAATGCGCTTGCCAACTATGATGATGGTGTTAGATTATCTGATTTCGCCTGTAAATTGGCAGATAATTTATGTTCGCCATCTAACAGAAACAACCAAACCACTACTACCAACCAGTGAAACAAAACTGGAATTAACAAAGACCCGGTTAAAGTATAGGCGATCGTGCAAGCCAATCCCAAAATTGTAGCTAAACTTAAAAATGGGGTTTGGCAAAAGGTAGGATTTCCGGCTGGATTATAAGTCAAGGCGGCAATGGGGTGGGAAATGACAAATAAAATGAGGCTGAAAGCCGCCCAAAATAGCCATATCAGGGGCGATAGAGCTTCTGTGGGGGGAGGTATTAACAGCACGCGAAAGAGGGTTTCCTCAAGCAGTGCGGGGGTGATAAATAGCCAAATCATAGCCCCTAGGAGTCGCAGGGGGTGAAAATGTATGGGGTTCCATTTGAGAAAATTCATGGAGAAGCCGAGGGGAAGGGCGATCGCACCATAAACCAGAAAGGTGGCGGCTAAAATCCACCAATCTGATGGGGTGGGAATCGCTGTAGCCATTACTAAACGGTTTAAGAGATTTGCCAAAATCGACATTTGTTTGTATTAGCATTATCTAAATTTGGGCGATCGCCATAGCTATTTGTTAGCGTTGGCTAAATTGTCCTAACTGTTGTGTGAAGGATTCCCAGAAGGCCTGTTCTTCGCCGATTCTGGTAGTATTTAAACCGGCGTTGAGACTACCTCGGAGGTTTTGGTAATAACTATCATCTAAAAATGTGATCTCAAGACCAGCGATCGCTAATCGTCGCTGCAAGTCTTCCTGGGTGTAATCTCGGCCATCAATCAAAGCCCCTCGCGGGTCAGACACCAATAATTTGCCATTGACAAACACAGAATTAACCGGGTTCGGCCACCAAGCATATCCGGTATAACCAAACATGGCTGGGACTTCCACAATTTGCTCATCATTAAGTTTAAATTCCTCTTTTAACTGATTAATTAAAGGGGTGATTTTGTCACGATGCAACCTCAAATTATGCTGAATTAATAGTTCATTATTCAGGGCTGCTCTCACTGTGGTTTGGGTGCTTAAACTGCGATTAATTGCTGCCCCTTCGTAACCGGTTTGGGCTAATTGCCGCAATAAATTAACGCCCTCTTGAGGACTAACGACTAGCATTAAGGGTCTACCTGATGCGGTGGGAACAAATGTGATTAGTTCATCTACTTGGCGAGTAATTAACCAAGAGGTGTCAATTTCTACGGGGGGCCACTGAACTTTTTGGGCTTCTAAAAAGGCTAAAATATCGGGATTTATAGTTTCCCCGTCAGCTTTTCCGTAGTATATACGCCCCATAGGATAGCCGGGAATAGGTGGGGTAACATTAAGGTTGCCATAGAAATCTAACCATTGATTTTTGGGGTCAAGTTCGCGGGGTTCTCCGATTTCAGCCCAACCAAAATTTCGCCCTAATAAAGAACTGGCATAATCACTGCCGCCGGGAGGGCTTAAAGCGACATTGTATTGACGCAAACCATCAGGACTGGGGAATTGTACATAGCCAATAGCAGCGCTATCTCGCATCCAGACGGTTTCTCCTGGGGTAATACGGGTGGGGGTTCCGGTGGGGGCGATCGCATCTTGTACGGCTTCTACTACGTCTTGATTCACACCGCGATCGCTTATATGTACCTGGGAAACGGGGGCGGTATTAGGAGACATAATCCAAGGTGCGACACCCATTTGGATTTGGTCAGAGGCGATTTCTGTATCATTTTTACGGGCGATCGCTTTGACATTGACTAAGCCACTCCATTGACCATCAGCGAATTGTTTAGCCTCAACACCCAGGATAATAGTAGGGCTAAATTCCAGGGGAGAAGCACCGGACAAATCAATATATTTCCAGCCGCCCAGGGTTTTTTGGAACATATTAATCCGGCGGCGGGAGGCTTCATCAACGCTAATATATATATCTGCGTCTTGATATTCTTCGGAAATCTTAAAATGAATTTGGGCTAAATCTGCCTCGTCATATTCGCCATTAACAATGCGATCGCTCCAGTCAGGAATACCACTGCGATCGTCATCATCATTATTAAACAGAATCAAAGGTCCAGCAGATAATGACCATTGAGTAGGGCGCATTTTGTCGCGCTCATCAATTACGCCATCCCGATTAACATCAGCATGGAGAGCAAAACCGGGAAACTTGGGTTCAGCGACGGAAAACTGAGCAATTTCTCCGGTAGTAGCCCTCGGTTCAGCTTCTGGTTGACTAGCCAAGGCTCGTTGATAGGTGACAATGGCTAAATAGCCCTGGTATTCAACAATTTTCTCAATAGCCTGGGGTTGAATCAAACTATCTGCGGGAATTTGTCGCAAGGAGTCTATCGCCGCTATCCATAACTGTTGTGCCATTTCCCAATCTTTAACGGTGGGGTTAGGATATTGACCGATTTCTACGGCTTCGAGTGCTAATTCGGCGGCTTGTTTCCAGTGTTGGCTGGCTTTTTCTTCGTTGCGAATGCGGCTTTCGGTTTGCCGTAGGGCTTTACGCCAACTATGATATTGTTGGAGTTGTAGTTCATATTGCCAGGCTTCCTGAACTACCAGGGGGTCAGGGGGGCCAGATACTTGGTCAAGTTGGGCTTGTAGGCGATCGCGTAATTCATATAATTGAGGGACAGATTGGGGATTTTCCCGCACTGTTTCTAGGCGATCTAAGCTAGAGGAAGTTCTGCCATATTCTGATAAGCGAGTTTCCGATTCCCAGATCTTATATTCTACTGGCTCCTCTGTCTCCGCTGCTAGTTGAGCCACTGCATGAGGGGCGGGTACTAAGATAATCCCCACCACAACGCCCAATGTATTGACTAATGCCATCGCTATGTACCGCATCCACCCCATAGTTAACTCCTCAAGCGACGACATTGATTTTACCAGAAAGGCAGTGGGATTTATGCAGAAAGCAAAGTTTGAGGATTGGCGGAAATTTGGTCGATGTTATCCACAATTTCAAGCACCCTATCTAGTTGGGTAATTTCCAAGACCATTTTAGCTACATCCCCTAGGTGGCAAACCACTAAACGACAACCCAATTTTTTAGCTGTTTTTTGAGCCACCACTAAAGCCCCCAAACCAGAACTATCGATAAATTCTACATGGCTCATATCTATGATCCAAAGTATGGGTGGTTCAGAAGTGATTGACAAAAACTGTTTTTTCAGTTCTTCTGAACCTTGGGAATCTAATTTATTCTGAGGCCGAATGATCCAGGGTTTGTTAGCACTCATGACTATTTCTCCTATGTGTAATGAATTTTGTCAAAATTTTTGGTCAACCTACCACACTTGCCTTTAGACGAGGTAGTTATAGGAAAGATTCCCCTGGTGACAACTACATGGTATCTGACCGGGGTGGTAAATATGTTGTCGTAGGTAACAAAAAATGTGTGTTGGCGATCGCCCCTGCCACACCCAGGGGAGAGTTACCCCGAGATTAACCACCACAGCTATGGCGGTTATCGAATGCAATATAGCTAAAAATATTATACGATTGTAAAGAATTGCGAAAAAAATATGAAGACACCATTGAATGTCCTTTGAAGTTGTATCACTGGAAACAATTAAGGCGATCGCCCATGAATATGGCTATTGGGCGGTTTTCGGCGGTATCGCCCTAGAAAATGCCGGGGTTCCTCTACCGGGAGAAACTATCACACTGGTGGGGGGATTCCTAGCCGGGAGTGGAGAACTTAACTATTGGTGGGTTCTCGGTTGTGCGATCGCAGGTGCCATCCTAGGGGATAACTGCGGTTACTGGGTAGGGCGCTGGGGTGGTTGGCCGTTTTTGTGTTTATTGGGTAAGTTATTCCGCATCAAGGAAGAACAACTAATTGAAGTCAAAGACCAATTCAGCCAAAATGCAGCTAAGGCCGTTTTTTTAGGTAGATTTGTGGCCCTCCTGCGAATTTTTGCTGGCCCCCTAGCCGGAATTGCTGGGATGAAATACTGGAAATTTTTTCTATGTAATGGTGCTGGGGCGATACTCTGGGCTTCTGTAATGGTTAGCCTTGCCTATTTTGTCGGTCAGGTTGTCCCTTTACCCCAATTAGTCTCTTGGGTGGGTGAATTTGCGATCATTGCTCTGTTATTGGTGGTGGCTTGGTTTGTGATTCCCATGTGGTGGGAGTCTCGCCAGGCGAAAAATCTTTAGGGATACAAAAAAAATCCCCGCTCTCGTATGAACGGGGAACCTAGGTAAAATTAACAGAGGCTCAAATTAGCTCTAGCTGCGATCGTTAGCCAAAACCGGCTCAAAACTAGGAACGACCAGTTCATCATTTTGTTTGGTCAACTGGTTGTAAAGCAGCTCTGTATTGGGGAAATTAGCAGCAGGAAGCGTGGGGAAACGGCGATAAGGAACAGTATCCTCGCCAAACACCTGAGCATACTCCATGCTGTTCACCATTGCGCCAATAAACGCCTTCAGACCCTGAGAAGCCAAGATTTGGTTATACTTGCGAATCTCCGCCTGATTAAGGGGAGCGCGACCCAAGAAGTGCTTAGTTCCCAACTCAATCACCTTAGTATTGGGATAGGGAGTGTAGAACTCGCGGATATACAAAGCAGAAGCTCCCAAGGCTTCGACGAACTCCTTAACGGTAATTTCGCCATTACCAAGTTTACTTTCCAGAGCGGTAAACTCTTTCTTAGTAACATAGGGGTCAATATCCCGCTCGAAAATCTGCCGATAGATAGCACCAATTGTAGTTTGGAGCGCCACCTTATCAGTCACATTGGTGAGTTTAAACACCTTAGACTGTTCGCGACGCTTGTTAACTCCCTGGTTAATGCGGTTATCGATTTCCAGTTCACCTTTCATCTGGTCAGTAGGAGTTCCCAACTCCACAAACCTGGGAGTAGGTTCGTCTTTAACCATAGTCATCTTCTCAGCCAGGGTTCCCACACGCATAGAACGCAGAGACAGACCACCCGGAGTCAGATAACGCTCATAGGGAATAGTATCTTCCCCAAAGGCTTCGTTATACTCGACGGAATCAATAATGGCATCCACCAGAGCATAGAAACCTTTTTTAGAGCAAAGGTCAAAGTAGGAATTCATTTCCTGTCGTCCATAGGTGGGTCGTCCCAACAGACGGCGGTGAATGTATTCGATCGCCTTACAAACATAAAGGGAAGTCCAATACATATTGCGGAACACATCAGACTTCGCCAGAATGCGGATAAACTCCCGAACTGTGATATCGCCATTTTCCAGCTTAATCTCAGCCACGGTTTGGCGCTGACCAGAATAGAGTTCCCGACCAAACACCTGCAAATAAGCGGCTCGGATCACCTTCTGAGTTGAACTCTCAGAGAACTTGACACTAGCGCCATTGCTCCCACCCTTGTTGCTAAATTTACTGGAAACATAACCACCGGGAAGCTGATCGAGCTTAAACACTTTGGGACCGAGAGAACCGGGAGCATTCCCACGAGCGCCAGGGTTGCTCAATTGGTTATCAATTCCGGCTCCATTGCGAATTAGAATCCGGCGAGTATCCTTACCAAAGGGAGCCGGACGATTTTGGGGAGAGCGGGTTTCTTTCGGGAAAATCGCCCCAAACTGAATTTCTAAAGGATCGTTACCGATACCATAGACGTGCTGATCCCGCAGAGGCTGTTTATAGTCACCAAACAAAGTGACAAACTGTGGAACTGTACGGAAAGGCGCACTGTAGTTAAACAGGTCAATTTGAGGGCCCCAGTTGCGGCACTCTTGCGCTTCTGTACCCAGACCCCGCAGATAAGGGACGGTTTCTTCACCAAAGTAATCAGCATACTCGGACGAATCAACCATAGCATCGACCAGGGCCGCCAAACCGCCTTTAGTGACGATCGCAAAATATTTGCTAAACTCCTCGGGAGAACTCAAACCCCGTCCCAAGAAGTGACGCGCCGCCAGTTCCACCACCCGGCTGTTGACAAAGCGGGAGTAGAACTGCTGGCGATACAGAGGAGACTTACCCAAACGACGGATAAACTCTTTAGTGCTGATTTCGCCATTTTTAAACTTAGATTCCAGGTCAGAAATCCCTTGGCTATAAGCGCGGGTAATATCACGCTCAAACACCTGTCTATAAGCAGCTTTCACCACATCCTGTTTTTCCGAGGAAGACAGACCCGGCTTCATCACAAACTTCTGACGAGCGATCGTCGCATTAAAGTAAATCTGAGGCAGTTCCAAGCCTTGCTGATCAACACTCTGACCTTGACGGACTTTGTTAGAAGGGGTTGCGCCTTCAAATTCGCTAATCAGAACATTGAAGTATTGCAGGGCAATTTCCTGACCTTCTTTGTCATTTTGCAGATATCCCAGAGCCGATCGCCGCATTTCCTGCAAAGCCACCAAAGTCGCCGCACTAGAACAGGCATTTTCGATAATTTCCCGCAAACCACGCACGTTAACGGCGATGATATTAGGATCACCCGCCACGATCGCGTAAGTGGTATAACGCAAGAACCAGCTCAAATCCCGCAGGGATTTAGTCATATTTCCCGGACCGTAGCGGGAGACGTTAATCGGTCGGAACCCCGGCGGCAGGAATACCGCAGGGCCACTGCCTGAATCTTTGAACAGGGACTTGATACCATCAAAGAAGCCGCCACCCCGGTTGTCAACATAGGAAATTGTTCCCAGCTTCATACCTTCGGCGACTTCCATATCCCCACTACCCGCCGCAGCCATAGCCATTTCTGGTTCTTCGGGTCTTTCCAAAAATGCCAAAGGGGAACCTCCGGTAAAAATCCGGTTAGCTGCCCTAGACACGATTAATTCTGCGTTTTGGGTGAGAACTTGGGCGATCTCCAGACGTTTTGCCCCAGAACTAAAGTAAGTTGCTAAATCACTAAGTTCAGTTTTCCCCAAGTAGCGATCTTGTTGTTCGGCTTGAGAAATTGTTGAAACTGGGACGGTTTTGTAAAGTTGCGGACGCGCAACTGAGCTGCCACCACTTGCCTTAACACTCATTCGATCTCTATCGCTCCCTATTCACAGTCATTACACTACGGGCGTATTACATACACCCTATAACAGGTTATTCTACTCAACCCCAAGGATCAGTTAGACTCCATCGCCCAGTTGGACTAGCCGGGGCTATTGCTGATACATTTACGCGACATTTTTCCGGTTGTTCCCGGACAATGCGACGATAGCACTATTACCCGTTAAGGTAACAGAGGCGGTATCCCGCAAAGCTTTTAGAAAGATTCCAAAAGCACCGTTCCAGTCCCGTGGTAGAGTGAACCCGCACTCAGGACATCGGAACACTTTTGAGCCACCTAGCTGGGAATGGACATGACCACAGTGAGTACAGGTTTTGCTGGTGTATTCTTCGGTCACATCTACAACTGTTCAGTTATTTCCGCGCTTATGTCTCAGGGTTAGTTTGAATCGATAATGCGCCCATGTCAGCATGGATCGGGCAGTCTTAGACCTGATTAGACGCTTCACCTTGGCAACCATATTGGAAGTCTCGAAGGTGGGCCAAAAAATCCGGCTGTGTTATGGGATGGCCAGGGATGCGACCCAATCAAGCAAGGGGTTGAAGTCCTCACCGGGTAGTCCCCACGCCCATTTCAGCTCTATTTCATACCCGAAGGTCTCGCACCATACTTGGTATTATACCGTATTGCCGTAAAATGTTAACCTAATTTGAGATTAAATCATGCTCCTTGAGTTGTTAACCTGGTTAATCTTTTTACAGATAATTACAGCTAAAATGTTTTTGGCTGCAATCCTCGCATTTTATTAAATCGCGTATCCAGACCTATTGTATAGACTTACCAGAACTTATCTGAGAAAAAACGATAAGTTTTGTTACATGACCAACACCCCACAGATTTATGGTCTACTGGGGGCAATTGTAAGGTATTCTGAAAAAGCACGTTCGCTTGCTTGCTTGGGTTGTTGTCTGTTGGTTTTGATCATGGAAGAAATTAGCGCTGCTGTCAAACGGCTTTACGATATTTACCCTTTTCCCCCTGACCCTTTGTTAAATGAACCGCCACCGGGTTATAACTGGCGCTGGTGTTGGTCAGCAGCCTATGGATTTTGTACGGGACAAAAACCCCAGAAAACTAAAATTCGGATTTTGGATGCGGGTTGCGGCACCGGTTCGAGTACCGAATATCTGATTCAGCTTAACCCAGAGGCTGAGGTTTTGGGTATTGATTTGAGTTCAGGAGCGATCGCTACGGCTCAAGAACGCTGTCGCCGCTCCGGGATATCTACTCCGGGAACTCCAGAGCCTCAATTTCAACAGATGAGTCTCTATGATGTGGGACAATTGGAGGGGGAGTTTGATTTTATTAACTGTGTGGGGGTACTCCATCACCTACCAGACCCCATTCGGGGTATCCAAGCCTTGGCTTCTAAGTTAACGCCGGGGGGATTATTACATATATTTGTTTATGCTGAGTTGGGTCGCTGGGAAGTGCGACTTATGCAGCAGGCGATCGCCTTATTACAAGGGGACAAACGTGGCGATTATCAGGACGGCGTAAATGTGGGGCGCAAAGTTTTTGAAGCCTTACCCGAAGATAACCGTTTGGTCCTGTATGAGTCCGAACGTTGGGCTCTGGAAAATCAGCGAGATGAGTGTTTTGCTGATATGTATGTCCATCCCCAAGAAATTGACTACAATATTGACACTCTGTTTGAGCTGATTGATAGCTCTCAATTGGAATTTGTCGGTTTTTCTAATCCTGAGTATTGGGATATTAATCGCCTGGTTGGTAAATCCCCCGAACTTATGGAAAGGGTCGAAAATTTAAGCGATCGCCAACTATATCGCCTCATTGAGTTATTAGACCCCAAGGTTAGCCATTATGAGTTTTTCCTGGCTCGTCCCCCTTTACCCAAGGCAGATTGGTCTGATGATAGCGCTTTATTAGCTGCCATTCCTGAGTTAACCTACTGTTTGAATGGTTGGCCGAGTCAAACAGTGTTTGATTGCAATTATCACCTGGTGACATTATCAGATGATGAGTTTGAGTTTCTCCAAGCCTGTGAAACTAATTCAACTGCTGATGGTACCGTAGAAAATCCCCGCACTGTCGGTGATATTCTGGCTGCTGTGAAACTGGACATTTCCGGAGTGCGATCGCTCCTATCTCGACAGTTTATCCTCCTAACTCCCACCTCTTAGCTGGGGGGTGAATCAATCAATATTAGCCAGATTCATAATCACTGCCTCCAAGCCAGAAACTACCCTAGCGAGGTGGTTATAGTTAACCATTGCTGGGGTATCTTCCTGGGTGTGATAGTAGGGATAGCGAAACATAGCCGTATCCGTGACCATAATTCCCGGATAACCCTCCTGCCAGAAAGACCAATGATCCGACCAACCCGCACCCGGAACCGTATTAGGCAAAATCGAGCCTTCTGAGGGAAACAGCGTATGGGTACGGAATGCCTTAACTACTTGCCGGACTAATCCCCCAGATGCGAAGTTACCAACAAATGCGATAAAGTTTCCAGTGATCGGGTAAATATTATTTAATAGCCCCAGGGGGTAGGTTTGACTTCCAGGAGTGTCCGAGTAGTAGCCCATTGTTTCTAAACTCAGCATCGCCACTATTTTCTCATTTCTTTCTCGCGATCGCTTTGCATAAACCCAACTTCCCATGTCTGGAGTCCAGCTAAAGGGTGGTTCTTCATTCACAAATTCCACAAATCTTAGAGTTTTTTGGGGATGGGTTGCCGCGAAATAATCGGCTAGTGCTAAGACCGCCGCCGCTCCTGATCCGTTATCATTAGCCCCAGGAGAGCCTACCACAGAATCATAGTGAGCCCCAATCACTATAATTTCTTCCCCCAGGGCTTCCCCTGGTATTTCTACCTCTAAATTGGTAAATTGGCGATCGCCAATCAGATATTCTTGGCGTTGGACTGTATAACCAGCTTGGGTCAGTCTACTTTCTAGGTAAGCCTCAGTTTTAAGAAGATTATCGTAATATATATAGTTATGTTCTCCGGTCCCGGCGATCGCTTCTACATCTTGTCGTAGGCGATCGCTAAGTTCTTCCTGGTGTCGTGTCAGGGGTGGAAGTGTACCTCTGTAGCTTTTTCCCGGCATCAATATCATGATTACTGCTCTATAAAACTTAAACAAAACCGGACATAGCCGGATCTTGATGTTTATTTCTGGCTTCGTCCGGGACTGTCGGCAGCACCCCGTCCACAAGTGTAATCGTCGGAACCAGGCGATTTGGTATGGTCGAAAGAGAGGTCGCCCCCTCCAACTCCAATTCCAAACCGTGCATGCGAGTTTCCCAGCACACGGCTCCTGATGTGAACACCCTATTGTCAGTAGGAACAGGGTTACGACCCCCTGCTTTGTGACTTCAACTTTAGGAGCTATATACACCACGTAGTCTTTAAACTCGCTCTCGGTCATAAGCACTCTTACATCATCGCAGTCTCTATGTCCACACCGTGACTAGTGGGCATATCCCAACCATTACAGTTAGGCATTGGCTTTCAGTCACATCCTTTCCCCTTATGGGCATACGCTTACACTTTTCACTACTCTACAAGATGTACTCGTAGAGAGCCCAACAGGGGTTTAAACGTTCCATATATATGGGCATTCCATCTTTAGATTTGTCCTATCCACCGGGGTACATTTAAAGGTCTGTGTAGGTGATGCTAAAATTACCCTACTTTTCCCCTTGCTCTTTTGAACGCAGCGTATCAACCTATTTCGCTGCTGTATAATGACGATGGTTCAAGCCGGACATTCGGTTTCCCTAATCATGGATGGTTGGCAGTGGTCGCCTATAGTAGTAGGTTCTACATCACGCCTTCCGTTCCCCGCTTCAATCCCAGATTTGTGATTTCTGAAACTGGGGGTGGCTACCGCCTTTACTCTTTCCCATAATCGCCCCAAGTGAGTTATAATACTCCTCCTAGGTAATACTTGGACGGTATATTGCGATTTCTTAAAATGGGATTGACCTTGAGTTCCCTGCCTTGCTTAGAATCACAACTTCCTAAGCGTTGGGACATATATACAGTTAAGGGGTAAACTGGTCGAGTCAGTCTATCTCCCTCTAGGAGGTTATTTCAGGCATTGCAGCCTTATTTCACTCCTAAACGTCTCGCACTGGTAGGTTTATACTGGCATTCAAGTCACGATCTATCGCCAGACCGCAGTTTGGACATTCAAAAGTCCGACGGACTAGGGGCATTTGTTGACGATGGCCACAGTTAGAACAAAGTTGACTGGATGGATAAAATCTATCGGCAATAATCAACTTTGAACCATAACGTTCTGCCTTGTAACCTAGTTGCCGACGGAACTCATAAAATGAAGCATCAGCGATAGAACCCGCCAAACAATGATTTTTCAGCATACCTGACACATTCAAATCTTCAATGACGACTTGGCTGTGGTTTTTAGCCAAAAAAGTAGTTATTTTATGAATGGTGTCCCGCCGAATGTTTGCTACTCTTTGATGTAGCTTTTGAACTTTTAAGAGACATTTGGCCCAATTTTTCGAGCCTTTGACTTTGCGACTTAAATGACGTTGTAATCTGGCTAGTTTTTGGGTGACTGCTTTATAAGCCTTGGGATTAGAGAATTGGGTCCCATCGGAGCAAGTCGCCAAATTGTTAATTCCTAGGTCTACCCCGATTCTCTCTCGATATTTCGGTGTAATTTCTGGCGTGATTTCTACGAAAAAGCTCATATACCAGTCACCTGCTTGGCGCGTTATAGTGACTTTCTTAACCCAACTTTCGGGTAGAGCCTCAAATGTAGAAACCCAGCCCACAAAAGGCAGCTTATGGCGAGTTCCTGACAACTTGAATGGCTTTCCGGAATTGTCAAGGGTAAAGCTATCATGGTAGCCTTTCTTCTTAAATTTAGGATAACTGCTTATTCCCTTGAAGAAGCGCTTAAAGGCATCCCCTAGATTAATGAAGGCATATTGATCAACTTTAGAAGACAATTCGGACATCCAAGGATATTGAGGTTTCACATAATTAGTAAAAACCTTTTTAATGGAGTTTATATTAGGCTTGAGTCCCTCTTCATAAGCTGACATCCATAAGTGTAATCCCCAATTAAACACGAACCGAGCATAACCCGCGTGTTTGGCCATCAAGGTGCGATGACGGTCATTGAGTTTGAGTTTTGTCCGGAAAGCTTTGTAAGGGTTATGGTCGAAAGGGAAGTCGCCTTCCCCAACTCCAATTCAAAACCGTGCTTGATACTTTCACATCACACGGCTCCTGATGTGGATACCCCTTTTGACATCGGGAACAGGGTAACGACTCCCTGCTTTTGTGATTTCAACTTTTGGAGCTAAATACAACATCGTAGTGTTTAAACTCGCTTTCGTCGTAAACACTCCTAATTGTCGCAGTCTCTATATCCACACCGTGACTAGTGGGCATATCCTAACCATTACAGTTAGGCATTGGCTTTCAGTCACATCCTTTCCCCTTAAAGGTATACGCTTACACTTTCACTACTCCGCAGGTACATCCTGCCACTTGAGAGCCTAAAAGGGGTTTAAACGTTCCGTTTATACGGGCATTCCATCTTTAGATTTGTCCTCTCCACCGGGGTACTTTTAAAAGTCTGTGTAGGTGATGTCATGATTACCCTACTTTTCCCCTTGCTCTTTTGAACGCAGCGTATCAACCTGTTTCGCTGCTAAATCATTACGATGGTTCAAGCCGGACATTCGGTTTCCCTAATCATGGATGGTTGGCAGTGGTCGCATTTGGTAGTAGGTTCTACTTCACGCCTTCCGTTCCCCGCTTCAATCCTGGGGTTATGATTCCCAAAACTGGGGGTGGCTATCGCCGTTACTCTCAACGCAATTGTTAAGGAATCATTAATATTTCCAGTTGGGCGTTTTGACCTTGAGTTCCCTGCCTTGTTTTGTATATTTCTATACCAAACGTTGGGACATATAAACAGTTATGGGATGGTCAGGGTACGAGTCCCTTATATTTCACCAAGGGGTGAAAGTCCCACTAGGAGGTTATTTCAGGCATTGCAGCCTTATTTGACTCCTAAACGTCTCGCACCATGATTGGATTTTACCATGAAGAATCCGACTTGATGAGTATGTCGTCAGGGAAATTTGGCATGGTCTGGGGTTTGACCGTATACTCATTATTGAGTTGCGAATCTTTGGGGTATTGTACGTTATTGTCCTAAGATGTCAAGCAAATCTTGGATTAAATTCTTGCTCCCCTTTCCCATAGTAGGGCGATCGTTAGACTTATCAATCACGTAAACCTCTTGGGAGCGTGGAAGCCCCGTGTCTTTAGACCGGGGAGGAAACGCGACAGGGGGACTTTAGTCCCCGTCAATCTTTCAAGCATAGGCGTAACCATCCTTCCTGTGAATGGGTTGGCAGTATTTGTGGCTGATGCCTGCCACCCGTACAGAAGCGGTGGTAATATCAAAACTACCAGACGCACGGCAGAGAACCCGTCCTAGATATGAGCCAATTTTCTTCCCCGCTGTGACCAGTGCCGTCACCATGTCGCCAGTCTGAAAGCCTTTATGAATTTGCCTCCTGGAGCGGTGACGATTCGGGAATCCGTACTTATTCGTCCCGCACATCTGACGGGTTCCATGCCCCTTTGCTAAAATCAGCAACGGTTTTGAAGTCAGAACTTCGAGTGATTCGACTGGTCCAACACAGGCAGCATCAAGCCAGTGAGCTTTAGGTAGGTTGAGCCTCAGTCGATTGAACTTCGTTTGTCCGCCCGTTCCTGTGGTAACTGGGAGTCCTGTTGCTTTCAGAGCCTTGAACAAGGCCCATCGGGTCGAGTTAACGGCAGCCGCATCTTTAAGGGGTGATTTGGCCTGCCTGAGAAGACGACTCAGGACATCAGGCTGGCCCGATAAAAAATCCCGAATGTCTCCATTGCCTTTGGCTTGATTGCATGAGTGGCAAGCCATCGTCAGGTTAGAAACCCGGTCAGAGCCACCCTTAGACCGAGGCTGGATCTGCTCAACTTCAAGTGGTACATTTTGAGCCCCACAGTAAGCACAGGTTCTGCCCCACTTGAACAACAGGTATTCTCTGATTTCATAGCCTTGTAATTCTCCCTGCTGATACTCAACACCTGAAATCTCAGGGTTTTCCATCAATTGCAGGTCGAACCGTACTAGCTCTTGGGTAATGCGGCCAACTGGGGCAAGTCTACGAAATCGGTGAACCCAGGTCATTAGAGTATCTACTCGATGCTGCCAGCTGGGAGCTAACCAACCTTCGGGACGAGTCCGATTCAAGAACCGAGCTGGTCGATATCGGGTCTTGCGGTTTCGTCGAGAACGTCGGAGTTGACGACGAGAGAGCAATGCTTCTTTAATCTGCTGTCCTCGGTGCTGCAACTCGGCAGCAAAGATAATATGATTCCCTTGCTTTAAGGCAATTCCAGTGACTTTAGAGCCTGGGTCTAATTTTAGTTAGAGGGGTTCAGGATTAGCGTCAACCTCCTTGTTTAGAATAATGGTGAATGGGTAGCGTCGAAATACCGATGCTTTCCCGGCTTTGAGCAGTGATCGTGCCACCCCTGGCTTGCACGGTGTCAGGGGCTTGCGGTTGGTATCTAAAACGAAAATATGGTTAGACATTGTTGCGTCTGTTCTGATTGCTCGTAACGTTTGCGCTTGCGCTAACGCGCACGCTGCGCGAACGCTAATGTTCAGAGTCGGTACTTTCCAAATCGCACTGTCTTAACCCCTTAGAACTGTTTAACGATTTGGTTCTAGTGCCTGGAACTAGCACGCATTCCAGGGTAGGAACTTTAACTCTTGCTCGCTCACGTAGCCAGTTAAGGCTTAAGCTGGTCAGCTACCTGAAATCGGGGGGCACGAAGCCCCCGTGCTTCAGCCGGGGGTGCTGACGAAAATAGCTTTGGTGTACCCTAGTACAGCAAATGTTAATCATTTCCCAACTTAATGATAGATTAAGTTTATCATCTTAATGGAGTCCACGCTTCATGCTACCTGCTGTCACCATTGGAATACGGACAATCCTCACCCGATTTTGTCGTTTGTTAATTGTGATTACCCTTGAATCATGGCTTCTGAGTGGTTATCTGAATTTGTCCCCCCGCAAAAGTGTCGAATATGCAGCCGCCATTAATTTGTTAGCAGAAATCGTCGGAATTATGAGCTTTTTTATAATAAAGGGAGTGATTCCTGACTTTGTTCAGAAAGATTTTATCGTGTATCTTCTGGTCGGAGAAACTCCCCAATTGTCTCTAACCTTGCTCCTCATTACGATGGTTTATTTTTTGTTATATTTAGCCATTAAAGTTAATGGATTTGCTTTGTATAAATTTTTATGCGAAATCCCCCCCCAACAAGACAAGCCTGACCCCAAAAAATCTCAAAGTCCTCTGATTTTTTCCATGAGTCAGGAGACTCAAATCATTATTCGCTCTCTTGTCCGCGCACACACCATTAGTTATGTGTGTATTATAGCCTTAACTGTACTGCAAGCTAACGAGGTTTCATCATAATGGATAATCCCCTGAAACATCCCTTAGTTAAAAATGTCACTTCCGTGGTAAATACCGTTAAGCCACCTAAGTTATATCACTGGAAAAGTGTAGTCATAGTCGGTCTATTGGCTTGGTTAGTTTCTAGCCTGCTGACCGATAACATCGAACGCAGTAACTCCATAGCCAACCTGAGTTGGATTTTGCTAACTGCTGGCATTTCTTGGCGCACCAATCAACATCCTTTTATCATTCGTGGTGTTTCCCTAAGTCCTTGGATTACCGGAACTTTAATTACCGTATTAGTTGATCAGGAAACTGCTGAACAGTTACCCACATTTGCCATAACTGTTTGGCCGATTATCTGCGCTTGTTTTGTGTTTTTAATTCAGTTGATTGATGCTAAATTTAAACTGCGACCAACTCCCCCTTTAATTAGTGGTCCGTTTCTGTTATTAATCCTGGGTCATGTGGTTATGAGTTGCTGGATATCTTTTTATTTTTTAGTTGATGACTGGATTCAAGAATATCCAGATCTATTTGAACAACAAATTATGCTGCAACAAGTTGAGGATTTCTCCGTTGATCCGGGTAATTCTTAATCGTAAATAATGCTTAAAAAATTGTCGAAATAGGTAGATTTTTCATGACTGTTATCATTGCGGGAGAACGCAGCGGCGTAGGTAAAACCACAATTACGCTCAGTATTTTAGCTTATCTGAAACATCACAATTTTGATGTGCAATCTTTTAAGGTGGGTCCTGATTACATTGACCCGATGTTTCATGAGTATGTTACCCAAAAACCTTGTCGAAATCTCGATCCAATTCTGACTTCAGAAGATTATGTTAAATCCTGTTTTCAGCGCCATATTAGTGGCTCTCAATTAGGAGTTATTGAGGGAGTTATGGGGTTGTTTGATGGTATTCCTACCGGGTGGGAATCCACAGAATTTAACTCTGATTTTGCCTCAACTGCTTATATTGCTGAATGCTTGAATTTGCCGATTATTTTAGTGATTGATTGCGCTAGATTATCCGGTTCTGTGGCGGCGATCGCCCATGGTTATTGTACCATAAATCCTCGGCTAAAATTCGCCGGTATCATCCTGAACCGAGTCGGAAGCGATCGCCATCTGGATTTACTGAAAGCCGCCTTAAAACCTCTGAATTTGCCGATTTTAGGTGTCGTGCGCCGCCAGGATAATATTACCATTCCTGACCGCCATTTAGGATTAGTTCCCACCCAAGAAATTTCTAATCTTGATATCCTCTTAAAGCGACTGACAGAATTAGCCGCTAATTGTTTTGATTGGTCACAACTACTTCCCCTATTGACTGCGGAAACTCTCACCCCAGAACCTCGAGAGATTCCCGTGAAAATTCCCCGCGTGAAAATAGCGATCGCTCGTGATGTCGCTTTCAGTTTTTACTATGCTGATAACCTCGATTTATTGCAAGAATTGGGAGCCGAATTAATCTCCTGGAGTCCCCTAACACAAACCATTCCCGAACCCGTTGATGGTCTGTATTTTGGCGGCGGATTTCCCGAAGTATTCGCTGAGTCTTTAAGTCAAAATCAACCCGCTATTCAACAAGTGCGATCGCTCATTAACTCCGGTATTCCTACTTATGCAGAATGTGGGGGGTTAATGTATTTATGTGATCAAATTATCGACTTTAATCAACAAGCCTGGTCTATGGTCGGAATTCTTCCTACTACCGCTATTATGGAAAAACGATTGACTTTAGGATATTATCAAGGGAAAGTCTTACGAGAAACACCCCTACTATCTTCAGGAGATACCGTCTGCGGTCATCAATTCCACCATTCCCACCTAACCGAAGAACCCCCTAACCCTATCTATGACATTTCTCGCTATCACAGCCTCCCAGAAACTCACCCCGAAGGTTGGAACCCTCTTCCTAATGTTCACTGTTCCTATTTACACCTACATTGGGGGAGTCAGACCACCATCCCTCAACGGTTTTTAAAATCCTGTGGCCATCATGATTAGTTAGATATAATATTCTCTAGCATGGCGCGAGCTTGATTGAATTTCACTAACGGAGGAAGTTAAGATATCATGGAAGCTATACTCGCTGGTGCTTTAGATGCTTTTAATCGACATAGTGGCTGGATTATTTGGAATCTGTTTTTAGCGTTTATTCCCCTAGTTCTCAGCTTTTTTCTGTTTCGGCGCAAAAATATCTCTCGGTCTGGGTTGTGGTGGATTACTTTAGTGGTTTTTATCGCTTTTTTGCCTAATGCACCCTATTTACTCACCGATATTATCCACTTAATTAGAGCCACCAGAGCCGGATATTCTGTCTGGGTTATTACTCTGTTTTTTATCCCCCTTCATGTCTTCGCAATTCTCATGGGATTTCAAGCCTATGTCATTTCCTTAATTAATCAGGGTCACTATTTAGTTAAACAAGGAGCCAAAAAATGGGTAATCCCGGCTGAGTTTCTCGTTCATTTTCTCTGTGCGATCGGTGTATATCTAGGACGTTTTCAAAGATTTAATAGTTGGGACTTGGTGACTCAACCAGATGTGATTATGGTCGAGACTTTGAATGATTTGACTAGCCGAAAACCGCTGCTAGTCATCATGATTACATTTGTGATTATATCCATTCTCTACCAGGTGATGAAACAAGTCACCCTCGGCTTGATTTTACAATTTCGCCAAGTTTATAAAAACTTTGAGTAATCTCAGTCAATCAATCGGAAATTATCCTTTCCCTAACAACTAAAACTGACAGATAAATCTCGGCGAAATCGGACAGGTCTGGTCTGCAATTGGGTTATGTCTGACAAATAAATAAGTGATGCGTTCTAGGGAAGATAAGGAACTGATATTAGAGATGTTGTTGTGATTGAGATTTAACTCATTTAGTCTTGATAAATTATTGAGGCTACTAACATCATTAATTTGGTTATAACTCAGGTTAAGAACTCTCAGATTCATGAGTTCCCCTAAAGCACTAACATCGGTGAGTAGATTGTAACTTAAATCCAGATTTTCCAGGTTCGTCAGATTCGCGAGAGGACTGATATCTGAGATTCGGTTATTCATCAATCTTAATTCCGTTAGGTTGGTGAGACTTCCTAAAGGCGCAACATCCCTAATTAAACTGGTGTTTAGATCTAGTCTATTTAAATTTAGCAAGTTTTCACTAGCTCTCGCACAGTTAAAGGTTCCGGCTTCCCTCAAAATCAGTTGTACGGTATATCTAGCATCTGGGGATAAATTCTCCCTATTCAGACACCAATCCATAATAGTTGTATAGGTTTCTGAGGGGTCGGAAGAGTCGGATTCAGCTAGGACAGACACCGGACTAATACTCCCGGTTAAACTAATCATTATCCCCATCATCGTTACTCCCCACCATCGACTCAGAAGATTACCCTTAACCATGGCTCATTCCTTCCTTGGATTGATTAATACACCATTTATAGAATAATCCCTAATTTGCCAGATTGCCTATTGACAAATCTCGGAGATTGACTTATGATAACAGCATGGGAAAATGTGGCGGCATATATATAGCCGTCTAGGGTGGTTTGGTTCGGTGTTGATCGCATTTAGGGTGCTGTTAAAAGATTAATTCAGCGGCTTTTTGAATGCGGAATATCGGCTCAACACAGCGAGGTAAATTAGGTAAAGGAACGATCGCCAATTCCCCAAAGCGATCGCCTGAAATTGCCTTACCCAATTCAGCGCGATTATGTACGATGTAATTTTGGGCGATCGACTGTTCCCGGACAGATTCGACTAATCTTTCAGCTTCTGCTAGAATAGCCTCGCGATTTTGAACAACTCCAATAAACTCGGTATATTCGGGGTCAGCCAGACGTTTTTGTGCTTTCACGACCCGCTGGCGCAAGGTTCGCAACCGTCCCATAAACTCAACCCTTCCCAAGACATTCTGATATTTAATCCACAGCTTAAAAATCCAAGCCAGCCAATCACTCATAGCGGTAGGAATCTCCAAAAACCGCAATAGATGACCCGTGGGAGCAGTATCTAATACAATCAAATCTTGTTCGTGGCTTTCCAATAACTCCATCACCTCCACCAGAGACAACATCTCATCAAGTCCTGGGAGAGACTGGGAAACAATGCGCCGCCAAGCCTCTGGTCCATAAGCCAGTTTGAGATTAGCATCAGGGTCTCCAGAATCTCCCCCCATCATTTCCGCCAATTCCCAGAGATAGTCTGAGCGAAACCTATCGAGAACCTGGTCAGCATCAATTTCCTGACCGCTAAGGTTATCAGTAATGTTAAGGGCTTGATGTCCTAACTGACAACCGAAGGCATCACCCAAGGAATGGGCCGGGTCAATAGATACCATTCTAACATGGCGCGCGCTGTAACGTTCTGCCATCGCCCAACCTATAGCAGCAGCAACAGTGGTTTTACCCACACCACCTTTTCCCCCGACAATAACTAAACGCCGCCCCAAGGACAGAAAATCTGGTAATTTAGGAGCATCAGGGAATGTCACCAATGATACGGGCTGGTTTTCGGTTTGGGTGATGATAGCTAATTGGTCATCGTTACCCAAAGGCTTAGTTTGAGCAAATAAGCTATTTAAGGCGGTAACTCCCAGGGGTTCGGTGTCTAATTCCGGGACTAGAAATATAGGCTGATCGGCGGCGATTTTGATAAACTCAGCCATGAGGGGTTGCTGTTCACGATAGCGATCGCCATCAACAGCTTCGGTCACGATATGATTAATCCATACCCCACCCAGATGAATTTTGAGAGTTTGTAGAGACTCCAAAAATCGCCGGGTTTCAAATAAACTCATAGGTTCAGGAATAGCCACACAGAAACAAGAGGTATGGTCAGCATCTTGCAGCCTAGCGCGTCCTGAAGCGAGTTTGTCCCGCATTTCATCTAAAAACTCATCTCCTTCGTCTTGGCGGTGGCTACCAGTAAAGGAACTGCCGATGGTGCGATGTTTTTCTTGGAATAGTTCGAGGGATTCTAACAAATTATCCAAAAAATCCATTAACCCCAAAAGGTTAAGGGCGTGACCACTGGGAGCCATATCCACCACTACCCGGTCGATCAGGTTTTCGTCAAAGAGGCGCTGAATTTCCAATAAACCCATCAACTCATCAACTCCCGGCCATTCGAGGTCCCAAACGGGGGTAAGGTCTTCGCCTTCTACAAAACTGCCACGTTCCACCAACAATTGTAAGGTATCTCCGTAGCGTTCCTTAAAGTCTTTGAGGAGTATATGGGCATCTAGGGCGCGGATACTCAGGTTAGGCAGAGGAACAAAATCAGCCATGGCTGCGACATGGTGGGGGGTGTTCTCTACCTGCATTTGTAGCACATCTCCTAGGGAGTGAGCTGGATCTGTTGATAGTAGCAGGATGCGATCATCAGGAAACTGACTAGCCCAATGGAGGGCTAACCCACAAGCCAGGGTGGTTTTACCCACACCTCCTTTACCACTAAATAGAGCTAAACTTAGCTTATGAAAGTCCTCTACCATAAATTTCTCTGATTGACTCCATTTTTTACCTTGGGGGCGATCGCCTGATCAGAGCAAGTCCCGGCTACATCATTATTTAATGATTCCGAGTTATGTTGACCATTAGACCCAATCACCCCATGACCCTAGCACCTACTCATCAGCCCTTCAGCCTCAGCAATAACTGTCATACGGCAGATGATGATTGGGAGTTCGCTCCATCATAATGGAATTATAGAAAGTTGGCAAGGATTAAATTAACCCCCCTGGGCCCAAGTCCCAATTAAACCGTGTTCTTTCCCTATTTCAGGAAAATCCTGCTATCTCATTTCTAACTGGAAAAATGAAACAAGTAAGATACAAAACCCTCGACGGTTTGCCTATTTTTAATCAAGTTCAGCTTAGGCGAGGTTCAAATCATGAGTAACATTAAATCACAAACCCAAATGCTGATGATGGCATTTCCCCTGTTTTTGGCCATCCCGGGGGTCCCAAATGCCGTTTTTAATCAGTCTGAGGTCTTATCTTTCCCGGTGAAGACAGAATCTATATTTTGGGGGAGTGAAAATACATCCCCCTACGAGTTACCACTACCGGAGGTTCAACAAAGACGACCCTCTGAGTGTTATGATAATGGAGTCTGTTAATATCTTTTGACAGCTACTGGGGTGCAATACTGAGAGTTGGGGGATATGTAAATGCTGCTATCAATTGCTATGAATTCTACCAAGCAGACATAGCCAGCAGCAGTCTGGGGGTCTTCCCTAATTATTGCCTGATGAGATTTGACGAATTATTGGATATCGGTATATTTAACGGTACAAGAACAGTTCAAGTTTGAATAGCAAGATGGTAAGGGCTATTTGTTGTGGTTATTATGGGGAGGGGAATGGCGGTGATGAGGCGCTTTTGGCTTCGTTATTACAGATGCTACCCGATGCGGTAGAAGCGATCGCTTTATCGGGAAACCCTAGCCAAACTCAGACCCAATACGGAGTTAAAACCTGCGATCGCCGAAATGCCTTTCAGGTGTTGAAAGTTTTGCGGGCTGCTGATTGGTTTATCTGGGGGGGTGGGAGTTTAATTCAAGATGTCACCAGCGCCATCAGCCCATTATATTATACGGGATTGATGGGATTAGCTCAACAGATGGGATTGAGGACGATTGCTTGGTCTCAAGGTATTGGTCCTCTCCAGCGTCCGATTACCCGCGCTATCGCAAAAAGGGCTTTTGCGGGGTGTAATCTAGTTACTGTCCGTGATAGTGGTTCGGCTGCCCTATTGACAGATTGGCAAATTCCGTTTACCTTAGCTCCTGATCCCGTGTGGGCTCTCGACCCAAAACCTGTACCAGGGCTGTGGGATTTGCCAGCGCCTAGAGTGGCTGTTACCTGGCGATCGCATCCATTATTGACCCCAAAACGGTTAGAGATTTTAACTAGGGCTTTGGTGTCTTTTCAGCAGGCGACGGATACCTATATTTTACTGGTTCCGTTTCAATTATCCCAAGATTTGGTGATCGCTGAGTTAATCCATAAGGCTATTCCTTACCATAGCCAAATTCTGAAATTAACAGACCCTCAAATGTTGCGGGGATTATTTCAGGGGGTGGAAATGGCTATATCAATGCGACTGCATAGTTTAATTATGGCCGCTTCCCAGGAATGTCGCTGTTTTGCTATTAGTTACGATCCGAAAGTGAGTCATTTAATGGCAGAATTAGACTTTCCCGGTTGGGAACTTTCCCAAATTCCCGACGATGCCAATATCATTAGTAAAGCCTGGATTGAACATTATGCTAATGGCGATCGCCTTGACCCTGTGCAAATTGAATCTCTGAGCGATCGCGCCCAAGTTCATGGGGAACTATTACAATCATTAATTAATAGTTAATGGCTTTTAATTGGAGGTGTAAACATTGGCAAGAGTTCGGGTTCGTCAGCACGTTAACCCTTTAGCGCGGAAATTTCAATTCTCTGTTAAAACCCCGAATTGGTCGGAGATATATACTGATATTAACAAACCTCTCCATATTGATATCGGATGCGGAAGGGGTAGGTTTTTATGGAAACTGGCTCAAATCCAAGAATATCAGAATTTTTTGGGGATAGAAATACGTCAGCCTTTAGTGGAAGAAGCCAACCATTGGCGTGACCAAAAACAGCTAACTAATTTACACTATATTTTCGGTAATGCTAACTATTCCCTATCCTCAATTTTAGCATCTTTGCCCCCGGAAACTATCAAAACAGTTAGTATTTTATTTCCTGACCCTTGGTTTAAAAGCAAGCATCAACGGCGGCGAGTAGTACAACCGCAACTGGTGGAAGATTTAGCCAAGTTTATGGTGTCCGGTGGTTGGGTATTGTTAGCCTCGGACGTGGAAACTGTGGCGCTCGAAATGCGCGATCGCTTTAAGGAAAATCCCCGCTTTCATCTCCTCTCAGAACATTGGTTAACAGAGAACCCCCTACCCGTCGCTTCCGAGCGCGAAATCGCTACCCTTAACCGTGGTGAACCCGTTTATAGGACTGAATTTCAAGCCAATTAATCACTCTTAATTAACCCCAGACATAGCTTGGGGGTCTTGGCGCGTGTAAATCTGTCCATCATTCCACAGTCCTTGTATTTGAGTCCAAATGGCACGAAAAAATCCCCAGAAATAGAAAATCCCCCTCGCTATAATCTTAGTAAACCCGCCACTTTTGTTACAAGGGGGATGTCCGAGAACATGACAGTCAAATAAACGGATATATAAATGCAGGGATTGTTTCCAGGTTAAATGCTTAAATGCCATCAAAAAATGATTATGATAATGGGTAATTTGGTACTCTAAAGACCGGGTACTAATATCATGACAGCCTCCGGTGGGTTCCCCAATATGCACTAAAACAGCTTCTGGGTCATACCAAATCTGATAATCAGTTTTTCGGATATCCAAGAAAAAATCCGACTCCTCACGAACCGCGCTACCCCTAAATCGTTCATCAAACCAAATTCCATGGTCAGTAAAAAGCGATCGCCTAAAAGACATATTACACCCCCGACCACTAATAATTTTTTGAGGTTTAATAGTATTAACCACATCCAAATAATACCAAGCAATACCCGGATCACTCGCCTCTGGTGGTAGATAATCAAAAGTCGGTTGTTTGTGGGTTCCCTGTAAATGTTCTGGGGTTAATACCCGACCCGCTACCGCGCCAATTTCAGGATGATCAAGATAGTTGCGAACATGATACATGACGAAACTCGTCTCAAGTGTAACATCATCATCAATAAAGATTACAATATCTCCCGTAGCGCGTCGCACCCCATAATTTCTCGCCCCCGGTAAACTAGCCCAGTCCAGTTTAAACCAGGAAATTTTACCGGATTTGGAAAACTTTTCTAAATACTCTTGAGTTTCCGGTTCATGGTTTTTCGTTTGGTCAACCACCAAAATTTCTAAATCGGGGTAATCATTATTCATCACATCAGATAAACTATTCCGCAATAATTCTTCGCGTCCATAGGTGGGAATAATTACAGAGACTTTAGGAAGATTCATAGTTTTGATAACATCCAATAGTTACTGATTAAGTATAAAGCGATCGCCTTCCCGATTTTAGGGCTGACAAATCGAATTGTAAGCCTCCACAAACTGAGGACCAATCACATTCCAATTATAGCGCTGTCGAGATAAGTTTTGTCCATTATTACCCATTTCTCGCCTGATATCCGGTGTATTAATTAACTGCTTTAAAGCACTTTCCCACTGGTCTAGGGTTCCCGGTACAACCAAACCAGCATTTTCTTCAATTACATCTACCGCGATCTCAACTTCCGGGGTAATCACTACAGGTAATCCAGCCGCCATAGCTTCAGCCACCGCAATACCAAAGTTTTCCCCCAAAGATGGTAATGCTAAGAAATCACAGCCATAGAGTAAAAGTTGTTTATCCTCACCGCTAACAAAACCTGTAAATGTCACTTTTTCCCCTAATCCCAGGCTGCTGATTATTCCCTCAATATATTGACAATAAGCAGGTTCTCCACTCCCTCCAATCACCAAATGAAAGTTATTTTCTCCCTGGATATTAGCCAAAACTTTCAGCAAAAAATCAAGTTGTTTTTTGGGGTGAATCCTGGACAGAAACAAAATAATCGGGGTTTCGATACCAACCGAAATATTATATTTGTCACGCAGGGCTATTTTAGCGTTAGGATAAGCCGTCGGGAAATGAATTCCTAAAGGTATATTAACCGTGGGTGCATCAATACCAAAATCACCCACATATTTTTGTTCTAACCTAGTGGTACAATGAATCAGAGACGCTTTTTTTAAGTTGGCATTTTCCAACAGGAAATTATAGATATTTTTTTTCAGCCGCTTTTGATTAATCACCCAGGGGGAAAAATGACCGTGAGGACTAATCACATAGGGGATTGATTTCTGTCGCGCCTTCCTCGCCCCAAATGTACAAACATAGGAAAATAGGGAGTGAATATGCACTAAATCATAACCCTTAATATAGGCATTTAGCCACTGCATAAGTTGCCGAGAAATCGCATATTCAGACAAGGCTGGAACGGAGGGAGACCATCTCGGGAAAAATAAAACTGGTACATCCTGATAATCTATAAACTCACCACAGGGAATCTCTAACACTCCCGGACCGCTATCATTAGTGGTGAGAATTTCCGCCTCTACCTGACAATTTCTTAGCGCCTGAACAATCTCGATCACAGCAACGCTAGTCCCGCCTCTAATGGGACTCACTGAAGGAATAATATGTAAAACTTTTGCCATAATTTTATAGGTGATTTGGTGAATTTTTCCACATTAGTTTTACCCAAGTTTTCCGGAAGCGGCGATCGCTTGTTCATACAAACCTATATATTCATTAATCATTTTCTCCGTAGTAAATCTTTTGGCATTATCAAATAATGGTTGGGGGTCTGGCTTAATTATATTGAGGGAATCCAGAATTTTAGTGGCTGATTCTTGGGGATTCTTAGGGTCAATATAAATCGCTACCTCTCCCCCCACTTCCGTCATAGGAGGTATATGGGATGTAAACACCGGACAGCCACAGGCTTGGGCTTCAATAATCGGCCAGCCAAACCCTTCTTGAAGGGATGGAAATAGTAAAGCGATCGCCGCCGAGTATAAAGCGCGGAGGTCTTCATTATCGATATTAACACAGGGAATAACTAATGGTTCTAATTCATAGTTTGTGATCAGTTGTTGTAATTCTTCAGTAAAGGGGGCTCCCGCCATCACTAAATAAATATCGCCCTTGGCCAGTTTTTGTTGAAGATGGGCAAAGATTTTGACAACTCCTGACCTATTTTTATACCATTGATTACCACCTACATGGAGAATAAAAGAACTATTTTCGGGAACTTTTAATTTTGCCAGCCTGGGTTTATATTCAGTTTCTGACATGGGGCGATAAGGGTAATTTAACCCCATATAAATAGTAGTTGCCGCCTGGGGTTCTAGTTCGCTAATCCTCAGTAAATCCTCTCTGGTTTTTTCCGAAATACAGGCTACTCGTTGAGCTTGATTTAACCCTTTCAAAATGATTTGTTGAAGTTGCCGACCTGTCCACCGGGTGGGATTTTCGGGGATTTCTCCTAAAGCTGACCGGACGGCTAGTAAATCATTACAGGTAACAATATGGGGGATTTTTTGTAAGTAGCGGGTATAAAATCCATTGGAATGGTCGCAAATATGAGCAACATCAGCCCAGGCTAAGTGTTCTTTTAATGTAGGGGGAAACATGATAAACTTATCGATATATCCTAACCATTTTCCTACACCACTACCGCCAGGTTTAAGCTGTCCTAACTTGGCTTCGGGACGCAGTAAGCGCACGTCATGACCTGCTTTTTTTAACTCGCTCTCCATGACAGCCGAAAAGCGCTGCATACTTTGTTGAGCATCTGGTAGGTAATTCCCAATCAACAGTATTTTCATTAACTATAATTATAACCCAGGATACTTGTCAATACCAATTCTGTAGATTCACCCGTGACCAGTGTATCATAGTTTTACCATGGCATAGACAAGGTATGGCTTGCGTCCACGGAAATATTAAGCAATAATAAGCCCTTGACGAGGATTGAACTCGTGACCTCACCCTTACCAAGGGTGTGCTCTACCACTGAGCTACAAGGGCAAGTGGGCCGGGCTGGATTTGAACCAGCGTAGGCGTAGCCAGCGGATTTACAGTCCGCCCCCATTAACCACTCGGGCACCGACCCATTTATTCAACAATTTATAATTGTATCACAAATCTCAAAAAAAGCTAGTGTTTGGGAAAACTTTTTTTTTAAAATCCCAAAACCCTTACCTGTCAAGGGTTTGAGCGAATACCAAAAATAACTTTCGCTTTCCTGAAACCCGAATTAATGGCCAGATAACTGGTCAATGTTTAATCCAGGGTAAGCCAGAGGACCCGGAACGGGAGGGGGAAGAATTCATAGGTTTATTGCGGGCCATCCGACTGGGAAAATCACTTTCGTCGTAAATTTCCCCGACCAACTCCTCTAAAATGTCCTCCAAAGTGACCAAGCCAACTGTCCCCCCATATTCATCAACAACGATCGCCATGTGTAAGCGCTGCTGTAACATCTCTGTAAGCAAGCTACCCACCCTTTTGGTCTCCGGTACATAAACCGGGGGAATCATGGCTTCTGTGACGGATGGCGGCGGGCTATCAGCACTAATTGAGCGCATCAGTTGTAGCGCCCGCTTCAAATGCACAATCCCGACAATTTCATCTTTTGATTCTCCCTGGACGGGAATACGAGAATAACCAGTTTCCAAACACAAATCTATGACCTGAACGACGGTCGCCTGATGGGAAATAGTCCGCATATCAATACGGGGTTTCACGACCTCCCGCGCCATGAGATAATCCATGACCAGGGTTTTATTTAACAGTTGATGTTTTTGCCAGTCGAGTTGACCGCGACCCCCTAAAATCTCAATCATTAACCGTAGTTCCTGGACGGACAAACCGGGTTGTACAGCGCCCCGGTTGACTAACCGGATAATACTTTGGGCGATCGTTTCAAACAGATAAATAACGGGAGACAGGAGAATAGACAGCAAGTAAATGGGACGAATAACTGCCTTAAAAATAGGTAGAACGTTGATGATAGCCAAAGATTTTGGGGTAATTTCTCCAAAGACCAACAGCAAAAAGGTGACGACAGCGGTAGCAATTCCCAACCCGGCATTACCTAACCAAATAGCAAATAAATTACTGGTGAGAATTGCGGAGAAGTTATTAACTAAATTATTGCCGACCAAAAGAGTAGTAATAAATCGCGCCCGTTTCTCCAAAACCAGGGTAAACATCCGATTTGGATCACCTTGTTCTCGAATTAGCGCCCGCAACTTGAGATTATCTAAGGCTGTGATAGCTGTTTCTGAACCAGCAAAAAATGCCGATAATACCAACATGAACAGCAAAATCAGCAAATCTATCCAGACATTTCCTAACAAAGGTGCAACTGCAGCCGTAGTCGCCAGGTATTCCGGGAGGGATATTCCAATCACAGAGGGATACCAAATTCTAAAACTATTATTTTGAAGTTGAGTGAGATCGATTCATTATAGAATGAATACTTCACTACGGAATTAAGCGAGTTTAACATAGTTGTTATAGGTTTTTCAGTTACTACCAGGGCAAATTTGTCCCATCCCAGGACAGAAACTGACCACTATGACTGATTTCTAGGCGGTTAATCACGTCTAAGAGTTGTTGTACAGTTCGATTAACTGCAAATAGGTTTTCGGGTGCGACATTTTTTTGAAAGGGTTGGGAAAGCTGTGTGTCTGTGGTCCCTGGGTGTAGCATGACGACAATGGTTTGGGGACTTTTGCGGGAATATTCGATCGCAACGGTTCGCATGAACATATTTAAAGCGGCTTTGGAGGCGCGATAACCATACCACCCACCTAAATAATTATCGCCAATACTGCCTAATTTGGCGGAAATTGTGGCGAAAACATGGCGGCGCGGGCTACTGAAAAAGGGTAACAGATGTTTGGCTAACAATACTGCGCCAATACTATTAACCTGGAAATACTCGATGAGGCGATCGCTATTAATTTGTCGCAAACTCTTCTCGGGTTGCAACCCTACACGATGCAATATCCCGATACAATTAACCACGAGGTCTAATTCTCTGGTTTGATGGCTAATGGTTTCCAAAGCGACGACTAGATCAGATTCTTGGGTAATATCCATGGACAGACAGACGAGACGCTGGGGATACCGACTGGCCAAGTTTAACAAGTCTTGGGCGGACTCCCAACGCCGATAAGTCCCATAAACCCTGTCAATTGCTGGGTCTTGTAACAAGATCTCGACAAACCCATAGCCAATACCACCACTAGCACCAACAATCAAAATATTCAATCAATTAAGTCCTTTTAGCGATCGACAAACTTGTTTTCTCAATAAACGCGACTGGGGTATCTATACGCTCAATGGTAGCAGCTATGGGACTTACACAAGGGATATGGTTTGTGACTTGGGGTGGGGGTGTACAAAATTTTTCGGTTCGGGAACTTTTCAGGTGCGCCGATCTACATTACAATCTAGTGTGTCAAAACCTGTTCCCTGTCTCTTATACCTATTTGATATGTCAGCAAGCGATTTTAGCCGAGGTAATGAGTTTCTCCGTAATGGCCAACTGGAGGAGGCGATCGCTGCTTATCAAAAAGCGATCGGTCAAAACCGGGACTTTTACTTGGTTTACCAAAATTTGGGGGAGGCGCTGGAGAAGTTAGGACGTTTTGATGAGGCGATCGCTGCTTATCGGCGCGCGGTAGAATTGAAGCCAGAGGCGGCGTGGTCTTATGTGAATTTAAGCCGGGTTTTGCGGCAGGTGGGACGGGTTGAAGAAGCCGAAAAAGCTGAAGAACAGGCGGTTGGAATTGATCCTAAGTTAGCTGATTTTTCGCAAAATGGGTATGGCATAAAAGAGAATATTTCAACAGCAGTTAATCCAACTGAGTGGCAGGGTAAGCGTCCTCGGGTGGGAGTCTGCGGTTGGGAGTTATCCCACAATGCTGCGGGTCGAGTTTATACCTTGGCTCAACTCTATCAGACCTTTGCAGATGTTGAGATTATTGGGAGCATTTTTCCTCAGTGGGGTCGAGAAGTTTGGGAGCCGATCCGTCAGACTAAAATTCCGTGCCATCATTTTTTTGTCAAGGATGAGAGTCAGTTCATCGACGAAGCTATTAAACTGGTGAGATCTCATCCTTATGATATTGTTCATTTATCCAAACCTCGGTTGCCGAATATTCTGTTTGGCTTGCTCTACAAAAGCCTTTGGAATTCGCGGGTGATTGTGGATATTGATGATGAAGAAATGGCTTTTGTGGGTGCAGAAAGTTCCATTGAGTTGGATGATTATCTGAAAAAGCAGGGTAGATTGCCCGATCTGAAAGAGCTGACGGGTACGGAGTGGACTCGAATCGCAGTGGGTTTGGTGCGGGAGTTTGATGGGGTGACGGTCTCGAATCCGGCTTTGCAGGAGCGTTATGGCGGGGTTGTGATTCGTCATGGGCGAGATGAGGCGAGGTTTGTGCCTTCGGCTGACCTGAAGCGCCGCAGTCGGGAACGCTTTGGTATTGCTCAGGATAAAAAGGTGGTGCTGTTTTTTGGTACGCCAAGGAAGCATAAGGGTTTGGTGACGACGGCTCGTGCTTTGGGGAGTTTGGGGCGCAAGGATGTGGTATTTGCGATTATTGGGGATTTCGAGGATGGGAAGTTAAAAGAGGAGTTGCAGGGTATCCCTGGGGTGGATTATGTGTTTGTGGGGAATCAGCCCTTTGAGTCTATCCCGGATGTGGTGGCGGTGGGTGATATTTGTGTCCTGTTGCAGGATGCGGACTTTCGGGTGTCGCAGTTCCAAATTCCGGCGAAGTTGTCCGATGCTTTGGGAATGGGGTTGGTGGTGCTGTTGTCGGAAACGGCCGCGGTGGCTGATGTGATTGAGTCGGGGGCTGTGGTTCCGGTGGCTGAGGGGGATTTGCCTGCGGTTTTGGATAGGGTATTATCAGATGAGGCGGAATGCGATCGGCTCAGGGTTCGCGGTCGGGAGTTATTTGCCACGGAGTTTGGGTTTGGGGTGAATGGGCCTCGGTTGGCTGCGGTTATGGACTCAGTTATGGTGCGATCGAGCGGCCAGGAGCAATTATCGGAAAAATTGAATCAGTTGTTGAATGGGTTGTCCTCCGTTTCGTCTGTCGTGTCGGAGCGAGGACAGATCGGAAGCACTATTAAAGATAAAAAGATTATTGTTTATACTTGTAACTTCGGCAATTATGAGTCAGTTAAGGAACCGCTGGCGGTTGATCCCAGGGTTGAGTATATTCTCTTTACTGATAGAAAAGAAATTGAATCAAGCAATTGGAAGGTTGTTTACATTAACGAATTGGCTGAAAATCCGAGACGAGCCTCAAGATTAGCCAAAATATTACCTCATAAGTACCTTCCAGATCACGATATTAGTGTCTATCTTGATTCGACTTTTACCATCAAAGAGCCGGACATATATAACATGGTCAAACAGTGCATGGGAGACAGTGATATTGCACTTTACAAACACAGTGAGAGAAACTGTGTTTATGATGAAATTGACTTTTGTGAGAAATCTGATATTAGAAATATAGATTCAGCCACTTGCTCAAAAGTGAGAGCCAAGTATCAATCGATTAATTATCCCCGCCAAAATGGTCTGTTTGAAAATGGATTTATTTTCAGAAGAAATAATTCACAAATTCAAGAACTTAACGAATTGTGGTGGAGTGAATATGTATCCGGTGCCGAAAGAGATCAGTTTAGCTTTATGTATTGTTTGCACTTATTAGACGTTAAGCCTAACTCCATAACAATTGGCAAACAGATGCGAAAAAATCCATTTGTAAAATGGACTAAGCACGAATATAAAGATTACCAAAACTCCATTGATAACAGTCCATATTATATGGTCTATATGGACAAATTTCATGATTGGGGAACTACCAGATTGAGGGGATGGCAAATATATGAACGATTGAAACAATATTTGAATATACAAATTGTTCCTTACTCAAAAGCAGTCCATCTCCACAACAAACATATGCTTTTCCTAAAAATCAGAAACTATGATTTGCTGATTCCCATCATCAAAAATAACAATAAAGTCTATCTTGACATGGTAGATTGTCACTCAAAATATATAAATCCCCAAAAACATATTTTTAAGGACGTAGAATTTGGCATTTTTGCAACAAAAAATTCGATGGAATTTTATAAAAAATTATTTAAGCATCCAGAAAAGTGCCAAACAATTTATCATCATTGGGATATCACGTTAGACAAATTCAAAAAAGATCATAATTTGGATTCAGTCAAAATCGGCTATTTTGGTGTTGAGCCGAAGGGATTTCTTTATGGTAAAATTCCTGGAGTGGATTTTCATGAAGTTACTTCAACCAATTTTGATGATGCCTTGAAAAGTAAAATGAGTAACTATAACGTTCAATATATTGTCAGACCTATCGAAGAACAACAAGAATTTCCAGCTTTAACTAAAATATCAACAGCCAGTGTTTTTCATGCTCCTGTTATATCATCCAAAACAAATGAAGTGGAGTTGCTCGGCTCCGATTATCCTTATTACATTGAAAATCTTGATCTGCAATCAATTTTAAAAACCATTGACAAAATTAAAAGAACTTTCCAAAAATATGAGTGGAATTATGCGGTCAATATCATGAAGTCCATCAAGGAAAAAACATCGATAAATTCAGTAGTAGATGAGTATATTAGATTATTCAAAAGTTTGGGAGAAATCCCCTCTTTTTACACCCATGCACAAGATAAAAGGAAAGCTATCTATACAGCCAATATTGGTGGCTATGATCGCCCGATTCCTCTCGATCCTGGCCTGGCGAAAGATTGGGATGCTTATTACTTTTCAGACGACCCAAATTTTGATTGTCCCGGATGGAAACATATTTATGTGAATTTTGACGAAATTAAATATTACTCGAAAGTTGCCTGTGCAAGAGATATCAAAGCTCGACCACATCTATATTTGCCCAATTACGATGTAACACTTTGGGTTGATAGCAATTTTGTCGTCAAAAGAGATCTTAATGAATATCTCAAAAATCTACCTGATGATGATTTTATTACCACAAAACATTATAAGAGGGACTGTATTTATGAAGAGTTGCAGCAACCAAGAGTGGTAGTTAAAACTGGACAAGCCATTCTCGATAGGGTTCGGCACCAGCTTGAAAGTCAAGGTTTTCCAAAACATTTTGGTCTTCAAGAAACCAATTTTGTTTTGAGAAAAAATACGGAAAAATCTAGGATCATAGGAGATATGTGGTGGAACTATATGAAAACGTTTAACGCTTATCGAGATCAGCTTTGGCTTTCATATATATTATTTGAAACTGGGTCAAATATTACCTGCGTTCATAGAGAAGTTAGAAACCGATATTTTGATATTACCGAACACCCTAATTTAGTAACGACCACTAAAAAATATGCTTTGAAGTTTGGGGCTAATAATCGATCGTATGTTGAAATTCCACATCAAAAAGGTTTGAAATTGACGGGCGATCTAACGATTGAATTTTGGGTAAATTTAGCGGGATGGCCAAAAACATGGACTCACATAATCTCGAAGCAGTTAGATGATTTCAGAAATGAGTTCTGCCTCCGACTCAAAAATGCTAACAAAGGTCAGTTTTATTACAGTTTCGACAATGAACTTGTGGTGTTAGAATTTAATCCCAAAAATGTCCTCAAATTGAAGACTTGGACACATGTAGCCTGTGTCCGTAAAATAGGCGAGTCATTAAAAATCTACATTAATGGAGTATTGATTGGGGAGACTGCCATCATCACAGGTAGAGAAGCAACCGATACAGAAGCTCCTCTATTATTAATGACTAACGTGCAACGTCAACAGTTTATCAATGCTCAGATGTGCGACCTACGGATATGGTGTAAAGCTTTAAGCCATCATGAAATTATTGCTCAAATGAATCGGGAGATTCAAGGAAATGAAAAGGGTTTAGTTGGGTATTGGAAATTTGATTCCGGAGAGGGGAATAAACTCATCGATAATCAGTCATTTAATCACGGATTAATCTACGGATCAACGTGGCAAAAACTAGATTTCAAACTTGGCAAAATAAATTCGCCGATACAGCGGTTGAAGGTTGAAGAGAAAAGTTACAATGTCAGCTAAAGCTTTTAACGTCACTCCGGCTTGGGACGTGTTCTAGAAAGTGAGACATGACTGTAAATCTGACTAATTTCTTTTGGGGAATATTGTTGATATCGAAAATCACCGCATCATAACCGGCGGAACGGGCGGTTATCACTTTCTTTTTGTTAATGTCAATACCCAAGCCCCGTCGGCCACCCAAAAATTTTCGGCTCCAACCAATAGATTCACCTTTTGAACAGCCAAAATCAAGGAAATCAAAATGACCCTCATGTATGAGTTTCGCAAAATCGTCACCTGTTTCGGGCGATATAACTTTGTTGCTCATATTTTTACCTCTCGTACTGATGCGATGTATGTTGAGAATCCACCTTCTGTAAACACCCCCGCATCATACCATAAACACCCCCGCATCATACCATAAACAACCCCACATCATACCAGATCACGATACTTAGAAAACTTGACAAATATCTACCGCTTTGGTATAATAGCCAATGGCTTTTACCTTATGTATACTTTAGTCTGGGGAGTCAGCCAATTGGTCAGCGATTTAGATAGGGGTAATCAACTGCTGCGGAGTGGTAAGCTAGAAGAGGCTGTAGCGGCTTATCAAAAAGCGATCGCACTTCATCCCGATTTCCATTGGTCTCACTACAAGCTAGGGGAAGCCTTAGAACAGTTGGGACGTTTAGAAGAAGCGAGAGTAGCTTATCAGAAAGCAACGGATTTGAATCCCAGTTTGGATAAATTTGCGCCCGAGTTAGAGTCGGTTAATAGTATCGAAAACTCAGACATTAATTCATCTGAACGACTAGCTAAAAAAATTTACGGGCAGTTGCCAACTTCAACTTTTTCAAGTTTGTTGCCAGTAGATAACCAAAGTTTTTTAAGTGATGTTGATTGCTTTAGAATTCTCATAGAAACTATTAAGCCACAGATAATTATTGAAGTTGGTAGTTGGAAGGGTCATTCAGCAATTTTAATGGCTCAAAATTTACGTGATTTAAACCTTAATTCTTCTCGTGTACTCTGCGTGGATACATGGCTGGGTAGCCTAGAACACTGGGAAAAGGAAGTATGGCGTAATCAACTTTATCTAAAACATGGTTATCCTAGTTTGTACGAGAGATTTTTGAGCAATGTTATTAGATCTGGATTAAAGGACTACATTATACCATTTCCTATGGTATCAGCAACAGCAGCAGCTTTTTTTGATAGAAATGAAATCAAAGCCGATCTCATATATATTGATGCAGCCCATGACTATGAATCTGTGACCAACGACCTGCACAATTTTTATCCGTTACTGAGTCAGGGTGGGATTATATTTGGAGATGATTTTCCACATCCTCCTACAGGGAATGCTATTCGTGATTTTGCCATAAGCAAGAACTTGGGGATAATAACGCAAGGAAGAAAATGTATTCTCTTGAGAAATGACCAGTTGAGTAAATTTGCCAACCATAAGAGTTTGAATCTGGTTTTAGAACCCCAATCCATTAATAAAAACAAAATCAAGCTCTCACCGATGGCTATAGATAGCTCAGAGATAGTTATTGCTGAAAATGAAAATTTACTCTTTGCTGCGGAAGAAGAAAAAGTTTATATATACAAGCCAAATTCAGATGAAAATGTCACCAATTTTGGTGTGGATAATATCATACAAAAAGCTTGTTTTGGTTCTTCTGTTAAAACAAGTAAGTTTCAAAGTATATATACTCCCAAGCCTGTTTATTTAGCTCGCTTCCCCTGGACTTTGGTACTTCCTTCTAGCCCATCTTTGGTAATTTCTCGGATGATAAAATATTGGCAGGATTCATTATATCTAGTCAACTGGCAGGCTTTATCTGATCAAAGCGACAAAGGAATACTGATGCTGACGGAGGATATCAAACCTCGGATTATTAATGAGCCAACGATACTACTTGCGGCAGGTTTCGCTAATAACTATTATCACTGGCACATTAATTTATTACCAGTAGCTTATTATTTAAAAACAAAAATTAACTCAGGCAAATTTAGAGTAATTTATCGTGACTTGAATAATTGGCAAAAAAGAAGTTTGCAGTTACTTGGAATAGATTTATCAGCCCTAGAGCCGGTAGGTAATGAAACGCTTTTATGTCGATCTCTTGTTTATTCGTCATACTTATCAGGCATAGCTTTTGTACTACCCCCCCAGATAAAAAAAGTGTTTGATTCAGTTAAAGATTATTATTGGGAAAATGTTAAGAATCCCATCAAGGATTTACCAGAATTGATATTTATTAGTCGAGAAGACCAACCCAGTCGCAGAAAGTTATTGAATGAATATGAAGTGTTTAGCGCTCTTGAAAAATTAGGATTTGTTAAAGTTACCCCTGGTCGTCTTTCCTATGAGCAACAAATTCAGACTTTTGCTAATGCCAAGGTCATAGTTAGTCCACACGGAGCTGGCTTAACTAACATAGTATTTGCTTCTTCTAACTGCACAGTAATTGAGATATTTCCAGAAAACTATATTAACATTTGCTATTGGCGTTTAAGCCAGGTTTTGAACCATAAATATGCTTATATTGTAGCTGAAGTAGATGAGGCGCAAAAGCATCTTCATTACCATAAAACAGAATGTAGTGTTTCAGTAGATGCTGTCGTTAACGCTGTCTCCCATGTTTTGGTATAATAGCCGATGGTTTCGGCATTGCATATGCTTTATCTGGGGAGTCAGCCAATTGGTCAGCCATTTAGTGAGGGGTAATCAACTGCTGCCGAGCCGTAAGCTAGAAGAGGCCGTGGATGCTTTTCAGAAAGCGATCGCACTTCATCCCCATTTCCCTGGCTGGATTTAATCTCTTGTTTTTCTCTGTTCCTGTGGGTCAAGATTGTCTGGTTTGGAATGCTCATCGCATTTATGGTAAGATCCGCTTGCCAATGATGTTGGAAGGCTGGAAAACGGTGGACAGTTTCGGGTTTTCCGAGTCTTTGATAGTCAATAAGCCCCTGGGAGCTTTTTCTTATGAACAACCTGTTTTTGTGCTTCAGAATTTATAAAATTCCTGAATTTGTGACTGGCTATAAAAATGCCGGGTAAACTTGGAACTTAACATCTTGTCTAAATAGTCTTTGGGAAGCACCAGTTTTTCCTTAAATTCTTGAAATCGGTTACTATACCACTTCTGGGAACTCATATTTTGGTTTTCTAGTTGCCAGTTGGTGATACCTGTAAACATTCGGATAACCTCCTGTTTTTGGCTATCCATTAGTTCCGCTTGCATAATCAAAATATGGTAAGATTCATGTAAGTAGGTTTGCCATCCTAACATCGAAAAAGGCTGGCTGTAAATATCAAAATTTAAGCATTTATTGAATTCTATGTCAAACCAATGTAGGGGAAAGTTGGGGTTTAATGTGCAAAATTTATTAATCAGTTCTTCAATACTCAACTGTAGAATTTCTTCTTGGCTTAAATGGGGGTAATATGTATCGAGGTTTTGAAAAAAGCCACTAACATTGACAGCAATGGGATTTCTGACCATGGAAATAATTTTTAAGGGTTCTCCTAACCAGTTTTTGAACACAAAATAGCCATCCACACAATGCCCTTTGTGCATATTTTTTTGGAGATAAGTTTCATCTAAGAAATGAATATCATAGACTTGTGAAGTGTAGTTTTTTAAAGATGTGGAAATCGAAGTTGAACCGACTTGTCCCATGGTGTAAACCAAAAAACGCTGCTGTTGATTTTGAGTGGGTAACGGGGACGAATTATGATATTTTTTGATGATGGTATTTAATAATGATTTAGCGGGTTGGTGGTCTGGATGAGATTTTAATAACTGATGCAGGCATTGTATCGCCTGTTGAGAATTACCTATTTTCTGTAAGCAGCAGGCTTTTTGATAGTAAAACTCGCTTAAATCCGATCGCAACTTAATACATTGTTCCCAAATCTCTAAAGCCTTTTGGTGCTGTCCTTGCTGGCTTAAATCCATCGCTGTTTCGCGCATGGTTCTGATATATTTGCGACCCGTAAACCGCATTTTATCAATAACGGTTTCAGCTTCCATGTTGATGGTGATGGCGGTGGGGTGTTTCAGCGGAAAGCTAATTGATTGGGTAGGTAAATTGGCGATTTCATCAACTTCCCAGGTGGTATGGGCGGCATCTGCGCCAAAACCAACATTAGAAATTAAGTTCTGATTGGGAATGATACATAAACCTCGATTCACCAAACAAGTAAATGTCCAAGCCCATCCCCAGGAATTAAAACCATTGTAGGTTAAATCAAAGATTTCTGCCCAATATTCGGCGCGGTCTTGACTTCCCAATAAATCTCTTAACCAATGGCGATCGCACTTGGTTAGCCAAGACTTTAAATCCGGGTCAAATAACCGCCAAGCTCGCCGCCATGTCGCCCATCCCCAATAAAAGCTATACTGGGAAAAATAATAGCTGGAATTTGCCGATTGATAGCCGTGGGTATTTTCTCCGGTAATTTGGAAAATTTGGTGATCATGACGATAGCGGATTAATAACTCTTGGCAAAATTTAAAAAAGCTGATATCCGGGATACAGTCATCTTCTAAGATAATCGCTTCTTCCACTAAACTAAACACCCAATTGAGCCCACTGGCGACTCGCTGTTTACAACCTAAGTTAAAATCCGAGTAGTTGGTTAAAACTTGACAATCCCAATCAACCGTATCAATAATGGCGCGAGTTTGGGCGCATTTTTCGGCTTCTAAATCATTGCCGGGTTCGGGACCATCAGCAATCACCAGTAACTGCTGAGGTTTGACTTGGCGAATCACATCAAACACTTTTTGAGTGGTATCTGGTCGCCTAAAAATGAGTAAAACGACGGGGGTGGTGAAAGATTGAATTTCAGGCATTTATAAATGATGACAAGGTTTCTTTATGTGGCATGGGCTGCTCCGATATGATACAATCTTTTCAGCCGTAATCAAATTGGACTCAGTACCAGCCCCGTCCCAAAAGATGAAAACTGACAAACTATTTTATCGCATTTTTCTATGGCAGCCGGAACTGATTGCTGAATTGGTTCCCGGCATTCCCACGGACTGCCAATTTGATTATAGCGCTCCGGTGGTCAAAGAACAAGAACAGCGCATTGATGGCTTATTTACCCCCGTGGGGGATGACCCAGATTTGCCCTTGGTGTTCGTGGAAGCGCAAATGCAGGCGGATAGGGGATTCTATGGCCGCTTTTTTCAGGAAGTGTTCATGTATCTGAGACAATATGAGGTGAGCCGACCTTGGCGGGGGCTATTGATTTTCTCCAGTCGCGGTCAGGGGTTGGGGGTGGAGACTCCCTATCGCCTGCTATTGGATAATTTGGTGGAAAGGCTTTATCTCGAAGATCTGATTCCTAGGTCGGATTTGAGTCCGAATTTGGCGTTGTTGCGGTTGTTGGTATTGCCGGAGTCGGAAACCCCAGAAAGCGCTCGTAATTTGTTGAATGTGGAGGCGAGTGAGGAGGTATTTCAGCGACGGTTGGACTTGGTAGAAAGTATAATGGCGAGTAAGTTTCCAGAGTTGAGTTTGGAGGAGATACGGGAAATGTTGGATATTACCCAGGTTAGGCTTGAGGATACCCGGTTTTATCGGGATGTGTTGCAGAAGGGTCGCCAGGAAGGTCGCCAGGAAGGTCGCCAGGAAGGTCGCCAGGAAGGTTTCCAGGAAGCACAGACCCAGATGCTGTTACGACAGTTAACCCGTCGCTGTGGTGAGTTGTCGGATATGCAACGGCAACAGGTGATATCTCTCAACTCGGGTCAAAGGGATGAGTTGGCGGAGGCTTTGTTAGATTTTGGGGGGATGGAGGATTTAGTGCGCTGGTTGCAGACAGATAAAAACTGACAAACTTATCCCCAACCAACTCAGAATTTAAGAAACCCGGTTTTTTGAAAAAACCGGGTTTCTGGAAACAAGCGATCGCCTTAATCAAAGCCTTAATCAAATTTAACTCAGTACCAGCCCCGTCTCAAAAGATGAAAACTGACAAACTATTTTATCGCATTTTTCTATGGCAGCCGGAACTGATTGCTGAGTTGGTTCCCGGCATTCCCATGGACTGCCAATTTGATTATAGCGCTCCGGTGGTCAAAGAACAGGAACAGCGCATTGATGGCTTATTTACCCCCGTGGGGGATGACCCAGATTTGCCCTTGGTGTTCGTGGAAGCGCAAATGCAGGCGGATAGGGGATTCTATGGTCGCTTTTTTCAGGAAGTGTTCATGTATCTGAGACAATACGAGGTGAGCCGACCTTGGCGGGGGCTATTGATTTTCTCCAGTCGCGGTCAGGGGTTTGGGGTGGAGACTCCCTATCGCCTGCTATTGGATAATTTGGTGGAAAGGCTTTATCTCGAAGATCTGATTCCTAGGTCGGATTTGAGTCCGAATTTGGCGTTGTTGCGGTTGTTGGTATTGCCGGAGTCGGAAACCCCAGAAAGCGCTCGTAATTTGTTGAATGTGGAGGCGAGTGAGGAGGTATTTCAGCGACGGTTGGACTTGGTAGAAAGTATAATGGCGAGTAAGTTTCCAGAGTTGAGCTTGGAGGAGATACGGGAAATGTTGGATATTACCCAGGTTAGGCTTGAGGATACCCGGTTTTATCGGGATGTGTTGCAGAAGGGTCGCCAGGAAGGTCGCCAGGAAGGTCGCCAGGAAGGTCGCCAGGAAGGTCGCGAAGAAGCACAGACGGAGATGCTGTTACGACAGTTAACCCGTCGCTGTGGTCAGTTGTCGGATATGCAACGGCAACAGGTGATATCTCTCAACTCGGGTCAAAGGGATGAGTTGGCGGAGGCTTTGTTAGATTTTGGGGGGATGGAGGATTTAGTGCGCTGGTTGCAGACAGATAAAAACTGACAAACTTATCCCAAACCAACTCAGAATTTAAGAAACCCGGTTTTTTGAAAAAACCGGGTTTCTGGAAACAAGCGATCGCCTTAATCAAAGCCTTAATCAAATTTAACTCAGTACCAGCCCCGTCTCAAAAGATGAAAACTGACAAACTATTTTATCGCATTTTTCTATGGCAACCGGAACTGATTGCTGAGTTGGTTCCCGGCATTCCCATGGACTGCCAATTTGATTATAGCGCTCCGGTAGTCAAAGAACAGGAACAGCGCATTGATGGCTTATTTACCCCCGTGGGGGATGACCCAGATTTGCCCTTGGTGTTCGTGGAAGCGCAAATGCAGGCGGATAGGGGATTCTATGGTCGCTTTTTTCAGGAAGTGTTCATGTATCTGAGACAATATGAGGTGAGCCGACCTTGGCGGGGGCTATTGATTTTCTCCAGTCGCGGTCAGGGGTTGGGGGTGGAGACTCCCTATCGCCTGCTATTGGATAATTTGGTGGAAAGGCTTTATCTCGAAGATCTGATTCCTAGGTCGGATTTGAGTCCGAATTTGGCGTTGTTGCGGTTGTTGGTATTGCCGGAGTCGGAAACCCCAGAAAGCGCTCGTAATTTGTTGAATGTGGAGGCGAGTGAGGAGGTATTTCAGCGACGGTTGGACTTGGTAGAAAGTATAATGGCGAGTAAGTTTCCAGAGTTGAGCTTGGAGGAAATACGGGAAATGTTGGATATTACCCAGGTTAGGCTTGAGGATACCCGGTTTTATCGGGATGTGTTGCAGAAGGGTCGCCAGGAAGGTCGCCAGGAAGGTCGCGAAGAAGCACAGACCCAGATGCTGTTACGACTGTTAACCCGTCGCTGTGGTGAGTTGTCGGATATGCAACGGCAACAGGTGATATCTCTCAACTCGGGTCAAAGGGATGAGTTGGCGGAGGCTTTGTTAGATTTTCGGGGGATGGAGGATTTAGTGCGCTGGTTGCAGACAGATGAAAACTGACAAACTTATCCCAAACCAACTCAGAATTTAAGAAACCCGGTTTTTTCAAAAAACCGGGTTTCTGGAAACAGGTGCGCGCCTTAATCAAAGCCTTAATCAAATTTAACTCAGTACCAGCCCCGTCTCAAAAGATGAAAACTGACAAACTATTTTATCGCATTTTTCTATGGCAGCCGGAACTGATTGCTGAGTTGGTTCCCGGCATTCCCATGGACTGCCAATTTGATTATAGCGCTCCGGTGGTCAAAGAACAGGAACAGCGCATTGATGGCTTATTTACCCCCGTGGGGGATGACCCAGATTTGCCCTTGGTGTTCGTGGAAGCGCAAATGCAGGCGGATAGGGGATTCTATGGTCGCTTTTTTCAGGAAGTGTTCATGTATCTGAGACAATACGAGGTGAGCCGACCTTGGCGGGGGCTATTGATTTTCTCCAGTCGCGGTCAGGGTTTTGGGGTGGAGACTCCCTATCGCCTGCTATTGGATAATTTGGTGGAAAGGCTTTATCTCGAAGATCTGATTCCTAGGTCGGATTTGAGTCCGAATTTGGCGTTGTTGCGGTTGTTGGTATTACCGGAGTCGGAAACCCCAGAAAGCGCTCGTAATTTGTTGAATGTGGAGGCGAGTGAGGAGGTATTTCAGCGACGGTTGGATTTGGTAGAAAGTATAATGGCGAGTAAGTTTCCAGAGTTGAGCTTGGAGGAGATACGGGAAATGTTGGATATTACCCAGGTTAGGCTTGAGGATACCCGGTTTTATCGGGATGTGTTGCAGAAGGGTCGCCAGGAAGGTTTCCAGGAAGCACAGACCCAGATGCTGTTACGACAGTTAACCCGTCGCTGTGGTGAGTTGTCGGATATGCAACGGCAACAGGTGATATCTCTTAACTCGGGTCAAAGGGATGAGTTGGCGGAGGCTTTGTTAGATTTTCGGGGGATGGAGGATTTAGTGCGCTGGTTGCAGACAGATGAAAACTGACAAACTTATCCCCAACCCACATTGTAGGGTGCGTCAGAACCGGGGAATTTTCATACTAACCGAATATTCTCGGTTGACGCACCACAATAGCGATCGCTTTCCCCCAAACTCTCAAAGGCTTCCCCAAAACTCTCCCACGCTTTCCCCCAAACTCTCAAAGGCGATCGCCTTCCCCAAAAACATTGTCGGGTCGTCAGAATTTAAGAAACCCGGTTTTTTGAAAAAACCGGGTTTCTGGAAACAAGCGCGCCTTAATCAAAGCCTTAATCAAATTTAACTCAGTACCAGCCCCGTCTCAAAAGATGAAAACTGACAAACTATTTTATCGCATTTTTCTATGGCAGCCGGAACTGATTGCTGAATTGGTTCCCGGCATTCCCACGGACTGCCAATTTGATTATAGCGCTCCGGTGGTCAAAGAACAAGAACAGCGCATTGATGGCTTATTTACCCCCGTGGGGGATGACCCAGATTTGCCCTTGGTGTTCGTGGAAGCACAAATGCAGGCTGATAAGGGATTCTATGGTCGCTTTTTTCAGGAAGTGTTCATGTATCTGAGACAATACGAGGTGAGCCGACCTTGGCGGGGGCTATTGATTTTCTCCAGTCGCGGTCAGGGGTTTGGGGTGGAGACTCCCTATCGCCTGCTATTAGATAATTTGGTGGAAAGGCTTTATCTCGAAGATCTGATTCCTCGGTCGGATTTGAGTCCGAATTTGGCGTTGTTGCGGTTGTTGGTATTACCGGAGTCGGAAACCCCAGAAAGCGCTCGTAATTTGTTGAATGTGGAGGCGAGTGAGGAGGTATTTCAGCGACGGTTGGACTTGGTAGAAAGTATAATGGCGAGTAAGTTTCCAGAGTTGAGCTTGGAGGAGATACGGGAAATGTTGGATATTACCCAGGTTAGGCTTGAGGATACCCGGTTTTATCGGGATGTCTTGCAGAAGGGTCGCCAGGAAGGTCGCCAGGAAGGTCGCCAGGAAGGTCGCCAGGAAGGTCGCCAGGAAGGTCGCCAGGAAGGTCGCCAGGAAGGTCGCCAGGAAGGTCGCCAGGAAGGTCGCGAAGAAGCACAGACGGAGATGCTGTTACGACTGTTAACCCGTCGCTGTGGTCAGTTGTCGGATATACAACGGCAACAGGTGATATCTCTCAACTCGGGTCAAAGGGATGAGTTGGCGGAGGCTTTGTTAGATTTTCGGGGGATGGAGGATTTAGTGCGCTGGTTGCAGACAGATGAAAACTGACAAACTTATCCCAAACCAACTCAGAATTTAAGAAACCCGGTTTTTTGAAAAAACCGGGTTTCTGGAAACAGGTGCGCGCCTTAATCAAAGCCTTAATCAAATTTAACTCAGTACCAGCCCCGTCTCAAAAGATGAAAACTGACAAACTATTTTATCGCATTTTTCTATGGCAACCGGAACTGATTGCTGAGTTGGTTCCCGGCATTCCCATGGACTGCCAATTTGATTATAGCGCTCCGGTAGTCAAAGAACAGGAACAGCGCATTGATGGCTTATTTACCCCCGTGGGGGATGACCCAGATTTGCCCTTGGTGTTCGTGGAAGCGCAAATGCAGGCGGATAGGGGATTCTATGGCCGCTTTTTTCAGGAAGTGTTCATGTATCTGAGACAATATGAGGTGAGCCGACCTTGGCGGGGGCTATTGATTTTCTCCAGTCGCGGTCAGGGGTTTGGGGTGGAGACTCCCTATCGCCTGCTATTGGATAATTTGGTGGAAAGGCTTTATCTCGAAGATCTGATTCCTAGGTCGGATTTGAGTCCGAATTTGGCGTTGTTGCGGTTGTTGGTATTGCCGGAGTCGGAAACCCCAGAAAGCGCTCGTGATTTGTTGAATGTGGAGGCGAGTGAGGAGGTATTTCAGCGACGGTTGGACTTGGTAGAAAGTATAATGGCGAGTAAGTTTCCAGAGTTGAGCTTGGAGGAGATACGGGAAATGTTGGATATTACCCAGGTTAAGCTTGAGGATACCCGGTTTTATCGGGATGTGTTGCAGAAGGGTCGCCAGGAAGGTCGCCAGGAAGGTCGCCAGGAAGGTCGCCAGGAAGGTCGCCAGGAAGGTCGCGAAGAAGCACAGACGGAGATGCTGTTACGACAGTTAACCCGTCGCTGTGGTGAGTTGTCGGATATGCAACGGCAACAGGTGATATCTCTCAACTCGGGTCAAAGGGATGAGTTGGCGGAGGCTTTGTTAGATTTTGGGGGGATGGAGGATTTAGTGCGCTGGTTGCAGACAGATAAAAACTGACAAACTTATCCCAAACCAACTCAGAATTTAAGAAACCCGGTTTTTTGAAAAAACCGGGTTTCTGGAAACAGGTGCGCGCCTTAATCAAAGCCTTAATCAAATTTAACTCAGTACCAGCCCCGTCTCAAAAGATGAAAACTGACAAACTATTTTATCGCATTTTTCTATGGCAGCCGGAACTGATTGCTGAGTTAGTTCCCGGCATTCCCATGGACTGCCAATTTGATTATAGCGCTCCGGTAGTCAAAGAACAGGAACAGCGCATTGATGGCTTATTTACCCCCGTGGGGGATGACCCAGATTTGCCCTTGGTGTTCGTGGAAGCGCAAATGCAGGCGGATAGGGGATTCTATGGTCGCTTTTTTCAGGAAGTGTTCATGTATCTGAGACAATATGAGGTGAGCCGACCTTGGCGGGGGCTATTGATTTTCTCCAGTCGCGGTCAGGGGTTGGGGGTGGAGACTCCCTATCGCCTGCTATTGGATAATTTGGTGGAAAGGCTTTATCTCGAAGATCTGATTCCTAGGTCGGATTTGAGTCCGAATTTGGCGTTGTTGCGGTTGTTGGTATTGCCGGAGTCGGAAACCCCAGAAAGCGCTCGTAATTTGTTGAATGTGGAGGCGAGTGAGGAGGTATTTCAGCGACGGTTGGACTTGGTAGAAAGTATAATGGCGAGTAAGTTTCCAGAGTTGAGCTTGGAGGAGATACGGGAAATGTTGGATATTACCCAGGTTAGGCTTGAGGATACCCGGTTTTATCGGGATGTGTTGCAGAAGGGTCGCCAGGAAGGTTTCCAGGAAGGTCGCCAGGAAGGTCGCCAGGAAGGTCGCCAGGAAGGTCGCCAGGAAGGTCGCCAGGAAGGTCGCGAAGAAGGTCGCCAGGAAGGTCGCGAAGAAGCACAGACGGAGATGCTGTTACGACTGTTAACCCGTCGCTGTGGTCAGTTGTCGGATATACAACGGCAACAGGTGATATCTCTCAACTCGGGTCAAAGGGATGAGTTGGCGGAGGCTTTGTTAGATTTTCGGGGGATGGAGGATTTAGTGCGCTGGTTGCAGACAGATGAAAACTGACAAACTTATCCCAAACCAACTCAGAATTTAAGAAACCCGGTTTTTTGAAAAAACCGGGTTTCTGGAAACAGGTGCGCGCCTTAATCAAAGCCTTAATCAAATTTAACTCAGTACCAGCCCCGTCTCAAAAGATGAAAACTGACAAACTATTTTATCGCATTTTTCTATGGCAACCGGAACTGATTGCTGAGTTGGTTCCCGGCATTCCCATGGACTGCCAATTTGATTATAGCGCTCCGGTAGTCAAAGAACAGGAACAGCGCATTGATGGCTTATTTACCCCCGTGGGGGATGACCCAGATTTGCCCTTGGTGTTCGTGGAAGCGCAAATGCAGGCGGATAGGGGATTCTATGGTCGCTTTTTTCAGGAAGTGTTCATGTATCTGAGACAATATGAGGTGAGCCGACCTTGGCGGGGGCTATTGATTTTCTCCAGTCGCGGTCAGGGGTTTGGGGTGGAGACTCCCTATCGCCTGCTATTGGATAATTTGGTGGAAAGGCTTTATCTCGAAGATCTGATTCCTAGGTCGGATTTGAGTCCGAATTTGGCGTTGTTGCGGTTGTTGGTATTGCCGGAGTCGGAAACCCCAGAAAGCGCTCGTAATTTGTTGAATGTGGAGGCGAGTGAGGAGGTATTTCAGCGACGGTTGGACTTGGTAGAAAGTATAATGGCGAGTAAGTTTCCAGAGTTGAGCTTGGAGGAGATACGGGAAATGTTGGATATTACCCAGGTTAGGCTTGAGGATACCCGGTTTTATCGGGATGTGTTGCAGAAGGGTCGCCAGGAAGGTCGCCAGGAAGGTCGCCAGGAAGGTCGCCAGGAAGGTCGCCAGGAAGGTCGCCAGGAAGGTCGCCAGGAAGGTCGCGAAGAAGCACAGACGGAGATGCTGTTACGACTGTTAACCCGTCGCTGTGGTGAGTTGTCGGATATGCAACGGCAACAGGTGATATCTCTCAACTCGGGTCAAAGGGATGAGTTGGCGGAGGCTTTGTTAGATTTTCGGGGGATGGAGGATTTAGTGCGCTGGTTGCAGACAGATGAAAACTGACAAACTTATCCCAAACCAACTCAGAATTTAAGAAACCCGGTTTTTTCAAAAAACCGGGTTTCTGGAAACAAGCGATCGCCTTAATCAAAGCCTTAATCAAATTTAACTCAGTAACAGCCCCGTCTCAAAAGATGAAAACTGACAAACTATTTTATCGCATTTTTCTATGGCAACCGGAACTGATTGCTGAATTGGTTCCCGGCATTCCCATGGACTGCCAATTTGATTATAGCGCTCCGGTGGTCAAAGAACAGGAACAGCGCATTGATGGCTTATTTACCCCCGTGGGGGATGACCCAGATTTGCCCTTGGTGTTCGTGGAAGCGCAAATGCAGGCGGATAGGGGATTCTATGGTCGCTTTTTTCAGGAAGTGTTCATGTATCTGAGACAATATGAGGTGAGCCGACCTTGGCGGGGGCTATTGATTTTCTCTAGTCGCAGCCAGGGGTTGGGGGTGGAGACTCCCTATCGCCTGCTATTGGATAATTTGGTGGAAAGGCTTTATCTCGAAGATCTGATTCCTAGGTCGGATTTGAGTCCGAATTTGGCGTTGTTGCGGTTGTTGGTATTGCCGGAGTCGGAAACCCCAGAAAGCGCTCGTAATTTGTTGAATGTGGAGGCGAGTGAGGAGGTATTTCAGCGACGGTTGGATTTGGTAGAAAGTATAATGGCGAGTAAGTTTCCAGAGTTGAGTTTGGAGGAGATACGGGAAATGTTGGATATTACCCAGGTTAAGCTTGAGGATACCCGGTTTTATCGGGATGTGTTGCAGAAGGGTCGCGAAGAAGCACAGACGGAGATGCTGTTACGACTGTTAACCCGTCGCTGTGGTCAGTTGTCGGATATACAACGGCAACAGGTGATATCTCTCAACTCGGGTCAAAGGGATGAGTTGGCGGAGGCTTTGTTAGATTTTCGGGGGATGGAGGATTTAGTGCGCTGGTTGCAGACAGATGAAAACTGACAAACTTATCCCCAACCCACATTGTAGGGTGCGTCAGAACCGGGGAATTTTCATACTAACCGAATATTCTCGGTTGACGCACCACAATAGCGATCGCTTTCCCCCAAACTCTCAAAGGCTTCCCCAAAACTCTCCCACGCTTTCCCCCAAACTCTCAAAGGCGATCGCCTTCCCCAAAAACATTGTCGGGTCGTCAGAATTTAAGAAACCCGGTTTTTTGAAAAAACCGGGTTTCTGGAAACAAGCGCGCCTTAATCAAAGCCTTAATCAAATTTAACTCAGTACCAGCCCCGTCTCAAAAGATGAAAACTGACAAACTATTTTATCGCATTTTTCTATGGCAGCCGGAACTGATTGCTGAATTGGTTCCCGGCATTCCCACGGACTGCCAATTTGATTATAGCGCTCCGGTGGTCAAAGAACAAGAACAGCGCATTGATGGCTTATTTACCCCCGTGGGGGATGACCCAGATTTGCCCTTGGTGTTCGTGGAAGCACAAATGCAGGCTGATAAGGGATTCTATGGTCGCTTTTTTCAGGAAGTGTTCATGTATCTGAGACAATACGAGGTGAGCCGACCTTGGCGGGGGCTATTGATTTTCTCCAGTCGCGGTCAGGGGTTTGGGGTGGAGACTCCCTATCGCCTGCTATTAGATAATTTGGTGGAAAGGCTTTATCTCGAAGATCTGATTCCTCGGTCGGATTTGAGTCCGAATTTGGCGTTGTTGCGGTTGTTGGTATTACCGGAGTCGGAAACCCCAGAAAGCGCTCGTAATTTGTTGAATGTGGAGGCGAGTGAGGAGGTATTTCAGCGACGGTTGGACTTGGTAGAAAGTATAATGGCGAGTAAGTTTCCAGAGTTGAGTTTGGAGGAGATACGGGAAATGTTGGATATTACCCAGGTTAGGCTTGAGGATACCCGGTTTTATCGGGATGTGTTGCAGAAGGGTCGCCAGGAAGGTCGCCAGGAAGGTCGCCAGGAAGGTCGCCAGGAAGGTCGCCAGGAAGGTCGCGAAGAAGCACAGACGGAGATGCTGTTACGACTGTTAACCCGTCGCTGTGGTCAGTTGTCGGATATGCAACGGCAACAGGTGATATCTCTCAACTCGGGTCAAAGGGATGAGTTGGCGGAGGCTTTGTTAGATTTTGGGGGGATGGAGGATTTAGTGCGCTGGTTGCAGACAGATGACAACTGACAAAACCCACATTGTAGGGTGCGTCAGAACCGGGGAATTTTCATACTAACCGAATATTCTCGGTTGACGCACCACAATAGCGATCGCTTTCCCCTTCCCTCTCCCAGGCGATCGCTTTCCCCTTCCCTCTCCCAGGCGATCGCTTTCCCCCAAACTCTCAAAGGCTTCCCCAAAACTCTCCCACGCTTTCCCCCAAACTCTCAAAGGCGATCGCTTTCCCCCAAACTCTCAAAGGCTTCCCCAAAACTCTCCCACGCTTTCCCCCAAACTCTCAAAGGCGATCGCTTTCCCCTTCCCTCTCCCAGGCGATCGCTTTCCCCTTCCCTCTCCCAGGTTTCCCCAAAACTCTCCCACGCTTTCCCCCAAACTCTCAAAGGCGATCGCCTTCCCCAAAAACATTGTCGGGTCGTCAGAATTTAAGAAACCCGGTTTTTTCAAAAAACCGGGTTTCTGGAAACAGGTGCGCGCCTTAATCAAAGCCTTAATCAAATTTAACTCAGTACCAGCCCCGTCTCAAAAGATGAAAACTGACAAACTATTTTATCGCATTTTTCTATGGCAACCGGAACTGATTGCTGAGTTGGTTCCCGGCATTCCCATGGACTGCCAATTTGATTATAGCGCTCCGGTAGTCAAAGAACAGGAACAGCGCATTGATGGCTTATTTACCCCCGTGGGGGATGACCCAGATTTGCCCTTGGTGTTCGTGGAAGCGCAAATGCAGGCGGATAGGGGATTCTATGGTCGCTTTTTTCAGGAAGTGTTCATGTATCTGAGACAATATGAGGTGAGCCGACCTTGGCGGGGGCTATTGATTTTCTCCAGTCGCGGTCAGGGGTTTGGGGTGGAGACTCCCTATCGCCTGCTATTGGATAATTTGGTGGAAAGGCTTTATCTCGAAGATCTGATTCCTAGGTCGGATTTGAGTCCGAATTTGGCGTTGTTGCGGTTGTTGGTATTGCCGGAGTCGGAAACCCCAGAAAGCGCTCGTAATTTGTTGAATGTGGAGGCGAGTGAGGAGGTATTTCAGCGACGGTTGGACTTGGTAGAAAGTATAATGGCGAGTAAGTTTCCAGAGTTGAGCTTGGAGGAGATACGGGAAATGTTGGATATTACCCAGGTTAGGCTTGAGGATACCCGGTTTTATCGGGATGTGTTGCAGAAGGGTCGCCAGGAAGGTCGCCAGGAAGGTCGCGAAGAAGCACAGACCCAGATGCTGTTACGACAGTTAACCCGTCGCTGTGGTGAGTTGTCGGATATGCAACGGCAACAGGTTATCTCTCTCAACTCGGGTCAAAGGGATGAGTTGGCGGAGGCTTTGTTAGATTTTCGGGGGATGGAGGATTTAGTGCGCTGGTTGCAGACAGATGAAAACTGACAAACTTATCCCAAACCAACTCAGAATTTAAGAAACCCGGTTTTTTGAAAAAACCGGGTTTCTGGAAACAGGTGCGCGCCTTAATCAAAGCCTTAATCAAATTTAACTCAGTAACAGCCCCGTCTCAAAAGATGAAAACTGACAAACTATTTTATCGCATTTTTCTATGGCAGCCGGAACTGATTGCTGAGTTGGTTCCCGGCATTCCCATGGACTGCCAATTTGATTATAGCGCTCCGGTGGTCAAAGAACAGGAACAGCGCATTGATGGCTTATTTACCCCCGTGGGGGATGACCCAGATTTGCCCTTGGTGTTCGTGGAAGCGCAAATGCAGGCGGATAGGGGATTCTATGGTCGCTTTTTTCAGGAAGTGTTCATGTATCTGAGACAATATGAGGTGAGCCGACCTTGGCGGGGGCTATTGATTTTCTCCAGTCGCGGTCAGGGGTTGGGGGTGGAGACTCCCTATCGCCTGCTATTGGATAATTTGGTGGAAAGGCTTTATCTCGAAGATCTGATTCCTAGGTCGGATTTGAGTCCGAATTTGGCGTTGTTGCGGTTGTTGGTATTACCGGAGTCGGAAACCCCAGAAAGCGCTCGTAATTTGTTGAATGTGGAGGCGAGTGAGGAGGTATTTCAGCGACGGTTGGACTTGGTAGAAAGTATAATGGCGAGTAAGTTTCCAGAGTTGAGCTTGGAGGAGATACGGGAAATGTTGGATATTACCCAGGTTAGGCTTGAGGATACCCGGTTTTATCGGGATGTGTTGCAGAAGGGTCGCCAGGAAGGTCGCCAGGAAGGTCGCCAGGAAGGTCGCCAGGAAGGTCGCCAGGAAGGTCGCCAGGAAGGTCGCCAGGAAGGTCGCCAGGAAGGTCGCGAAGAAGCACAGACGGAGATGCTGTTACGACTGTTAACCCGTCGCTGTGGTGAGTTGTCGGATATGCAACGGCAACAGGTGATATCTCTCAACTCGGGTCAAAGGGATGAGTTGGCGGAGGCTTTGTTAGATTTTCGGGGGATGGAGGATTTAGTGCGCTGGTTGCAGACAGATGAAAACTGACAAACTTATCCCAAACCAACTCAGAATTTAAGAAACCCGGTTTTTTGAAAAAACCGGGTTTCTGGAAACAGGTGCGCGCCTTAATCAAAGCCTTAATCAAATTTAACTCAGTACCAGCCCCGTCTCAAAAGATGAAAACTGACAAACTATTTTATCGCATTTTTCTATGGCAGCCGGAACTGATTGCTGAGTTAGTTCCCGGCATTCCCACGGACTGCCAATTTGATTATAGCGCTCCGGTGGTCAAAGAACAGGAACAGCGCATTGATGGCTTATTTACCCCCGTGGGGGATGACCCAGATTTGCCCTTGGTGTTCGTGGAAGCACAAATGCAGGCTGATAAGGGATTCTATGGTCGCTTTTTTCAGGAAGTGTTCATGTATCTGAGACAATACGAGGTGAGCCGACCTTGGCGGGGGCTATTGATTTTCTCCAGTCGCGGTCAGGGGTTTGGGGTGGAGACTCCCTATCGCCTGCTATTGGATAATTTGGTGGAAAGGCTTTATCTCGAAGATCTGATTCCTAGGTCGGATTTGAGTCCGAATTTGGCGTTGTTGCGGTTGTTGGTATTGCCGGAGTCGGAAACCCCAGAAAGCGCTCGTAATTTGTTGAATGTGGAGGCGAGTGAGGAGGTATTTCAGCGACGGTTGGATTTGGTAGAAAGTATAATGGCGAGTAAGTTTCCAGAGTTGAGTTTGGAGGAGATACGGGAAATGTTGGATATTACCCAGGTTAAGCTTGAGGATACCCGGTTTTATCGGGATGTGTTGCAGAAGGGTCGCGAAGAAGCACAGACCCAGATGCTGTTACGACAGTTAACCCGTCGCTGTGGTGAGTTGTCGGATATGCAACGGCAACAGGTTATATCTCTCACCTCGGGTCAAAGGGATGAGTTGGCGGAGGCTTTGTTAGATTTTGGGGGGATGGAGGATTTAGTGCGCTGGTTGCAGACAGATGACAACTGACAAAACCCACATTGTAGGGTGCGTCAGAACCGGGGAATTTTCATACTAACCGAATATTCTCGGTTGACGCACCACAATAGCGATCGCTTTCCCCTTCCCTCTCCCAGGCGATCGCTTTCCCCTTCCCTCTCCCAGGCGATCGCTTTCCCCTTCCCTCTCCCAGGCGATCGCTTTCCCCTTCCCTCTCCCAGGCGATCGCTTTCCCCTTCCCTCTCAAAGGCGATCGCTTTCCCCTTCCCTCTCCCAGGCGATCGCTTTCCCCTTCCCTCTCCCAGGCGATCGCTTTCCCCTTCCCTCTCAAAGGCTTCCCCAAAACTCTCCCACGCCTTCCCAAAACTCTCCCACGGCTTCCCCCAAACTCTTAAAGGCGATCGCAACCACCTCCACTTCCCCACTCTACCCGACACTTATATCGGTTTCCCGGAATAAAGCATTCGGTTATCCGTACTTGACAAAATTGCCCTAACCATAATCTACCCGTCAATTGACCATAATGGCGATCGCCTTCCCCAAACAACCATTGTCGGCTGCGCCAGAATTTAAGAAACCCGGTTTTTTGAAAAAACCGGGTTTCTCGAAGTTTCCAGAAACAAGCGATCGCTTTTCCCAACCACCCAGGGGTCACATATTCCTGTAGGGGCGGGTTCAACAGCCTATATTCTTCTTCACCAGCAGCTATATAAACCTGCCCTACTTTCCCCAAACAACCATTGTCGGCTGCGCCAGAATTTAAGAAACCCGGTTTTTTGAAAAAACCGGGTTTCTCGAAGTTTCCAGAAACAAGCGATCGCTTTTCCCAACCACCCAGGGGTCACATATTCCTGTAGGGGCGGGTTCAACAGCCTATATTCTTCTTCACCAGCAGCTATATAAACCCGCCCCCGTTTTTTGACAAAACCCCGCGAAACAAGCGATCGCGCAGTCGGAGTGCCACGTATCGCCCGCGTCGTCGGGCGACGTATCGCCGCAGATTCGGTTTGCCGGAATAAAGCGATCGCTTATTTGTTCTTGACAAATATCACTTTTTGTGGTAATCAGTCCCCCATGGGCAACTCATACAACAAAGGAACATCCCGCCTCACCCGGTCTAACTCAAAACCACCGATATCAGTTTGAGTTAACCGAGAGTCCAAAAAACCCATTAATTGTGCATAATTCCTCACCATAACTTGAGGCTTATATTTATACCTTTTCAACTGCCAATTCCATTCCTCGTTCAGCCTATCTGCGTAATCTTCAGCCTCCGGTTCAAATTGATAACCAATGATATAAAGTATCGGATATTTACCATTCTTCGTGCGTTGCTTATACCCCTGCAAATAGTCCCTCTCCAAAACCTCATTAATAATATCAATAGTTATCGTCCCTTTTTTCAACTCCATCAAAATATGTTGAGGGCTTGGGGTTTTCAACACCAGGTCAATAAAACGCTGCTTTCCCCGACAATTCACCTCGAACTCCACATAAAAACGCCAGGGCAAATATTCGCAAGCCTTAGCCAGATAAAACGTCAAATCCTTTTGATAATCCTTCTCAAACCGAGGTCTTCTAGCCAACACCCGGCGACTGGTTTCATCAAAAAGGACACCCCCACTTTTCCACTTGTCGTCTGGCATACTCGTCTTGTTCCTTGCGTCTTTTGACCCAGGCTTGATAACTGCTGTAGGTTTCTCTGAACCACTCGTTGTATTGTCTGGCGGTGTAGTAGTGGTATTTGGAGTATTTGGGGTCTTCGGGGTAGTCGTCGTCAAATTCAGCCCCAAATCTAATTCTAATTGCTTCATAATTTTCGTACCCATTGGTCAGCTTAATAAACTTCTCATGACTCCCCGACTGCTTATCAGGATGCAGTTTAATTGCCATTTGTTTATATAACTTTCTCATGCCACTTGATTATCTGCGGCTAATACCCAAGTTCCCGTTTCCAGGTGCGCCCAAATCGTCCCCTTTTTCGGGTAGAAAACACAACGCCCCTTACTCATTCGTAAAAACAGGACATTTGCCCACACCTCAATCACTGCCACATGGGGGTATTTTTCTTGAATTACAGCTAATGCAGAGGAATAGTTCATATTAACCCAACAATCCCGGCTCCCATAATTATAATCAACTATCTAACCCGATCGCAACCACCTCCACTTCCCCACTCTACCCGACACTTATATCGGTTTCCCGGAATAAAGCATTCGGTTATCCGTACTTGACAAAATTGCCCTAACCATAATCTACCCGTCAATTGACCATAATGGCGATCGCCTTCCCCAAACAACCATTGTCGGCTGCGCCAGAATTTAAGAAACCCGGTTTTTTGAAAAAACCGGGTTTCTCGAAGTTTCCAGAAACAAGCGATCGCTTTTCCCAACCACCCAGGGGTCACATATTCCTGTAGGGGCGGGTTCAACAGCCTATATTCTTCTTCACCAGCAGCTATATAAACCTGCCCTACTTTCCCCAAACAACCATTGTCGGCTGCGCCAGAATTTAAGAAACCCGGTTTTTTGAAAAAACCGGGTTTCTCGAAGTTTCCAGAAACAAGCGATCGCTTTTCCCAACCACCCAGGGGTCACATATTCCTGTAGGGGCGGGTTCAACAGCCTATATTCTTCTTCACCAGCAGCTATATAAACCCGCCCCCGTTTTTTGACAAAACCCCGCGAAACAAGCGATCGCGCAGTCGGAGTGCCACGTATCGCCCGCGTCGTCGGGCGACGTATCGCCGCAGATTCGGTTTGCCGGAATAAAGCGATCGCTTATTTGTTCTTGACAAATATCACTTTTTGTGGTAATCAGTCCCCCATGGGCAACTCATACAACAAAGGAACATCCCGCCTCACCCGGTCTAACTCAAAACCACCGATATCAGTTTGAGTTAACCGAGAGTCCAAAAAACCCATTAATTGTGCATAATTCCTCACCATAACTTGAGGCTTATATTTATACCTTTTCAACTGCCAATTCCATTCCTCGTTCAGCCTATCTGCGTAATCTTCAGCCTCCGGTTCAAATTGATAACCAATGATATAAAGTATCGGATATTTACCATTCTTCGTGCGTTGCTTATACCCCTGCAAATAGTCCCTCTCCAAAACCTCATTAATAATATCAATAGTTATCGTCCCTTTTTTCAACTCCATCAAAATATGTTGAGGGCTTGGGGTTTTCAACACCAGGTCAATAAAACGCTGCTTTCCCCGACAATTCACCTCGAACTCCACATAAAAACGCCAGGGCAAATATTCGCAAGCCTTAGCCAGATAAAACGTCAAATCCTTTTGATAATCCTTCTCAAACCGAGGTCTTCTAGCCAACACCCGGCGACTGGTTTCATCAAAAAGGACACCCCCACTTTTCCACTTGTCGTCTGGCATACTCGTCTTGTTCCTTGCGTCTTTTGACCCAGGCTTGATAACTGCTGTAGGTTTCTCTGAACCACTCGTTGTATTGTCTGGCGGTGTAGTAGTGGTATTTGGAGTATTTGGGGTCTTCGGGGTAGTCGTCGTCAAATTCAGCCCCAAATCTAATTCTAATTGCTTCATAATTTTCGTACCCATTGGTCAGCTTAATAAACTTCTCATGACTCCCCGACTGCTTATCAGGATGCAGTTTAATTGCCATTTGTTTATATAACTTTCTCGCCGCCACTTGATTATCTGCGGCTAATACCCAAGTTCCCGTTTCCAGGTGCGCCCAAATCGTCCCCTTTTTCGGGTAGAAAACACAACGCCCCTTACTCATTCGTAAAAACAGGACATTTGCCCACACCTCAATCACTGCCACATGGGGGTATTTTTCTTGAATTACAGCTAATGCAGAGGAATAGTTCATATTAACCCAACAATCCCGGCTCCCATAATTATAATCAACTATCTAACCCGATCGCAACCACCTCCACTTCCCCACTCTACCCGACACTTATATCGGTTTCCCGGAATAAAGCATTCGGTTATCCGTACTTGACAAAATTACCCTACTCATAATCTACCCGTCAATTGACCATAATGGCGATCGCCTTCCCCAAACAACCATTGTCGGCTGCGCCAGAATTTAAGAAACCCGGTTTTTTGAAAAAACCGGGTTTCTCGAAGTTTCCAGAAACAAGCGATCGCTTTCCCAACCACCCAGGGGTCACATATTCCTGTAGGGGCGGGTTCAACAGCCTATATTCTTCTTCACCAGCAGCTATATAAACCCGCCCCCGTTTTTTGACAAAACCCCGCGAAACAAGCGATCGCTTTCCCCAACCACCCAGGGGTCACATATTCCTGTAGGGGCGGGTTCAACAGCCTATATTCTTCTTCACCAGCAGCTATATAAACCCGCCCCCGTTTTTTGACAAAACCCCGCGAAACAAGCGATCGCTTTCCCCAACCACCCAGGGGTCACATATTCCTGTAGGGGCGGGTTCAACAGCCTATATTCTTCTTCACCAGCAGCTATATAAACCCGCCCCCGTTTTTTGACAAAACCCCGCGAAACAAGCGATCGCTTTCCCCAACCACCCAGGGGTCACATATTCCTGTAGGGGCGGGTTCAACAGCCTATATTATTCTTCACCAGCAGCTATATAAACCCGCCCCCGTTTTTTGAAAAAACCGGGTTTCTCGAAGTTTCCAGAAACAAGCGATCGCTTTTCCCAACCACCCAGGGGTCACATATTCCTGTAGGGGCGGGTTCAACAGCCTATATTCTTCTTCACCAGCAGCTATATAAACCCGCCCCCGTTTTTTGAAAAAACCGGGTTTCTGGAAACAAGCGATCGCTTTCCCCAACCACCCAGGGGTCACATATTCCTGTAGGGGCGGGTTCAACAGCCTATATTCTTCTTCACCAGCAGCTATATAAACCCGCCCCCGTTTTTTGACAAAACCCCGCGAAACAAGCGATCGCTTTTCCCAACCACCCAGGGGTCACATATTCCTGTAGGGGCGGGTTCAACAGCCTATATTATTCTTCACCAGCAGCTATATAAACCCGCCCCCGTTTTTTGAAAAAACCGGGTTTCTCGAAGTTTCCAGAAACAAGCGATCGCTTTTCCCAACCACCCAGGGGTCACATATTCCTGTAGGGGCGGGTTCAACAGCCTATATTCTTCTTCACCAGCAGCTATATAAACCCGCCCCCGTTTTTTGACAAAACCGGGTTTCTCGAAGTTTCCAGAAACAAGCGATCGCTTTTCCCAACCACCCAGGGGTCACATATTCCTGTAGGGGCGGGTTCAACAGCCTATATTCTTCTTCACCAGCAGCTATATAAACCCGCCCCCGTTTTTTGACAAAACCCCGCGAAACAAGCGATCGCCTTTCCCAACCACCCAGGGGTCACATATTCCTGTAGGGGCGGGTTCAACAGCCTATATTCTTCTTCACCAGCAGCTATATAAACCCGCCCCCGTTTTTTGAAAAAACCCCGTTTCTCGAAGTTTCCAGAAACAAGCGATCGCTTTCCCAACCACCCAGGGGTCACATATTCCTGTAGGGGCGGGTTCAACAGCCTATATTCTTCTTCACCAGCAGCTATATAAACCCGCCCCCGTTTTTTGAAAAAACCCCGCGAAACAAGCGATCGCTTTCCCCAACCACCCAGGGGTCACATATTCCTGTAGGGGCGGGTTCAACAGCCTATATTCTTCTTCACCAGCAGCTATATAAACCCGCCCCCGTTTTTTGACAAAACCCCGCGAAACAAGCGATCGCCTTTCCCAACCACCCAGGGGTCACATATTCCTGTAGGGGCGGGTTCAACAGCCTATATTCTTCTTCACCAGCAGCTATATAAACCCGCCCCCGTTTTTTGACAAAACCCCGCGAAACAAGCGATCGCCTTTCCCAACCACCCAGGGGTCACATATTCCTGTAGGGGCGGGTTCAACAGCCTATATTCTTCTTCACCAGCAGCTATATAAACCCGCCCCCGTTTTTTTGACAAAACCCCGTTTCCAGAAACAAGCGATCGCCTTCCCAAACCTCGCCTAAAATCATCTGTAAATTTCTTGCCAATCGCCAAACCCTATGATATAATCGCAGATGGTTTGGTAATTAATTTCGTGTCCCCCTATGACCAGCACTGTCGATAACTCTAGCCTCGAAATCGCCAATAAACTCCTCCAACAAGGGAAAATTCAAGAAGCCGTAGCTGAGTATCGCCGGGGTATTGAGTTAACGCCAGACCTCTCCTGGCATCACTACTATTTGGGAGAGGCTCTCACTCAGTTGGAGGACTGGGAAGGGGCTGTGTCCGCATATCGACAAGCTATTTCTCTCGGTTCCAATTATCTCTGCTACTATCGCCTCGGTGTCGCTTTGGTCAAGTCCGAACGTTGGGATGAGGCTATAGAAGTATTAAATCAGGGCCTGGAATTAAAGCCAGATTATTATAAGTTTTATTTGCCCTTGGGTCAAGCTTTGGTTCACCAACAGCATTGGGAACCCGCTATGGAAGCCTATCGGAAAGCGGTAGCTTTGAAGCCGGGGGTGGCAGAATTTAACTTACAGTTGGGCTACCTGTTGCGCCGCCACCGACGATTTCAGGAGGCTGCGGGTTATTTGCAGCGTGCGGTGGATTTTCAGGGTGATGACCCCCAATTGCAGTTGGCTTTGGGCGTGGCTTTGGTGGAGGGGGGAACAGACCTCGACCGGGCGGAGGGTTGTTTGCGGCGGACTCTGGAGTTGCAACCTGACCAGGGGGAAGCCTATTTTTATCTGGGGAAATTGTGCCAGGGACGAGACCAGCTTCAGGAGGCTTTGGGGTTCTATCGTCGCTGTGGGGAGTTGAGTCCGGGGGTTGACTCTGCCTTGGCTGTGGCTGCAGTTTTGGAGAAGTTGGGGCGCTGGACTGATGCCGTAGACCAGTATCGCCAAGTCGTCCTGGAGTTTGGGGAGTGCGGTCCGGCTTCCTTGGGTTTGGGACGGGCTTTGGCGGAGTTGGAACGTCCCGTTGAAGCCGTGGTGGAGTGGCGACGGGCGGTGAAATTGGGGGTGGAAGCGCCCGAGGTGCATCGGCTTTTGGCTGAGACTTTGGTGGAGTTGGGTCGCTGGTCAGAGGTGGTGGAGCATTGGAAGTGGCTGCTGGAGCGCTATCCGGGGGCGGTAGATTGGCGGCGGCGGTTGGCTTTGGCTTTGATGGGATTGGGTCGCTGGACAGAAGCTGCGGCGCAATGGGGAGAATATTGGCGGGTGGCTCCGGGGTCGGGTCGGGGTCGGGTGGTGGATTTTCGACCCCAGAAGAAGACTCATGGGGAAATTGACCACAGTCAGGAGTTGAGTATTACCGGGGATTTGACGGTCGAGTTTTGGCTGTATTTGAGAGATTGGCCGGATAATTGGACAGATATTATCTCTAAGTATGTCAACGACGAGCAAAATGAGTTCTGCTTTCGGTTGAAGGATGAGACGGTGGGACAGTGGTATTACGGCAACGGGGAAACGGGAAAGGTTACCTGGGATGTCAAGTGGTTTCCCGAAAAGGAGATTAAGTTAAACGAGTGGGTTCATGTGGCTTGCGTGCGGAAGGTGGGGGAGTATGGGCGCATTTATTTTAATGGGGTTCTCCGGCGAGAGAAGGATTGGAGCCGGGAGTCGGAGGCTGTGGGGACTGAGGCTCCGGTGCGGTTGATGGGAAGTCCGCAATGGCAGCGGTTTCAGGATGGCAAGTTGTCGGAGGTGCGCCTGTGGAATCGGGCTAGGAGTGGGGATGAGATTCGCGAGGGAATGTGTGAAGGTCTGACCGGGGAAGAACCGGGGCTGGTGGGGCTTTGGCATGGGGATGAGTCGGACGAGGGGGTTTTGGTGGATGCCGTGGGTCATCATCACGGCAGATTGGTAATGGCAGCGGATGCTGGGAAGGAGCGTCCTCGGGTGGGGGTGTGCGGTTGGGAGTTGTCCCATAATGCTGCCGGACGTGCCTATACTTTGGCGCAGTTGTATGGGGGTTTTGCTGAGGTGGAGTTGATTGGCTGTCTGTTTCCTAAGTACGGGGGGCAGGTGTGGGAGCCGATTCGGGGGGGCGAGATTCGTTGTCATACGATACGGGTTGAGGATGAGGGACGGTTTATTGAGCAGGCTTTGGGTCTGGTTTTGGCGCATCCCTATGAGGTGGTGCATTTGTCGAAGCCTCGGATGCCGAATATTATTTTTGGGCTTTTATATAAGCTGGTCTGGGGTGCGCGGGTGATTGTCGATATTGATGATGAGGAGTTGATTTTTGTTAGGGCATCAGAACCTGTGGATTTGCGGGAGTTGTTGGAGTCTGGGGAAGGTTTGCCAAAATGGAAGCATTTGCAGGGTAAGGAGTGGACTCGCATCGCAGTGGGTTTGGTGCGGGAGTTTGATGGGGTGACGGTCTCGAATCGGGCTTTGCAGGAGCGTTATGGCGGGGTGGTGATTCGTCATGCACGGGATGAGGGGCGGTTTGTGCCTTCGGCTGACCTGAAGCGCGGCAGTCGGGAACGCTTTGGTATTGCTCAGGATAAAAAGGTGGTGCTGTTTTTTGGTACGCCAAGGAAGCATAAGGGTTTGGTGACCACGGCTCGTGCTTTGGCGAGTTTGGGGCGCAAGGATGTGGTATTTGCGATTATTGGGGATTTCGAGGATGGGAAGTTAAAAGAGGAGTTGCAGGGTATCCCTGGGGTGGACTATGTGTTTGTGGGGAATCAGCCGTTTGAGTCTATCCCGGATGTGGTGGCGGTGGGTGATATTTGTGTCCTGTTGCAGGATGCGGACTTTCGGGTGTCGCAGTTCCAAATTCCGGCGAAGTTGTCGGATGCTTTGGGAATGGGGTTGGTGGTGCTGTTGTCGGAAACGGCGGCGGTGGCTGATGTGATTGAGTCGGGGGCTGTGGTTCCCGTGGCTGAGGGGGATTTGCCTGCGGTTTTGGATAGGGTATTATCAGATGAGGCGGAATGTAATAAATTCCGGGTTCGCGGTCGGGAGTTATTGGCGGCGGAGTTTGGGTTTGGGGTGAATGGGTCTCGGTTAGCGGAGGTTATGGATGAGGTTCGCAGCGGGGTTGGGGTCCTCTCCGATGAGTTGAATTTGTTATTGGCGGGGTTCCCTGCTGTGGGGTGGGTTTGGCAACACTGGGGAGAGGGTGTGTTAGAAACTCGGAGATTGCGCCCGGTGGGTCAGGGAGTTTCTATTATTGTCCTCAGTTGGAATGGGGCGGGTTTGCTACGGCGGCTTCTGTCTAGTTTTTTTGCCACGAATACTTATTTTCCGGTTGAGTTCATTATTATTGACCACGGTTCGGAAGATAACACGGCTGAGGTGGTTCGTCAGCAGGCGATTAAGGGGGATGTTCGTTATATTAACCGAGGTGCTAATTTTTCCTTTTCCAATTCTTGTAATTATGGGGCGGGTTTGGCGAAGTATCCTTATTTGCTGTTTCTGAATAATGATATTGTTTTTAGTTCGGATGTGTTGCCTTTGGCGGTGAGTCGGTTGGATGATGCGACCATTGGGGCGGTGGGGGTGCGTTTGGATGATGAGCCTTCGTCGTTACCGAAAGGGAAAGAACCGGGGGTACACCATACGGGTATTGAGTTTGTTTGGAACGAAAAGCGAGGTTATTTCCAGCCGGAACAAATTCGCCATGGCAGTCTGAAGGATTATTTGGCGAATGCTACGGCTGAGGGTGATTTCTTTCCGGCGGTGACGGGGGCGTTTTTGTTGTGTCGGAAGGGTGATTTGGAAAGGGTCGGCGGCTTTTCTCTGGATTATGATTATGGTTTGGAGGATATTGATTTTTGTTTGCGTTTGGGGCGGGATTTACAGAAGAAGTGTTACTGCATTAATCAGGTGAGTTTGCAGCACCAAGAGGGGGCGACTCGCCAGAAGGGGAATCAGCCACAGCGTCGTGAGGTTAGGGAGAATAACCATCAAGTTTTTAAACTGAACTGGAGTCATGATACTAAAATATTAGTGACTAACCAAAGGATAATAGTTAGTCCCATTCTATCTCAAAAAAAATTTGATACTGTTAATAGCTTTGAAGACATATTACACAGCACCAAACCATTGTTGCCAGCCTGGATAAATGACAATGTAAGAAAACAAGCTCAAACAATTGTTGAACAGGCAAAACCTGACATTAGTGTTATTATTCCTACTTGGAATAGAGGTTCAATAATTTTAAGAGCGATTAAGTCTGCTTTTCAGCAGACAATTCAACCCTTTGAAGTAATTGTTATAGATGATGGTAGTACAGACAACACAATAACTTTATTGCAAAAATATTTTGCCACTGAAATATTACAAAAAAAACTACGGATTATTCAAAGCAATCATCAGGGAGTTTCCAAGGCTAGAAATATAGGTTTACAGAATGCGAAAGGAAATTTAATTGCATATCTTGATAGTGATAATTATTGGCATCAGGATCATCTACTATATACAACAGCAGCTTTGTATAAACAGAATGCAACAAGTGTTTACTCGGCAACGAATGTTAAAAATATAACTAAATCATATTACAAAGTTCTTTGTAAAAAATATGATAGAGAACAAATGCTCCGTTCCAATTTTATTGACTTAAATTCTTTTATACACAGAATAGAAATGTATAAGCTTCATGGAGGATTTGATGAAACCCTAACACGGTTAGTTGATTGGGAACTAATTATTAGATACACTGCAGATGGTAGATGTGTTTTAGTTCCCCTAGTAACTGTTGAGTATTTTCTGGAAGAAAAAAGTCTAAACAATATTACATTTTCAGAACCCCTCGATAAAAATGTAAATCGTGTATTTCTGAAACATTCAAAAGAATATATCGAAAGAGGCATTTTAACCCAAGCTGAAATTGAGAGAAAAGAAGCTAATGAAGCTAATGATGTTCAGGAGAATGGACATCGCGGGAGGGTGGATATTGATAAACAATCTGTTTTATGGCGAGAAAAGCAAGATTTTTCTCCTGGGGAGATTAGTGAATTATTCAATCCTCTTTATCATTGGTATTTAAAAATAGATAAAAATCCAGATAATTACTGGTTATATTGGCGATTAGGAAATGCGTTATTTCATCAAAATTTGTTAGACCATGGGCTTGTTTTTTATAAATTAGGCTTGAAAATTAATCCTAATAACTATGAGTTAAATCTGCAAATTGGCAAGGTTCTATTATTACAAAATAAGTTTGATAGGGCGTTAGTATATTTGACAAAAGCTCAGGAATTGCAGCCGATGTCTTTTGAGGTTAATCTCAATTTAGCACTGGCTTTAGAAAAGCTGAATCGTTTGGATGAGGCGGTTTTGTGTTATCAAAAAGCATTTATTATTAGCCCTGGTAACTACTTTGTGATTAAACAGTTAGCAGGTATTTGGGAAAGCCAGGGTAAACATCAAGAGGCGATTGAGCTTTATCGACAAGTCCTAGAACGTGGATATGGTAATCCGGGAAATGATAGTCGTTCTGATATTGATTCGGTCGGGACTGGGTTTAATAAAACTGTGCTGTTTGCTTTACATCTTTCCTTGCCTTATGAGGGGACGGGTTATGCGGTTCGTTCTCAACATATTTTAAAATCACTGCGTGGTCATGGTTTGAATGTTTTGGCTGCTACCCGCTGGGGATATCCGAAAAATTTACCAGAGCATCGTAGTCGTTCAATTCCGGCTTGGGATGAGTTGGAGGGGGTGAGATATTTTCGTTTGGGAATATCGGAAAGTGACTCTAGCTCGGATAACCGGAACTACAACTGGATAGAAAAGTATGCCGAGGGTTTGGTAGAGTTGGCGGCTTCCCACAAGGCTATGGTCATTCATGGCTGTTCTACTTTTGTTAATGGGGTGGCTGCTGTGTTGGCGGCGCGGAGGCTGGGAGTGAAGTCGGTTTATGAGATTCGCGGTTTATGGCATCTATCACGGGTGGCGCGGGAACCGGAGTTTCGCAACTCTTATGAGTATGCTTATCAGCAAATGATGGAGGAGAACGCGGCGCGACAGGCGGATGCTGTGGTGGTCATTTCTGAGGTTTTGAAAGAAAGGGTGATGAGTTGGGGGGTTAGTTCAGATAAAATCACTGTAGTCCCGAATGCGGTGAATTTGAAGGAGTTTTACCCCAGGGAAGCTGATTCGGATTTGCAGGAGCAGTTTGGGTTGGCTGGGAAGTTTGTGATTGGCTTTCTGGGTTCTTTGAATGGTTATGAGGGGGTTGATGTTTTAATCGAGGCGGTGAAGGGACTGGTTGAACAGGGATACGAAATGACGTTGATGGTGGTGGGGGGTGGCTTGGCTCTGAAGGATTTACAGGCTCTAGGTTTGTCGGGTTCTGGAAAGGAGAATATTATTTTTACGGGTCGGGTTCCCTTTTCCCAAATGTTAGACTATTATTCTGTTTGCGACTTGTGTGTTTTTCCGCGTCGGAATGATGATGTGTGTCGCTATGTACCGCCCCTGAAGGTTTTAGAACCGATGGCCATGGCGAAGCCTGTTATTGTCTCTAATTTGCCGCCACTGGTGGAAATGGTGGAGAATGAAAAAACGGGTTTGGTTTGTCGCTGTGGTGATGTGGACAGTTTAAGGGAGCAGATTTTGCGGGTTTATCGGGATGAAGGATTGAGGAGAGTTTTGGGTAGGGAAGCGCGAAGTTGGGTGGAGCGTTACCGGAGTTGGGATGAGGTCTCTCAACGATATTTGGGGGTTTATGAGAGTTTATTTGCAGTTCGTTCACGGTAGGAGTGGGTTATGGAAAGTGTTTGTGTGATGGGTTTGGGTTATGTGGGTTTACCAACGGCGAGTTTGTTGGCGAACCGAGGATTTAAGGTTCATGGGGTGGATATTAACCCCTCGGTTGTGGAGTTGATTAGCCAGGGGGAAGTGCATATTACTGAGCCAGATTTGGATGTGTTAGTGAGGGGTGCGGTTAATAGTGGTAATTTGACGGTAGGGTTGGAACCGAAGTCTGCGGATGTGTTTATGGTGGCGGTTCCGACTCCGTTTAAGGATAGTCATGTGCCGGATATCTCTTATATTGAGGCGGCTACCAAGGCACTGGCTCCCTATGTGGAATCGGGGAATTTGGTGATTTTGGAGTCTACCAGTCCGGTGGGGACGACGGAAAAGATGGCGGGTTGGTTGCAGGAGTTGCGTCCTGAGTTGGATGTTCAGGGGTCGGTTTATATGGCTCATTGTCCTGAACGAGTTTTGCCGGGTCAGACGTTGAAGGAGTTGGTGGTGAATGACCGGGTGATTGGGGGTCTTAATTCGGTTTCGGCTGACAAGGCTGCTCAATTTTATCGCCAGTTTGTGACCGGGGAGATTGTTTGCACCAATGCGCGGACGGCAGAGTTGGCGAAGTTGGCGGAAAATTCGTTTCGGGATGTTAATATCGCTTTTGCTAATGAGTTGTCGATGATTTGCGATCGGCTTGACATTAATGTTTGGGAACTGATAGAATTAGCGAATCGTCATCCTCGGGTGAATATTCTGCAACCGGGGCCGGGTGTTGGGGGGCATTGTATTGCCGTTGACCCTTGGTTTATTGTGGATGCTGCACCCCAGGAGGCGAGGTTGATTAGAACCGCACGGGAGGTGAATGATAGTAAAATTGATTTTGTCGTTGCTAAGGTTAAGGAGGCTGCTGCTAAGTTTGAAAATCCCAAGATTGCTTGTTTGGGGTTGAGTTATAAGGCTGATATTGATGATTTGCGGGAGAGTCCAGCAGTTAAGGTGATGGAGAAGTTGTTGTCGGATAAAGTGGGGGAGATTTTTGTTGTGGAGCCTCATGTTTCACAGTTGCCAATGTCTTTGGCTAATCAGGAAGGATTAGAAATGCTAAATTTGGATGATGCCTTGTCTAAGTGCGATGTTATTTTATTGCTTGTAAAGCATAGAGAATTTGGCAGTATAAAGTCTGGCATTTTTAAAGAAAAAATATTACTGGACAAAGAAAAAACATTACTGGACTTGGTAGGAACTTTGAAAGTTCATTAATGAACTTAATGATTGTTAATGGCAACATATAAATAAAGGATTTTCAAATGACTATTATTGTTGGTGTCGGTGGTTTTTTTCATGATTTTAATGCGGCAGCTATAAAAATTGCAGATAGTCTTAATGCACCTTTAGTTGTCACGGCAGAAGAGGAAAGGTTTTCTCGCAAAAAGCATCATTCAATTATGGGAGCAAAATCAACATCTTATGATTGTATCAAACACTGTCTGTCAAAAATTGAAGCAAGTTTTGAGCAGGTTGATTATGTTATTCTTTCTGATAAGGAAGTTCACCCTCTCAAAAGTTTTTTAGTAAGCTTGTTCCCCAATGCTGAATTTCATCATGTTGGTCATCACTTGTGTCATGCAGCAGCAGCTTTTTATTCAAGTGGTTATGATGATGCAGCAATTCTTTGCTTGGATGGGTTTGGAGACAATAAAAGTGGTTTATTAGCTTACGGTAATAAAAATGAAATTCAGCCTATTAAATATATAGAATTAGAAAACTCTATTGGTCTTGAGTATTTGCGGGTGACGTTTCAGATAGGTTTGGGTTCTTTTGGTTCGGAAGGTAAGACTCAGGGGTTGGCAGCTTATGGTACTCCAAAGTTTTTTGATGACTATATGAATGAAATAGAGCTTACTGATGATGGTGGTTTTTTACTTTCCGAACAGCTTAAGAACATGGAGAGCTATTTAGAAGGAGAGCATTACATTCAGGAAAAGTCTTTGTTTAATGATTTTATTCTAGATAGAATAGAGAGACGGTTCAAGGAAAATCCTTTAAAACAAGAACATATAGATATGGCTGCCTCTATTCAGCAAGTTTTGGATACTATTGGACTACACTGCAGTGCTACTCTAAAGTCAGCGACTAAAACGTCTAAATTGGTAACTACAGGAGGAGTTGCTCTTAATTCAACAATGAATGGAAAGCTTTTAGAAAGCAATTTATTTGAAGGTGTTTATGCTCATCCGTCAGCTTCAGACAGGGGTAATGCTTTAGGCGCTGCTCTTTATTTTATAACTAATACAATGCACATTCATACCCCTCTCAAAGAACCAATAATTTATGGTGGTCAGGAGTTTTCAAATGAAGAGATAGAAAACAATTTGAAAGACTTTGGGATATCTGGAGAAAAGTTAGATGATCCTTGCCAAGTAGGAGCAGAATTAATTGCGGGTGGCAAAATATTAGGTTGGTTTCAAGGGCGCTCAGAACTGGGGGCAAGAGCTTTAGGGAATAGGTCTATTTTGGCAGATCCGAGATCGACAGAGAATAAAGATATACTAAACCTTAAAGTAAAACATCGAGAATATTTTAGACCGTTTGCACCTAGTGTTTTGAGTGAAAAAACCAAGGATTATTTTGTCACAAATGTAGATTTACCTTATATGACAATGACAGTGAAAGTGGTCGATGATAAGAAAGGTCTTATTCCGGCTGTTACTCATCAAGATGACACCGCCAGGGTGCAGTCTGTTAGTTCAGCTAATAATCCTCTCTACCACAGCTTAATTAGTAAATTTAATGACATTACAGGTGTTCCTGTTGTTATTAATACAAGTTTTAATGATAGTGGAGAACCGATAGTGGAAACTCCAAAGGATGCTATTCAATGCTTTTTAAAAACCGGGATGGATGCTTTAATAATGGGAAACTGGTTAATTAAAAAGTAAAGTGTTGATAATAGATAGATATATCCCAAAGGATTAATCGTATTAGTCATAATAGATATTGTGGTTTATTGAAAAAATACAGGTTAAATACATTATGTTATTTAAACTATCAGAAAATCAAGAAACTGTTGAATTGACACGAAATCAGATATTGATAACGGCAAATGTTGCTCCTCAGACCACATACCTATTAGAAGGTAAAATAGCTTCCGATATTTTAAGTCATAACTCTGCTCTATGCTCAATACAGTTTTTAGATTTTGATCAAAATGTCATAGAAAAACCTTACGAAGGTTTTGTTTTATCAATGGCTCAAGGTATTGGCTACTACCGATATATTCCCACTAACAGTAAAAGTCTGTCAGTTTTTGAGATTAAGATGACAACCCCTCCTGAAGCTCATTATTTAAGGTGTGGCTTTCGTAGTTGGGGAACTCCAAAAGCTCCAGTATTCTTGGCTTCAGAAATTAAATTTGTGAAACAAGAAGAAAAGTTAAATGTCTCTTCTTCAATTGTTGTCAATCATGAAACTTATGCAAGTCAAGATTTAAAATTTGTATCCGATAAAGAAGGACGCAAGCTTTATTATGACGTTAGACTTGCTTTGAATAATCCACAAGAATCTCCTATATTAATATGTTTTCACGGTTGGGGTGGGAACAATGGCGGGTTAGGTAGTTCGTCTTATGATTTTTGGAACCTAGTTAAACCTTTAGATCGTTTTGGCTATAGAAAAAATGGTTCTTGGTGGCTCGGTGAAAACGGTGACTTTTTTGTTTTACCCTTGATAGATAAAATGCTGGAAGATATTAGAGAAGAATTTGGTTTAGTAGGAGATTTATTTACATATGGCTCAAGTATGGGTGGTTTCGGTGCTTTAATTCATGGATTGAGACTTAATGTAAAGGCGATCGCTGTTAATGTACCGCAAGTTAGATTGATTGGGACTCACTATCTGAGGCGTAATGAGTCAACAAAAAAGATGCTAGAAAGTATTTTTGGCACTGAGTTATCCTCTTTTTCCTATGAAGAGGTTTTACAATCATTAGCAAAAGGAAAAGGAGAAAACCTAGAACTGATATATTCTGATGCGACACTTCTTCTAAATAGGGATAATCCCGAAAAAAAACCCGTGTTTTTTATATCGCAAACCAGATTTGATAGTCCTGGGGAAAATCTTTATTTTAAGGAGCATTGCCTTCATCTGATTCATAAATTGGTAGACTTCGGATGTAATTTTGAGCTTTTCGTGGAGCCGAAAGCAGGGCATTATATTATTCGTTCTGCTGCTCAAGCAATCAAGTTATTCGAGCAATACTCAGAGGTTATTTAAAGGAAAAAAATATTAGATTGGTGGGAAATTTTACCATGAATAGATTCGATTGACCCTTGGTTTATTGTGGATGCTGCACCCCAGGAGGCAAGGTTGATTAGAACGGCACGGGAGGTTAATGATAGTAAAATTGATTTTGTAGTTGCTAAGGTTAAGGAGGCTGCTGCTAAGTTTGAAAATCCCAAGATTGCTTGTTTGGGGTTGAGTTATAAGGCTGATATTGATGATTTGCGGGAGAGTCCTGCTTTGAAAATAGTTGAGAATTTAGTTACATCTCAGGTTGGGCAAATTTTTGTCGTTGAACCGCATCTCAAGAAAATTCCAAAATCTTTAGAAAATCAGGACAACGTAGCCATAGTTGATTTAGATGATGCTTTGTCTAAATGTAACATAATTGTGCGACTTGTTAATCATCGAAAGTTTTTACAGTTCGACGTTAATTTAATTCCGCAAAAAATTTTGTTGAACATGGTATGAAACCTTGATACTAAATAGAGCGGGTGATCTTTCTTGATAAGATACTGATAAAATTCTAATTTTATAGAAAAAAATGTGATACTTTGGGTATGGTTAGATAGTTGAAACTTGAATTGGCTATTTATTAATAATTGGAATTTTGTTATGAAAGTCGTAATTTTGGCAGGGTGACAAGGAACTCGACTCCGCGAAGAAACCGAATATCGCCCTAAGCCTTTGGTAGAAGTGGGGGGTAAGCCAATTATTTTGCACATCATGAAGCTTTATGCTCACTATGGAATTTATAAATCAGGAAGAAAAAACAAATTCAATGGTAGTACAATTCTTAATATACCTTATGTCTTAATATATTACTAATTTTAACGAACATATTATTATGCCAATATCTTTAATTAGAGTTACCAAAAAATCAAGAGACTTAATAAATAAAACTATCTAAAACCAAATAAATTTTTATAATTATCAAAATTGTCCACTTTGATGAGATGACTGTAGCCTCTAGTTGTGATATTATTTTCTGTATTATTCTGTAGCCACATTGGTCTATCAGTAGATATATTGATTGTCTTAACAATTCGATCAATTTTTTTATGTATTCCATAATAAGGAGTCATCAAAGTCGAATTATTCTCCTCTAATAAAGAGTACATAGGATTACATTCGTTCAAAAAAACGACACATTCATTATTTATGAGATTTCTTAAAAAACCAAATAAGAAATTAATACATATTGGTAAACTAATTGAACTATTGTCTTTTCTTAAAATACTAATTACTTCATCTAGTAAAGAAAAATAATAAGTGTTTAAAGAATCATCACTGTCTAATCTAGTTGTACATATTAACTTGTCTTTAGGAGTAATAAGTTTAAGTTCTTGAGACAAGATAGGCTGAAAGTTTTCAAAACCGTAAGGACGACTAACAAAAACTATTTTAATAAAATCGTATTTATCTTCCAACCTTAAAATTTGTTCATGTATTTTTTTGACTGGGACTTCATCGAATAATATTAACCATTTGTGAGGCATAATTTTTTGTTTTATTAAAGAAGGAAAACATATATTTTTTAATTCTTCCATTCTGTCAACGCACCAATCCTCATATTTTTTTTGCCAATTAGCATCACCTAATTTTCTACCTCTATTAGGACTCCACAAATTAAATCTAGTGGCAACATAATACATTACGTCAGGACAAGCATATTCAGATTTACTTAAAATATCTTTAACTCTCAGTTCCATAATGAAAAATCTGTCTAAATGAGTAATAAAAACATTATAAACTATTTTGATGAAAAAAACAATACTTCTGTTCTATCCCTGAGGATTAAAATCTTAATTTTTGGTTGTCTGTAATCAGGTACACTTTTGAAAGTGATGAAAGAAGGATATAATCATAGCTGTTCGTCAATTATTAAAACAAGTTCTTTAGAAATTATAATTTTTTTACCACTTTGTTGACGTACTTTTCTAGCTCCATTTTCTGATAACTGTATGAAAACCTCAGGATTTTCATACAGTAAAGAAATTCCTTCTGCCAATCCATGACTATCTTCCTCTCCACATAGAATACCACAACTTTTATCGACAAATTCAGGTATAGCAGCAACATTATTAGTGACTACAACTAAACCTGAAGACATCGCTTCATCCCTAGATACACCTTGAGTATCTGATCTTGTAGGGCAAAGAAAAACTCCATATTCACGATGTAAATTTGCAATTTCCTGATGTTTGAGAAAACAACGGTGCAATGTTACGTTTTTAAAACAACGTAAAGGCTCAAGTGTTTCTTCAAAAAGTTTACCATCACCAACCATCATAAACTCAAGTTCATTAAAGTAAGGTTTTTTTGAAAGTTCAATAATAGCCTGCACACTTAAATCATTAGCATATACTCTGGAAGCATAAGGACGGATTGAAAGAATTTTTTTTCTTTTCTCCATAGATTTAGCATAATAGGTGAAAATATCAGTATCAATTGGATTATGAATAATAGAATATTGATTTCCAGGAATACGAATACCGACATCCTCCATCACCTGCTCTGCTAAATAATTTGACACAAAAACAAATTTAATATTTTTCGGTAAGTTTCCTAATAAACTTCGCCAAAAATTAATTCTTAGTTCACTATGTTTTTTAGCTACCTCTCGCTCATGATCATTAGTATAATTAAAATCACGCCGATACCAAGGTTGTACCTCTGAACCATGCACCCAGACTATTACTCTAATTTTGTCCACATATTTTTGTAAAACTTCCCACATATTTATATCTAAGAAGTGGACTAAAATACATTTGTAACGACCAGTAGATAATAATTTATCCAAGGTTCCCTGAGTTCCCGTAATCACATCCACATCTTGAAATTCATGATAATTAACTCTCTCATTTTTTCGCAAACGGAAGACATCTACTCGCAAATTAGATTCCCGATAAGCTCGTACCCTGCTATGCACAAAACCATTACGATATAAATCATTATACTGAGGATAATTGTTAGTAAGTAATAAATATTCACTTTGACCCAAAATAGTAGCTAGTTCAAGTTGGCGATGACTCCACTGTAAACCTTTGATATCTGCTTTACCACTGGCATATACCCTCAACCCTAACTGAATCCAGACCGTATCAGGGGGAAGTTCAGTCGAGTTATTTCGATTTGTTATTAGGTTAACATGACCAATTCTTTCTTGTTTTTTATTAAAAAATAAAATAGTGAGCTGTAAATTCAAACCTGGTGAAACATCAAAATAAGTTTTCAGCGTATTTTGAGATATTTTGAGTTCTGATGTTCTGATTTTTTGCTGGGCATAAAAATATTGATGTTTGCCATCAGGCAGTTGAGAGGTAATGCGCCAATTACCCATAATTATCTCTGAGTTCACATCACGATTTTCAAATGCTCCAAAATACTTAGCTAACTCAGATGCCTTAATTTGATCGGCACTTATTTTGCCGATATCCATTGCTGGAATCCCTTCTGCTATTTCTAACAAATCTTTACTTGAGATACCAGTATTTAGTTTCAAATCATCTACTCGCTCTACCAAGGTTTCCGATAGTGCTACTATCTGACCATTTTTACAATAGTTAAATGGATCAATCGATAAACCAGCCTGGTAGTCAAGCTGCAATCCAGATAAATTGTCTATAAAACCTGCAACATGGTTATTCTGTAGCACCTCTCCCTTTACTATACTAGCCCTTGCCGGAAGTTGGTTAACCTCCCTATAGGCTAACTGCTTTTCGTCTAACTGTATACCACTGTTATTAGCCTCATAATGTGCAACCTTACCCACGATATTGACCTTGCTATAGCGGGTGGCAATTACCAAATCAAGCAAATAGTTTGGACCGTAGTAATCCATCGCCGATATAGGTGCTACCCATTCTCCGATTTTCACAATATCTATAAATTTAATTTTACTAGCAGTCAGATAGTCTATAAGTGATATATCTTCGTCATTAACTGACAATTTAAAATCATTAATATTAAGATTTTTACTGAACACCAAAACCAAACGTTTTTTGGTATGAGACTGCCGTTTAAATTGTCTAACTAAAACATCATATTCATCTGGTTCCTTGATTAACCCAATGACAAGTATGGCTGGTAGGCTATCAACCATCGGCTGTTTTAAAGCTTTATTGGCAATATATGCTAGGCGATGGGTATAAGTATGCTCTAACATTACTTTGCGTAACCCTGCTAAACGAAACTTGTCTCTTTTTTCTTCATGCTCTACCAGTTGTTCTAGTCGTCTGACTATTTCACTACCACTGTCGGCGCTAATGACCAAATCGCCAAACATCAGTCGCAACCCACGAGAGAAGTTGCTGATAGTGAGCGTATTTGAAGCTAGTAATTCATAAACACGACGAGCAAACATGGTCTGAGACTGTTTAATTGAGTTTAAATTGATAGCATAATGATAACCTTTATAGGCTTTATTAATCTCATGAAAAGGTAGTGAACCAACAATAAATGATTTATATTCAGGGGGAAATTGATAATTCTGGTCATCTTGATTTAAGTTTCGATCATATATTTCTAAAGGACGAAATTTAGGTAGCTCAGTTACAAAATTTTCCAGATCCTTGATCCGCTCGGGATAACGAACATAATACGCACCCGCAAAGCTAAACATATCTTTACGTTCATACAATTCTATGGGATTATGAATAGCTGTTTGACACGCAAAAGGTAGTAAATAAATACGGTCATGGCCTAGCTCGGCTTTGTAGCGATTAATGCAATCAATATCTGTAGTGAAAACATAATCAAACTGGTGTGCTGTAGTCAGAAAAGTTTCAAAATGTATGGGGTCTTCCTTATTCCAAAAAACTGTAGGTATTTGACGTTTCTGACACCATTTTATAGCCTTGATCAACTCTTGACTAGGTGTACTAATCTTTCGATTCCACAGCCCATTTTTTCCACGCCATGCTGACTCAACAAACAAGAGTTGAGGCTGAAACAATTCCAGTTCACATAAAATATTTTCAGGTGTAAGTTGAAACAGTTGACATTCTGGCTTATAAGAATGATAAGTAAAATCATCCATAACACAAGCAATGCGTAACAATTGTGGCAATTCAAGTGTATGTAATATCAGTTTATTCCAATTATTCAATTCGGTTAAACTATCGATATCAAAGCTATCATCATTGTCACTTGATAAAGCCTCAAAATTTGTCACCCAATCCGAGATAGTTTCTGATTTCAAATAGGGGGTGTACTCCAAAGACTGCTCTAACGACCTAGCCATCCCAGCCCGATCGCCCTGAGAATAATGTTGCCACGCTTCTTTTACCAAAGACTGATAACGCTCATAGTTTGCCATTTAACTTCCCCCTACTCAGCTAATCCGAAATAATTACTCACAACCTTGACAATTCTTTGCGCCGCCTGACCGTCCCCAAAGGGATTAATAGCCGTAGCCATCCTCTCATAAGCAGAGCGATCGCTCAATAACACCGAAGCCACAGACAGCATTAGCTCAGGATTCGTTCCCACCAGTTGAGCCGTCCCAGCATCAACAGCCTCCGGTCTCTCCGTCGTCTCTCGTAATACTAACACAGGCTTACCCAAACTCGGAGCCTCCTCCTGCAATCCTCCAGAATCGGTCATTACCAAGTAACAACCGCCTATAGCCCCCACCAGTTTACCATAATCCAACGGTTCTACCAAGAATATCCGAGGATGATTTCCCAGTAAAGCCGTCAAAGGCTCCCGAACCGTGGGATTGCGATGCAGGGGTAACAGTAGGGCAACATCCGAAAACCGATCTAGAATCTGGAGAAATCCCCTGGCAATATCCTCCAGGTTATCCCAGTTTTCCCGGCGGTGGACTGTCGCCAAAATCACCCGATGGGAGTCCCAGTCCAAACCCGGAATCTCACAAACCGGATTTTCCCTAGCCACAGCCAATAAGGCATCAATCACGGTATTCCCCGTTTGGTGGACTTCTCCGACCACCCCCGAACCCCGCAAATGTTTAACCGCCTGGTCAGTGGGAGCAAAATGCAGTTGAGCGATTTGGGAAATCAAGCGGCGGTTGGCTTCCTCCGGGTAGGGGTTGAACAGGTCATTGGTTCTGAGTCCGGCCTCCACATGACCGACGGGGATTTTCTGATAGAATGCAGCTAGGGCAGCAGCAAAAGCGGTAGTGGTGTCCCCCTGGACTAAAACCAATTGCGGTTGTAACTTGCCAAAAAGTGCCTCCAACCCCTGCAAACTGCGACAGGTAATATCTGTTAAGGTCTGGCGTGGCTGCATGATATCTAAATCCAAGTCAGCCTTGAGGTTGAAAAGTTCCATCACCTGAGTTACCATTTCTTTATGTTGCCCCGTCAGGACTACCTGGGTAGTGAACTGAGGGGATTTTTGGAACTGTTGGATAACGGGAGCGAGTTTAATGGCTTCTGGTCGTGTCCCCAGGGTGATACAGATGGGGGTGAGGGAGTTTAGTATCATAGCTTCATGTTCGGTTTTTCAGGAATTTTACGCTATTACAGCAAAATATTTATTATCTTTGTAAACCGTCGGAATCTTCCCCAAGTGTTTAGCTAAAGCGATCGCAACATCCATATCATACTGGCGATTAATATCGTCAACAATGACTGGCACATTCCAATTAAACAAATCCAAATAATTGAGAATCCCCTTACGCCGATGCTGTGGTGGTCCATCGACTAAAATTAGCTGATAATCGATATTCCGCAACTTCCGACCCAAGACATCTCCATTATACCACATATCATCAACCAAAGGCGCATAAATATAATGGGAATTGTATTTATTCAACCAGTCCTGATTATGCTCGATAGACACCATCTTATAATATTTTGATAGTTCCAACGTTCCCGTACCACTACCCAACTCTAAAATAGTTGAACCCATAGGCAAAGTTTCTATAATGTAAAGAAATAAATCCTCGGAAATAGCCCAACCATTCAGATTATCAACATTATACAGTTGTCTCAACTTCTCGTAAGGAAAAGAGTAATTAGAATTAATAAAACTACACTGGCGGTAAGCACTGATGGCTTTACTCAACTCTCCCCGTGCTAGAAAAATATCACCCAAAGTATCATAAACCCCATAACAATTAGGCAGAATATGATTCACCTTATCTAGCAATTCTATAGCTTCATCGACATTCTTCAAATCACCTGAATTAACCCCAACTGGCGACAAAGGCTCACTATTACGATGAGGACTGAGTTTTTCTAGTGAAGCCACCAATAAATCTAACTCCAGGTTCAACCTAGAACCCAAAATAATTGGTTTTTTGTTGTGCCAAGTTCTAAAACCCAAACGCAAATAATAAGTTTCAGGAGTAGTATTAAATACATTAGTTATAAACTCAGACAAGTTTTTTCCTGACGTGGAAATATAAAAATATGGACCCAGTGTTTGAGAATGGGGAATAGCAGAGTATGGACTGGGTATAATTTTTTGATTTTTATCCAAAAACTCAACTTTTATTAAGGCTTGATTATGCGTAGGAGGCTGTTCGGAAGCACTTTGACCGGTTATGGAATAACTTGTTAAGGGTTGAACAGGTACAGTCACCCATATCGGCTGTTCAGTTAATTCGATAAAATCTTCATTCTCGGAAAGATAAAATCGTGGCTTAAGAGTATAAAATAAAGGCTTATACTTACCCTGGAACTCATATAATAAATCGGGCTTAATCTGAATCCCTTGTCTCCAATAATGAATCGCTTGCTCTAAACAATCTTGCTGAATCAAAACCCGCCCCAAATTGATATAAAACCAAGCAGAATTAGGATTAATTTTAATTGCCTTTTGATACTGAGTAACCGCCAGATCTAAACTCCCCTGTTTAGCTAAAGCATCCCCTAAGCCATGATAAGCCCAAGCAAAATGGGGGTTAATATCGATTACCTGATGATAAAGAGCGATCGCTTCATCCAACCTCCCAGACCGTTTCAACTGATTCGCCTGTCTCAGTAACTCCCCCGCACTCATTTCTTGACTACTCCTCATAACTAACTTCCCAGTCCACACCCACCCCTGACATAACCGAGGATTATACCATATCACGATACTTACCGAACTTGACAAATTTATATTGCTTTGGTACAATGGGGGGGAGTTTGGGCGTTGTCTGTGCTTTAGTAGTCTTCTGGGGAGTCAGAAAATTGGTCAGCGATTTAGTGAGGGGTAATCAACTGCTGCGGAGCGGTAAGCTAGAAGAGGCTGTGGATGCTTTTCAAAAAGCGATCGCACATCATCCCCATTTCCATTGGTCTCACTACAAGCTGGGAGAAGCTTTGGAACAGTTGGGGCGTTTAGAAGAAGCGAGAGTAGCTTATCAGAAAGCAACGGATTTGAATCCCAGTTTGGATAAATTAGCGCCCGAGTTAGAGTCGGTTAATAGTATCGAAAACTCAGACATTAATTCATCGAATCTTGGTAAAAAAGCAATAAAAGCAATATTTAAACTATCAGATGAGCAATCAACTATCAAATTAGAACCCAATTATGTTTGGATGACATTCGAGGTGCATGGTGAACAAATATATCAGTTGAAAGGTAAAATAAGTTCGGACTCATTAGGCTATAACCTGGCTTTGTTTCAATTGCAACTTTTAGATGGGGATAAAAATATCATAGAAGGACCTTATGAAGGTTTTCCTCTCTCACCATCTGCTGGGTACTTTAAATATATTCCTATTAGTAGCCCAACAATGTCAGAGTTTTTGATAAATATTAAAACACTCCCTAATACTTGTTATATTAAAGGTGGTTTTCGCACCTGGAGAACTACAGATGCTCCAGTGTATTTAGAATCACAGTTGGAAATTGTAAATTGTTATGAGCTTGGTGGTGTATATGATCAAATTTGGAACTTATTCAATCAGTCTTTCATCAATTTGGACAATAATGATAGCACACAAGATACTCATTATGAATCGGAAAATATCGATCATCAAATAATAGCCAATACTTATTTTAATGAAACTACGAAATACCAGGAAGTGAAACTAGAATCCATGGATTCTAGAGAAATGTATCCATGGTTGAAATCGTTAGAAATCGAAAATTGTGTCCAGTTTCTGGAGAATATTCACAAGTGTCGTCAGTATCAAGCTAAAAGCAATCAGTATATACATGATTTTAAACTTAATGCTATCAAAAATGGTTACTTGGAGTCCGTTTGCCCTTGGTCGGGGGAAATTTTGAAGTCTAATCAATCCTTTCTAATTAATAATTATAGCTGCTGGTTATTCTATCGCTTCATTGGACATCAAGTATTTTACTTAATTGTGGGACTATATGGTGGTCATAAAATAGGATTATATTTTCCTAGTGTAGAATTAATTATTTATTTTATTAATACCGGATTTACTGGTGTTTGTAATACCTTCAAATCTTATGTTGTTTCGAGATGGCGCGATGTAATCAATTATTTGTCAGATAAAAACTCCAAAGATTTAGTTGGTATTACAGGAGTCATGGGTCATTTTGGTCATACTGTACTTAATGAGTATTCAAGCTATCATGAACTATCTGAAAAGAATTTACTCATTAACTTTAAAAAGTATATGGTTGCAGGTGCTCATGAATTTATACCTTTTGATAAATTGTTTCCTGAAGTGAATCAAGATAATTTAATTAGAAAGCCAGAGCGTAATAGTTGTTTGCAAATGTTTGAGTACGCTATCAAAAACAATTATTTTATCATTCGCCCAACGAATGGAGGTTATAACCTGAATCGAGGTCTAGCTAAAAGAATCTGTTCTGCTTCAGTCAAAAGTTCCTCGGAAACTTGCTTGCAGGAAATTGAAGTGGCTAAAAAATATTTTCCGGTTTTGTGGTTTGAAATCAAACCCAGGCATCGCACCTGGTTAAATCAAGCAGAAGGAATGGCAAAAATTGCCAATCGATTATATTCTGATTATCCAAATTTAGCTATTATTTTTGCTGGTTGGTCTTGCCTTGATAGCGACAATAGTTCTGATAATATGTGGATTGAAAAAGATCAACAGGTTGTTCAAGAAAGTCAGGGTTTGATTGATCCTAATATTCCCACCTTGGCAATTGTTGGTCATAAAATATATGAAAAAATTGCTTGGGCGGGGGCTGCTGATATTCATATTGTCACATACGGTTCAGGTCTTATTTTTGCATCAATAGCTAATAAACCATCAGTAATTCATGCCAACACAGGTTGGTATCCTGTAGAGTCAATAGAGAAACAAATGAAAGCATATCATCCAGGCTTGGTAGATATGTCAGTAGTACCCATAGAAAATATTACAGAAGACCAACCGGAAGTGCATTTTCATGGCAGAAATTACTACTGTAATTGGGAAGGAATTTATCATGAAATTGTTAAACTGTTAAATGCCTTAAATCAGAAAGCATAAAATCTGCGCTTAATACAAGCATGAAAGTAAATTTAAAGAATGGCTTTTAATGAATCACAAACATATTTCACCAATTCCTCAGTCATATTCATCCCGCAAGGAAGGTTGATGCCACGAGGACTAATTCCATAACTCACCGAGTTGTTTCGGGAAGCGAGTCGAGCTGTATTCATGTTTTGATAGGCAGGAAGAGAACTTAAAGGATAAAAGAAAGGGCGAGAATCAATATTTCTTTCCCCCAGTCGCTCCATCAGACTCTCTTTTTTGATGCCCAACTTTTCATCAAGGACAACAGTAACCATCCAGTAAGTGTTTTTAACATTCTCTGGCTCAAAATTGAGTACAAGTCCTTTGGTACTACCTAACTCTTGCTCATACCAAGCAAAAATTTGACGTTTGCGATTCACTAATTCATCAATTCGCTCTAACTGCGCCAAACCTAAAGCAGCTTGCATACTACTCATTTTGTATTTATAAGCCACCTCCGTATTATAAAACATTTTATCTCCGGGAGGACGACCATGATCTCGCAAAAACAAAACACGCTGATAAATATCTTCCCTATCTGTTACTAACATTCCTCCTTCCCCTGTAGCCATAGTTTTGGAGGCATGAAAACTGAAAACACCCGTATCTCCTAAACTACCAGCTCGTTTTCCCTTGTATTCCGAACCCACAGCTTCTGCTGCATCCTCAATCACACTAATATTGTGCTGTCGGGCTATTTCTAAAATGGCATCCATCTCTGGCATTCCCCCATACAAATCTACAGGAATTACAGCCTTTGTTTTTGAGGTAATACAGGATTCAAAAGCCTGTGGAGATATACACCAAGTTTGAGGGTCAATGTCTGCAAAAACGGGAGTAGCTCCGACATAACTAATCGGCGCTGCAGAACCTATCCAAGTCACATCGGGAACAATTACCTCATCCCCAGAACCGACTCCCAAAGCCAACAAAGAGAGATGAATGGCAGAGGTACAGGAAGGCAAAGAAACGGCATATTTAGTGCCAACGTAATTGGCAAAAGCCGTTTCCAACTTTTGATAGTATAAACCCGCATTATCATACCAAGCATTAGTAACAGCATCAGTTACATAGTCAATTTCCTTTTGAGTAATCGAAGGCCCAGATATCGGAATACGCTTGTCCAGTATTTCTACTCCTGAATACATTTTAAATAACCATCAGGAGCCACAGTAATCAGTAACTTAGAATCTATACTTTTGTCAATTTGAAAACGCTTATTGGTTTGGAGAAATTCCCAGACAGCGGTTTTAGGATTGTTGCCTTTCCCCCAAGGGCGATCGGGGAAAAAGTCTTCAGGCATATCCTCTACAACGGTATCGAAAACCACTAGATAACTATCTTTAGTGACCAGGGGAGAGTAAAGTTCCAATTCTTTCAAAACATGGTCATGGGTATGATTAGAATCTAATGCAACTAGCACTGTACCCTGATCTTGAGCAAAATCGTAAACTTGTTTGACAATTTCATCATCAATAGAAGAACCTTCAATCATAGTAATCCGCTTAAACATGGGATGCCTTTCAATTTATACCCGATTATGTTGGCGGATATCTACATCAATTCCTAACACTTGACCATCCCCACCAATTAATTCCAACATTCAGGTATAAAAAATGAGAGAACCACCACGAGCAATTCCGGTTTCAACAATTAAATCCGGCTGAATTTGCCAAATTATTTCTTGCACAGCAATTATATCTTGTGGAAATTGAATGATTGGTATTCCACACCATGAAAAATGATATGAGTATTCGTATTTAGAGGATTCAACAAACCAGTCATGCGTTAAATCTTTTAATAAATGGCTTTGAGACATTTTTTTGATTGTAGCATAATTTTTTTCTGCAAATTCTAGTGAATCATCCATTTTATTGACCTCCAATTTATCCTGAATGTCCCTTTTAATTTTTACTCTTTACCTGTTTGATTTCTATTCTAACTTCGTATTGATAATCATCTTCAAAAAAATATGCTGCTGGGTGAGGTGGAAAAGTTCTTGCTCTAAGTATATTTAAAATGTCCCGAGCTTTATAGTTGGCTTCTAAATCTATTTTTGATGCACTATCAAGCTCAGAACGTCTGTGAAAGCTACCTGACTGATAATTTTGCTTTTTTCTGGGAATACTACCAGTCATAATTAAATCAAAATTATCTTTAAAAAGCTGAACAATTTCTGTTATCGCCTTATTGTACAAGCTTAACCCATTATCCTCCCAAGACTTTTCTATTATTTTCTGAAATGCGATATCACCTTTATCTATTTCGGCATTGACAAAATGCAGTGTAACACCAAAAGGAGTATCTTCAACAATTGACCAAAAATTTGGATCTTTACCTCTATTGTAAGGAAGATAGCTGGGATGAAAGTTCAGATACCCAATACTTGGTATATGCAGTAGATCACCTTTAATGATGTAAGGCCACCATGCTAATATTCCTAGGTCTAAGTTCATTCTATTCAGTCTTTCCAAGGTTTCACGATTGTTAATCAAATCGCTGTAAATTATTTTATTAGCATCATTAATACCAGAAACCTTAATGATATCACTATTCCTCCTTTTTTTATCCTTAGAGTCTAAAATGAGAAAAGACAGTGGTTGGTGCGCTTCTCCAAACACTTTCGCTATTTCATAACCCACTACATCAGTCGCAAACAAAGCTATGTTCATATATATCTTAATTCTGTTATTGATATTCCAACAATTAAATTTGTATTACATTATCCAATGATCATAGCTCCTATCCCTAAGTGATATTACGGGACTATGAAAAACCCACGTAATGCCAAATATTGGTTCATCCCACCTGATTCCCCTAGCTGACTCGGGATGATAAAACTCTGACATCTGGTAAAAAACTTCTGTATTGTCCGTCAAAGTTTGAAATCCATGAGCCATCCCTTCAGGAATGTAAAGCATTCGACGATTTTCAGCCGTTAGTTCAACAGCTACCCATTGCTTAAAAGTTGGGGAATCGGGACGAATATCAATAATTACATCATAAATTGCCCCCATTGTACATCGAACTAACTTAGCTTCTTCGTGAGGTTTGGCCTGGTAGTGCATTCCTCTCAAAGTTCCCTTATGTCGGTTAAAGGAAATATTACACTGAACTAGGTTAGAATTCAACCCCCGTTCCGAAAATTCTTTTTGACACCAGGAAGGCTGCATCCGTGCCGTATTGGAACTGGTCAGGTTGGACCTGGGCCTCCTCTATTAATATAGTCTCTTGATGATTCTGCTTACAACTTCAATATCATCGGAACCAATGTCATGGTAGCTCGGTAAATTGATCGCCCGACCAGGAATTGACCAAGCAATGGTGTTCGATGGCACAACCTCAAACATGGGTAAACCCGACAAAGGCCAGAAAAACACCCGTGCATCGACATTCTCCGCAGCGTATGCCGCCTGTAGCATTTCCCGGGTGATGCCGGTTTCCGGCGCGAAAACCACCGTCGGCATCCAAGCACCATTCACAGTGCCCTCCGGTTCTGGGTTCATGCTCACCCCGGACAGCCCCGCCAGAGCTTCGCGGTAAGCCGCCAATATCTCCCGCTTACGGCAGGTCAGTTCCTCAATTCGTTCCAGTTGCGCGCAGCCGATCGCCGCCTGAATGTTAGACATTTTATACTTGAACCCGACCATATCTGCCCAAAATTGCTTTGTTTGTCCTCTGGCTCGTCCATGATTAGAAAGGGTTAACACGGTTTCATAGAGATCGACATCGTTGGTGACGAATATGCCACCCTCACCCGTCGTGATAGTCTTGCTACCATGAAAGGAGAAGGCACCAAAGCGGCCCATCGAAGCCACCCGCTGGCCGTGATAGACCGAGCCGATCGCCTCGGCCGCGTCTTCAATGATGGGAATGCCGTGGCGATGCCCGATAGCCAACAGTTCCTTCATCTCGCACAGATTGCCGTAGAGATGGGTCGCCACAATAGCCTTAGTCTGAGGTGTGATCGCCGCTTCTACCAAAATTGGATCAATACACCAGCTATCTGGCAAAATATCAACCAAGACTGGTTTGGCCCCTAAATGGACTATAGGAGCAGCCGTGGCAATCCAATTTGTGTCAGCTAAAATCACTTCATCACCCGGGCCAATTCCTAAAGCCGACATCCCCATATGGAGAGCGCCGGTGCAACTGGAGGTGGCGATGGCATAATTAACTCCCAGATACTGTTTGAATAGATCTTCAAAACGGTTGATGTAGAAGTAGGACTGGTCGCCCCAGCCGTTGATGGCTGCGTCAGTGGCGTAGCGCACTTCCAGTTCGGTAATGGAAGGCTTGGAGTACGGAATTGATTTTTTCTTGGAGTCGCTCATGTAAATCTGACTTTTCATCACCAAGTACAGTTTAGTTCACTTTCACAGTTGCTCAAAACCTTTGTCGAGTTCAGGGATACGATGTTCAAGCAAACCCCACCCACGATCCTTCTCGGAGATGACGTTCGGAGTTAACGGCCATTGGATGGCTAACCCGGGATCATCAAATCGAAGACCGGATTCAAGTTGAGGAGCGTAGACAGCGGAAACGACATATACCGCTGTGGAATTGGGCTCCATAGTGATAAAGGCATGACCAAACCCCTCAGGGATGACCATGCTGAGGCCGTTTTCAGGCGTCAAAAGTGTGCCAAACCATTGAAACCTTGTCGGTGAACCTGGTCGCAGATCAACTCCTACATCCCAAATGGCACCCGCCGTACAGGCAACAATCTTTGCTTCCGCATAGGGAGGGTATTGAAAATGAATGCCACGCAGCGTGCCAACTTCGGCGGAAGTGGACGTGTTGACATGAACTGCATTTGTGGGCCGACCTGCTGCTGCAATTTCATCGGCTCCGAAAAGGCGGGTGAAGCTGCCGCGCTCATCCCGCCGAATCGGTCGGTGAATAACAAACAAATCTTTTACAGGCGTGGAATCTAGTTTCATGCTTCTTGATGTAATCCTTAAAGTTGATGTAATTCCGGTTGAGCGACCCAAATACGAGCCTTTGGTGCCAGCGTTCTTATCCGTTCGCTGAGTTCAGAAGCGATATTCCACGGCAGAATCAAAACATCCGTGGGGTTACCGGAAGCAAGTTGTTCAGGTGCCAGAACGGGTACTTGTGAACCGGGCAGGAACTTTCCTTGTTTTTCTACACTCGCATCAACAACATAAATAAGGGTTTTTGATGCTTCACCTACGGCATTCAGGAATGTATTGCCCTTGTGGGCAGCCCCGTAGCCGGCAACGATATCCCCCGCCTGCTTGCGTTCATGGAACCATTGACGAAGTCCGTCGATTGCCGTTCTCGCCCTTTCAGCGAAAGCATCCCATTGATCAGCGTCAAACAACCCATCCTTAATCTCGGCTTGGAGAGTGGCGGCAACCGTTTCATCAACCGGTAACGAACGGCTTAACCAATAGCGGTTGGAACCGCCGTGTGTTGGCAATTGATCCACATGAACAAGTTCGAGTCCGTGCGACCGGGCAACGGTTCTGACAGCGTGCGCCGACAAATAGGAATAATGCTCATGATAAATCGTATCGAACAGGGTATTTTTCAGTAGCGCACAGAACGAAGGATTTTCAATGGTAATGACGGTGTCGTCATCGGCGAGTATTGCCATACCCTTTGTGAAATCATGCATATCAGGAATGTGCGCAAAGACGTTGTTGGCGGCAATAAGGCGCGGATGACCATACTGGGCAAGAATTTTCTCTGCCAGGTTAGCACTAAAGAATTCGGTCAGCGTCGGTACACCCGCTTTCACCGCAATCGAAGCCACATTACCTGCCGGTTCCACACCGAGAACAGGAATCTGAAGTTTCTGGAATTCAGAAAGCAGGTATCCGTCATTGCTTGCCAGTTCAATAACAAGACTTTTTGAGTTCAGGCCAAGGGCATCTTTCATGGCACCTGCATATTTCCGAGCATGAGTAACCCATGTCGAACTCGCCGAGGATAGGTATGGATAATTTTTATGAAAAATTCGCTCAGGTAGAACATACTCGCCCAACTGACCAAGCCCACAATCTTGGCAAATGCACAGGTGAAGGGGAAAAGTTTCAAGTACATCCTCTGGCGTAAAACCATACTCAGCGGGCAAGGGTTGCGAACCCAAGTTTAGTACGTCTCGCAACCGACTTGAGCCGCAAGCTCGGCAGACGGAACTTCCTCTCGATGATATCAGTTTGATCATAGTAGACATATTTGGGACAACTGAGAGCCAATATTTGAAATCGGAAGGAGCAAGGCTTAAAAATTCGACTGAACAAAACTACCGTGTAGTTCTTGTACGGTCTGCTCATAAGTCATGGTCGGTTTGTATCCGGTATCTGCAACGAGACTTGCGATTGAAAAATCCTCTTCGGTAAGCACTATATCGTTGTACGGAAGTTTTCCGAATTGCATTGGTTGACCCGATGGGTAAAGGCTATACATGCGTTCAACGTATTCTCTAAGTTGCCTGGGCTCACCCGAGCCAACCCAATACTCAGCGCCAGGCAAACCTTTCTGACAGATCAAAAAATAACCCAACGCGCAATCCTTGGCTGACACAACATCAAAAAGCTGCTCACCGCTAGAGAAAATCAACTCCTCTCTGTTGATCAATTTTTTGAGTGTAACTTGCAGAAATGAATCTTTACCGTCGTCGGGAGCCATAACATGCGAGTGAAGCACATAGACAAAATCCATTCCCAATTCGGAAGCCTTTATTTTTAGGGCATACTTTGCCGCAATTTTCGCTGCAGAATAAACCACATGCCGATTATATTGCTTATGGATATTATGGTCAAGCTCAAAATATTTATATGTGAACGCCTCCTCCATAGTGCCTACATGGATGAATTTCTTACACCCTATCTCAACGGCAGATTGAAGGGCATTAACAGACCAAACCACATTTTGCATCTGCGCTTCAACATTTAGGTCAGACAGCCTGCTTACACCACCCCAGGCTAAATTGAAGAAAATACAATCATTCCCTACTTCCCAGGCTATTCGGTTAATTTCTGTTTTCAAAGCTCCAATGTGCCTCATGTCGATTTTTAAATAATCTGCACCTTTGAGCTTGGTTTTGCGTGTATCAGAGAGGGCGGCAAAATCCTTTCGGCCTAAGGCCAAAACAGAGACATTATTTTTTATCAAATACTCAACAAATACCGCGCCGATAAAACCTGTTGATCCGGTAACAATTGCCTTTTTCATTGGTTGATTTCTTCTTAAGCCTGGATGCTATTACTTAGATGTTGTGAACTTTCTGAAAATCCTGAAAAAAACCTACGGGGACGAACCCGGTATCAGAGGCGAGTTTTTCAATTGAAAATAAATGGGAATCTACAGCGGTCACAGTCTCCGGGACATTTTTTTTTGCGCCACTTATCAGTTCCGCAAAGTCCTTAAAAAATTGACCAAGTGTTATGGGATGAGCCGTTCCAATGAAATAATCTGATTTGTTTTTTCCAACCTCCCCAATCAATCGGTATGCCCTAGCCACTTCATTAGTTGAAATTATATCAAACAACTTTTTATTGACTGGCGCATCGTAAGGCTCTCCTTTCATAATTTTTCTGAGGGTCGATGCGATATAAGAACCCATGGAGAATTCGGGATCCAAAGGTACTGAAAGTCGTGTGTGAATGTAATCTATTTTTTCTAAATATGCTACTATTTTGCACATATCTCTGCTAGCGATTTTGGCTAGACTATAATCGATTTGGGTAGACTGATAAGGTTCATTATCATTCTTCTCGATATACTTTTCAACGTAGGTCTCTTCAATCGTTCCCGCATTCACGAACTTGCTGCATCCGAGCTGTTTTGCAGCCTTTACTGCATTCGCAGCGTAAATCGCATTACTCAACTGCTCACCAAAACTTCCATCGGTAAGTCTTTCACTACCACCCCAGGCGAAATTATAAAAAACACAGCCGCCCTCTGCAGTCCACCCTATCGATTTAATCATGGCGGGAAGAGTCAGGATTTCCTTCATGGATATGTTCAGATAGTGCACTTTTCTGCCAAAAATATTCAGGATGTCCACTGGGCTCAGAGAACGACGTCCCAAACAGATCACATCGATTTCATGATCGGATAGATGCTTAACCACCGCCCGACCGACCAGTCCAGTTGATCCAGTTATGATTGCTTTGTTCATTTCAATACCTTCGCCAATTGACAAGGGCTAACTTTAAGGTTCGGGGCAAGGGTAGGGAGCCATAAAAGGTAGAATATGAAGTCAACCAAAACGTCCGGTATTTGACCCTTTAGTACCATCAATGAGATTATAGCAACTCTAACGCCAATTGGCAAGGGCTAATTTTGGCGTTGCAGGGCGTTGCAGAATAGGAGTATGAATCTATTGCCGGGACGGGCACCTCTCCAAACTTGAGGTAGTGCAGTAACAACCGGATAGAGTGTTTCAGCATAGTCACGCACTTGGAATAACACAATGTCCTTCGGCCTAACCCAGCCAGATAATGCCTCAGCCGTGTGTTTTGTCCTTAGACCTAAGTCATGTAGGTTTTGCTGACAATCTGGTCGCCGTCTGGTCAGCCACACACTTGACGAAATTGAGGTAAATGGAGAACAAGTCTCACAAGGTTAAAGAGGTGATTAAGAAACACAAAAATGCGCCTCAAGCCGCCCTGATTAAAAGACTCAATCCCATCATCACAGGATGGGCAAGATACTACTCAGGGGTAGTCTCCTATGCCGTTCTCGCCCTTTCAGCGAAAGCATCCCATTTTCTGGTCATCATTTAATTTTTACCTCACTGTGTATGTGTATGTAAAAATTTTTGATACCAATCAATGGTTTCTTTTAGGCCAGACTCTAAGCTATATTGAGGTTGCCAACTCAACATTTGGCGGGCTTTTTCAGCCGATAGATACTGATGTTTAATCTCATTTTTCGCCTGATTTAATATGACGGGTTGCAAATGATTCTTATTCATCACCGCTAGGATTTTCTGCACTAATTCTAAGACGGTAATTTGCAGTTCATTACTAAAATTAAAAGCCTCACCCCAAATCTCTTTTCTCTCCATCTGTTCGGCTAAATGCAGATAAGCTAATACGCCATCTTTGACATAGAAATAGTCCCGAATATAACTGCCGTCGCTGCGGAGAGTAACTGGCTGTTCTCGTAAAGCTGACCTAATGGTATCGGGGACAATGCGATTAAAGTTTAAGTCGCCACCACCGTAAAAATTACCGCATCGGGTTACACAAACTGGCAAACCATAGGAAACGTAATATGTCCGACTAATTAAATCGGCACAACTTTTAGACACATCATAGGGATGTTGTCCTTGTAATGGTGCGGTTTCGTTGTATGGTAGAATTTCTTGGTCTCCATAGGCTTTATCGCTGGAGGCAATTAGAATGCGACTAACACCGCCAACTCGACGACAGGCTTCTAGTACATTCCAGGTTCCTTTGATATTGGCTTCAAAAGTTCCTAATGGGTTTTGATTTGCTACTCCCACAAGAGTTTGAGCGCCTAGATGAAACACTGTGTCTACTTGGTATTCTGCGATCGCTCTTTCGATAGTCGGCAAATCTTCAACACAGCCACGGACTATATTAATTTTATCGCTCCAGTTGTCGGTGTACAAACGAGACTGTGGCACGGAGTCCCGCACTAAACCTGTCACCTTCGCACCTCGTTGGACTAATTCAGTAACCATCCAACCACCCAGTAACCCCGTGCAACCTGTCATAAAAACAGAGCGATCGCGCCAAAAATCATTAATTATCATCTCATTTTACTCCCAAACCTTCCACGGTGTTTGACCTGAGTTCCACCGCACATTTAACTCTTGATAATCTTTGAAAGTGTCCATGGCATAAAAGAAGCCTTCATGATGATAGCTCATTAATTGCCCTGCGGCTGCCAACTTTTCCAGGGGTTCTTTTTCTAATACACAATCTCCATCCCATAAATAATCAAAAATCCGGCGATCAAACACAAAGAAACCGGCACTTATCATTTTGTCCTCCCTAATTTTTTCGCCAAAATTTAACACCCTGGCTTCTTTATCAACATTCACCACTCCATAGCGAGACAAGGGCTGTACTGTAGTAACTGTGGCTATTTTACCATGGTTCTTATGAAAATCCACTAAGTCTTTAATATTCAGATCAGCCAGACCATCTCCATAAGTCACCATAAACAAATCTTCATTAATATATGGCTTGACTTGAGCCACCCTACCTCCAGTCAAAGTATCCAAACCAGTATTAACTAAAGTTACTGAAAAATCAGTCTCAGAGTGGGTATTATGATAAGTAATTTGATGAGAACGACCTAAATTGATAGTGAAGTCATTATTCATGGCTTCATAATTCAAAAAATACTCTTTAATTAAATTTCCTTTATATCCCAAACAAACAATAAAATCTAAAAAACCATAGTGAGCATAAAGCTTCATGATGTGCCAAATAATCGGCTTCCCCCCCACTTCTACCAAAGGCTTAGGGCGATATTCGGTTTCTTCTCTCAAGCGAGTACCCATGCCACCCGCTAGTATCACTACTTTCATGGAATTTGGTAAGTAAGAATAAACGATTATATGTTCAGACCATCTATATTGTCAATGTTATCCCATGGGCGATCGCGTAAGGTCTCGGCACGAGAACCCTCTCTTCCAACCTCCCATACCGTTTCAACTGATTAGCCTGTCTCAGTAACTCACCCGCACTCATTCCTTGACTACTCCTCATAACTAACTTCCCAATCCACACCCACCCCTGACATAACGGAGATTATACCATATCACGATACTTACCCAAATTGACAAATTTCTATGGCTGTGGTATAATAGGGGTTGGTTTCTGCATAGTCTGTGCTTGAGTCTGGGGAGTCAGAAAATTGGTCAGCGATTTAGTGAGGGGTAATCAACTGCTGCCGAGCGGTAAGCTAGAAGAGGCGGTGGATGGTTTTCAAAAAGCGATCGCCATCCCCATTTCCCAGGATTTCAGTAATCCTGCTAGGGTAGTGGTAGGCGGGCTGTGATGTAATGCGATCGCACCTTGCCACCTCCCCCTGCGGTGAAAGAATTTATCGAGGCATCAACCGGAATTATATCACCCCTCAAAGCGATCGCCAACCGCCGACTCCCAGCCGACATCCCCCCTTACTCCCCCCATAACCCCCTATATTAGCAGAAGTCGCCATCGCCCCAGTCCTCAATCCGTATAACTCCCCTTCCGCCAAGGATGGGTGCGACCCTGCCAATTATACAGGCAAGATGCCCCGAAAACGAGCCATAATTGGTGAGCAAATCAAAGCCTCAACCACCCATCAAATGGCGATCGCCCACCATGCCAAACATTCCTTTGACCACCGTGAAATTTGAGTGATTTTATGGGGCGAAGCGAGAGTGAAAATCCGCCGCCAAACTTGGCAATGCCACCAGAATTTTGAGATTTTTTGGTCTCCTTACCTGGGGATGATAGAGCCGCCAAAAATGCCCGAGAAATCCCAAACAACTTGGCGAGTTGCCGAACCCCAATCGACCCTGATGATTGGCTGATGGCGGCGCGAGCCATGGTCAATAATTTAATATTGGTCACTCACAATACCAGAGAATTTGAGCGGGTATCCGAGTTGAGAAGAGAAGATGGGGAAGTGTAGCTCCCATACCGAGGGCGGCGATCGCATTACCTAGAGCCAGCAGCATTCGGTTTGCCGGAATAAAGCATTCGGTTATCCGTACTTGACAAGTGTAGTTGATTGTGGGTTGATTAAAATCCTTCGCCAGAATATCCTGATGATGGTATAATCCCTGGGTGAATCCAACCGGTCTATATAGACTTGATTCTGGGGAGTCAGGGATTTAGTTAGGGGTAATCAACTGCTGCCGAGCGGTAAGCTAGAAGAGGCGGTGGATGGTTTTCAAAAAGCGATCGCCATCCCCATTTCCCAGGATTTCAGTAATCCTGCTAGGGTAGTGGTAGGCGGGCTGTGATGTAATACGATCGCACCTTGCCACCTCCCCCTGCGGTGAAAGAATTTATCGAGGCATCAACCGGAATTATATCACCCCTCAAAGCGATCGCCAACCGCCGACTCCCAGCCCACATCCCCCCTTACTCCCCCCATAAGCGGGTATATTAGCAGAAGTGGCGATCGCCCCAGTCCTCAATCGGTATAACTCCGGTTCCGCCAAGGATTGCGACCCTGCCAATTATACAGGCAAGATGCCCGGAAAAGGAGCGATCGCCTAGTCTGTGGGTAGAGCGATCGCGCTTCTGTGGGGACGGCTGCACCCGCCACATCACATCAAACACCTTCCGCGTCGTGTCCGGGTGCCGGAATGCGATCGCGACAACGGCTGTGGTCAGCAATTCCGATGGAGCCATGAGGGCTGGGGGTTGACGGGATGGGAGCGACGCTCTCGATTATACAGGCAAGATGCCCGGAAAAGGAGCGATCGCGCAGCGTGGGTACACATATCGCATTTCCCAAGTCTGATGCCGAGACGACAAACGGAGCGACCCCGACTCATTCACAGCCGTTCCAACTCCGATTCAAACATCCGAATCAGTTGCGAACTCAAACGAATGCCATTTTTTAAGCAACTCCGAAACCGATTCCCTGGCTTCCTGCCGAGTCATTAAATCTGCACCGACAGCAGCCAGTAAAAGCCCCAAACTTCCCTTCACAGGTAAACCCAAACTCAAAGCGACCCGCCGTCCCAAACGCTCATCAATCAAGACCCAATCCCCTTGGAGTTCCCGACTCAACAAAATGACTTCAAATTCTCCGGCATCGAGTCCCAAAAGTAACGGTTCAATACTGGAAGTCCCTGCCGGAGCTTGCACGATCGCCCCCGTTCGAGTTAAAATCGCTTCGCGACCCGGGCGATCGCCCCCCTGAATAGCCACCTCTCGATATACGGTGGGCGGGATAAAAATCTCATCAAATAACCGGGGTAACAGTTGCAAGCGATCGATGAGACTCAAAGCAATTAATGGCGTCCCATTGACAACAACCTTCATCGATCCCTGAATTTCTCGGCTAATTCTCGACTGGTTTTCGCCTCCTCTTCAAACTCAGCTTCGGTGTAGTCGATCGCGGCAAATCCCCGTTCGCCAATCAAACGATAAAACTCCAAACGGCTGCATCCCAAAATCTCCGCCGCCACCCCCGAAGAAATTTTACCCTCTTCATAGAGTTGACCCAAAGTCAAAATCATCACCCGTCGCTTAAACCCTTCGGGTTCTTCCCGACAAGCCACCAACAACTGTTCTGGAAATTCAACGAAAATGCTCATTTCACCGAACCCGATGCAATACTCGGTCAATTTAGGCGATCGCACTCCCGATTATACAGGCAAGATGCCTGTGCTACACGAAGAGCGATCGCATTGTATCTGGTTTCTGCCAACTTTTCGGAGTTGATAACAAACAGTCGAACTAAGTGCTAAAATCTGAACCCATGAGGTGGGGTTGAATGAGATGCCGGCAAAAGATATTTATCATAACTGTGTCAAAATAGCACTGCTCAAAGATGGATGGACAATTACAGATGACCCTCTCAGTCTCAAAGTTGGTCAAAAAGATATTTTCATAGATTTGGCAGCCGAGAAACTTTTGGTCGCCGAAAAACAGGGAGTAAAAATTGCAGTATAAGTTAAAAGCTTTGTCGGAAAATCTGAAATCGAAGATCTAAAAAATGCCCTGGGTCAATATTATCTATACGACAAAATACTCAAATACTTGAACTCGGACAAAAATCTTTATATTGCCATCAGAAAGGCAGTTTTTCAACGATTATCAGCCGAAACAATCGGTCAAATTATCCTGTCAGACCAGAATTTAAAACTGATTGTTTTCGATCCGAACTTGGAGGAAATTACTCGATGGATAAATTAAACAAATACCACCCAATCATCTGCGAAGTTATGAAGCCTTACGCCCGGATTAATTACGCCAATATTCCGGTCAAAAATCGCGCCGCTTTTGACGGTGAAAATGGTCAGTATTTGATTCTATCCGAAGGATGGATAGAGCAACAACACTTTCATAGCTGTCTCCTTCATGTGGAAATTATCGACGATCGCGTTTGGATTCAGTGGGACCAAACCGAAGATGGAATTGCTGATGAATTGGTGCAAGCTGGTATTCCCAAAGAAGATATCATCTTGGGGTTCCACGAACCAGAAGTCAGACAATATACGGGGTTTGGGATACCCAGCGTCAGTTGTCAGAATTGACACTCCCCGCTCTGAAGAGACCCGGAGTGTCAACAATACATTGTAAGTCACCCTCATTTGAGTTTAGATATCCCCACAACTCGGGCGATCGCATAGCACGAATCGCCATTCGGTTTGACGGAACAAAGTATTCGGTTATCCGCACTTGACAATTTTTTAAAAATCTGTAACAGAGTGCCGGCTGAGTTACAGGAGTCAATATCCGGTGCGATCGCGCTTCTGTGGGGACGGCTGCACCGGCGGCATCACATCAAACACCTTCCGCGTCGTGTCCGGGTACGGGAATGCGATCGCCAGGTTTCTCGAAGTTTCCAGAAACAAGCGATCGCCTTTCCCAACCACCCAGGGGTCACATATTCCTGTAGGGGCGGGTTCAACAGCCTATATTCTTCTTCACCAGCAGCTATATAAACCCGCCCTACTTTCCCCAAACAACCATTGTCGGCTGCGCCAGAATTTAAGAAACCCGGTTTTTTGAAAAAACCGGGTTTCTCGAAGTTTCCAGAAACAGGCGATCGCCTTTCCCAACCACCCAGGGGTCACATATTCCTGTAGGGGCGGGTTCAACAGCCTATATTCTTCTTCACCAGCAGCTATATAAACCCGCCCTACTTTCCCCAAACAACCATTGTCGGCTGCGCCAGAATTTAAGAAACCCGGTTTTTTGAAAAAACCGGGTTTCTGGAAACAAGCGATCGCTTTTCCCAACCACCCAGGGGTCACATATTCCTGTAGGGGCGGGTTCAACAGCCTATATTCTTCTTCACCAGCAGCTATATAAACCCGCCCCCGTTTTTTGAAAAAACCGGGTTTCTGGAAGTTTCCAGAAACAAGCGATCGCTTTTCCCAACCACCCAGGGGTCACATATTCCTGTAGGGGCGGGTTCAACAGCCTATATTCTTCTTCACCAGCAGCTATATAAACCCGCCCTACTTTCCCCAAACAACCATTGTCGGCTGCGCCAGAATTTAAGAAACCCGGTTTTTTGAAAAAACCGGGTTTCTGGAAGTTTCCAGAAACAAGCGATCGCTTTTCCCAACCACCCAGGGGTCACATATTCCTGTAGGGGCGGGTTCAACAGCCTATATTATTCTTCACCAGCAGCTATATAAACCCGCCCCCGTTTTTTGAAAAAACCGGGTTTCTGGAAACAAGCGATCGCTTTCCCCAGCCACCCAGGGGTCACATATTCCTGTAGGGGCGGGTTCAACAGCCTATATTCTTCTTCACCAGCAGCTATATAAACCCGCCCCCGTTTTTTGAAAAAACCGGGTTTCTCGAAGTTTCCAGAAACAGGCGATCGCGCAGTCGGAGTGCCACGTATCGCGCAGTGGTGACCTGCTAAAATGTAGAATTAAAACACCACCAAGGACAACCCCCATGACCACCAATGCTGATGATGTTTGGAGACTGCTGGCGGAACTCATAGAAGCCCAAAAGGAAACTGAACGAGTCATCAAAGAAGAGTCCCAAGAAACCGAACGTTGCTTCCGGGAAACCGATCGCCGCTTCCGGGAACAATCCGAAGAAACCGATCGCCGCTTCGAGGAAACCAAGCAACTCCTCCAGCGACAGTCCGAAGAAAGCGATCGCCGCTTCCGAGAAACCGAACGAATCATCCAACAACAAAACCAACAACTCAACCGGCAATTAGGAGAACTGGGTAACCGCCTCGGAGAATTTGTCGAATGGCAAGTCCGCCCCGCCGTCGTCCAACTGTTTCAGCGACGAGGAATTTCCGTTAATGAATTCCACCCTAATATCTCCGTTAAACGCTTTGGAGAAGCCATAGAAATTGATTTGCTGGTGGTCAACACTGACCAAGCCATATTAGTGGAAGTCAAAAGTAAACTCACCGAAACCGACATCAACAAACACCTGGAAAGACTGGAAAAATTCAAGCGGTTAATGCCCGCTTATCGTGATTTTCATGCCATGGGAGCCGTAGCCGGAATGGTGGTTCCCGAAGAAGTCGCCAGCTATGGCTATCGTCGGGGGTTATTTGTATTGGCACAGTCGGGAGATAGTGTAGTGATTTTAAATGATGATAAATTCCGTCCCCGCCAATGGTAAATTAGAGCCAGAGTTAGCATGGGCGCGTGTCGGAGTGCCACGTTAAGAAACCCGGTTTTTTGAAAAAACCGGGTTTCTGGAAACAGGCGATCGCGCAGTCGGAGTGCCACGTATCGCGCAGTGGTGACCTGCTAAAATGTAGAATTAAAACACCACCAAGGACAACCCCCATGACCACCAATGCTGATGATGTTTGGAGACTGCTGGCGGAACTCATAGAAGCCCAAAAGGAAACTGAACGAGTCATCAAAGAAGAGTCCCAAGAAACCGAACGTTGCTTCCGGGAAACCGATCGCCGCTTCCGGGAACAATCCGAAGAAAGCGATCGCCGTTTCGAGGAAACCCGACAACTCCTCCAGCGACAGTCCGAGGAAAGTGATCGTCGCTTCGAGGAAACCAAGCAACTCCTCCAGCGACAGTCCGAGGAAACCGAACGAATCATCAAACAACAGAATGAAAAACTGAACCAGGAATTAGGCAAACTGGGTAACCGCCTCGGAGAATTTGTCGAATGGCAAGTCCGCCCCGCCGTCGTCCAACTGTTTCAGCGACGAGGAATTGCGGTTAATGAATTCTGCGCTAATATCTCCGTTAAACGCTTTGGAGAAGCCATAGAAATTGATTTGCTGGTGGTCAACACTGACCAAGCCATATTAGTGGAAGTCAAAAGTAAACTCACCGAAACCGACATCGACGAACACCTGGAAAGACTGGAAAAATTCAAGCGGTTAATGCCCCGTTATAGTGATGTCAAAGCCATGGGAGCCGTAGCCGGAATGGTGGTTCCCGAAGAAGTCGCCAGCTATGGCTATCGTCGGGGGTTATTTGTATTGGCACAGTCGGGAGATAGTGTAGTGATTTTAAATGATGATAAATTCCGTCCCCGCCAATGGTAAATTAGAGCCAGAGTTAGCATGGGCGCGTGTCGGAGTGCCACGTTAAGAAACCCGGTTTTTTGAAAAAACCGGGTTTCTGGAAACAGGCGATCGCGCAGTCGGAGTGCCACGTATCGCGCAGTGGTGACCTGCTAAAATGGAGAATTCAAACACCACCAAGGACAACCCCCATGACCACCAATGCTGATGATGTTTGGAGACTGCTGGCGGAACTCATAGAAGCCCAAAAGGAAACTGAACGAGTCATCAAAGAAGAGTCCCAAGAAACCGAACGCCGCTTCCGGGAAACCGATCGCCGCTTCGAGGAAACCAAGCAACTCCTCCAGCGACAGTCCGAAGAAAGCGATCGTCGCTTCCGGGAACAATCCGAAGAAAGCGATCGCCGCTTCCGGGAACAATCCGAAGAAAGCGATCGCCGTTTCGAGGAAACCCGACAACTCCTCCAGCGACAGTCCGAGGAAAGTGATCGTCGCTTCGAGGAAACCAAGCAACTCCTCCAGCGACAGTCCGAGGAAACCGAACGAATCATCAAACAACAGAATGAAAAACTGAACCAGGAATTAGGCAAACTGGGTAACCGCCTCGGAGAATTTGTCGAATGGCAAGTCCGCCCCGCCGTCGTCCAACTGTTTCAGCGACGAGGAATTGCGGTTAATGAATTCTGCGCTAATATCTCCGTTAAACGCTTTGGAGAAGCCATAGAAATTGATTTGCTGGTGGTCAACACTGACCAAGCCATATTAGTGGAAGTCAAAAGTAAACTCACCCAAACCGACATCAACGAACACCTAGAAAGACTGGAAAAATTCAAGCGGTTAATGCCCCGTTATAGTGATGTCAAAGCCATGGGAGCCGTAGCCGGAATGGTGGTTCCCGAAGAAGTCGCCAGCTATGGCTATCGTCGGGGGTTATTTGTATTGGCACAGTCGGGAGATAGTGTAGTAATTTTAAATGATGATAAATTCCGTCCCCGCCAATGGTAAATTAGAGCCAGAGTTAGCATGGGCGCGTGTCGGAGTGCCACGTTAAGAAACCCGGTTTTTTGAAAAAACCGGGTTTCTGGAAACAGGCGATCGCGCGCGTCGGAGTGCCACGTATCGCGCAGTGGTGACCTGCTAAAATGGAGAATTCAAACACCACCAAGGACAACCCCCATGACGACCAATGCTGATGATGTTTGGAGACTGCTGGCGGAACTCATAGAAGCCCAAAAGGAAACTGAACGAGTCATCAAAGAAGAGTCCCAAGAAACCGATCGCCGCTTCCGGGAACAATCCGAGGAAAGCGATCGCCGCTTCGAGGAAACCAAGCAACTCCTCCAGCGACAGTCCGAAGAAAGCGATCGCCGCTTCCGGGAACAATCCGAGGAAAGCGATCGCCGCTTCGAGGAAACCAAGCAACTCCTCCAGCGACAGTCCGAAGAAAGCGATTCTCGTTCCGAGACGCTGGGCGAACGTCGTTCCGAGACGCTGGGCGAACGTCGTTCCGAGACGCTGGGCGATCAATTTAAGCCCCGTTCTCAATGAGTTACTAATTTTAATAAGGTCGGTTTTCTCGCCCGTGATAGACTCGCAAAACAATCACATCGTCTCCCAGAAGAGTGTAATGAATGACATAACCATATTTACCAATAGAAACGAAGAGTTTACGCAATCCCGGACTTTGACCGATCGCCGTACCTCTGCGGGGATTATCCTGTAAACTTTCGGCAGAAGAGACAATCCCTCGTACCGCCCGGGCGGCAGCGTCAGCATTGTTAATTTTTAAAAAATCGTAATGACGATTGAGATCGTCTACTGCGCCTTCAGTCCAAACTATCTGGGGCATGGGCCTTCCCGATCCGTTCCCAAGCGATCGGCCCATTCGCGCACGCGGTCATGGGGTACTGAGACACCTTGACGATGATAAGTTTCGAGAGCCAATTGACTTTGCCGAACCATTTCCGCTTCGGTCAGACCGCGAAAGTTTAATCCCGAGTCGATTTCCCCATACTCAAACAATTCTTCAGTTCCGGGATCGGATTCCTTCCTGAGCAATTCCTCAAAATCTTCCAAGCGATCGGATGCACCAATGAGCCATTCCGAAAGCAGATGTTTGACTTGTGATCCCGACAAAGGTTCGAGTCGTTCCAAAATTTTTTGTCTGATGTTATTTTCGGTCATAACATTTAACGTTTTGCCCCTTATGTAAGTCGCCGTTGTTCATCAAAGACATCCAAGCCGATGTAACCACAAAAACTTTACGTCTCTTGCTCATCATGCTTGGGCGTACCATATAAATAACGATCGCGTCGATGTGCCAAATCAGAGATTCCCGTTTCCATTTGACACGCTTCTATCACCGATAAAAATCCATCCCACCCAGATTCAGACGGTTCCGAAGAAACTCCCGGAGCCGGAGCAGTGGTTGACGCATCCAGAAAAGTAATAATAACCGGATTCAATTCGGGATAAGAAATCGGTTCGCTTGGATGAATAACCCCGTCTTTAAAAATTCCCTTGATTGACCGCATCAACTCACGTAAAACTCCTGGGAGGGTTGGAAGCTCCGTGATTGATCGCGGAGAGGAAAACCGACTCAAGCGGATGACCGCCGCCAGCACCCCCTTGCGGGGTGGAGGGGTATGGTTGCCCCTCCATGGAGCTATGGTTGGCTCCGACTCCCTTGCGGGGTAATGTTTGCGCTTGCGCTAACGCGCACGCTGCGCGAACGCTAATGTTCAGAGTCGGTACTTTCCCAATCGCACTGTCTTAACCCCTTAGGACTGTTTAACGATTCGGTTCATGAGCCGGGAACTAGCACGCATTCCCGGGTAGGAACTTTAACTCTTGCTCTGAACGTAGCCAGTTAAGGCTATAGCTGGTCAGCTACCTGAAGGGGAGGGCACGAAGCCCCCGTGCTTCAGCCGGGGGTGCTGACTTCTCAAATTTCGACGGATGTCTATTGTAACACGAATTTCGAGCTTCCAAAGCATTGCCCGTCCTCGGCAGTTGGGAGGGCTTCACCCGCCGAATCACGTCAAACACCTTCCGCGTCGTGTCCGGGCGCCGGAAGACGATCGCAACAACAGGTGTCGTCAGCAATTCCGATGGGGCCATGAGCGCTGGGGGTTGACAGGATGGGTGCGACGCTCTCGATTATACAGGCAAGATGCCCGTGCTACACGAAGAGCGATCGCATAGCACGAATCGCCATTCGGTTTGCCGGAACAAAGTATTCGGTTATCCGCACTTGACAATTTTTTAAAAATATGTATAAGAGCGCCGACTGAGTTACAGGAGTCAATATCCGGTGCGATCGCGCTTCTGTGGGGACGGCTGCACCGGCGGCATCACATCAAACACCTTCCGCGTCGTGTCCGGGTGCCGGAATGCGATCGCAACAACAGGTGTCGTCAGCAATTCCGATGGGGCCATGAGGGCTGGGGGTTGACAGGATGGGTGCGATCGCGCAGCCTGTGCGAAGCACCCATCGCATCGTATCTGGTTTCTGCCAACTTTTCGGAGTTGATAACAAACAGTCGGGACAATTAAGTGCTAAAATTTAAACCCATTCAAACTGAGTTGAAAGCCGTAATGGAAGCTCTGCGAATCATCACCCAACCCGTCAATCGGCAACTGATTATCGATCTCCCCCCGTCACTGACCGGCGACCAACAATATGAAGTGATCGTTCTCCCCATCAGCTCCCAGGAATCGGTGACAACTCCACCGCGTCGCCGACCTTCTGAAAAACTGGCGGGTACAGTTCACTTACTTGACGATCTCATCGCACCCACCACCCCGGACTCCGATTGGGAATCCTCCTGAGCCATGCTATTACTTGATACTCACATTTGGATACGCTGGCACAACCCCCAGTCGGGTCGTTTCGCCCTTGCTGAAAACCTAATCGAGGAGATAGAAACGGCTGACAGTATTCGGTTATCCGCACTTGACAATTTTTTCAAAATATGTATAAGAGCGCCGACTGAGTTACAGGAGTCAATATCCGGTGCGATCGCGCTTCTGTGGGGACAGCTTCACCCCCCGCATCACGTCAAACACCCTCCGTGTCATATCCAGGCGCCGGAATGCGATCGCAACAACAGGTGTCGTCAGCAATTCCGATGGGGCCATGAGGGCTGGGGGTTGACAGGATGGGTGCGATCGAAATGCGATCGTCGCACACTTTAACGATCAGCTTGTGGTATGATCGGAACCGAACAAGCTCCTTCTGGGTCAAAGTTTGAATGAAAATAGCGACCATTTTTTAGGATTGATGTCACCCATGAACGAGGATGATAAAAATGAATTCAGTCATCATTTTTGAAGTGTATCAGGAAGAAGATGGCGGATTTGTAGCCGAATGTTTGACCGAGGATATCTTCACTCAGGGTGATGATTGGGAAGCGTTACGAGTCCATGTCAATGAAGCCATCAAAGGCTATTATTTCGACCAACCTAGCTGTCCCAATGTCAAGCTACATCTAGTCAAAGAAGAAATCTTAGTCATCCAGTAAGTAGATCGATCCAAATTATCGATGAAAATCCCCAGAGATATGAAAGGGACTCATTTGGCAGACATTCTCTGTCGCCAATGGGATTATGAGGTGGTTCACTAACAGGGGAGCCACATTATTTTATAAACAGAGTTGCCCCACCATCAAAGGATTAGCATTCCCAATCATAACCCTTTGCGACTGGGAACTCTCAATAGTATTTTACGAGCAATTTCCCGACACAAAGGAGTTGCTAAAACTGACATTATCAATACATTGTAAGTCACCCTCATTTGAGTTTAGATATCCCCACAACTCGGGCGATCGCATTACCTAGAGCGAGCGGCATTCGGTTTGCCGGAATAAAGCATTCGGTTATCCGTACTTGACAAGTGTAGTTGATTGTGGGTTGATTAAAATCCTTCGCCAGCATATCCTGATGATGGTATAATCCCTGGGTTAATCCAACCGGTCTATATAGACTTGATTCTGGGGAGTCAGGGATTTAGTTAGGGGTAATCAACTGCTGCCGAGCGGTAAGCTAGAAGAGGCGGTGGATGGTTTTCAAAAAGCGATCGCCATCCCCATTTCCCAGGATTTCAGTAATCCTGCTAGGGTAGTGGTAGGCCGGCTGTGATGTAATACGATCGCCTCTTCCAACTTCCCAGACCGTTTCAACTGATTCGCCTGTCTCAGTAACTCACCCGCACTCATTCCTTGACTACTCCTCATAACTAACTTCCCAATCCACACCCACCCCTGACATACACCAGCATCATATCACGATACTTACCCAAATTGACAAATTTCTATGGCTGTGGTACAATGGGGGGACAGTTTCGGCATTGCTTTAGTCTGGGGAGTCAGCGAATTGGTCAGCGATTTAGTGAGGGGTAATCAACTGCTGCGGAGCGGTAAGCTAGAAGAAGCCGTGGATGCTTATCAGAAAGCGATCGCACATCATCCCGATTTCCATTGGTCTCACTTCAAGCTGGGAGAAGCCTATGAACAATCAGAGAATTGGACAAATGCTGTAGCTGCTTATCAGAAAGCGATCGCACTTCATCCCGATTTCCATTGGTTTCATTACAAATTGGCAGAAGCCTATGAACAGTTGGGGGATGATGAGGAAGCCATCATCGCTTATCGCCAAGCCATCAAACTAAATTCAAAGTGTAGCTGGTTTAACTACCAATTGGGAATGAGATTGGTTCAGAGTGGACAAGTAGAATTAGCCATTACCGTCTTCAATACCGGCTTAAAATTAAAGCCCGCTGACTATAAATATTATCAGGAGTTAAGAAACATTTTGGTTCAAAAAGGCGTTCGGGAAAAGGCAATCACTAACTATCAAAAAGGAATTGACATCAATCATAACTCAGTGCAACTTCAATCCAGTTTGGCATTTGCTATTGAACCTAGACTAACCCGTCATGATGGCATCAATCTTGATGTAAATTTAGCCTTAAATAAGCCCACAGCTCAAAGTTCTGTTTATCAGCCAGAAGTCTATGGTTATGATTATCAAGGAGCCTGTAACGGCAAAAAAACTGGAAAATTTGGTTTTCATACTTGTCAAGAAAATCAACCGTGGTGGCAAATTGACTTACAATCCATATATCAGCTTACTCAGATTAAAATTTATAATCGCATTAGTTTTGAAAAACGGGCTTCAGCCTTAAATATTTTATTATCTCAGGATGCACTAAATTGGGAATTATGTTACTCAAATGATTCAGAAAATATATTTGGTGGAATTGAGGGAAAACCCCTGATCGTATATCTGCAAGGCCAAGTGACACGGTTTGTCCGGTTACAATTGCGAGAAATAGGTACTCTCCATTTAGATGAGGTTGAAATATATGGTATTCCTGTGGAACTTGATAGTTCTCATCTGAATTATAATCCAGATGAAAACACTCTATACACGAGCTTTTATGGTGAAGATAACTTCCCATCCCCCATTCCTATTATTCAGGGAATTGTTGCCCGCAGGAATGATGGGCTAGGTACGAGGTTGATGTCTATTTTATCAGCTAGATATGCCTGTGAATACTTAGGTTGTAATTTATATGCTTCTTGGCCTCGCATAGTCAGCAGATATTACTCATCAAATATCCTTAACATTAATAGTTGCTCAGAGATTTTTGAAGGTGGCAAAGTATTCCAAGATATTGATGTTCCTTGGATAAATGAAGAAGGGCTTTCTAAACTAAATACAAAATCCTTAAGCAACCTGAACACAGGTTTTAAGAGAAAAGGGTGTTTTTTTGTTTTAAATAAGAAGCAAATCGAAACTATTTCCCAGTGTCAATTTCTTGTCTGGGATCAGCCTTGGGCTATCGTTCCCTATGGAGACACACTACAACGGGTATCTTTAAAAGTTAAGGATTACTGGAAAAAAATCAATTGGCATCATCAAATCATTGCTCAAATTCAAAAATTTAAAAATCAAATTAATTTCAGACCTTATCTAGTTGTTCATATTCGGAGAGGAGATATTATTCAGAGGCTTTTATATGATAATATTCCAACTCTAAATAAAGATATGCCAACTATATTTCGTCGATTTTTACCTATTAAAACAGCCGTTAGTTTTGTCTGTGAATCTGGATTTAAAGATGTTGTTGTATGTTCTGAATGTAATAAAGCGACTCTAAGATTAGTCGATCAAGTTAAGCAAAAAAACCATCAGATAAATTGTTATATAACATCTGAATTCACCCAATCATTGAGTGAAACTCAAGCTGCTGCTTATGACCTAATTATTATGTCTGATGGTGCTAAGATATTGACATCTTTGGGTAGCACTTTTTCGACTTGTGCAGAATTTGTTAGTAATACCTATCGCTGTAAACCTATAGCAGATTGGGAGAATACAGATTGGAACAATATGGCAGATGAATTAATCGAATATATTGATGAAAATGATAATGAAATGACAGATGAAAGAAAAAGCTTGGTTTATCTTTTTATTAGTAAATATGCTCAGAGATAAGGCAATTTCTAACTTTTATATTGAGGATGTCAAAACGAATATTGCATATCTCTTGACACCTGCTGGATACTCCTGCTAATATGTAAAAAAACAAAGAGTTATGAATAAGATAAAGCTTAATCAAAATTTTGATATCAACTTAGCTTTAAATAAACCTACCGTTCAAAGTTCTGTTTATCAGCCGGAAATTTATGGTTATGATCCTCAAGGAGCCTGTAACGGCAAAAAAACTGGAAAATTTGGTTTTCATACTTGTCAAGAAAATCAACCGTGGTGGCAAATTGACTTACAAGCCATCTATCAGCTTACTCAGATTAGAATTTATAACCGGATTAATTTTGAAGAACGGGCTTCAACGTTAAACATCTTACTCTCAGAAGATGCACTAAATTGGGAATTATTCTATTCAAATAATCCTGACAATTTGTTTGGAGGAATTAATGGAAAACCACTCATCGTGGATATAGCGTATAAAGTCGCACGGTTTGTCCGGTTACAATTGCGAGAAATTGAGTCACTGCATCTGGATGAAGTGGAAATCTATGGTGTTCATGCCTTACATGAGAATCCTCAATTAAAATCTAATCAAGATGAATCAACTCTAGCATCTAACTTTTATCGTGAATTACGAGACAACCTAGAGTTAGAAAAGCGTTTTGCAGAACAGAATGGAATTAGCTTATCGTTGATGAGAAGCCAATTTTTTAATCCAATGTTCAAAGAAATTAAAAAAACAGACACCTTAAAATTGAGTCAGTTTGTCAAATTTGAACAGTTAGATGAAAATCATATCATCAGTGATATTACTGCCGTTTTTATTGAAAAACCTGGAAGATTTGGCAACAGTATAATACAATTATCAAATGCTTATCAAGTTGCTAAATCAATAGGGGTATATAAAATATATTTGCCTAATTTTTGGTATATTAAAAGTGGCACAACAAATACCCAGTCAGGATTTGAGATTATTAATGTCAATACACCGGATTTTTATCACGAAAAAATAGTATTAGAAGGGATGTTTTTTGATTATCAAGTTTGGTCTAAACTTGCCCCTAAATCAATAAGTCCCCCTAACACTTATTTAAACATGATTGATTTAGGCGAGGCATTTAATCTTAAACATTCTCAACCCTTAAACCAACAGGATCTTGTGATCCATATACGCTCTGGTGATATTTTTAAAAATCCGCATTTAAACTATGGTCAACCGCCTCTTTCCTTCTATCAGAAAATAATACAGCATCAAAGCTGGCATTCAATCAATTTAGTTTTTGAAGACAAATTAAATCATATTATTGAACCACTAATTGATTTTTGCCAATCCCAATGTACAGTGGTGCGGCAAATGAGTAATGATTTGAGAGCAGATATAGAGTATTTGCTCAGAGCCAAAACTTTGGTGGCTAGTCGGGGCAGTTTTTGCCCTGCAATTGCAACAATTTCAAAAAATTTAGAAACAGTGTATTATTTTGAAGGATCCTTCAGTGTATTTTCCTTGGATAACCCCAATGTTTCCTGCGTAAGAGTCATTGATAAAAAGGGTACTTACAAATCTAAAGTATTGAAGGAAACTGGAAAAACACCGAAGCACAGCGCCAACTGATGCTATCGTATCCCCTCAGTTATTTGGATTTTGATATAGATAAGTCCAAGATTTCTAAGGTTATACCTATTGTTAACATCGATAAAAACAATCATTTAAGGAGTTCCAAAATGTCTGCCAATAGTATCTATAATATGCTCTCAACAATACTTATAATGAAACCCAAGCCTTCACCAGTTCCACTGATTAGAATCGGAGGGGAAAGAGATGGAGCGTATTTAATACCTGACGACCTTGATAATATTAAAGCCTGTTTTTCTCCGGGTGTCGCCAACCGTAAGAATTTTGAAGATGAATTAACAGATACCTATGGTATTCAATGCCATATGTGTGACAAGTCTAGTGATATAGATAAATTCCAAACCCCCCTCAAAGAAGGAATGCAAACATTTAAGAAGAAGTGGCTAGATGTGAATGGTGAAACGGATAGCATTTCCTTAGATGCTTGGGTTGAAGAACTTGCACCTGATCAAAAAGATGATCTGATGCTGCAAATGGACATTGAAGGAGCAGAATACCGCAATATACTACAAACCTCAGAGCAAGTTTTGAAAAGGTTTAGAATAATTCTCGTTGAAGTTCATAGTCTAGGGGTAGCCCGAAATCCTGAACAGTTTGAGGTGAATCTCGGTCCATTTCTCAGAAAACTTGACCAGCACTTTATCTGTGTTCATACACACCCAAACAATTGCTGTGGTGACTTTATGATTCCGGGAACCCACATCAATCTGCCCAATGTTTATGAGTTAACCTTTTTAAGACGCGATCGCTTCAATGAGAAGAATCTCTCCTCTTGGCATGAACCCATGATGCCACATCCCCTAGACATTAAGAGGAATGTAGACAGAAAACCTCCTATATTTTTAAGTGAAGAATCACCCACTCAAGTTCCTCGCAATCATGCTTCAACCATTAAATTGCTTGAAGATAAGCTGAACTATTATATGTATATGTCAAGCCTTGCTAACAAAGAACCAAATCCCAATAAAGATTCGGTTTTACTACGGTTGTATCAACTGACACAATCAATTACTAAAAGTCTTTTATTGGAAGAAGATATAAACATCGACTCCAAAGATATTACTGATGTGGCTGAAGGGAAAAATTATTATCTTAGTAGTGGCTACAAGAACTATCCGAAACAAGGCTTGGTAAAGCCGAAAAACCCTTTCTTTTTCCATACCGGATTTGGCTCTAATCAGTACATTACTATTGATTTGGGGAAAGAACACATATTGACTTCCCTTGCGATCGCCAATAGAGTCGATGTATGTAAAGAACGCGCTCGTTGCTTGTTTTACACAGTACACAATAGCCTTAAACCCGATCTGTCTTTCGGTTTACCGCTTAACATAAATGAGTCTTTTTGGAAAGGAGATGACTTAGAATGTAACACAATCCTTAAAAAAGCAAAAGGACGGTATATAACCATATTCTCACCCGAAGACACAGCTTTACACTTTTCTGCCATCAAGGTATTTGGTATCTGTAATGATGATACCGATTCTTGTGCTAACTTGGCTTTCAACAAACCCACAGCTCAAAGTTCTATTTACGATCATCAAAAATACGATCCTCACGGTGCCTGCAATGGTAATAAAACTGGCGGATTCGGATTTCATACTGCCCTAGAAAACCAACCTTGGTGGCAGATTGATTTGCAAAAAAACTATCAGCTTTCTGAGATCAAAATTTTTAATCGGATGAATTTTAAAGAACGCGCCTCGACTTTAAATATCTTATTGTCTCAGGATGCACTGAATTGGAAATTATGCTACTCAAATCATCAGGAAAATCCATTTGGTGGGATTGACGGAAAGCCCTTGAAAGTAAATATGCAACATCAAGTCGCACGGTTTGTGCGGTTACAATTGCGAGAAAATGAGTATTTTCATCTTGATGAAGTTGAAATATATGGCGATCCTTTACCCAGCTCTGAAAGCTTAAAGTTAGACTCTAATCAAGATGAACCAACTTTATCTGCCAACTTTTATCGTCACGCCTGCCTACCTCCTTCTCCCCCTCCCAAACAAATCCCCACAGAATTGAAGGTTGATTTTACTCTTGGCGATCGCATTCCAGTTATTTATTCTTATTATAATAATACTCGCACCTCTCCTGTACATATTAGTATGCAGGATTACGATAATGCTTTTTATAAACTGGAAAATGGTTCCTTCAAATACTATGGTCGGACATTACATGATTTATTAAATGCGTTGAATAAATATAGCGTTCTCAATAAGAGTGTTCTGATTTTTGGTTTGGCTGGTATTAACTGTGATGCTATATCTCTTTGGAAAGGAGCTGGAAATGTATATGTGATTGATTATAATCTGCCTGTTTCTGAGCATCCACAAGTTCAGGTCTTGTCTTATCAGGATTATATCAGTAGCAATATTCAAGCAGATGTTGGTATTTCCATCTCATCCTTTGAACATGACGGTTTGGGTCGTTATGGAGACCCCATTAACCCTAATGGAGACTTAGAGGCGATGAAATTAGCTAAAAAGTTGATTAAGAAAGATGGACTTTTATTCTTCTCTGTTCCGATAGGACAAGATTGCGTTGTTTGGAATGCTCATCGAATTTATGGCAAAATCCGTTTACCAATGATGTTGGATGGTTGGGAAATACTAGACAGTTTCGGATTTTATGAGTCTTTGATGATAAATCAAGACTTGGGACGTTTTCAACAACCTGTTTTGGTTCTCAAGAATCTATAAATCAATGACTTGACCCCACCAAGCCATAGCCTCATCTAAATTCCCCTGTTTAGCCAAAGCATCCCCCAAATTAGAATATGCCCAAGCGAAATGGGGGTTAATGTCAATTACCTGATGATAAAGTGCGATCGCCCCATCCCATCCTACCAGAAAAGGAAATTAAGAAACCCCATTTTTTCAAAAAACCCCGTTTATGCAAACAAGCGATCGCATTACCTAGAGCGAGCGGCATTCGGTTTGCCGGAATAAAGCATTCGGTTATCCGTACTTGACAAGTGTAGTTGATTGTGGGTTGATTAAAATCCTTCGCCAGCATATCCTGATGATGGTATAATCCCTGGGTGAATCCAACCGGTCTATATAGACTTGATTCTGGGGAGTCAGGGATTTAGTGAGGGGTAATCAACTGCTGCCGAGCCGTAACTAGAAGAGGCGGTGGATGGTTTTCAAAAAGCGATCGCCATCCCCATTTCCCAGGATTTCAGTAATCCTGCTAGGGTAGTGGTAGGCGGGCTGTGATGTAATGCGATCGCACCTTGCCACCTCCCCCTGCGGTGAAAGAATTTATTGACCCCTCAACCCGAATTATATCACCCGCCAAAGCGATCGCCAACCGCCGACTCCCAGCCCACATCCCCCCTCCCCCATTTTGTAAATAAATTAGCACCAATATCATCCTCAGTCTTATCCCCATTTTTCATTTAAATCAAGCATTTAAAAAATCTTCTGGACGGATTTCAGCTTGCTTTCAAATTGCCCGCAAAGTCCCCTCTGGCATATCTCCCGAATGGTTAGGAATCGTGGTATATAAATTCCGAGCTGGGTTGTACCAAATTTCGTGACTACCAGCAGCTTGGCGGTCAAAAACAAACCCAAAAGTCTTCAACTTTTTCACAATTTCTCGATAGCGAAATCCTGACAATCTTCCCATCAAACAAATTATTCATTAATAATCAATGGATAATCAAACTTTTCGGCAAGAGTTTGTAAACCTTCCCAATTCATAAGTTGTCTTTCACGACGAGCTTCTATTAACTTAACGGCTACATCACGAGCTATTTCCAAAGCTTCAGCCAGAGTTTCTCCCTGAGCAACTAAACCAGGCAAAGCATCGCTGGTTGCTAAATAAACACCTTCAGGTAATTTTTCAATATGCAGTTGCAGCAATTTTTCCATAATTGACACTTGAGAATCTAAGCAAGTCCAAAAGTTTGGGAATTCTTGTAATTATTGATACTAGCAAAGCCCAACTATCTGGGGCATGGTCTTTCTTGTATTACTTATTGTCATAACCGTTATCCTCAGCTACTGCCTTGCCTTAAATATTTGTTCGGCGGTCAAATTGAGTTCTGGAAAAGTTGGCGAAGTCACCACATTTTCACCTCTAAATAAATGGAGTTCGTACTCTCCTTCAACTAAATGATAAACCGAAATAGTCGGTTTTTTGGGGTCTCCAATATAACGCCGACCTCCCAACCCCAAATAATCAACTATCCAATATTCGCCTATCCCTAATTTTTCATATTCTGCCAGCTTCATCAAATAATCATCCCGCCAATTGGTACTGACGACTTCTATAACCAACTTAATACTCACCGATTGAGTAATAGTCGATCGCTTTGTCCACAGAGGCTCCTTTTCTAGGGCATTATCATCTAATACCATAACGTCGGGAATATAAGCCGACTTATCAGAATCTATGGCTTTAATTAGTCCTTGGCGAGGGATAAAAAATGGCAAATTTAAACTATCAATGTAAATTGATATTTTGGATGCCAGAAAACCTGCCACTTTTTCGTGAGTTCCAGTCGGCTGCATTTTAACAATCTCCCCATCATGCAATTCAAATCGACCCTCATAACCATCCGGATACCAATCCAGAAACTCCTCTAAAGTCAATGAAATTTTCTGTTCTTCCGTCGGATTAGTCTTAACAGTTTCCTGACTTAACATATCGCTCCTCCGATTTTATGACTGATTCCCCCCATCAAACAACTCGGTTCTGGCTCCCTCTCAACATATCATCAACTGCCAACCTTGAGCATGAATTCCATAGAGAATGTTGATAACAGCTTCGCCAACCAGCCTGAACCCTTCTTGACTGCCGTCATCAAAGGGGCGGTTTAAACAACAAACATCAAAGTAGATTTTACATTCACATACCCCAGTATTTTACCATATCAAGATACTTACGCAACTTGACAAATTTCTATGGCTGTGGTACAATGGGGGAGGGTTTCCGCATCAGTTTAGTCTGGGAAGTCAGCGATTTAGTGAGAGGTAATCAACTGCTGCCGAGCCGTAAGCTAGAAGAAGCCGTGGATGGTTTTCAAAAAGCGATCGCCATCCCCATTTCCCAGGATTTCAGTAATCCTGCTACCGTAGTGGTAGGCTGGCTGTGATGTAATGCGATCGCACCTTGCCACCTCCCCCTGCGGCGAAAGAATTTATTGAGGCATCAACCCGAATTATATCACCCGCCAAAGCGATCGCCAACCGCCGACTCCCAGCCGACATCCCCCGTTACTCCCCCCATAAGCGGGACGGGAATGCGATCGCGACAACGGCTGTGGTCAGCTCAAATGGTTGATTTAGGGCAGAAATTCAGAGTCCAGCAAATTCTCGGCAGTAAAAGGACACCTTTCCGGAAAAATCTCCAGGGGTAATTCACTTTTTTTAATGGCTTGCTTTCTGGCTTTGACATAAATTTCTTCAATCTCCTGCAAGAAATAATTATACAAAGTTCGAGACTTTAGCAATAACTCCAGTTCAAACCGAAAATTATCAATTTCATTTTGCCAGCCCTTACCGCAAAGCCGCCTTTCCGATTCCCAATACTGGTAAAGCAATAAATGAATCAACAGTTGTCTTAAATAGCTAGATACTTTTCGTCTTTGTTCGTTTCCCAAACTTAAAATTTCCTCCATTAGATGCGGAAAATCAAGTCGATTTATCTCTTTTTTCTCAAGTGTTTGATAGGTTTCTTGAAGCCAAAGATAATAATCTTGTTCATAAAGATCTGAAACATCATTATTCATCGGATTACCTCCCATTGTCAACAAAAATAAAGTTTTGTCCCTCCCTCAACTATACAGGCAAGATGCCCGGACCACACTATGAGCGATCGCCTTTCCCAACCACCCAGGGGTCACATATTCCTGTAGGGGCGGGTTCAACAGCCTATATTCTTCTTCACCAGCAGCTATATAAACCCGCCCTACTTTCCCCAAACAACCATTGTCGGCTGCGCCAGAATTTAAGAAACCCGGTTTTTTGAAAAAACCGGGTTTCTCGAAACAAGCGATCGCGCAGTCGGAGTGCGACGTATCGCGCAGTGGTGACCTGCTAAAATGGAGAATTAAAACACCACCAAGGACAACCCCCATGACCACCAATGCTGATGATGTTTGGAGACTGCTGGCGGAACTCATAGAAGCCCAAAAGGAAACTGAACGAGTCATCAAAGAAGAGTCCCAAGAAACCGAACGCCGCTTCCGGGAAACCGATCGCCGCTTCGAGGAAACCAAGCAACTCCTCCAGCGACAGTCCGAAGAAAGCGATCGCCGCTTCCGAGAAACCGAACGACTCATTCAACAACAAAACCAACAACTCAACCGGCAATTAGGAGAACTGGGTAACCGCCTCGGAGAATTTGTCGAATGGCAAGTCCGCCCCGCCGTCGTCCAACTGTTTCAGCGACGAGGAATTGCGGTTAATGAATTCCACCCTAATATCTCCGTTAAACGCTTTGGAGAAGCCATAGAAATTGATTTGCTGGTGGTCAACACTGACCAAGCCATATTAGTGGAAGTCAAAAGTAAACTCACCGAAACCGACATCAACGAACACCTGGAAAGACTGGAAAAATTCAAGCGGTTAATGCCCGCTTATCGTGATTTTCATGCCATGGGAGCCGTAGCCGGAATGGTGGTTCCCGAAGAAGTCGCCAGCTATGGCTATCGTCGGGGGTTATTTGTATTGGCACAGTCGGGAGATAGTGTAGTAATTTTAAATGATGATAAATTCCGTCCCCGCCAATGGTAAATTAGAGCCAGAGTTGGCGATCGCACTCCCGATTATACAGGCAAGATGCCCGGACTACACGAAGAGCGATCGCATAGCACAAATCGCCATTCGGTTTGCCGGAACAAAGTATTCGGTTATCCGCACTTGACAATTTTTTCAAAATATGTATAAGAGCGCCGACTGAGTTACAGGAGTCAATATCCGGTGCGATCGCGCTTCTGTGGGGACCGCTGCACCCGCCACATCACATCAAACACCTTCCGCGTCGTGTCGGGGTACGGGAATGCGATCGCAACAACAGGTGTCGTCAGCAATTCCGATGGGGTCATAAGCGCTGGGGGTTGACGGGATGGGAGCGACGCTCCCGATTATACAGGCAAGATGCCTGTGCTACAAGCGTTGGTGATACAATCAAAGCATCATAGCCCATCAAATGCCGATCGCCCCCCATGCAAAACATTCGTTTGGCGACCCATATCGGAGAAGATGGCATCTTAAAAGTGCAGATGCCCTCCGAAGTCAAGAACACCGAACTCGAGGTCTTGGTCCTATTCCAAGCGACGACACCCCCACGGCAAGAGAAAGCAACCAAACACCCCAAATGGCTGTCAGATTTCTTTGAAAAAACTTGGGGCAGTTGTGCGGATGCTCCCATCATCATCGATGAAGAAGGAGTCTCTGCGGAATTGGACGATCCGCCCGAAGAACTGTTCGCAACTCGATAAATTCAAGTGCTGTATTTACTAGATACCAACGTTGTCGCCATCTATTTGAATCGGCGATCGCAACTTCTCACCGAACAAATTAGAAGCGATCGATCCGACAGATATCGCCGTTTGTTCCGTGGTGAAATTTGAGTTATTTTATGGGGCGATGCGGAGTGGAAATCCGCCGCAAAACTTGGCAAGGCAACAAGAATTTTTAGATTTTTTTGTCTCCTTACCTGGGGATGATAGAGCCGCCAAAAAGGCGGGAGAAATCAGAAACAACTTGGCAAGTTTGGGAACGCGAATCGGCCCCTATGATTTGCTGATGGCGGCGCGAGCCATTGTCAATCATTTAATATTGGTCACTCATAATACAAGAGAATTTGAGCGAGTCTCGGAGTTGAGAATAGAAGATTGGGAAGTGTAGCTCCCATACCGAGGGCCGCGATCGCATTACCTAGAGCCAGCGGCATTCGGTTTGCCGGAATAAAGCATTCGGTTATCCGTACTTGACAAGTGTAGTTGATTGTGGGTCGATTAAAATCCTTGGCAAGAATATCCTGATGATGGTATAATCCCTGGGTGAATCCAACCGGTCTATATAGACTTGATTCTGGGGAGTCAGGGATTTAGTGAGGGGTAATCAACTGCTGCGGAGCGGTAAGCTAGAAGAGGCTGTGGATGGTTTTCAAAAAGCGATCGCCATCCCCATTTCCCTGGATTTCAGTAATCGTGCTAGGGTAGTGGTAGGCCGGCTGTGATGTAATGCGATCGCACCTTGCCACCTCCCCCTGCGGTGAAAGAATTTATGGAGGCATCAACCCGAATTATATCACCCCTCAAAGCGATCGCCAACCGCCGACTCCCAGCCGACATCCCCCCTTACTCCCCCCATAAGCGGGTATATTAGCAGAAGTGGCGATCGCTTCAACAGGACTGACATTCACCACCGCACCCCCACGCCGCCATCACATTGAATTCCGTCACTCAATTTTCAGCCAATTAAAAATTTCCGTAGTCGATAACTGCATCTCTTTAACACTCTCTAAAACCGGCAAAAATTCCTGTTTTGAGGGGATATCTGGCAATTGATTGAGTTGAAATATCATCACTGATTCATCTTTGGGGTCGATTAACCATCCCAACTCTGTTCCCTGCTTCAGACTAAAAATAATCTTTTTAATTACCTGGTTTGCCGATGGCTCAGGAGATAAAATTTCAATCACCCAATCCGGACAAACTTCAAAGCGATTTTGAATTCTTCCTTGTTCCGTCTTAGGGATGCGTTCCCAAGCGAAAACAGAAATGTCAGGCACCAGAGAACGTCCGCCAAAAGTACACCTTAACTCTGTGAATGCTAAAGCCCCCTTGTTCGCTTTGCCAATGTCATTGATTCTGGCAGATAGATAGGTTTGGATAATACTATGTTCTCCCTGCGGCATGGGTTTTTGTGCTATCTCTCCATCGAGATATTCAGAATAAGGTTTGGTTTCAGGAAGTTTTAAAAAATCCTCTAAGGAAACTTTTGTGACCGCTGGATTCACTGCAACCACGTTTGACCTCCTAACAATGTGGGATTAATGTGGAGATTCCTTTTTACTGGGTACTCAATCTCGCGATCGCCTCATCCAACCTCCCCCTGCTGTGAAAGAATTTATCGAGGCATCAACCGGAATTATATCACCCGCCAAAGCGATCGCCAACCGCCGACTCCCAGCCGACATCCCCCCGTTACTCCCCCCATAAGCGGGTATATTAGCAGAAGTGGCGATCGCATGAACAGGACTGACATTCACCACCGCACCCCCACGCGGCCAACTGACACACGGCAAAATAGAGCGAGGCAATTCACCCACTACACCCCCTCCCACTGCTGGCGTGTCGTTTCCACTACCAGGCTGACCAACCATGACGGCCGCATTATTGACCAACGCATCCACCCTAGCCACCTCACCTCGCCACTTTTGAGCCATCTCCTCCCAGGCAGAAACATCCGGGACATCAGCTTGAAAAAACCTATCCATTTCCGCTACAGGAGCGGACATATTGCCTGGCTGAACCCCCACCACATACCAAACTTGGGGGTGAACAAACTGGGCAGTTGCCTTGCCAATACCGCCTCAAACTCCGGTAATTAAAACCACTAATTTAGTCATTGAATTAATCCTATTCAGTAGTTATCTCCATCCCCAAAACCAGACCTACGCAATAATCTTTCCAACCACACATTAGCTATTTGACTAACCTCAGTTAAAAATCAGAAACCGAAGGAACCCGACCCCGATTAATCCAATTCATCATCAAGTAAGGATGAACCAAATGAAAAGAGCGATTTGCAGACCTATAAATGCCATGACGTTGTGGAATAATTACCGTTAAATCCTTAACCAGAAAATCCCTAAAATTTCCCGTCACCAAAGCAGTTGCATCACCCGCAATAGAAGTTTCTAAAACGTGGCGATCGTCCCAGTCCTGAATCGGTATAATTCCCGTTCCTCCCAAAGTTAATTGCGGGCTTAATTGAGCATAACTGCGTATTAACTCAACATAAAAAACCGCATCATCCCGCAAAACTTGAAGTTCCGGTCGATTTTCCAGAACCTCTTGCAACCTATTCAACATTCCCCAAGAGATGACGATCTCGACTTTTCCAACCAAACAGTTGCCCTGTCGAACTATGTCCACCAAAGTTTGACAAGAAGTTCCCTCTCTTCCCTTCACCGAAGCTAACAGAGCCGCACACCAAATATTCAGATCCAAGCACAACCTTAAAGTCTCAGTCATCTTGAGTTAGCTTAACTGCAGCATCAAGGATATCGTCTTCAGTTACCAAAGAATCTAACCACTCCTTATTTAGCTGCGGTTGAATTTTTTGTATAGCTTCATGGTACTGACTTTCCAAAATAGCCCGGGCGACAATATTAGCCATCTCAACTTTTTCGGCACCGGAAACGACGTTACCGGCTAACCATACAGCAGGTGGCAGCAGGGAGCAAAATTCGATCGCTAATTTAGCAATTTGAGAAGGAGACAAATTCTGTTTTTTGGATAAAACATCGATTTGTCTTAAAGTTTCATTATCTAGGTTAACCGGCAGATTTTCCATGACAAGCGGGGTAACAATGACTGTGGAATTGAACTTTTAAGATAGCCCCAAAATATCTCGCATAATATTTAACATTTTTACATTGTCTATATTTAAAATCTGTGCGATCGCCATCCTCATTTCCCTGGATTTCAGTAATCCTGCTAGGGTAGTGGTAGGCTGGCTGTGATGTAATGCGATCGCACCTTGCCACCTCCCCCTGCGGTGAAAGAATTTATTGAGGCATCAACCCGAATTATATCACCCGCCAAAGCGATCGCCAACCGCCGACTCCCAGCCGACATCCCCCCTTACTCCCCCCATAAGCGGGTATATTAGCAGAAGTGGCGATCGCCCCAGTCCTCAATCGGTATAACTCCGGTTCCGCCAAGGATTGCGACCCTGCCAATTATACAGGCAAGATGCCGGGAAAACGAGCGATCGCCTAGTCTGTGGGTAGAGCGATCGCGCTTCTGTGGGGACGGCTGCACCCGCCACATCACATCAAACACCTTCCGCGTCGTGTCCGGGTACGGGAATGCGATCGCGACAACGGCTGTGGTCAGCAATTCCGATGGGGTCATGAGCGCTGGGGGTTGACGGGATGGGTGCGACGCTCCCGATTATACAGGCAAGATGCCCGGAAAAGGAGCGATCGGAAGGCGTGTGTGCACATACTGCATTTCCGAAGCATTGGATTCAATTCCCCATCTCCAATTGACCCAGGGCGATCAAACTTTCCAGATCCTCTAAAGCATCCGAAAGATAAATCCCGATAACTGATCGCACCGAATTTAACATCTCTTCATCCGCCCCCCCCAACATCCGGCTAATATCCGCCAGATCTTGAGAACGGCTGGCTTGCAACTTCATCAATACTAAATAGGGCAATGCAATGACCGGCAACCCATCCGGGGAAAAGTTGGGATAAGCGATCGCATCGGCAATCCATGCTTGCTCGAATTCCAGCACGTCTAGAATCGTTCCATCCGATAACTGCCAGGTACTCCCGCCAATATTTAACGCTCCCACCCTTTGACTTCCCGCCTGTTCTAATTCTCCATAAATGCGGTCAGAATTTTCTGCCCAAATTAAAATATCTAAATCATCGGTCATGCGTTCGGGCATATAAAGCCGAGTGGCAATTCCTCCCACGATAACAAAAGGCGTTTGAATAATTGTTCTGAGATCAGTCACGGGATGATTCCAAGTTCGCGATTGGAGAAATGCTAGACTACTACCCCGACCCGGACGGCATCGACGCAAAGCCATTTCGAGATAAACTTTTCTTCGATTTGCCGGTACTGCCAAATTGGACATGAGCGATCGCTTTTCCCACTTCAACTGCTCTCCAGCTTAACGCGATCGCGCTTCTGTGGGGACGGCTGCACCCGGCGCATCACATCAAACACCTTCCGCGTCGTGTCCGGGTGCGGGAATGCGATCGCCACAACGGCTGTCGTCAGCAATTCCGATGGAGCCATGAGGGCTGGGGGTTGACACGATGGGAGCGACGCTCCCGATTATACTGAACCGACACACCTTAAACGGTGGGTTACGGCGGATTGATATATGGCTTTCACAGCATGGGTTTGAGCCGCCTAACCCACCCTACTGAACCGACACACCTTAAACGGTGGGTTACGGCGGATTGATATATGGCTTTCACAGCATGGGTTTGAGCCGCCTAACCCACCCTACGCGAAAGCACATTTTTAGCCGTGTCGGTCCACTACAGGCAAGATGCCTGTGCTACGCGAAGAGCGATCGCGTAGCGTGTGCGAAGACCATAATAAATTGACCCTATATTCTGACTCAAAAATCGGCGGCGGGAATCCACCAGCAAAAGCCAATCTATCGGCGATTTCTAATTTTCTGAATATCTTGCCAAAACTCATCTCGCGTCACCGACTTCAGCAGATTTTCTCGTTCTTTCGTGTAATCGCCATGTCCCCATCCCACCTGTTGTAAAAAGCGAATCGCATTAATTTGACCCAGATTCTCAACTAAAACTTGATAACCTTGTCTTCTCAATTCAATAGGTGTCATCAGTCATTCCTCCTTCTTGTTGAAAAATCGTCATCAACCAATTAACCGGATTGCTCACTTTAACCCGCAATCCATCTTGATTGTTACTTGCCTTTTTCAGCAGGCGATCGTCTGTCGTCAACAAAACATCTGCTTTGATCCTTTCAGCGCTGGCAACATGAAAAGCGTCGTACAGTCCAAATCCCAATAGTTCCAACTCTTGTGAACGAATATTGATTGCATCGTCAATTTCAACAACCGTCGTAGCCAAGTTCAAAATTTCTCTGATATTTTCTAATTTTTCTAAATCGCTCATTTTTTCCAGTTCTGCTGCAATTGTTTAACTCATAATCAACTGCCAACCTTGGGCATTAATTCGATGGAGAATGTTGAGGACAGCTTCTCCTTCTATGCGAATCCGTTCTTGACTCCAATCATCAAAGGGGCGGTTCAAACAACAAACATCAAGGTAAATTTTACATTCAACCATCTAAAATCTTTCGCCTTAACTGTCGGAAAATTACTCATCGGGGGATCTGGACAGGCTTGATGATCAGATTCTCTTCAGGTATCGGTTCTTTATCCTCAAGCAAACTATCAATATATAATTCCATTGCTTCGGTGATATTTACCAAGGCTTCCTCAAAATTATCTCCCTGGCTGTAACACCCTTTCAAAACCGGACAAAAAGCATGATAACCCCCCTCTGATTCTTTTTCACAAATCACCGTGTAATTATAAATTTTTGTTTCCGAAGTAGACATGGACTTTGCATTCATACACCACTCCTAAAATCTAGAACCCGCCTTTAAAAATTCCCTTGATTGACCGCATCAACTCACCTCTAAAATTTCGACGGCTATCTATTATAACACGAATTTCGAGCTTCCAAAGCATTGCCCGCCCTTCGGACGGCTTGACTCGCGGCATCACATCAAACACCTTCCGAGTCGTGTCCGGACGCCGGAATGCGATCGCCACAACCGCTGTCGTCAGCAATTCCGATGGAGCCATGAGGGCTGGGGGTTGACACGATGGGAGCGACGCTCTCGATTATACTGAACCGACACACCTTAAACGGTGGGTTACGGCGGATTGCTAGATTGCCATCACCGCCTGGGTTTCAGCCGCCTAACCCACCCTACACGAAAGCACATTTTTAGCCGTGTCGGTCCACTACAGGCAAGATGCCTGTGCTACGCGAAGAGCGATCGCACCTATCTCGTTTGCCCCGATCGCCACTCATTCAAAGCATTGACTAAAAGCAGCTACAAGTGCTAAAATTAGGCGTTATAAAAACTGGAAAATATTCGATACAACTCAACCCAAAAGGAGAATCTCCAAACAATGCTTTATAAAGTTCCTTTGCTGCTCTCCCCCCAACCCGAAGGGGGATTTACTGTGACGTCCCCACTCTTGCCAGAACTTCTGACCGAGGGCGACACCGCCGAGGAAGCCCTCGCCAACGTTCAGGATGCCCTGGCTGCCGTGGTCGAGATTTATGAGGATTTGGGTCGAACTTTACCCCCAAATTTATGTGTTGCCGATGCCGATCATTCTGTGTGGCTAGAAACTTTAGTCGTGAGTTCATGAAGTATCGCGAAGTGGCCCGAAAACTGAAAGCATTGGGTTGTCAAGAATTGCCCCGGCGCGGGGGTGGCTCTCACCGAAAGTGGTTGAATCCCAACACAGGGCAAGCTTCGGTGTTACCGGATTGGGGAAGTCGCGATCTCAAAATTGGAACTCTACGGTCTGCACTGCGACAACTGGGAATTGATTGGGATGTTTTCAACAACACTTAATTAAAGCAATTCATCGCCTCGCATTGACAACAACCTTCATCGACCCCTCAATTTATAAATCCCATGACTTCCTTTCTGTCGGTGTAATTGATAACCCAATTTGCTGATGACCCGGTTTTTTCAAAAAACCGGGTTTCTCGAAACAAGCGATCGCCAGCGTCGGAGTGCCACGTATCGCGCGCGTCGGAGTCCGACGTATCGTCCGCTCAAATGAGGATGATGCAGAAACCTGAGAGCAACCCCCATCGACGAACAGCGGCGATCGCACTCTTAACTATAAATTAAGTTGCTCAAGTAATAATTCATTTACGAGTTGATTACCTTGGGGACTCAGATGGATGTGGTCACGGTAGAGACTCGGGGAGTCGGGGTGGCTGTTGAAGGGTGGGAGAAAATCGATAAATTTAATATTTTCCTGTTGGGTAAGCGATTGCAGACGTGAGCGTGCTTTAAGTTCGTAGTCCTTTGGTCCTGGCTCACCGATTTCTCGTAGTAGGGGAGTCATCAGCAGTAGGAATTGAGCCCCCTGTTGAAGAGCGATCGCATTTAGCTCTCTAATCATATCTAGGTTATAAGCCACCACATCCTGGGGACGTGGGCGAGAAGGTGGAGGGATAGGCTGATCGCGTCCTAAATAGCGGTTAAACAGTTCCAACAAGGCTAAAGGAGGTTTTTGGTCTGGATAGTTGCGATCGCGTCCGACAATGTGAGGATTAGGGATTCTAGCAAACAAATCATCGGTATTGAGTAGCAAAACTAAGATCTGAGAACCAAATAAACCGAACTTCTGAACATAAGCCAATTGATTCGGGGGTCCCCAGGAATTAGCAGAAACATTGAGAACCTCCACCTGTTTGACTGGTAGTTGGGATTGAAGCTGTTGTGTCATCATGGCAGAAATCGTGTCATCCTGATCAGTCCACCATCCACCATTAGCAATAGAATCTCCTAACAACATGATCCGGAGAGTGTTATCTTCTGGTGTAGGGGCGATCGCATGAGAACGCATAGAATATTGATTAATCTCAATCCGGTTGCCAAATCGTCTGCTACTCTGATCACCAGCCAATAAATAGCCGATCTCCTCATCAGATACATAAATCAAAGGATTGCCAAAACCAAAAAAAACCCGTAACCCTAGTTCCAAAAGAGCGATCGCTCCCAGAACCCCAACTATCACTATCACCAGAATTTTGACCATCTCAGCCTCAAATTAGTCCCCGCGTGCAGAATTTGCTTGGTCAATTCTTTCAGTATCACAAGGATATAGCGAATCCACAAAAGTTACCAAGCATTGTAAAGTCTCAACAAGAATCTAGTCATATATAGTCAGATTTGACCAATATAGACATGAATTTCCGGCTCTGGACAATCGGCGATCGCACTTTCGCAGTTCGTGACTACTAACCCGAACAGTCCGTAGTTACTGTCCAGAGTCCGCTCCAACTCCTCCGTTTCTCCCTCTAGCACCGCCTGGGAAAGTTTCGTCGGCAAATATAATTATTTATCAATTTCCGTCAAACAATTTACGCAAATTCTCAGCCAAAATATTCCCCGAATACAGAATCCTCCCATCTACCGCATCCTCCCATCTACCGCGATCGCATTATCGCCATCACTAGGTCATTATGTTAACTTTTGTAACAAAAAATTAAGAAATGTTGCGAAAAAATTTTTTTTGGGGGGGTGGGGTTGCCTTTTTGGGGGGTCTGCGCTATACTTTAGATAATGGAAATAGTTGCATTTTTTTGGTTGCTGCATATATTCTTATTATGAAACGATATGTCAATATCTTATCATGAGTTCCCGGCTGTTGTCAACCCTCACTGGTTGTCTATAATGAATAAAACGATATTTTTTGGGGTTCCCAATTATGGCAGATTACCATATAGAAAATAATCAGGAATGGTGGACCCAGCAATGGTTAGACATTCTGAATCGCTATCGGTTTAAGAAACGATTGGAAAGGGCGAGAAATTATGCGAGACAGGGTAATGTTCTCAATATTGAATTTACTGGTCAGCGGGTTCTGGCGCAAGTTCAAGGGACGCAAGCGGAACCTTATCAGGTGGAATTGTGGTTAGATGCTTTTACGGAGGAAGAATGGGGATATGTGATTGAAACATTATCCCAGCAGGCGATTTTTTCGGCGAAGTTGTTAGCGGGGGAAATGCCTTATAATATTGAGGATGTATTTGCTAAAAATGGCTTGCGGCTATTTCCTTTTAATTTGGATGAAGTACACTCTCGGTGTAGTTGTCCAGATCCGGCTAACCCCTGTAAGCATATTGGTGCAGTTTATTATATGTTAGGCGATCGCTTTAGTGAAGATCCATTTGTCTTATTTCAACTGCGGGGACGCTTGAAAGAAGAGATTATCGCTAAATTGCGAAATATACGGGGTTCTGGTGGGGGGAAAAAAGACAGAAAAACCTCCAAAGTATCCCCCTCTGTCAAGGGTTATGAACCTCCTGTGGTGAGTGAATATTGGCAGTATAAACAACAGTTGGAATCTTCTTTAGTCGTGATTTCACCACCTCCAGGAAGCGAGACAGTTTTGGATGTGTTAGGTCCAATTCCTCTGGGGACTACAGCCACGGCGGCGGATGTGGTTATGCAGTATTTAGAAACCATTTATAAAAATGTCAGCGATCGCGCCGTTTTGAGGGGATTCAATCGAGAGTCGGAAGGCTAATTTATCGGGAAAATAGATGCGATCGTTGGGGGTAAGTCTTGGGGTTGATTCATCATAAAATCCGGCTTATATTTAGCCAGTACATTAGCCGAATTAAACCCCCAAGTTACCGCGATACTCTTAATTTTCGATTTGTGGGCTGCGGTGATATCTCTGGTTTCATCTCCCACATAAACCGCTTGATGTTTGGGGATATTTTGCTGTTTTAGTAGGCGGTTAATAATTCGGTGTTTCCCAAAGAGTGTTGACTCGGAATTCAGATTATCAAAAAGTGCTAAAACACCATGTCGGTTTAACACAAATTCCACATTACTTGGTGAGTTAGACGTGATAATAGATAGTTGACAGCCTTGGTTTTTCAGGTCGTTTAAGGCTTCAGGAATACCCGGAAATAGAGAAATAGATCCGAGATTATTTTGTAATTCCTGCTGGACTCGGCGCAGGAGTTTAGGAATTTTGAATAGGGAGATATTAGACAGCTTAATAATTTGCCAAGAATTGAGATTTTGTAATTGCTGTAAATCAGTGGCTGTGGTGGGGGAATATCCAAAATCTGCCGCCAGGTCATTGGTAATGCTAATCACCACTTCCAAGGTATCAGCTAAAGTCCCATCAAAGTCAAATATGATAATTTTTTCATGTTTTTCATGGCGATCGACCATAAGGTTTAAGATATCTTTAAAAATGGCTATCACCAGTATACTACCCCCACCATAACATTTAACTCAGATAGGGATGAGATGAACCCCAGCCCAAATAGGCTTTAACTATATTAACCGCAATTCTCACCTGACTAGCCCCCATGGAAATTTTATAGGGTTTATGGGGGTTTTTGGGGTTAGGATCTATCGTGACCACATTATTTTCCCATAGACGACTCTCCCGCGACCAGTCCAGTTGCGCCAACTGAGATATTTTACTTCGATTAAACTCATTTTGCTGACCGTCATAGGTCATATATAACAGTCGCCCCAGTATTTCCAAACCCACCCGAAAACCTAATAAATATTTTTCCTTAAAATTAGCCACTTCTTCAACCGTTAATTCATCCACACTCTGATTAGCAATATGTGATGTGACCGGACATTCCGAAAAAAACTGATTCAGACATTGAGTTAATTCATGGGATGCCATTTCTACATCATAATCTTCTAAGTCATTATCCGGCTGATTAGTAAAAGCACAACTGACCAAATTCACAATATAAGCATTAGTATAAATCAACTTCTGCTTAGTGGAAGGGCTTTTTTTCACCTTCTCAGTTTTCCCATAAAACATGGAAACGCGATTGACCAAATTTTTGGTAATCCCAATGCGACCGGAATGTTCCCCAAAAGAAACCAGCAAAGATTTATCTAATTGTCTGGCTTGCGCCATATCCCTAAAGTCGGTCTGACACTGATTAAAATTCTCCTCCAAAACCAAAGTAATCGGAAAATCATCCTCACCGATTAACTTTCCTAAATCACTTTCAATTAATTGATGAATGGCGGTTTTGCGGTGTTGTCCATCAGTGATATCTAACTTATGACCACGGGGAATTATCACAAAACACACGCCTCTACCCAAGTCAAGAATTTGGATATCTTCAGGATTAACATTAGCTGTCAGTGTTCCCAAAATCCAGGGTTTATTTTTATGAACACGCTGGATAATATAGTCTTTAATTTCCTCAGCATGACCTTTAATCTCGGGTCGATTTTTGCCAGAGTCCGGGTCATTTCCCTGGGAGGGTCGCGCCTGTAGGAGAGTTGGTAAATCTTGGGCTGGGACATTAATTTGAATCATTTGTCGCCCTCCCTGGTGACACATCAACCCCAAATAACACCTCTCGCGGTAGTATTGATTATCAAGAGGTGCCACCAAATGGTCTATTTTATTGGTAGGTTCATCATTAACCATGGTTTAATTAGTGGATATAGATATATGGCTAGATGATATCATAAATCTATAGGGTCAGGTAATCCTACTTCCCTGGGTTTAACTATCCGACCCTCAAAATTAATCGCCCGTTTTTCAAAAGTCCGCGCCTCAGCCAGTTGTTTGCGTATCATTGCCTCATCCATTAATTCGGTGATTTCTCCTAGTAAATAAACAATTAAATCAGTAGCCAAAGACCGACCAGCTACTCGGACTCGGCGTTTATTGGGATCATATAATACGCCATACCATATAGATTGAGGGTATTCTATATGATTAAAACCACCCTCGGCATCAAATTTAACTAACTTTTTAAATACGGTTTCCAAGGGTTGTTGATAGTGAAATACCACCTTACCAATACCATGAGCGATCGCTATTTGTCCCACGGGTCTAAATAAAATATTTCCTAATCCTGGGGGGCGTTCAAATCCAAACCTTCGCAAATCAGGAGTTTCCATTCCTTGTGTAAGTTTTTGATAACTGGGTAAACTCGCCAAACCATCAAATAAACTCATTAATTCCTGAGTACCTAATGCCAACTCTTCGGGTTCGGGACGGTAGGGAACCAAACCGGGTTGTGGCGCTTTCCAACCTCGAAATTTAGGGTAACAACCTAGATATAATTCCGCCATATCTCGTAAGGCTTGTAAGGTAGTTAATACTGTTGATTTGGTGGCAACTGTGGCGCTATCCCAGTTAATCCGAGGCTTACGTCCGGGTTCATCTTTGAGTAGGGGATGATTAACAGCTACTTGGCGACAAACAATAGAAAAGCCATCATTTTCATCTAAGGCGGCTAACTGTCCTTTACTGAGTTTAACTGCCATTTGATTAAGGTGTACAAAAATAGACCTAATTCGCCTTTGTGCTTGCTGTCTAGTCTCTCCAGCCAAGACGGCGGGGATAAATTCAATGCCAATGGTTTCGTGGTTTAAGGCGGCTAGTTTATCTTGTGGGTGCATATTTACTATAGGCAATTTATCCCAAGTGATGGGTTCACCGACAGGCTTTTTGAGTTTGCTATAGGGTTGTATTTTCCGGGTTTTTAATAATTCTATGACTCCCTGAATCCCCATGAGTCTATGCTGTCCATCTAAAGCAAAGACAGAGACGGAAGATGATAAATCTAAGATGCCGATTTTTCCATGTTCATCTAAGGGGATATATTGGGCGGCTGAACAGGTAGCTTGTCCGTTTTTATCCCATTGTGGTGCTTGCGGGTTATCTACCCAGTGGGGACTAATAACGACGACGAGGGGGGGAAATTTCCGATCCCAATTGTGGGTAATCAGGTATTGTACCAAGATGGCTTGACGTGACCAGTCTAGGGGTCGCTGGAGTATAGCATCAATGGTTTCTGCGCCTCTTTCTATATTTTGGGTTTCGGGGTCAATGTGGCTTTTAAATAGGGGTAATTCGGAAGCATAACCAATGTGACTGGCAGCCCATTCTAGGCTGACTGCGCCTATATATCCTTGGGTGACTCCCATTGATGTCGGTTGAACTAAAATGCGATCGCTATTATTTAACAACTCGGTTAGCAGTTGTCCTAGTTCCCCTGGCTGTCCCTCGGTTTTTGGGTTCCTTGCGATCGTCATAGCTATTGTACTACTATACTGATATGGTTTTTAAAAACTTCTGTCCCCAATCGCATACTATCCTATATGGGGCATTTCGGCAAGGCTATTCTATCTGTTAGGAGGGACAGTGACAAACACCAGACCAGACAAACATAGCCGAAACTTGGTAGACTACTGTGATATGTTTGCCAAGCTTAAAGTCAGCAATACCCGTCAAAAGGGACAGGCTCCCTATAAGCCTATTTTACTTTTATCAGTTATAGATCTGATATCCGAGGGATTAATTACGGAGAATGAAATCACTGTATCTGATGATTTAGTTAGTGCATTTAACAAATATTGGAAAATTTTAGGTAATCCATCTTACTCAGGCGGACTACATTACCCTTTTTTCCATCTAAAACGAGATAATTTTTGGCACATACAATTTCATGAGGAATTTGATGGTTTTCAGCCTAAGAGTTTAGGAAAACTTAAACAAGCAGTCAATTATGTTAAGGTAGACGATGAGCTTTTTGACTTTCTTAAAAATGAAAAAACTAGACAAGAGTTGACTAACATACTAATTGCAACGTGGTTTTCAAATAACCATGAAGACATAGAATCCTTGGTGAATCTTAATGAAAAGTTAGCCATGCTTGACCATGAACAAAAGCCTACTTCAGAAACGCCTACTTATCACATGAAAAAATCATGGATAAGGCAGGCATTTTTTAGAAAAGTTGTTGTACATATTTATGATTATAAATGTGCTTTTTGCGGCTTAAATATCAGCAAAAATTGTAGTCAAAATATTGTAGATGGCGCACATATTAAGCCCTTTTCTCAATTCCATAACAATCAAATCAATAATGGTATTTCATTTTGCAAAAATCATCACTGGGCATTTGATATGGGCTGGTTTTCTATAGATAGCAGATACAGAATTGTAATTGGCAGTAATTTAAAAGAAACTCAATCTATGGGGAAACAGATTAAAGAATTTCACGGAGAGCGAATATTTTTGCCATCTCAGGAAAAATACTATCCTAGTCTTGAGTCGCTACAATGGCATCGTTACCATGTTTTCAGAGCTTGATTATTTACAGGAGTATTATCAAATGAATGCTGAACAAATTAGTTTATTTCCAGATAGTCAAAATACGCCAAATACCAAAATTGAAGAATTTGTAAAATCACTAGAATTGTTAACCCAAGAAATTCAAGAACTCTACTGCTTGGATCATATTCCTTGGGTGATAGGTTATTCTGGCGGTAAAGATAGCACAGCCACATTACAACTAATTTGGAATGCGATCGCGCAACTACCCCCAGAAAAACGCCATAAGACAATTCATGTAATCACAACAGATACTCTAGTTGAAAATCCAGTAGTTTCAGCGTGGGTCAAAAAATCTTTAGAAAAAATGCAAGAGGCTGCTAAGATACAAAATATGCCCGTCCAACCTCATTTGCTAGTCCCTGAGATAGCACAGACATACTGGGTAAGTTTAATTGGAAAAGGATATCCAGCACCTCGACATAAATTCCGGTGGTGTACTGTGCGTTTAAAGGTAGATCCATCTAATCGTTTTATCCGTAATGTTGTCCGATCAAGTGGTGAAACAATTGTAGTCTTGGGAACCCGTAAAACAGAAAGTGCTAATCGAGCAGCAATTATGGAAAAGCGAGAATTAAAGCGTGTGAGAGAACATCTATGTCCTCATCCTCATTTACCTAGTTCTTTGCTTTATACTCCTATTGAAACCTGGACAAATGACGAAGTATGGCTGTATTTGATGCAGTTTGAAAACCCTTGGAATTACAGTAATAAAGACTTATTTACAATGTATCGAGGCGCTACAGCAGACAATGAATGTCCCTTAGTTATTGATACCTCAACCCCTAGCTGTGGAGATTCTCGATTTGGCTGTTGGGTTTGTACATTGGTGAGTCAAGATAAATCAATGGAAGCCATGATCCTAAATGATGAAGCTAAAGAGTGGATGCAGCCTCTGTTGGATATTCGTAAGGAATTAGATGTAAAAAATGATCGCGATAAAAGAGACTTCCGGCGGATATTTGGGACAGTGCAATTGTTTGAAAGGAATGTTGACGGAGAAACGTCAGTCGAACCGATACCAGGACCCTATAAACGAGAATGGCGGGAATATTGGTTAAGGCGGGTATTAGAAGCTCAACAACAGGTTCGTAAAAATGCACCGCCTGATATGCGGGATATAACCTTAATTCAACCCGAGGAACTTAGCGAAATTCGGCGGATATGGTTGGAGGAAAGACACGAATTTGATGATAGTTTGCCGAGAATTTATCAAGAGGTGACAGGAGAACCTTTTGAAGACCCTCGCCATGGTGGTGGTAATGCTATGTTGGGTGTGGATGAATGGCAGATTTTGGAGGAACTTAGCGAAGGTGATCCGATGTATTTAGAACTGATGACCAGACTCCTGGATACTGAACGACAGTATAAAACTATGTCGCGGCGTACCGGAATCTATGATACCTTAGAAAGATGCTTTGAAACGAGTTCTCGATCGCAATCAGAAGCGATCGCAAATGCACACTATCAGCGAGACCTGAAACAAGCCGCTAAGGAAGGAAAAGTTGAAGATATCAAAAAAATTGTCAATGGTGAAAAACCGGAACCTCCCCAACAGCTAAACTGGGCGAGTCTCAAATTTAGTTAAGCGTCATGTATTAAGATGCTTCTGGGGGTTAGTTATCCCGTGATTTGTGATTGGTCACAAGTTGGATTAATTAACCCCCTAGGATGAAAATTGATGCCTTGATTTGGTGCAACTCAAGGGGGCTATATCCTAACTCCATAAGTTGTTGATTTCTGGCTCCACTCTATTAACCTTTACGGAAACTGCTATTCTGTGATTTTCCTGGAATTGACTCTGCAAAACTTCGGCCCCTATCGCGGTAAACAAGTTATTAACCTGCGTCCGCAAATGACTGGTGAAACGGTCAGTCCTATTGTCCTACTTGGGGGGATGAATGGAGGCGGAAAAACTACGCTAATGGATGCTATGCGCTTGGTGTTTTATGGTGCGCGCGCCCAATGTTCGACTAGGGGAAATATTGCCTATCCTGATTTCCTCAAACAGGCGATTAATAAACATACCCCACCCCATGAAATGACCTGCGTGGAACTATTATTTGAACATATTTTAGAAAATAAACAGGTGGAATTTCGCATCCAAAGACGCTGGAATAGACATCTAAAAAATGGTAAGGATACGTTGGGTATTTTGATTGATGATTGGCCGGATAAGGGTTTGGTGGAAACTTGGGATGAACGAGTCGAAGATTTCTTTCCTTTGGGAATTTCTAATCTGTTTCTATTTGATGGGGAACAGGTCAAGGAATTGGCGGAATTAGACAGTCCTCCGAGTACGGTTATCCAGGCTATTCAGTCCCTTTTGGGGTTGGAGTTGGCGGAACGTTTATCGGTGGATTTGAATATTTTGGTGAGTCGGAAACGCAAGGAGTTGGCTGAGGTCTCTGAGTTGGCTACTTTGGAAGCAATTGAGTCAAAGTTAAATGAACAAATAGCAGATTGGGAAGAGGCAAAGTTGCAGGTTGTGCGACTTGATACGGAGTTACAAAAAGCCCATAAACGAGAAAGACAAACTCGTGATAAGTTTCGGACTGAAGGGGGTAAGGTAGCCCAGGAAAGAGACCAAATTGAAAGACAATTACGGGAGGAACAAGAGAGGTTAAATGAAAAGCGCGATCGCTTGCGAGAAATGGCGGCTGCTTGGCTACCTTTGGCATTAATTCAGCCTCTGTTAGAGCGGGGAAAAGTGCAGGGGGAAAAGGAAATTAGGGAGAAAAAAGCCAGAATTGCGCGGGAGGTGGTGGCGGAACGCGATCGCCGATTATTGGAGTATTTGAAAACTCTGGATTTGGGCGATATTAGTTTGGATAAGGTTCGGAGTTTTTTGGAGTCGGAGAGTTCCACCAGTTCCGATGATTCTTTACAGGATTTTTGGTTAGATATGGATGAAATTACTCTCGGACAGCTTACCAGTGTTCTCGAACATCAACTCCCTAATCAAATTAGCCAAACCAAGTCTTTTAAAAATGAACTGATAGGCATTCAGGAGACGATTGTAGCTAAGGAAAGACAGCTAAATGTGGCGGCACCCCCGGAGGTTTACGAAGAACTTTTACAGGCGGTTTCTGATGCGGGGGCGGATGTGGCGAAGGTGAAAAGGGATTATGATCAAGCTATAATTAAGCGCGATCGCTATGAGGCTATGGTGGAAAAAACTAAGAAAGAATTGTCCGAATATAGCCAGGTGACTATCGATCGCAAAAATGCCAACCACATTATCCAAACTTCCGAAAGGGTACAAAAAACTTTAGTACAATTTCGGGAAAAGTTGACCCTCCGAAAACTTAATAAGCTGGAAATAGAAGTGACTGAATGCTTCCGCTATCTTCTCCATAAATCAGACCTAGTTCATCGAGTCGTTATTGCTACCCAAGATTTTAGTTTGTCTCTGTATGACCCCCAAGGTCAACCCGTCCCCAAACATCGCTTATCTGCCGGGGAAAAACAACTATTGGCGATCGCTTTTTTGTGGGGTCTGGCGCGGGTTTCTGGTCGCCAGCTTCCTATTGCTATTGATACCCCCCTGGGAAGGCTAGACTCCTCTCACCGCTATAACCTAATTGAACGATATTTTCCCTCCGCCAGCCATCAGGTAATTTTGCTATCTACAGATACAGAAATTGGCGAACCCGAATTAAAAAGCCTCCGACAACAAGAGGCGATCGCCCGTGAATATTTACTTAAATATGACCCCAAACAAGGACACACAACTATTGTACCTGGTTATTTTATCAACAGTTAATTTTTCTGGGTTTGTAGCCAAATTTCTAAACTCACTAATAACCAGAGTTTAATCCCAAATTTTTGATAAGCCGGACTTTGGGGGTTGAAAAGTTCCTTAATAAACTTTTGGTTAATATAAGGGGCGATCGCCGCATTTTTATTGAACAATAATGCCTGGGTGCGTTGTTGCCAATGGTGGTAAAACCACGAACCTACAGGAACCCGCATCCCACTTTTTGGGCGATAAATAATCGAGGCTGGTAATACATCAGTAACCGCTGCTTTTAACACGGCTTTCTCATTAGCAGCAGAGAGTTTATACACCGGTGGAACTTGTAAACTTAGGTCAACAACTCGCTGATCAAATAATGGCGATCGCCCTTCTAAACCCGCCGCCGATGTCATATTACTCACTTTGGTTAAAATATGGTCTGCCCCCTTAAATTTAATATTAATTAGCATCAATCGATTTAAATATTCTTGGGCGGAATTTAAGTCGGGTTCAAATACTGACGGCGCATCTTTTACCTGCTGCCAAATTTCCGGTTTCAGAAGTTCCGGTAAATGGGGATAGCATTTTTTAAAAGACTCTAAATAGGTGGTCAGACGATTAGGAAAATGGTTGTAAATATTCCCATACAGTTCATAGAGTAACATCGGCTTATTTTTCGGACCGCCAAAACAAGGGTCGCCTCCTTCCCCGTTTAAAATAACTCCGACATCCTGTTTGGCTACCTGTCCCAATAAATAGTTAGGAACTGTCAGAGGATCACCAATAGGATCGTCTAAATTTGCCATAGTAATTGCTAGATTATCCCATACAGTTTCTGGCTGGATTTCCAGAATATGATGCTGAGTTTGGCAATGTTCCGCTACTAAATTGGCAAATTCTAATTCGTTGGGATATTCAGCCCCAAAATGGATTGAATAAGTATGGACTTCCTGCTGATGAAATTTACTGGCTAAAGCTGTAATCGCACTAGAGTCTAATCCCCCTGATAAATAAGCGCCGACAGGTTCCCCAATAGGTAGGGATTCTGCCACTACTTGATTAAGAAGCGATCGCAATTTTTGGCTGTAATATTCTAGGGGTTGATCGCGATCGCCTATTTGTTCTTCCGGTTGCCAATAAACTTGTATTTTCCGAGATTTCCCAGGGTATGACCATTCGTGTATTGTCCCCGGACGTACTTCTTTTACCCCTTCCCAGATGGTTTGTTCTCCCGGAATAAACGCGCAAGAAAGATAGTCTCGTAAAGCTAGATAATCTAATTTTTGGGGATGAAATTTCCCTAGGCTTCTCAGACGAGGTGCTACCCGCAAAATACCTTGATTAATTGTATAGTATAGGTTTCTCCCACCTACAGCATCTCGTGCTAACCACAGTCGCCTTTGGCTTCTGTCCCAAATCACTAGGGCAAATATTCCTTGTAACTGCGACAGGACTTCGGGAATATTATCCCTGTGATCTAAATCGTCTAATAATTGGTCAATATCCCCATTAATTAAACTACTCTCCCCTACTATGACAAATCGCTGCTTTAAGCTGATAATTGGCTGGGTTTGGTAAATCGCAATTGTCTCCTCTTGCCAAGTTATTTCATTCGATGGAGTGATATCATTACCTAAACTTACCCACCAATTTGGCCGGATTTCTGGCTCTGGTAATCTTTGACGATGACGAGGTTTCAAAAGCTGCCAGGATGATAAAAAAGACATATTCAGGGATAGGTACTGCTCCAAGTTGCATTTTAGCCGAAATTCCTTCGCAGGGGTTGACAAATTGGTGCAATTTGTGGGATTATTTAAGTGTAATGCTTCATAATCGAACTCTAACGGTTTGCTAAAAAAATGCCAATATTCCCATTATCTAAAAAGTATAGCACAAGTCAGCCCCAAAAGCTACCCCCCCCAGAAAAAAGGCGATTTTTTTAACATTTCTTAACTTTTCTTTACAAAACTTCACAAAATCAGGTTAATAGCAATTTTTGGTTCATCAAAGCGATCGCCCCAAGCATAATCTGATGTTCACATACTTGAATGCGCTGATGGAGAGTTTCGGGAGTATCCTGGGGTAAAACGGGGACAGCGGCTTGCATCAAAATCGGACCGCTATCAACAGCCAACTCGACAAGATGGACGGTACATCCTGTAATTTTAACTCCCGATTCCAAGGCTTGTTCAACGCCACGAATACCGGGAAAACTGGGCAATATAGCGGGGTGTAGGTTAATAATTTGGTGAGGAAAAGCGGCTACCAAAACCTGGGTAGCAATTCGCATCCATCCCGCAAATACAACCAAATCGAGATCATATTGATTGAGGGTATCAACAACCTGCTGATCAAAACTTTCTCTAGTGGGGTAGTCGCGGTGATTAACCAGAATAGTGGGGATATCAAACTTTTCGGCGCGTTGTTTAACCTTAGCCTTGGGGTTATTGTAAACTAAAACCTGTATTTGGGCGTTAAGTTGTCCATCGCGTATTTTTTGGGCAATTACTTCAAAATTACTGCCACTACCGGAAGCCAAAACCCCTAATTTGATGGGTTTTCCGGGAATAAATAGGGGGTCAGGTAAGGGGGGATAAATTAGATAGGGTGTAGAATCAATGGGGTTTTGATAGGGAATCATGGATTTAAGCAATGATATCGCTGCTGTGGCTAGAATAATTCCGGCACTTGAGTAAGTATACGCGAAAGGGGAATAGGTTAGGCGAAATGTTCAACCCAACCTACTACCAAAACTGGGGTAAGATTATGCGATCGCCGAATTATCCCATTGCCAATAGGGCAACTTAGCAGCAGTAGTGCGGATCTGGTCATGATTAGCAATCAACTGACCGCAATTATCCCAACTACCATTAATAAAGGACTGTCGGGAGCCTTCATTCATGTTCACATCAATAGTTAAGTCGCCGCCGTGAACTTTCAGCATCCCCAGATCCATGATAATTTCAACTTGGGGATTTTGCTGTAATAACTGTTGTAATTGTGTGACCGCCTCTGGTGTAGCGGTGACACAGGGAACTCCGATCGCCACGCAATTACCAAAAAAGATTTCGGCGAAACTTTCCCCGACAATAGCTTGAATACCCCATTTGGCTATAGCTTGGGGAGCGTGTTCTCGGGAGGAACCACAGCCAAAATTTTCATTAACCACCAAGATATTAGCACCTTGATATTGTGGGAGGTCAAAGGGATGATTTCCGTTTAATTGTTGACGGTCATCAGCAAATACTTGTTGTCCCAAACCATCAAAGGTTACACAGCGTAAAAACCGGGCGGGAATGATGCGATCGGTGTCAATATCACCACCAACTAAGGGGATACCGCGTCCTGACACCTTGTGAATTTTACTCATGATTTTTGACTAGGAAGATTCGGATTAGTTAACAAGAGGAAATAAGGAGAGTTCCCCCCTACCCGGTTGCATCAGGTAATGGGGGTACTAATTAACTAGGCTTCGATTAACTTACGAACATCGGCAACTTTTCCGTTAACCGCCGCCGCGACGACCATGGCGGGACTCATTAATAATGTGCGTCCGGTAGAGGAACCTTGACGGCCTTTAAAATTGCGGTTAGAAGAAGATGCACTAATTTGGTTTCCCTGTAACTTGTCAGGGTTCATAGCCAAACACATAGAACACCCGGCTTCTCGCCACTCAAAACCTGCTTCTCGGAAGATTTGATCTAGTCCTTCAGCTTCAGCGGCTTGTTTAACTCTTTCGGAACCGGGAACTACAAAGGCTTTCACCCCTGGGGCGACTTTGCGACCTTGGGCAAATTTAGCCGCCTCCCGTAGGTCGGTTAAGCGTCCGTTGGTGCAACTTCCGATAAAGCAAACATCAACTTTGGTTCCCTCAATGGGAGTTCCGGGGGTAAACTCCATATAGCGGTATGCTTCTGATGCGATCGCCTGATCGCTTGGGGGGAGATTTTCCGGTTTAGGGATGACCTCATCAACGCCAATACCCTGTCCGGGAGTAATTCCCCAAGTGACCGTCGGGGGAATATCAGCAGCATCAAAAGTTACCACATCATCATAAACGGCATCGGCATCACTGCGAATTTGTTGCCACCAGGCGATCGCTTTATCCCAATTTTCGCCTTTGGGGGCAAAATCGCGGTCTTTGAGATAGTCAAAAGTGACTTGATCGGGGTTAACATAACCACAACGCGCGCCACCTTCAATAGACATATTACAAACAGTCATCCGTTCTTCCATTGACATGGCTTCAATGGTGGTTCCGGCGTATTCGTAAGCATAACCCACGCCGCCTTTAACTCCCAATTGTCGAATCACATGGAGGGTGACATCTTTGGCGTAGACACCTGGGGGGAGTTGGCCGTTAATTTCAATGCGGCGAACTTTGAGTTTTGATAAGGCTAGGGTTTGGGAAGCGAGAACATCCCGAACTTGGGAAGTACCGATACCAAAAGCGATCGCCCCAAAAGCGCCATGGGTGGAGGTGTGGGAGTCTCCACAGGCGATCGTCATTCCCGGTTGAGTTAGGCCTTGTTCCGGTGCGATCACATGGACAATGCCTTGATTACCCGAACCGATGTTATAAAATCGGATCTTGTGTTCCGCACAGCTTTTTTCTAAGGCTCGCATCATCTCCTCAGCCAGGACATCCACGAAGGGACGAGCTTGATTTTCCGTGGGGACGATATGATCCACCGTAGCCACGGTGCGTTCTGGAAATAGGACTTTCAATTGGCGATCGCGTAACATCGCGAAAGCCTGGGGACTTGTCACCTCATGGATCAGGTGTAGACCAATGAAGAGTTGAGTCTCACCGGATGGTAGGGTTCCCACTGTATGGAGGTCCCAAACTTTATCAAATAGTGTTCCTTTGCTCATAAAACCATCGGTTAATCGGCGTATCGAACGCGCTGATATATCTGCCCTATTTTAACCTGTTTGGGAACTGTGGTAAAGCGGGGCGACGGATCGACCCCCTCAAATGCCCTAATTTCCCAACTATCTTAGGTTTTAGCCCCCGATCACTTTTCCGATTTGCTATAATAGAGATAACGTGCGAGACGTTTAGGAGTCAAATAAGGCTGCAATGCCTGAAATAACCTCCTAGAGGGCAATTAGACCTTCAACCAGTCTAACCCCTTAACTGTATATATGTCCCGACGCTTAGAGTGCTTAGAGTATAGAATAAGCATAGACTAAGCAAGGCAGGGAACTCAAGGTCAATCCCATATAAGAAATCACAGAATACACTATTTATCCTCCAAGTATACTATAAGGAGGAGTATTTAACCCACTTGGGGTGATTTGGGAAAGAGTAAAGGCGATAGCCACCCCCAGTTTCAGAAATCACAAATCTGGGATTGAAGCGGGGAACGGAAGGCGTAAGGGAAACCTATTCCCAATCCGACCACTGCCAACCATCCATGATTAGGGAAACCAAATGTCTGGCTTGAACCACCGTAAGTATTAAGTAGCGAAATAGGTTGACACGCTACGCTCAAAAGAGTAAGGGGAAAAGTAGGGTACTGTTATCAACACCTACACAGACTTTTAAAATGTACCCCGGTGGATAAGACAAATCTAAAGATGGAATGCCCATATATACGGAACGTTGAAACCCCTGTTGGGCTCTCTACGAGTACATCTCGTAGAGTAGTGAAAAGTGTAAGCGCAAGCTCATAAGGGGAAGGGATGTGACTGAAAGCCAATGCCTAACTGTAATGGTTGGGATATGCCCACTAGTCACGGTGTGGATATAGAGACTGCGATAAGTAAGAGTTTAATGGCGAAAGCGAGTTTAAAGACTAACGCAAGCATATAGCTCCCAAAGTTGAAGTCATAAAGCAGGGGGTCGTAACCTTGTTCCTTTGACAAAGAGGGTATCCACATCAGGAGCCGTGTGCTGGGAAACTCGCAAGCACGGTTTTGAATTGGAGTTGGGAAAGGTGACTTTCCCTTCGACCATAACAAAAGAGCGCCCTCCCCCCTTGATTCTGGATAGAGCGCTCAGTCCCCAATATTTTGATCACAAGGGTATAATACCACAATGAGTAAAAGTGCGATCGCCACCGCTGCTAACAGCGGGTTGGGGTTTTATTCTTCCCCTTTGGTAGAGCCAGAAACCCCAAAAATTTCCCCTCTCATTTCTCAATCCATCAAACTCGAAAATATTGATACTATCGGCCCCGGCAATACCCCGCGACTGGTTTATCAAACTTCTGCGGGTCGTTGCAGTCGTCTCGTATCTAAAGCTGATTTTGCTAGGATTTGGTCTTGTTTTCTGTCAATTCGAGGCGTAAAACATTCCCGGATTTTGGAGATTAACATCACCGACCACAGCTTAATTATCCAGACCAATCAAGGCACGGTTGCCGTCGATAAAAACCAGGCTAAAATGTTCCTATCTCGCTATAATCGAGTAGCCCTAGAACCTCTACAAGTGCGCCTAATTCCCCAAGGTGCAGTAGTTTGGAACCCCGATCATCATACCCTATCCTTAGTAAAATCGGGAGGATGTACCTGTGAAGATTGGCGGTATCGGCAAACCATTTGTAAACATAAAATTGCTGCCCAATTGTGTCAGATGCCATCTAATTAATTAAATTAATATCCCCCAGAAGTTCCAAAAATGACTATTGGGGGATTTTTTATGATATAATTAACTGGGGTTTCGGATGCTTTCTACTAATGCCGAATAATCCAGGTCGCTCAAATCTAAATTGGTGATTGCCTGTGCAATTATTTCTTGCACCCCCGATAATCCGGCGACATTTAACTGAGAGGCGATCGCCTCATTTATAAACAAGTTAGTATCCTTTAACAAGTGCTTAGTCGGAAAATTGGGATCGGCATAATTCCCATCAATCATACGTTGTAGCTTTTTATCAAACGTCGGCGCATATAACGCACTATCCCGGAGAATTTTCATAAAAATTTCAACATCTGCACCCTGACGCTGAATAAAGCTGAGACTCAAGCCAAAGGCTGCCGTGAGGGAGGCAATTAGTTGATTTAGGGCTAATTTCACCGCAGCCGCCGCACCGACCTCCCCAATTAGCATCGCCTCCCCCAGGGGTGCAAGGACTTTTTCGCACCGTTGCAACTGTTCGCCAGTCCCCCCCACCATGATCTGAAGTGTACCGGATTTGACCTGGGGAATGCTACCCAAAACCGGAGCCTCCATATACTCCCCCCCCACAGCAACGATTTTGTCTCTGATGGCTTGGCTTTCCCGTGGGCCAATAGTACCCATTTGGATGGCCGCGCGACCCTGCCAGTGTGGAAGAATATCAGCGGATAGTACTATGTTTTCAATGGCGGGCGCATCTGCTAACATCAAAATAGTGCAATCACAAGGGGCGATCGCATCTTTTACCGATGAGGCGATCGCTACTCCCCTATCCTCAAGAGGCTGTAATTTAGCCGCAGTGCGGTTATAGGCTACCACATCTAACCCCGCCTCCAATAGTCGCAGGGCGATCGCCTCTCCCATAAGTCCAGTTCCAATTAATCCAACTTTCATGAGCATCAATAACTTATTTGCAGTTATTGTATATCTTAATGATTGCCCAATTATTCCAATCAGACATTAACCAATAACCTTGGGAAAACTCTGGGATTATAGACTAGAATATTGGTAAGTGCTGAAAGCAGATTTTGCCAATGATCACCCCTAACCCATAATTATCATATAAATAGGCAAATAGAACTCACGAGGAAAATGGTCAAGATTTAATCATGTCTAACCTATTTAATTCTGCTAGTTCCCCCGCTATTATTGAAGCTGTCGAAAAGCTGGGATATCGCGTCAGTAGTGCTGATGTCGCCATTCAAGCTGGACTTGAAGTTAACCTGGCCCAACAGCAACTTTTAGCCTTAGCATCAGAAGCCGGAGGACATCTACAAGTATCTGAGTCTGGGGATATTGCCTTCCTATTTCCCCAGAATTTTCGCGCTGTCATGCGAAATCGATATTGGCGGTTAAGAGTTTATGAATGGTGGCAAAAAGTTTGGCGAATACTATTTTATCTAATTCGCATTTCCTTTGGGATTATGTTATTGGTGTCCATAGTCCTAATTTTTATAACCATTGCAGCGATTGTATTTTTTGGCGATTCTAACCGTAGCGGTGGCGGCGGTGGTGGCGGTGGCGGTTCCCGTGGTCGCGGCCTGATTTTTATTCCCCACTTTTGGTTTCACCCTAACTCCCTCTCATTTCTGAGTTGGGATAATGGCAATTATTATCGTCGCCAACAGAAGATTGCCAATAAACTGAAAAAAGAGAAAATGAACTTCTTTGAAGTCGTGTTTTCTTTCCTGTTTGGAGATGGCAACCCTAACTATAATTTAGAAGCACAGCGTTGGCAGGCGATCGCCACAGTAATTCGGAACAATCAAGGTGCAGTAGTAGCTGAACAAATTGCCCCTTATTTGGATAATTTGGGTAACGCCTATTCCCAGGAATTTGAGGACTATATGCTGCCAGTTTTAACTAGGTTTAACGGACAGCCAGAAGTGAGTCCCGAAGGACAGTTAGTATATCATTTTCCCGAATTACAAACCACTGCAACTCAATATCGACCCCAACCCGTCCCCACCTACCTCAAAGAAAATAATTGGAAGTTTAGCAATGCTACTTCTAATCAGTTAATGTTAGCAGCGGGTTTAGGTGCGGTTAATTTCGTCGGCGCATTGATTTTAGGTCATTTACTAGAAGATGGCGCAATGGCAGCGCAAATGGGTGGCTTAGTCGCATTTGTGGAGATGATTTATCCCCTACTTTTTGCCTATGGTGCGGGTTTTCTGATTGTACCTTTAATCAGATATTTTTGGGTACAGTGGCGCAATGGTAAAATGGCTGTGCGTAATGAATACCGCCAGTCTCATGCGATCGCCTTAAATCAAGCTGATGATACCGTTCAACAAAAGTTAAAATATGCGCGTAAATTCGCCGCCGAAACCGTCATTAGCAATCAAGATTTGGCTTATACCACAGAAACCGATATGCTTGACCAAGAAGCTGCTAACGCTGATAAAATTGATGAGGAATGGCAGAAACGTCTGAATCAATCTGATGGTAAATTAAGCTAAACTCTAGTTTAAAATAGATTCCGAAAACATGATCTCAAATGCCTGACGACGTTTTCTTGGTGCATCAGGTGTTAGGTAACTCCAGAGTGTTTCCCAGTAAAAAAAGGAGACACCATCTAAATGGCGATCGCGTACTTCTTGCACCTGTGCTTCAATCTCCTTAATCTCCACAGGATTATGGAGAGTACCGCTTAAAATACCGATAATCAGGGGGACTTTTTGTTGAGTCGTAATCAGCGAATGGTGTTCAAGTTCTTGGATAAATCCTTCTAAGCTATTGCGATAAACTTGTAAGACCACTTCATCTATCCAGCCACGATTTACCCAAGTTAACCAATCTTGTAAATAGACATTATAGGTAAATTCGTAGGGATTAGGAGATAGGGAAACAATACAATCAGGTTTCGTGGCTTTAATAGTTTTAACTAAATGTTCAATAAAGTCAGTAATTTTGTTAGAACGCCACCGCCGCCATTCCGGGTCCTGGGGATTATCAGGGGGAGATTTTCCCTGATGTTCCTGTCTGTAGAGGCTGACCGTATAGGGGTCATAACCAAACTCAACCGGAATACCGAAATGATCATCAAGTTGAATACCATCTATATTGTATTTCATCACCACTTCTATGATTAAATCTTCCAGAAATCTCTGCACTCCTGGATGTAAAGGATTTAGCCAAACATTGCGAATCGGACTTAATAGCAACAGCCTCCGAATTAGATTAAATAATCTGGCATTAACCGACTCTGGTTCCGTGGTATATCTAGGAAGTATTAGCCTACCATCTTTGGTGGTTGTTACCCATTCGGGATGTCTCTTAACTAACTGAGAATTGATGGGAGCCATAAAACCATATTCTAACCAGGGAATTACTCGTAAACCCCGATTATGTCCTTCGATGACAATTTCCGACAGAATATCTCGTCCTAGTCGGCTGATATGTAGTAGAGAATCTTGTGATTTTCCGGTGACTCTGCGACTGACAGCACTCTGAAAAAATGTCGTGCCTCGGTTCCAAATTACTGGGTAAACTGTGTTAAAATTCAGAGCAGATAGTTGGTCGAGTGCGCGGTTAATTCCCCAGGGAACAAACAGGACTCCGCTGCTAACATTGGTTATCCATACTCCCCGAATTTCCTGTTCCGCACTAACGGCTGTTTGGTGTATGGTGACAGGCGGAATTGCGGCTATGGTTAATCCACAGGTTATTAAAATTATCAGGATTACCCGGATTAAAGATTTAGACAAATTTAGGGGTTTCACAGATTTGATAATTTTAGGCATTCAAGGGGTGGTGATTTAACCGAAACTTGAAGAAGCAAAGATAGCGATATCTGTAGATGTTCTGCTATCAATTGTGCTATCACTACTGGTGGTGTCATCTGACCACTTGGTAGAGTTTAAGTTAAATTGTCGGCTGAGAATTTGTAAGAGTTTGGCTGGGGGTAATGATTCTAATTCGACAAAATTTCCGGCTTCTAACCATGCTATTTCTTCCGGTGATAGGGTGGTGCGAATTTCTGGGGATATGGCTGGTGATTGTGTCTCTGATGTGTCAGAATGACGGATAAAGAAACCTTTACTATTTAACACCTGTTGGGGTGTTAAACCTACGTCATAAATAGGTATAGTAGTGTTTTGAAACCATTGAGGGGTATTCCGCAAATGATGGGTTAATGAGACACCCCGAGTGGTAGCATCATGGACGGCATAAACTACTAATTCGGGATTGCGTTTAGCCATTTCTAAGATGGTGGAAAAAATGCTTTGAGGATATCCGGTAATACTGACAATTGCACAACTATGGTTGAAGTGAAAGTTATTGGCAATTAAAAATTGAGCGATCGCCGAATTATCACAGACCATAAGGCGATCGAAACTATAGGAGGTAATGTCAGGACGAAGCATAGCATTACTCTCTGATTGTTTGGGAGATGGTAAGAGTTTAAATATAGGACCATTAACTGCACTCCAGCTATTTAACCAACTATCTAATTGTGTTGATGCGAGCGGAAATTTGTCAATAGCATGACTAAGCATTTGACGACGACTCTCTCCTACATATATCATAAATAAACCCAGACCTACACTCAGTAGGAAAATTATAAATCTGATATTGTTGGGATTGATCATCAGCAATATTACTGATGCAAATATCTCAAATAAACCGATAAATTGCAAAAATCTCGCCTGTTGTTTACGCAATGATACGGGTTGATTTTCTGACTTGATTTGTGCCGACAATATCATCAAAGTTATGAACGAAACTAGAAGTGGCACAGAAAATAAAATAGTTACCCAAAAATATATAATCAGGAATAGTATGGCGTATGGATAGATAGCAAACTTATTTTTTTTGCCTAATTTGCGTTCAAAAAAGTAGATTAATTGTTTTTTGGTGAATAAAAGATTCTCCGGACCTGAAACTGATTCAATAGATTTCTGAAAGCCGGGATCACTAAAGGGAGAACCTGTTTTAGGTTCAAATACAAATTGATGTCCGCAACTTTTACATCTGCCACCATAGGCGGTGCGTTCTTTAAAGTTATTTTCGATACCGCAATTGATACACTTCATAATCTAATTTGTTGATGATTAAAACTTGCAGCCAATTGATTTTAGCTTAAATATCGACCTGCTGGGTTAAGAGAATATTATAATCTTCCCGTTGGCGAATTAACTGATGTTTTCCCTGTTGTAGTAGGACCTCCGCTGGTCGAGGTCGGTGCAGAAAGTGAGATGACATGGCGTAACCATAAGCGCCACAGTCTAAAATAGCTAGGATATCTCCCCGTTTAAGTTGAGGAAGTTGGCGATTTTTTCCCAGGTAGTCGCGGGAGTAGGTTGTATTTCCACAAACATCAGTAATATAATGGTTGGGTGTATCAGAAAATGATACAATTTCTCGATAATTTCCATAGACTGAGGGGACGGATAAATTAGCCACTGTGGTATCAACTCCCACTATCTGTTTTGGGGGTTGCCATTTAGTTGAGACTACTTGAGTTAATAGGGTTCCACAGGAGGCGATCGCCGACCTTCCCGGTTCAATAATTAAATCAATTTCTCGGTTAATTTCTCGGTTAATTTGAGTAAGTTCTGCCGTGATTTGTTGTCCGAAAAAATGCCAATCAAAGGCTGATTTTTGGTGTTGATAGGGGTAGCCAAAACCACCGCCAAAGTCCAGATATTGCCAATCTGGTAACTGTTGACCGATAGCTAACAGGGGTTTAATCACCTGAGTAAAAGAGGAAGTTGCATTAGTGCCAGTGCCGCGATAAAAATGGAGTCCGGTAATTTTTAAGCCAGCGGATGCGGCTATTTTGATGGCTTCTGGAAATTCCTGGGGATTAACACCAATGCGACTATCGCCATTAATTTCCGGCAGATTTAGCCGAAATCCTAACTTAGGTAAAAAATCGATTTTTAGTTGTTGGAAAACTTCCCCAAATAGCTGGAGTTGGTCGAGACTGTCTAAATTATAGGTAGTGATTCCCCAGTTTAATAATAATTGAAACTCCCGGTGATTTAAATTACTGCCACTATACACTATTTGCTGGGGATGAAAGCCAGCCTTGAGTCCTAAAAATGCGTCTCCTGGTGTATTGGCATGGAGTCCCCAGTTAGCCTGTTGAAAAATCTTGAGTAAGGCAATATTGCCATTAGTGACACTAGCGAATTTAAAGCGAGTTTTAGGATAGTTAACCGCCCCACCAATATGGTTAATTGTATCCTGGAGAATATCAGCATTATACACATACAGAGGGGAGCCATATATATCTAGTAATTTTTTCGCCAAGTCGGTAGAAAATGGCAACTTTTGAGACAGTTTAGGATTGATGGTTTTGGCTTCAGTGATATTCATGAATTGTTAATGTTATTTAACTGCTGTTATTTAACGGTAAATTCTGATTGGCTTAAAATGCGATCGCCTAAAAACATTTCCACCTGCCAATTTCCTGGTGGTGAAGTGGGACCCAACTGATGCCGACAGCGGGTATTCCAGACATCACTATCAATTGTACGAGTTTGATAGCGATTTTGATGGGCAAGTTGACCATTAGGATTAATCCAATTACATCCTAATTCTAGTTGACGACCCTTGGGAGTTTGTTGTAACCTAACTTGGTAGTAAACTGTGGGGGAGTTCTGGCGGTCTATGATGTCAAAATGACTAACCCGGTCGAATCGTTCTAAAGTCAAACGACTTTGATTTGGGTTAGCATAAACTTGGGCGATCGCCTGTTGTTGTTGATCAAACCATAGGGAACCGCCGCCGACAATAGCCACAGCAGCTAATCCCAATCCTACCATTAAGATTCGGTTTCGCTTGGTTTCCGCCGCCAAGACTTCCCGACGGCGAACTTGCATCAGCGCCTGATCAAGATTTTCAGTAGGTAAATTTAATTCCTCCAGAATTTCTTGGACTTGTTGGCGATCGAGTTCAGTTTCCTGAATTTGGGATAGGCGTTCAACTTCAGCAATCACCTGATCTAACTGTTGTTGAGTAAGTTTATTATTCATGTTGTCGGGTAAAATTCAGCTCAAACAATCGAAAATTCATATCTGATTACAACTTCAATTGACAATTAGCAAATTCCAGAGACTTAACAACTGATATCCTAAACAAATAGTATTAATATCTGTGGCATCCTTGAAACAATCATCAAGTTACTGGCAACTATTGCCCTATGTTCGTCCCCAGTCGCGAACCATCGCCAAGGCCCTAACCTGTACCCTAGTTTTTACCGCATTTTGGCCGCTATTAGCTTGGCTAATGGGTCAAATAGCCGGATATATTGGTCGGGGGGATGTAGAAGCGATCGCCCAAATTGCTGGGGTTGCTGCCATTATATTTCTAATTCGGGGAACTGTCCAATACGGTCAGGATACCCTGATGGCTAAAGCAGCCCTAAGCATCGCCCTAGACCTGCGAAAACAAGTATATACTCATCTTCATCGGCTAAATGTTGGTTACTTTGAAACCGCCAAAACGGGAGATTTATCCTATCGTCTCACGGAAGATATAGATAAAATTGGCGAAGTCATTAACAAATTATTTCATCAATTTATCCCCTGCATTTTGCAGTTAATAGTCGTCCTAGGCTATATGCTTTACCTGAACTGGAAACTTACCCTAGCCACCCTAATTATTGCCCCTCTGATGGCGCTATTAATTGGCTGGTTTGGGGAAAAACTGCTAACCTTTACCCGCCAAAGTCAATCCCGTATTTCTAACCTTTCTGCCCTATTGACGGAGGTATTTAGCGGCATCCGTTTAGTGCAAGCCTTCGCCGCCGAAGATTACGAAATCTCTCGATTTTCCCTAGAAGCAGAACACAACCGACAGGCGAAATTTTTGGCGGAAAGAATTAAGGCATTACAGTTCGTAGTAGTCGGCTTTTTGGAAGCGATGAGTGTAGTGTTTTTATTTTTCCTAGGAGGCTGGCAAATCTCCCAAGGTCAGCTAACGGGAACAGGTTTTATCAGTTATGTTACAGCCGTAGCTTTATTGATTGACCCCATTTCTTTAACCACCAGTAATTATAGTGACTTCAAACAGGGAGAAGCCTCCTGCGATCGCATTTTTGAACTGTTCGCCATTCAGCCCAATGTCATAGAAAAACCTGATGCGATCGCCCTTCCCCACGTCAAAGGAAAAGTTGAATATCGTCATGTCAGCTTTACCTATCCCACCTTGAGCCAAAACAGCCATAATCACCGCCAAGATTCTGCCCCTAATCAGCCCGTTCTCGTCGATTTTAATCTCTTAGTAGAACCCGGGCAAATGGTAGCCTTAGTCGGCGCGTCAGGAGCCGGAAAAAGCACAATTGTCAGCCTCCTACCTAGATTTTACGATCGCCAACAGGGTCAAATTATGATTGACGATATAGATATCCAAAATGTCACCCTTCCCAGTCTCCGTAGACAAATTGGCATAGTACCCCAGGAAGTCACATTATTTTCTGGTAATATTGCCCAAAACATTGCCTTTGGTCAAACTGATTATGATATTGAACAGGTAAAATCCGCCGCCAAAATCGCTAACGCCCATGATTTTATCAGCCAATTTGCCGAAGGTTATCAAACCATAGTAGGGGAACGGGGAGTTAACTTATCCGGTGGACAAAGACAACGAATTGCCATAGCCAGAGCAGTCTTATTAAACCCCAGAATCCTAATTTTAGATGAAGCGACATCATCCCTAGATTCCGAATCAGAAACCCTAATTCAACAAGCCTTAGAAAGACTCATGCGGGGGCGAACGGTTTTTATTATCGCCCACCGATTAGCCACCGTCCGCCGATCCGATCGCATTTTAGTAGTGGAACATGGTACAATTACCGAATCCGGGACTCATACTGAATTATTAGCACTTGGTGGTCGTTATGCTTATTTCTATTCCCAGCAATTTAGCAGTTAGACAATTACCGAACACTACCCCTAGACTCATCTCCGCCATTCTCGCGCTATGCAACCATCCCCATGGAGAATAGCAACAATTAACGGAAATTAGATCAAGTCTGTGGTAAATAGCTATTAATCTTGATAAAATTTGAGCGGGAGGCATTGTCGGGACTTTTCCCATAATCTCTGGCTCTGTACCCCAGGCGCAAAGCCTACCGACCTAAACAATTAATCGCGATCGCAATGGATGAAAATCTTCAGCAAGCCTACTACGAAATTGTTTACAGTTTGCTTGTCTACTCTCCAGAGAAATCTCTGCAAGTCCTCCAAGCCAATATGGCTGTAATTGACGAGGATTTTGTGCCATTTGTACAGGAAGTTTGCCAAGTTCTGGCAGATCGCAATTGTGAAGAAGATGCCCAACGATTAACAGAAATAGCCACTCAAATTCAAGAGTTTGGCAATGTCTCCACCCTCATTCAGCAGAAAATGCCAGCGCCTCCACCCCAGGAAGTAGCTAAACCTGTACCAGCAGTCGCCAGCACAGCATCCCCCCAAGTTTCTGAACAACCAAAAGCCGAATTACCAGCCCTAACTCCTGAACAAATTACAGCTAAACAATCCCAAGCTGAGGAACTTTTCAAACAGGGAGTTCAACAGTTCCAAAATAATGACTTCCAAGCAGCCTTTAAATCTTGGCAAGAAGCCCTAATTCTTTATCAGGAAGTCAATAACCATCGTGGGGCGATTAATTGTTTAGGCAAATTAGGTAATATCTATCATTCTTTAGGGCAATATGAACAAGCTATATCCGCCCATCAACAGTGTTTAGCTGTAGCCAGAAAAACTCAATATCCCCAGGGAGAAGCCAACGCCTACAGCAGTCTCGCCCATGTTTGCTATGCTATTGGTCAACATGATCAAGCCTTGTTTGGCTATCAGCAGGCTTTAGAAATAACCCAAAAAATTAACTATCGTTTCGGCGAGGTAAATGTGCTGGGTTCTTTGGGTCAATTATACTCAACTTTAGGGCGCTACGAAGAAGCGATCGCCCATACCAAACAAGCCGCTGAAAAAGCCGAGGAACTAGGTTATAAATTCGGAGAAACCAGCTTTTTAGCTAGTTTGGGGAGTGCATATACTGCCATAAAACAGTATGATAACGCCACCGCAACCCACCATCAAGCCCTCAAAATTGCCCGCAGTATTAATTATAGTTTTGGGGTGGCGAATAGTCTGAGTAATATCGGGATGACCTATCAAATTAAAGGAGATTTAGAGCAGGCGATCGCCTACCATAAACAGCACCTAGAGTTAACCCAAAAAATTCAGTCAACCCAAGGACAAATAATCGCTTTACTCAATTTAGGCGACACCTATTATCGCCAAGGAGAAGGACAGAATGCCATTGACAACTATCAACAAGCCTTAGCGATCGCCAGAGAAACCGGAGATTTGCGCCAAGAAGTCAAAGCACTTAATAATTTAGGTCAGACATACCAAGCTATTAAAGACTTTGATAATGCGATTCAAGCCTTTGAACAAAGTTTAGAAAAAACCACCCCCTTGACCCTTCCTATGCACTGTTTACTAGCAGCCAGACATCTGGGGGATATCGGATTTTCGCAGCAAAACTGGTCCTTGGCTATAGCAGGTTATAGTCGCGCTATTGAAACTGTAGAAACCAGTTACACAAATATTATTCCCACCACTCATCGCCAGGAAGTTACTAGGGAAGTCGCCGGGTTATATAGTCGCATGGTGCAGACCTGTATTAATGCTGATCAGCAACAGTTAGCTTTTGAATATGGGGAACGTTTCCGCATTCAACATTTAGTCCGCTTGCTGTCCAATAATTATGCCGGAATAGATCAACAATTAACCGAACTTGTCGAAAAATATCAACGGCTTCATCAGCAAATTGACACTCTCCATTTTCGCCGTCAGTCTGATGAAATGAAACAGTTTGCAGCAGCAGGAATTAGGATGAATAGTATTGCTATATTCCGGGCGGAAACAGCTACACTCAATGGTTTGGATACTCAAACTGACCAATTGATTAATCAGATACGCTCCCTAGACCCCTTCCTGGCTGGTCTGCTGCGAGTTGAACCGTGGAGTCAAGAAATCCTACAGAATTTCATACATTCTCGAACGGCTTTATTGAGTTTCTATACATCCGACAAATGTGCCTATATTTTTATAGTAAAACAGGGAAGTAATGATGATGCTTGGTCATCGACAAACACCCTAGAGATTGCCCTGCATATATGTCCTGATCAATCAGGGGAAAACTTAGAAACTTGGTTGACTAATTACTGGCTAAAATTGGATATAGACAGCCCAACAAATAGCCGCGATCGCATGAAAGGGATGTTAGCAGAATTGGCTCAACGTCTGGATATTGACCGCCTAATTAGTGAACATCTTGTGGAAGTTGACGAACTGCTAATTATTCCGAATTTAGTCTTACATCGCTGTTCCTTTGTGGCTTTACCAATTGCTGGCGGCGAGGAATTTTTAGGCGATCGCTTCCGGGTCAGAATCGCCCCCAGTAGCCATATTCTCAATTTATCCAGTCAAGTTAGAGAAACCCGCCAGTCTCAGCCTCATTCTCAGATAACAGCATTAAACACCTCAACCCCATGGGGATTAATTGGCAATTCTCAACCTACCTCACTACTAGCAACTTATGAATGTGCAGCCTTAGCCCAACGCTATTCTATCCCCTCAGAACAGTTGCTAAATGACCAGATTAATCTGAATCAGTATCAAAAGTTACTGAAATCTGCCCAAGTTTTATATATCGGAAATCCCATTACCTTTAATACCAACAATCCCCTATCCTCTCAACTCAATTTAGGCACAGAATCCATATCTCTACAAGACTTGTTCAATATGCGATCGCCCCAACTCCTAGAAGTATTCATTTCCCGCTGTCGGACCTGTACAACAGCTTCCGACCCAAACCGCAACCCTTCCCCAATAGATCAACAATTCATCAACTTTAGTAGTGCCTTTTTGGGTATGGGAGCCACAACAGTTATTTATCCCCTATGGTCAGCCGGAGAAATTCCCACCACCCTCTTTAGCCAATTCTACTATCAATATCGTCAAGAATTAAGCCCCCTAGAAGCCCTCAAACAGGCTCAAATTAGACTCAGAAGTTTAACCAAAACCGAGTTAATGGCAACTTACCAGCCCGAATTAGAGAGCTATTTTGAACAGATAACATCTCAGGAAAACCTCAAACAAATTAATGACCAAAAAACCATTTTAGCCAGCTTCAACTTACAAGATTTTCCTTTTGCTAACCCCTACTACTGGGCTGCATTTACCTTAGCTGGGTTGGGGTAATATAAATACCTAATTATAAGATATAGCCGACCTTCCCTGAAACCCTCCTCTAATTCAGCTATCTAGCCGACTTTACCGACACAGGACACAATCAAGATTCTTTTGATCCTCATCCGGACTGAGAATCAACCCATAGAAAAATGAATTATAGCACTTGGATTAGGGGAGACCGATAATGCACGATATTAATCCCACAGTTAACTTCAGCGCCACCGGGATGGCGGCCGAGATTTCCTCAGAGGATATGCGATCGCTTTTATATAAGATTGAGGCAGAACTTCACAAAAGCGAGGTTTATCAGATTGCTCTGCAAAGCCTCCAAAAAATGTTAGGGGAAGTCGCCACTAAAGCTGAAATAGTCATCAAAGCAGTTGGTAGAGAGGCGATCCAGCTTTCTGTTAAACAGTTAATCCGACAGCAGAGAATGATGTTGGTCAGTGCTGATCAAACCGTCCTTGTTCCACCCCCACAGCCTCCGGTCTATTCTCCAACACCTGAGACCACATCTGAAACCCCCTCATCCCCATCAACCGTAGAAGTATCTACTGAAAAACCCAAACCGCCAACAGATAATTCTCCCTTATCCTCACCAGAGGATCACGACAACTCCCATAGCCAACTAAAAACCCCTCAAAAACATTCCACCCCCAAACCCAAGACCCCCACAACCAAGAAGAAAAAACCCAAAAAACTCACCCCCGCACAACAGGCCGAAAAATCCCAAAAAAGGCGGGAAATTTGCCTGTGTCAAATCGGCAAAAAATTACAAAAAACTCGCGCCGAGCATGGCATCACCTTACAGCAAGTTCATCATTATACTCTCATCCCAGTTAAAGTTATACAAGCGATCGAAAAAGGTCAAATCGATCGCCTACCCGAAGATATCTATTTGAGAGGGTTTATATGTCGTTTAGGTAATGCTTTCGGACTGAACGGCAGTGCTTTAGCCGGAGCCCTACCCACTCCCAGTCCTGACCCTACCCTAGTTCGTTCTTGGTCAAAAATTGAATTAGACTCTAGGTTTTATCTGAATTCGGTTCACCTATATTTAGGTTATACCGCCATTTTAGCAGCTTCCCTCGGTGGCATTGCTTGGATAGCCGATCAACCCCTCCCAGAAACTGAATTACCGCCGGAGCTACCTGAGACTAAACCCGATAGTAAATCTGAATCCGAAGCCAAATCCGCCGTACCAGGTTTAAAAAACCATCAGCAAGGCATTGTTTTAGGAGCAGATATCGCCCCACCAGAAACAATCTCCCCAGAATTAATCCCACAGGAATTAATTAGCATGGAGTTAAGCAACTTTATGAATAACCCCTAACGGTTGTAATAAGAGTGACTTTTACGCAAATATTGATATTGCTCAGGGTCTTTAGATCCCTTCGTCACGGGATGAGTAGCTGTCGTCGCAGTTTTGTGTTCCTCCTCATCCCCTACCAAGGGAGTCGAACTTCTCAACAAATCCCGTTGAACAGCAGCCAAAGCCTGACGCACTGCTATTTTCACCTGCTCATAACAGTCATCAGTCCCCCGCCGCTTTTGATGTAGCCATCCTTCTCTACTACAAGCATAAAGAGGTGGTAAACGGTTTAAAGCATAGGTTTCTACCTCCACCCGTTTAATATATTGAGTTAGCCGAGGAGACATCGAAACTAACTGTCGTCGGACTTCCTCAGACACCAGATCTTCCATAACATTATGGTATTTTCTGGATTTAATGGTTTCCATAATCTCAATCCCCCAAAATCTACAAAAACCCGGATTAGCCATAACTCCACCGGGCTCAATATTGGTTACATAAGCAAAGTCGCCTATCCAATACTTTCACAGTCTATTATTAACCATTACAGCACTTTGATCGCTAAACGTCCAGATCACGAATACTCTTATTTTAACACTAAATCTGTTAAGTCCTCCAGGGTTTGCAGTTCACTATCCCCCGCCAAATAGCCAATACCTCGGTGTAAATGTAGCCGAAATTGTTGTTCGAGGGTTTCCGGCGAAGTTCCCAAGCCATCCTCATAACAGCGTTGCTTGAGAGCAATTGTTAAAATATTAGACATATCACCCGCAAACACCCGCCAGGTTAGTTCCACATTACTATAATTAGCGATCGGCACCGGAGAAGGAGGGCTCGACTCCCCCAGAGAACGACAGAAACCCCAGCGACATAAAATATTCCATTGGTCAATTTTAGTGATTCGTTTGAGTTTAATCAATTGGTCTTTAGCCGTTTCCGATAGGCGAAAACGCTCAACTGGTGGTTCCATAATCTCAGTAACTCTCTAACAGTTTCTGTTAAAATTTATACATCATTTCTGATGCAACCTACAGTATTGCTACCAAATAAATTCGCCTTTTCAAGTTTAGCATTGGTTAAATCAGCCCCACTTAAATTAGCATGACGAATTAAAGTAAAACTCAAATCAGCACCGTTAAATTTAGCATTACTTAAATCAGCACGAGTAAAATCAGTACCCTTTAAATTACTCTGACTTAGATTAGCACCCTGTAAGCAAGCACTGCGTAAACGACTTTTACTTAGGTCAACTCTGATTAACTCAGCATCCCGTAAATCGCTGCGGTTAAAATTAACTCGTCTCAGGTTTGCTCCATTAAAATTACCTTCTGTAATATTAGCTTGATAAAAGTTAGCTCTGTGTAAGTTAGCACCCTTGAAATTAGCACCCTGTAAGTCTGCACCCCTGAGATCAGCACCTTCTAAATGTGCGCCTTCTAAATTACCGCCTCGTAGGTTCGCATTGCGTAAATTAACTCCCCGTAGATTAGCATGAGCTAAATTAGCCTGGTTTAACTTAGCTGATTCTAAATTACCATTACTTAGATCGGCACCCTGTAGGTCACAGCCTTCTAAACTGGCTGCCATTAAATTAGCCTTAATTAAACAAGCCGATCGCAAATTCGCTCGTTGTAACTGAGCAGTTGTTAGACTCGCATAACTCAGATTCACATCTTCAAGATCCGCACGTCTTAGGTCTGTTTTTACCAAACTCGCCTCTTGCATATTAGCTCCCTTCAGATTAGCAACAGCTAATTTAGAACCGTTGAGAATAGCATGGCTCAGGTTCGCTTTGGCTAAATTTACCAGTCGCAAATCTAGTTTAATTAAACTCATTCCTTTGAGGTTTTTTTCGCGCATATCTGCACCTTTAAAATCTATGGTTTTGAGGTTCACTCCTTTCAAGTTTTTCTGGCGCAGGTCTTGTCCTTGGAACTGAGAAAATAGCCGAGATGTTTCTAGATCGGTCGGGGCTGGTAATGTGCCATCATCAGATTTAATCGAGACTAAATTATACTGTATATTTTCGGTGAACAAAGTAGATACTAAGTTGAAAACCTCTAAAAAATTGATGACAATTTTACATTGCTGTTCATCGGAATTTTGATAATAATTAATAATCCGAGAAATACACAAATCCAGATGCTCTCGACTGTTGGCCGAAATTAAAACTACTTTCATTAAAATAATTGCTAATGTCAAATGAGTGGCGTGCTTCATTGACAAAGTGAAATTAGGGGAAGGATTACCATTACTCCCAATTGTCAAAAATTCCAGTGTCTGATTACAAACTATCTGGATCATATTGCCATTAATATGACGATCGCTCCATTGGTTGCCTAAATCATTTAGCATTTTATCTAGGCGGGAACTAATCACATTAAAGGGATGTTTGGAGTCAAAATTTAAAATCAAATAATCATAAAACTTATGTTTAAATTCTCGGTATTTTAAGGCTTCTACCTCTTGTAACAATTGGTCGGCTTTGATTTTGCTTTTCGAGACACTTTGAGTAGAAATTGCCTTTTTAATTAAAGTAATAACTTCCGAACCAAGATGGGTAGGATTTTTTAAATCATTCTGGGGATAATTGGAAGACTCAGAACGGGATAAATACATAGCTAATTCAAACTTGTATGTGTCCCGGAGTTTTTGTGATAAATTTCTCGCTACTTCTCGATGTTCCCAAGAGTTTTCAGGGTTAGCATATTGAGAAACTAATAAATAGGTTTTATAGCGATCGCTCCAATTCTGACTAACCGTTACCTGGGTGACAGCCTTAATATCTTGATAATCAGAACTATCTAAAAATTGAATTAACCAATTATGTAAACAAATATGTTCTTCATCACCCCCAAACTCCTGCTCTCTAACTTCATTCAGCTTGGTAATTAGTTTTTGTACACACTCAGAATATCTCCCTACATACCAGTTATTGATTAAAATATAACAAGTGCGCTTGATTAATTCTTGAAATTTTTGCTGTTGATTTTTAGCAATCAGATACTGAAAACTTTGTTTAATTTCCCTGTCAATCGGGCCAGCAAATTTCAGAAATAGTGCTTCAAATTTAGCCAAAACTTCATCGGGTTTTTCCTGTTTTACCCTCTCGATAAAATACTGATAAATTTTCTCCTGCACTATCTCAGTGTCGGACTGAGTATAATGTAATGCCGAGGATTTTTCCCCGGGGTCATAATTTCCACTAGGTTTCTCCAAACTTGCCATTGATAGACCCCTTTAATTGCCCTATATTTCCGATAACTGACCTAAATCAACCCTTCCACAAATATTTAGCCTTTGTGATTAAGGTTATTTAGTCTAATTGCAGGTGTAAAGTCACTGTCAAAATTTGATCAAATTTGGGGATTCCCTCGGCTACAGCCAGCACTTCCCTAGCAGTTATACCATTGTCAAAATAGCTAGGCAGGGGTTAGACTGGCTGTGTCTATGGTATGGAAAACATGAACTAACTTGATATTCCTCAACATGAAGCCTAAGAACGCAGCCGACGAGCGATCGGTTCCAAATTAGGATCAGTGCGAGCCTCTTTCCCATATCGGGGATTTAAGTTAATAGCCTGTTCCAGATGTTCAGTCGCCAAATCAACCTGACTATTTATGGCATAAGCCATAGCCAAATTATAGCAAGCATCAGCATAATCTGGTTGCACCTCTAAGGCCCGTTTAAAGCTATCCATCGCGATCGCATCTTGCTCCAATTTTAGCAAAGTATAACCCCGATAATTCCAGGCTTTGGCCAAACTCGGATCACAGTGGGTCGCCACATCAAAAGACTTAACCGCCTCCTCATAACGTTCTAACACATCCAAAGCCATACCCCGATTTAACCAAGCCACCCCATCATCTTGATGCACCTTCACCGCTCGGTCGAAAGACTCAAACGCTTCCTCATGGCGCTGTAACTTTCCAAGAGCGACACCACGATCGACCCAAGCCTGATGGTAATCCGGTTTCAATTCTAAAGCTCGATCATAGCAAGCGATCGCCTCCTCTAACCGTCTCAAACGGCTTAAAGTCATACCCTGATTTAACCAAGCTCGATAATCATCAGGTTTCCGCGTCACCACCTGATTAAACATTTCTAAAGCCGCCTCAAACTGACCCTTAGCAAAATAGGAATTACCCTGATGCACATAATCTTCCGCAGTCATAAACATTTCAGGATTTGCCGCCTTAATCTTAGCCATATCCTCATTAACTGCTGCTAACTTCTGCAAAATTTCTGACAAAGCAGACTCAGCGATAAAAGTCGGCGAAATCTCAGCCAAATCCTGCAAAATGCGCTGTTTCTCAGTAGTCGCAGACTCTTGCAGCATCACCAATTTCGCCAAGATTTCATCCTTTTGATTCTGTGCTTCCGAATAAACCGTTCCCAACTGTTTAATAATCCGCTGTTTCTCTCCTTCCGCATCAGACTGCATCACCTCTAACTGTTCAGATAATGTACTTTCAAACTTATCTAATTTCTGGAAAGTACCATCTTTGCGATCGCGAATTTCCGTTTTTAAACCATTCAACTGATTTCCCACATCAGTTTGCAACATTTCCAGCTCTTGTAAAACCCGCTGTTTCTGACCTTGGATACCCGTTTGCGCCTCCGTAACCTGAGCGACAAACTCACTTTCCAATTGTTTAAGAGACTGAAACTTATCCCGAATCCGATCTTGAATTTTCAACTGAGCATCAGCAATTTGAGTCGCCAGAGTCTCCCCTAACCTCTCCAAATCTGATAAAGCAACTTCCACCTTTTTCTGAGCTTCCAATTCCGCTTGCTCACGAATATTTGACAATTGAGGCGAAAACTCCGCCGCCATTTGGCTGATATTTTCCAACACTAAATCTCGTTGTTTTCTCACTTCCTGTTGCCACTGTGCCAGTTGAGTAGAAAACTCCCTTTCTGCACCCTTTAACAGAGACAATACCGCTTGTTTTTGTTCATTAACATCATCTGGCACCGTCGAAATATCCCGCGTTGATACTTCCCCAAGCTGTTTCAAATTATCAACAATTAACTTTTGTTCCTGTTTGGTCTGATCTTGCAATTGTGCTAATTCTGTAGAAAATTGACCAGCCGACTCTTGCAACTGCTCCCACAATACCTCTCGCCGATTTCCCAAATCATTATGAACCTGAGAAAATTCATTTTCCAGAGTATCCACCAACCTCTGTAAATCCTGTTGAGCCAACTCTCCCCGTTCATCCACCTGTTGTTTCAGTTCTCCCATACGGGCAGTTAATTCCCGTTGTAAATGTTCTCGGGTTTCCCGTAGTTCCTGAATCTGCTCTTCAAACTTTAATAGCGCCTGTTCCCTGGACTTGACGAACTCCGATTGCATAGCGTTCATTTCTTCTCGCCGAGTTCCCAGATCTTGCTCAAAACCCTCAGCTTGCTGATTCAATTGACCAGCTAACACTTGGGTACTTTTCATCAAAGTTTGTACCTGTTCATTCCCGCTGGTGATTTTATTTTCCAAGTCCCCCAGTTCGTTTAGATGGGTTTCCACAATTCCAGTAACTTCATGAATTACCGATCGCCGTAAAATCCACAAAGCAGCGATCGCCGCCGCCAACAGCAAAGCCAACAACAACAGCAGCAAATTAAACAAAGCCATTGTCCGGCTAAAAATTTGGTTCGCTTCCGCCTGTACCGCCTCCTGTAGTCGCAGTTCATTCTGTAATCGTTCCACCTCCGCCGGACTGACCTCGACGGGGTTAGACTGACTACGGGCTACATCAACCGACAGCACAAAGGCTGAGATCATAATACTACTTACGGACATTAATGCTAAAACGGCTGGATTCTGGCGCTGCATTACAATTCCTTCCTTAAAATCAGAGTCAGTCGAGAACAGCCGGAACTGCCCTGCTTGTATCTTAAATTATCATTCTACTCTATCGCGATTTTGCCACAGCCTGCCTCATTCTGCCAGAGATGGCTTGGGAAAATACCAGCCACATGGTATAGTGGCGATCGCGCGGTCAATTTTTGCACCACCATGACACCATTATCCCCAATCCCATTGCACCAGCAGTCTCTGTCCCTTGACCATCAGACCCTCACTCAGGTTTTGGTTCAGACTCCAAACCTCTTGATTATTCAGGATTTGGATGGGGTTTGTATGGGATTGGTCAAAGATCCCCTTCAGCGCCAGATTAGTTTAGATTATGTGCGCGCCGCTTCCCTTTTAGATGGTCATTTTTACGTTTTGACCAATGGAGAACACATCGGCACTCGTGGGGTAAATGGTATCATTGAACGAGCCATCGGTGATCCCAACTTAGTAGCCACACAAGGGCTTTATCTTCCCGGTTTAGCTGGGGGCGGCGTGCAATGGCAAAATCGCCAAGGACAAGTATATCATCCTGGGGTTACTGATGCTGAGTTGGAATTTTTGGCGATCGTTCCCCGTGCTCTTCGCGCCCGACTACAAAGATTTTGTCAGACACATCAGGATATTTTGTCCCCTGAAGATATAGAAAAATGTATTGATGCTTCCGTTTTGGATAATCAAGCATCACCAACCGCTAACTTAAACTCATTTTACGATCGCCTCCATAATCACCATCAAGTCTATGCCGACTTACAACAGGACATTCATCAGTTAATGATGGATTTACTAGAAAAAGCCAGGGCGCAAGGCTTAGAAGACTCATTTTTTGTTCACTATGCCCCCAATTTAGGCCGAGATGCACAGGGTACAGAAATTCTACGTCCCGCGCGGTTAGGAGACTCTGGTACTACCGATTTTCAGTTTATGATTAGGGGTGCAATTAAGGAAGCCGGGGTCTTAGCGTTGTTGAATCGTTACTATTTTCAACGCACCGGAAGTTATCCCCTCGGCGCAGATTTTCATGTCCGCCAGTGTCCACAGGCGATCGCTGATTTATTAGAGTTAGTCAAAGCTAATTTTGACCCCCAACAAATGCCTTTAATCGTCGGCGTAGGTGATACCGTAAATAGCCAATTTCAACAAGTAGATGGTAAATTAGAAATCCGGCGTGGTGGTAGCGATCGCAACTTTTTATTATTAATTCAGGAAATCGGCAAAGCATTCCATACCGGAAATATTATTATCTATGTAGATAGTTCCCAGGGAGAAGTAAAAAATCGCCAGCCTCTTACATTAGGAACCAATGAGGATGGAATACTAGAAGTAGTTGCTGGACCCGGCGACCCCCTAGACACAGAAGATCCCCTCACCCTCAATGTCGCATTTCCTCAAGGACATCTCCAATATATTGACTTTTTCCAAAAAGTCGCCCAAGGTAGATCCAATTAATAGATCAGCCGCATCAACCGTTAACCTGTCCCGTTTCCACATCCAAACAGCTTATAATTCTCCCCAATAATCATCGCCAACCCGGGGGAACGCTCATTGGCTTTCACCTATCCTAACTTGGGAAGTTGACTCCTTAATTCATTGACTGGGAAGCCTTGAGGATAAGTCGCTGATTGCTTTCCGTTTTGAGACTTGAACCTGGGATGGCGTGCTATTCCAGAAAAAAGTTACTGAAGGCCTTATCTAAATGCTTCAAAGACTCTTGTTGGTGTAGCCTTCCCAGGGAAAGGACTGGACTGGCTACCTCAGTCAACCAGGGGAGTTCTTTCTGTGAAGTGGGCAGTTGGTTAGCGGATGATTTGGTATAAGATAGTCCTGAAACCTTGCCTTGTCTACCGAACCCTTACATTAGGGCTGACCAAGTTAACGGATATGTATAGCAGCACGTAGTCAAGTCTTCACAAAAGACTAGACTCTGAGACCAAAACATACTACAATCCACATCGGTTCACGAGGATTGACTCAAACCAGAAAACTGGTTATAACTTCCAGTAAAATTTGGTGTTTGAGAAAAAAAATATGGCAAACTGCTAGGGGGTCATCTTAGCAACCGCTTTCTCGTATTCCAATCAACCGAGTTAGGCAGTGCTGTTGGTGCATAGTCTAAACTACAGCCTCTGGCAGGTTGTATCCTATCAACATAGCCAAGATAGCCTTGAACAAAGAATTAATTAAATTGGGGACGTAAACACCAGTGGGCTTTTTTAATCGCTTTTCCTTATCACGGGACATGGGCATAGACCTAGGAACCGCCAACACCCTCATTTATGTATCAGGAAAGGGAATAGTTCTGCAAAAACCATCCGTAGTTGCCATTAACCAAGACGACAAAACACCATTAGCAGTAGGAGAATCGGCCAAAAAAATGTTAGGTCGCACCCCTAAAAACGTCCGTGTTGTGCGTCCTCTGCGTAATGGGGTGGTTGCAGATGTAGAAGCAGCAGAACAGATGCTGAGACTATTTATCCGGGAAGTTAATGACGGAAAAAAACCTCTTTTTGCTCCTCGGATTATAATTGGCGTTCCCAGTGGTGTGACTGGGTTAGAACGACGGGCCGTAATTGAAGCCGCAACCCAAGCCGGAGCCGGAGATGTCAAACTGCTGGATCAATCGATCGCTGCAGCTATTGGCGCTGGTCTTCCCGTGGTAGACCCCACAGGAAATATGATTGTTGATATTGGTGGCGGAACCACAGAAGTAGCTGTACTCAGCTTAGAAGGAAACGTCCTGAGTGAGTCCCTCAGAGTCGCCGGGGATGACCTAAACGAGGCGATCATCCAATATATGAAAAAAGTCCATAATTTAGTAATCGGGGATCAAACCGCCGAAGAGATTAAAATAAATCTAGGTTCAGCTTATCCTATTGATGGCGAAGAACAATCTATTATGGAAGTTAGGGGGATTCATTTGCTCTCAGGATTACCTAGGACTGTGACCATTAAAGCCGCAGAAATCCGCGAGAGTATGCTAGAACCACTATCAGACATTATTACAGCCATTAAACGCACCCTAGAGCGAACCCCCCCAGAACTAGCGGCCGATATTATAGATCGAGGAATTATGTTAACCGGGGGAGGAGCTTTGATGAGAGGCTTAGATGCTCTGATTAGTCACGAAACTGGTATTGTCACCCATGTGGCTACAGATCCCCTTTCCTGTGTAGTATTGGGAACTGGACGGGTACTAGAGAATATGGAACAGTTTGAACGGGTATTTACACGGCAACTGCAAAATCCGTAGCTGTTTTGTTGAATGATTTTTGTAGGCTGCTGCGGAGCCAGAATTTAATCCAAGATTTGCTTAAAATCTTAGGACAATAAGGTACAATACCCCAAAAGATTCGCAACTCAATAATGAATATACGGTCAAACCCCAGACCATGCCAAATTTCCCTGACGACATACTCATAAAGTCGGATTCATGGTACAATCAAATCATGCCTTACAAAGCTTTCCGAACCAAACTAAAACTCAATGACCGTCAAGCCACCTTGATGGCCAAACACGCGGGGTATGCTCGATTTGTGTTCAATTGGGGATTACACTTATGGATGTCAGCTTATGAAGAGGGACTCAAGCCTAACGTCAACTCCATCAAAAAGGTTTTTACTCATTATGTAAAACCTCAATATCCTTGGATGTCTGAATTGTCTTCTAAAGTTGATCAATATGCCTTCATTAATCTAGGGGATGCCTTTAAGCGCTTCTTCAAGGGAATAAGCAGTTATCCTAAATTTAAGAAGAAAGGCCACCATGATAGTTTTACGCTTGACAATTCTGGAAAGCCATTCAATCTGTCAGGAACTCGCCATAAGCTGCCTTTTGTGGGCTGGGTTTCTACATTTGAGGCTCTACCCGAAAGTTGGGTTAAGAAAGTCACCCTAACGCGCCAAGCAGGGGACTGGTATATGAGCTTTTTTGTAGAAATCACGCCAGAAATTACACCGAAATATCGAGAGAGAATCGGGGTAGACCTAGGAATTAACAATTGGGCGACTTGCTCCGATGGGACCCAATTCTCTAATCCCAAGGCTTATAAAGCAGCCACCAAAAAACTAGCCAGATTACAACGTCATTTAAGTCGCAAAGTCAAAGGCTCGAAAAATTGGGCCAAATGTCTCTTAAAAGTTCAAAAGCTACATCAAAGAGTAGCAAACATTCGGCGGGACACCATTCATAAAATCACTACTTTTTTGGCTAAGAACCACAGCCAAGTAGTCATTGAAGATTTGAATGTGTCAGGTATGCTGAAAAATCATGGTTTGGCGGGTTCTATCGCTGATGCTTCATTTTATGAGTTCCGTCGGCAACTAGGTTACAAGGCAGAACGTTATGGTTCAAAGTTGATTATTGCCGATAGATTTTATCCATCCAGTCAACTGTGTTCTAATTGCGGTTATCGTCAAAAAATGCCCCTAGTCCGTCGGACTTTTGAATGTCCAAACTGTGGCTTGAAGATTGATAGAGATTTGAACGCCAGTATAAATTTAGAAAAATCGCTTTCTTTCCGACGATTACACTTGTGGACGGGGTGCTGCCGACAGTCCCGGACGAAGCAAGAAATAAACATCAATATCCGGCTATATCCGGTTTTGTTTAAGTTTTATAGAGCAGCAGCAGGAATAGATGGGTACACGCACCTGGTGGAATCGATACGGTTCACAATTAGCACTGCTGAGTTTAGCAGTTTTCACAGCATTATGGGTAAGACAAACCCAAGGTGCAGCACTGTTTGAGGTCTATTATTGGATAACTCGCCCGTTTCAACTTCAATCTGAACAAAGATTGGAACAACAACAACAAGCTGAGTCCCTTAATCCTATTATCCAAGGACTTGAAGCTAGAGTTGAAGAATTGGAACAGCAAAACAAAAGGTTAGGAGAACTGGTGGACTATGTTTCTACTAGACCTAATTTTAAAGGTGTGGTGGCTCCGGTGATTGCTCGTAGTCCTGACCATTGGTGGCAACAGATAACTTTGGGGCGGGGAAGTCAAGCGGGTATTAAAGAAAATGCCTTAGTTATGGGACCAGGTGGTTTAGTGGGACGCATTATTAGTGTCACCCCCAACACCAGTAAAGTTCTGCTGGTGACTGACCCTACCAGTCGTATTGGTGTGGCGGTGGCCCGCAGTCGCCAGATGGGTTATTTGCAGGGTCTCAATAACAATCAGGGAGTTCTGGCGTTTTTTAATACTGTTCCTGATGTTCAACCGGGAGATGTGGTGACAACTTCGGTATTTAGCCAAATCTTACCACCGGGTTGGCCAGTGGGTAAGGTGGTATCTGTCGATATTAATAAAGCCACAGGACCAGAGGCGGCGATCGCATTTTTTGCTCCCCTTGATTCCTTAGAGTGGGTGGTGGTTTACCAAAATGAGCAACAGTCTTCAGCCTTGAATAACCCATCACCCCCAGAGTAGGGGCGAGTTCAGATGATTGGTGAACCCCCCCATACAAATGATTTGGATAATCCAATTTTTAAGATTTAAATGTATATCACAACTGGCCAATTACTCAATGCTCTGATTAATGTGGGTTCTGCGATCGCCTGTATTTTATTGATGCTGGTTGAAGTCCCTGGTGTTGATATGTTTGGTATTGGTCCTAATTGGCCGGTCATCTGGTTAGTAGCTTGGAGTCTCAGGCGATCGCTTCCACAAGCTATTATTGCTGGTTTAGTTATGGGTTTCCTAAGTGATAGCATCAGCGCCCCACAGCCAAGCCATGCGGTTCCATTAGTCATTGCTGCTGTCATCACCTTCGTACTTTCTAAATTGGTGCTCAAGAATATCCAAGAAGATTTTATCTCCGTGGCTATGATTGTATTTGGCATGGCGATCATTGTCGAGATGATCAGAGCCTTACAATTTAGCCAATGGGGCTTAGGAACCATTACAAATGATTTGGCAGACATTTGGAGCGATCGCCAAAAAATTGCCATCAGTTCAGCCATACTCAGTAGTTTATTGGCTCCTGTAGTCTACTTTCCCCTCAGTCGTTGGTGGAAATTCCACCAAAAATATCATCAAATCCCATCTCTGAGAAACCGTTAAAGCTAATCCCCAATGCAGCAAGTCCTAATTGCCCAACTCAAACCAAACCCCTCTCGATCGCAATAAAAGCTATTTGGAGCATGATTTAATCTCAAATTAGGTTAATATTTTAGGGCAATAGGGTCTAATAAGCGAGAAGAGTTGAGGATAAACCTATTGCCAGATATGTCAAACCCAAGGAAGCCGCCCAAATCCTTGGAGTCCATGAAAGAACACTCCGCATATGGGACGACAATGGCTCAATCGAGACCATCAGAACCCCCGCTGGGCAACGACGATACAACGTTGAGTCATATACTGCCAAATCAGGCAGTGACAAACGCAAAGTCGTTATCTATGCCAGAGTTAGTAGCCGCGCCCAGCAGTCAGACCTCAACCGACAGGTAGCCGCACTGTCCAACCTCTACCCCGAAGCAGAAGTCGTCTCAGAAATCCGAGGCGGGCTCAACTTCAAGGGAAAGAAAATGCTGGCCTTACTGGGACATCAATTGTCAGGAGATGTCCGCATGGTTGTCGTTGCCCACCCAGACTGATTGGCAATATGGGGATTTGACTTGTTTCGATGGCTCTGTGAGCAAAACAGTTGCTCACTCATGGTTCTCAACGAGACAAGTCTCAGTCCAGAACCAGAAATGGTTGAGGACATCCTCGCCCTCCTCCACTGCTTTAGCTCCAGATTATACGGACGGAGTAAATACAAAACTCAGGTCAAAGAAGATCCGGATTTACCCCAGCCCCGAGCTAAATCAAGTCTGGCGTAAATGGCTGGCTGCTTGTCGGTATTGCTACAACCAAGCAATTGCATTATCCCGGAGTGGTAAACGACTAAGCAAGTTAAAGTTACGCAATCAAGTGATGCAGAGTGACTTACCCGAATGGGTCAAAGAAACACCCTGCCACATTCGGCAAAATGCCATCTTTGATGCCTATCAGGCTTTGAGCGCCAGTCCTGGCGCAAGGTTTAGGAGCTGTCGGGCTAGTTCTCAAGCCATCAAGTTTAACGATGCTAATTTCTCTTCAGGGAGTTGGTATCCAAGACTAACGAAAGGATTAATTTTCATGGTTTCCGAACCCATCCCTAAAGCTTGCGGGCAAGGGACTCAGTTGGTGTTTACCAAAGGTCGATGGTTGGCGATTTTCCCTGAACCAGTTGCCGTTACCCCAACTGACGCTACTGGCGTGATTGCATTAGACCCGGGCGTCCGAACTTTTATGACCGGGTTTGATGGCTCTCGGTTTCTGGAATTGGGCTCCGGGGATATTGGAGGCATTACTAGGCTATGTCAACATTTGGATGATTTGATGAGCCGAATCGCCAAGGAACCCTGTCGTTCAAGAAGGCGACGGATGAGGCAAGCGGCTCAACGAATGAGAACCAAAATCCGCAATCTAGTTGATGAAGCCCACAAACAAATTGCTCACTACTTGACTCACAACTACAGCCTAATTTTTTTGCCGACCTTCGAGACTTCCGATATGGTTGTCAAGGTGAAGCGTCTAATCAGGTCTAAGACTGCCCGCGCCATGCTGACATGGGCGCATTATCGATTCAAACTAACCCTGAGACATCAAGCCGAGATAACTGGAACCACAGTTGTAGATGTGACGGAAGAATACACCAGCAAAACCTGTACTCACTGTGGTCATGTGCATTCCCAGCTAGGTGGCTCAAAAGTGTTCCGATGTCCTGAGTGTGGGTTCACTCTACCCAGGGACTGGAACGGTGCTTTTGGAATCTTTCTAAAAGCTTTGCGGGATACCGCCTCTGTTACCTTAACCGGTAATAGTGCTATCGTCGCATTGTCCGGGAACAACCGGAAAAATGTCGCGTAAATGTATCAGACAAGTTAGTTGGGCTGATCGCCGTAGGGGTCGATTCAGCAGTCGCATTTGTGGTGCGTCAGGTCAGATTTTTCTGGTATTAATTATTAGAAATTTTTCTGACGCACCCTACCATGAGGTCAAAGAGAAACAATCAGATAGCCATTTTGAAATTTAGCCCCAGTTACAGGTTGACCAGTCAGGGAAGGAGGTAGCAAAATATTACGGCGTTGATCTCCAGCCTCAATAGTCAGTTCAGGACCATATTGGGTGAGTTTGATCTGTTTTTTATCAAATCCTGGTAAAAATAGGGTGACATGACGGCGCGCGACATCAATAGAGATGGAACGCGGGGCGCTGGTGGCTTGGCTAAAGTCCGGTAGGGCTTTGATTAAAGTTTCCCAGTTGGAAGCAGCTTCTGGAATGGCTGTAACCGTCAGGGGGGCGAAGCTGTCAGCCAAATAGCTGGTTTGTTGGCTCTGGTTGAGGAGAATACCACCCACAGTTAAGCCTACCTGTTGAGCGCTTCCCCATAGGTAACTAGCCGTAGCCCGCGCCACTTCATCTTCCGTAGTCACCAGATAAGCACTAACTCGGTTAGGGTCTGATACTGCGGATTTTCCCTGTTCCAGAACATTGCTCATTTCTTTAGTAGGTCCGGCGAAGGTATCCCCAGAGATATCCACACTTAACACCGTACTAGCAATGGGTTGCACAAATGGAGATAGTGCTTTTCCTAAGTCCGAGTCCAGAAATACCTGCCGAAATCTTCGGATGTACCAACTGAGAATTTCTGGCATTCCCAGCATCCTTAATGTTTCCTGGCTGTTATTGCCATCATAGACGATCGCATCATAATCGCCACTATGATCATATTCTCTCAGGGCATTGAGGGCTAGGGCGCTATCCATTCCTGGTAATACCCCCAATTCCTGACCGTAGACGTTTTTAAAAAAGGGAGTGCGTAGGTATTGCGCCTCTAGTGTCTTGAGTTGTTCCCAACTGCTTTCCAGTAAAGCAGCGCACTGGAATTGTACTGCTTTTAGGTTAGTTTCTACAGGGGTGGGTGTCGTAGTCAAAGGAGTTCCCAGTAGCAGGGATGGTCCTGGCCCGCTGTCGGAGGTGGCCAGTAAAACCCTTTTACCTTGGGCGGCGAGTCCTTTAGCGGTGGCGATCGCCATTGTAGTTCTACCTGTACCACCCTTACCCAAAAATGTCAGAATCACAGCCATCAATGATTTCCTATATGGTTGGCGATCGCGCAGTCTAGGTAAAACCCCCCCATGAGAGGCGATATATGCTACCTAAGCCTTACGCGATCGCTCATGGATTAGTTATTTATCCTATCCCAGGAACCGCACCTGAGCCGCTGATCGCGGATAATGGATTGTCATTAAGCATTTTCTAGCTCATCTTCAAAAAACCAAGTCGATAGACTATTTTCAAATTGGACGACAAAACCAATACCACTGCCATCGACCATTTTAAAGCCTTTGACAGTTCCAAATGGATTTTGCTTGAGTTGAGTAACGATATTTCCCGGTATGCGATCTCTAATGCGCCGGACTTTGACTCGTTGACCGATTTCGATTGCCACTTCCAGTGTTCTCCTTGGGTATTGAACCAATCCACAGTTTATCAGTTATCCGGTCCGCCTTTTTAGCAGTTGTGTTGAATAACCAAAGTGTTTAAGCTATTTGTTGGTTAATTGCAATGGACGAAAATCATGGATATTGTCGAATTTTTTGAGTTGAGTGCGGGAAAGTGGTTTTCTCAGCGGACTGTACACAATTTGACTTCCGGTAGCCTGGAGGCGGGTAAATCTAATTTGGTCATGGAAGCCCTTTCCCCTGATGATGCTATTGTTATAGACATCTGCTCCCATCATGGCGTTGACACGGCATTGGTAGCTAAGGGTTTAAAGTTGACTTGGGAAGGGACTATAGAATCAAATCCTGATCAGCAACGAGGTTCGGCGGTTTTGGTTCCCCTAGTCGTCAGCGACAGTCCCCTACAAGGAAAACTTTTGCAGCAGGGGGGCGATCGCCAGACTCAATTAATGGGTCGTTATCTCATGGGTAAGGATGATGTTTTGACTTTATGGCTTGAGTCTGATCAGTTTAAAGCTGAGGAGAGGATCTGGTATTTGATTCCTAATCTACGCCTGCGAACCAGTATTGTTCATTATAGTAATGGATTGGCTTTGGCTTCTTTTTGCTCGGAAATTCGCATGGGTTTAAAGTAAAAAAACATAACCCCTTTAATATTCCCTGGGTAATCAGCCCCTACATCATAATTGACAATTGACAATTGATAATTGATAATTACCCCAGCTAAATGGCTCCCCGTCGTAGAGACAAGCTACCACTTGTCTCTGCTTTGAAATACAGCCCTTTCAGTCATCATGGCTTACTTGTCTAAGTGCCTCTCCCCCCGGGGAGAGGGCTTTAGGGTCAGGGTAATTTTTGAAGCGACTTCCGAACAAACTGTATCTATTATTCATCAGTTTGACTATTTTCGATAATAGCTTGCAATTTGGCACAAAAGTCTGAATAGTGGAGCGTCAGAGTCGGGGTGATCTCACTCACTGGGAGAGATTCAATAACTGGTTTTTCCGGAGCTGGTATTTCGTTTACAGGTGGATTTTCCTTCCCTTTGATTTCTTGTATGGAATTTTCAACAATTTTATAATCCTTAAAAGCATGGGGTAATTTATTGCAAATTAAGCGCTCAAACTCTGAATTAAAGTGATATATTGGCTGATTGCGGCGTTTCCATAGCTCTAGTATTTGCTGGACTGAAATAGATTTATAACGCCCCAAATAGAGAGCTTCGATGACAGCAAGATGCAGCCAATTCACATCATATATTTCCGACCAATTTATAATAATTTGACTTGAGGTTTTTCCCTCTAGATCAAAACTGTAATGATTAAGCAGGACTTCGGCTTGTTCTGCGGGTGATAGGCTCATACGGCTAATCATCAAAAGGGGGTGAATCCCCAGTCCAGTTAAAATCACTAATCCTAAGACTGAAACTTCCCAGTCTTTGGACAGGATTAATTCTGAGGATGACACCATGGGTGCGCCGACTGTATTCTAAGGTAAATTCATAATTTAAGGCTAAACCGCTATCTAAATTAATGGCTGATTCTACACCACCCCTTAACCCTCCATAAATTTGCTGAACTAATCCCAAAGTGAGGATTCTTTGATCTACCATGCGATCGAATAAAAAGGGAGATGCACCATCGATCGCCACTTGAGTATAGAATACACTGAAACCCGTATAGTCCAGATAGCTGCGGGAAAAATGCCCTAGCTGTCCTTGAATACCCACACTACTACTAAGATAGAATTGGGATTCATCCTCAGAATACAGACTAGCCACTCCTCTAGCAATTCCCACCAGACGCACAAAGGGGATGACAGGTCTGGGAGTGTATCTGAGTCCCTCGGAAGCCGTAGCAGGGAGAGCCGAACCATTCCACAGGGGAATTGGATAGATCAGAGTACCAACAGTTTGAAAGCGTTGGCGACTGATGCGATCGTTTTCGCGTTCCGCCTCCAGAAGGTCAAAGCGATCGGTATTCGCTTCTATGGCTTGGTAGCCGGTTTGAAAATTAACATATCCTCCTGATGGTCCGATCAAGATATTAGGTACTGTCAGAACCGCGCCAAAACTACGGTGTACCGTTTGTGACCCCAGAGTTCCGTTAAATATCCGTTCCCGATAGCTATATTCCCCGGTGAGCGTGTAATCTTCTAATGATTGGCGAACCCTTAATCTCCCCCTATAGGCGTTTTCCCCTAGTAGGGGGAAGTCTTCAAAGTTACTAATTTTCAACTGTCCCTCTATAGAGGTAGTCGGGGTAATGCGACCAGATAAGCGGGTGTTCAAGCCATAAAATCGAGGGTCAAGTGGCGATAAACTTTCCGAAATAGCCCGCTGTACTAACACCTGGGGAGCCACTTTTAATTCTAACGGTCCTACTTCAATGGGGGTTAGGTTCCACTGGACGAAATAACCATCGAGGTCTCTCAGGTCATAGCCAAATTCTAGGGGACTCGGTTCCCTTTGGCGACGGTCAATAATAGTGCGATCGCGAAATAGCGGTATCGAGAAACGTTGGTCGAACACTAGACGCGATCGACTTGTCAGCAGTTCATCTTGTAGGGGAGAGATCCGCCTTAATTGAGCATTATCCGCCCTAAGTTCCAATTCCGGGGGCGAAAAAGGGTCATTAGTAATGCGGATATTAGTAGCCTCCCATTCTCCGTTAGGTTGAATATCGATGCGTTCGGCTTCAAACCTTAAACGATTTACAGTCCCCCCAACTTGTGGGAAAGCAGCACCAGTTACCTGGATTTGAGTCTCTCCGGTGGTGGTAACTTCCGTCACTGGTTGCGCTTCCGTCAGGGTATCTGACAGAGACCCGGAAAAAATGGGCGCAGGGGTCAGGTTGGTTGGTTGTTCTATGTCAAAGTCAGAGGCGGTCGATTGGGTGACAACTACTCCTCTCGCTTCGTAGATGACTCCGGTACTACGCACAAAGTTATATTCCATCTGGCTCCCCTGAACCAGTTGTTCCCCCCTTTGTAGGGCGACATTTCCCCTGGCGGCGGTTTGACGGGTGCTAAGGTTGACTTGGGCTTGGTCTGCTTCGATCAGGGTTTCTCTAAATCTGATTCTGACATTCCCTCTAGCCGTGATGATTTGTCGCTGTTGGTCAAATTCCTGTTCGGCGGCTGTGACTTCTACTAAGTCTGTGGGGGGAATTACTGGTATCTCAATCTCCTCTGACGGGGTAGGTTCTGTTTGGGCTAGGTATAGGGGACGATGGGGATCGAAATGTGTAAATTTTTGGCTGCTATTAATCCCGTAACTCGATGAGGAGGCGATCGCATTTTGGGGAAATTCTAATTCCCTTTGTCCAGTGTTCGGAATTAGATACAATCCCGTGTTCCCGTAAATATCTGACCAGTTACGGGTAATGGGCTCACCCAAAAGGGCTGCTGATGATTCGCGCTTTATTTCCGAGCTTGGGCTTGATGGTAGAACGTAGGATGATGGTAGAACGTAGGAGATCGTTTGATTATGCTGTATATATCCTTTTGAACCAGACTCCGGTTGATTCCAGCTCTGATATGAGGGCGGTTGATTGGGGCTTGGGTTAACAAGGGTTTCGATAATCGCTGGTGGTTCAGGAGGCGGGACCGGATAGGGCATAGTTTACTGACAAACTCGGTTCTAACATATTCGCATCATATCAAGTCCGCTTCACGCAGTATATCTACTTATCCTCGCCGGATCTCTTCCGTCACCCCAAACGGCGGGTTTATCAATCTTCTCGCCCCCAGATAGTCGCCGCCGTGGAACCCACAGAGCCGAGACAGAGGACGGGTTTATCAATCTTCTCGCCCCCAGATAGTCGCCACTGTCGAACCCACAGAGCCGAGACAGAGGGCGGGTTTATCAATCTTCTCGCCTCCAGATAGGCTGAACATTGGAACCCGCCCCTACATGATCATCCATTATCCGTAAATGCTCTCGGAACTGGAGGATGAAGAATCTGGACTACTACCTTTCACCCTGGCTTTAGCTTTAGCCGCACTGCGCTTGAGAGCCTGTAAACGTGCTTCATAACGGGCTCTTTGTCGCTTTTTGGGTGTTTGTTCAATTAACGTCTTTAAGGCACTACCAAGGCTCTTGTAGGCGTTGGGGAGTGTATAACCAAAACGAGATGCGATCGCGATCGCCTTTTCATCAGCTTCGATCGCTTCGATAAGGGTTCGCTCCCCATTATTTTTCTGATACAAGCGATAGCCAGAAACTCCACACAGAGCCAGAGCCAGCAATAACAGCAGTCCATCCTGTACCCACAGTTCTCCCACCGCACCCCCTAAACCAATAGCCAGGGCTGCCATTTCCCAGCCATCTCTGGGGATAGTATCATTTTGAATGCGGGCGACTTCGTGCCAAAATAACAGGTTACGCTGGTCTAGGGCTAGTTGTTCCCAGCGAACTAAATCAATTTGAATCTCTACTTGATCTTTGCCAATTTCTTCTGAGCGAATCAATAGCGGGTTAACCTCAATGGTTTTCTCCACAGTTACCCAACTCTGTAATTCAGGGGGTAGCAAACTTTTCAGTCGCCGGAGTTCGCTCATTTCAGATTTGGCGGTCGAGGTTGCGTATGATGTCATGGTTCCCGCTCTATGCAGTTTATATCTATTCTGACACAGATACATTCAACCCAGAAAAATCCTGCCAAGGGCGGGAAGTTTCTGAGTATGGCACCATCTGAAGTGAAGTAATCACGCCAGATGATGTGTCACTCATTGAGCCTTTAACACTTAGGTTAAAAGCGCTATTGTTGAGTCCATTCTGGTGGCCTATTCAACTGCTGACTGCAATATAGCTATAGTCAGCTACTTGATAGTTCGGCAAACCACCTTTGGTTATGGCTTAACTGATACATTTACGCGACATTTTTCCGGTTGTTCCCGGACAATGCGACGATAGCACTATTACCCGTTAAGGTAACAGAGGCGGTATCCCGCAAAGCTTTTAGAAAGATTCCAAAAGCACCGTTCCAGTCCCGTGGTAGATTGAACCCGCACTCCGGACATCGGAACACTTTTGAGCCACCTAGCTGGGAATGGACATGACCACAGTGAGTACAGGTTTTGCTGGTGTATTCTTGGGTCACATCTACAACTGTTCAGTTATTTCCGCGCTTATGTCTCAGGGTTAGTTTGAATCGATAATGCGCCCATGTCAGCATGGCACGGGCAGTCTTAAACCTGATTAGACGCTTCACCTGACTGGCCATATTGGAAGTCTCGAAGGTGGGCTAAAAAATCAGGCTGTGTTATGGGATAGCCAGGGATGCGACCCAATTAACCAAGGGGTTGAAGTCCTCACCGGGTAGTCCCCACGCCCATTTCAGCTCGATTTCATACCCGAAGGTCTCGCACCATACTTGGTATTATACCGTATTGCCGTCAAATGTTAACCTAATTTGAGATTAAATCATGCTCCATAGACTACCATACCTAGAAAAATATTTCCCGAAATATCTGGTTCGGAACCAGTGAATCCGCCTCTAATCACCAACACCCGCCAATTAGCGACAATTCTCAACTTAAACTGTGGCAGGAATTGGCGCGGTTCTGACCATAATACCTGTTTTTTGCTCAATTTCTTGGGCGAAGTGGTGCAGAATTTCGGGAACTACGCAACGCAGCGCGCGCACTTGATAAGGACGATTGGCGCTTGATGTATGGTTTTCACGACCATCGAGTTGTCGTTGTACTGGTTTAGGACGGGTAGGGGTGTTTAATTGGATTTCCCTAGGTGCAACAGCAGTTATTAACCTAATATACTCTCTTCTGGTAGACTCGTCCCAAGGAGAAAGCAGCATGGTTTGAATCCCTATTTCTCCCTGATAGTGCTGGCGAAATTCCAGTAGTCCGGCGATAATGTGGTCGAAGTCTATACCGGGGACAGGTCGGTTCACCCGTCTGAGTTGGTCTGATGATACCCCATCTAGTTTGATAGATACTTTATCTGCGATCGCCAAATCCGATCGCACCTGGGGGTCATTTAAGGTAGTACCATTAGTCAGAACTAGAGTAGGGCGCGCGGTCAAGGTCTTAATTCCTGTTAAAATTTCTCCCAAATTCGCCGCCAATGTCGGTTCACCACTACCGCTGAGGGTAATCACATCTACCGACCAGGGGGCAAAATTTTCTAGGCTGGTCAAAATCTCGGCGCATGGTACATAAATCATGCGATCGCTCGTTTTCTGTTCAATTTCCCCAAGCTGACAGTAAACGCAGTTAAATGAACAGCTAGAAACTACCCCAATTGGGTCAATTCCTAGCGATCGCCCATAACGCCAGGAGGACACCGGACCATAGACCGGGGTGAATGATGGGTGTAATGCAATTGTCGAATCAATCATCAGAAATTTCCCCCGAAACCGGTATCAGCAAGAGTCCCACTAACCATCCGGTGGGAACTCTCTTGATTACTATTCTTCCTCTGATTCAGCCCAACTGGTTACTTTACCGTTTTCTTGGACCTGAATCAGATGGATGTGTTTATATCCTAGTTTAATCTCAAACTCATCACCTGTTCCCAATCCCATTTCCTTAGTATAAGTCGAGCCGATCACAATTTGACCATTTTTGTGAACACTGACCGTATAGGTAGCATCCCGACCCCTACCGTCTTTGGGAGTCTCTGAATTAAAGGGAATTCCCCGCGCTTCCAGTAAAGCATCATAAAAATCCGTGAGATTCACCCTGACTTCACCATCTTTTATGGTGTAATACCCGCACAGTCTGGCGGTTTCTCGCCGGGGAATATCTGAAAGTTCTTTGACTTTTTGAAGCAAATCCTTTCCGACTAACGGGGTTGTTGCTGCTTGTGACATTGCGAAATACCTTTTATAACTCGGAAGTATTAATAAACTTACTCTGTAGCATTCCTTAATTATCTATGAATCAGTAAACCTTCTCAAGTTCAGCTAACCATTTCCTTAGTCCGGTAATGGTAACATGACAGATATTTTTGGGTGATTCCGAGTTAACTAAGGATGCCTGATGCAGTTTTTACCCGCATCAAACACCATAATATCTTTAAAACAATCATTTTGACAAACACAGTTAGATTATCGGTATCTGTGAGCCTTATCTGGGGATATCTATTGGGCTAGAAATCTTTTTTAATACGTCAATCATTCAATCTTAGCTGTTTAGCATCAATTGTGGCACTGAAGACAGTTGCACAATATTCGGCAATTATGGTCTAATCCAAGTTCTAAAAAAGCCTGTTACAGTTATCCAAGTTCTAAAAAAGCCTGTTACAGTTATCCAAGTTCTAAAAAAGCCTGTTACAAATTAGCAGATATCCAAGGGAGATGGGGGAGGGAAAACAGTATAGCAGCCCGATCTAACTATACTGAAGTTCCCGCCGGGAGAGTCATTATGGTATGAAACCCCCTATTTTATTGATCCAAGCCGAGGTGGCGCTGAATATGTTTGAGGGTTTGATAAATTTCGGGGAGTCGTTTACGAATGGCGGAATTTTTCAGATAAAGTTTATTGTCAATGGCTGGGGAGTCTGAGACAATAGCGCCTGGTTTAACATCGCTGTGAATACCAGCTTGCGCGGTAGCGATCGCACCATTACCAATTTTAGCTTGATTAGCAATTCCCACCTGACCGGCGAGAATAACGCGATCGCCAACAGTGACACCACCAGCTAACCCGACTTGCGCGGCGAAAGCACAACCAGAACCAATCTTACAGCCATGACCAATATGGACTAAATTATCTAATTTGGTCTGGCTCCCGATACGAGTTTCTCCGACGGCTGGACGGTCTATGGTGCTGTTACAACCTACACTCACGCCATTTTCAAGTACCGTAATTCCTGATTGTTCCATTTTTAGCCAACCGTCTGGGGTGGGGACAAAGCCAAAACCTTCAGCGCCAATGACTGCGCCACTATGAATAGTGCAATCTGCGCCAATCTCAGTACGTTCGTGGATAGTACAGTTAGCATGGAGTATTGTGCGATCGCCAATTTTAACTTGGGGATAAATGACCACATTGGGATGAATACAGACATCATCGCCGATTTTCGCCCCAGACCGAATCACTACATGGGGACCAATATGCACACGGGAACCGAGTTTAACATCAGGTGCAATGGTTGCTATGGGGTGAATTTCCGGCCTAGGATGATAGGGTTGATAAAATAAGGCGATCGCCCTCGCAAATAGTAAACGTGGGGATTCTGTGGACATCCAAGCTAGTCCTTTTGCGATCGCTTGAGCTTGTAAAGCCTCATCAACAGGCAAAATCACCGCATCAGCTTTCGTGGTAGCCAAATAATGGGCAAACTTTTGTCCTTCGATATAACTGAGAGTACCAGCCTGAGCCTCATCAATGGCTGCTACACCATGAATAACGGGATCTGTGCGATCGCTCAATTCGAGACTGTCGCTAACTACTCCATCTTTTAATTGCTGTAGGAGATCACTAAATTTCATCGCTCATCAAAGTTATAGTAACCTTTAGAGAATAGCCAATCTGTGTGCGTCACGGGACATTCCGGGGCTGGTTTTCCCCAAAGCTAACCGACTTCAAGCCCGACGACAGGGGAAACCAATAGCTTTTGGGTTGTTGTTGATGTGATAGCGATAACCTAGCGCCATGAGTCAGTTTTGCGGTATAGTGTGGGGATGCTGTGCTATGGCACAGTTTGGAATGGCAGGGGTAGGCTGCTAAAACCTATCTCCACCCCTAATAGGAGTTGATCATGACGGATAAACACCAGCGCGATATGCGTCGTCATGCTGCCGAAGAGTTCGTTAAATCCTTTCAACAGGAGTTACTTGAGGCATTCCAACAAGAAAATGAGTCATCGGAGGAAGCCCTCTCTCTCGATCATTCCCCCGTGGAACGCCGGAGAGATCATTATCCTTCGAGTCCTATTAGTCTGTCGGAACTTGAGGAGGCTATTTCGGACATTGAGCAGTTTTTGGAAAGCCGACAGGAACACCCTTCTAGTTCAGAGACTCTCCGGGAAACAAAATCAGAGGAAGATTAACTGGAAGGCGGGTTAAGTGTCGAGTCGTTGACGCTGCGCTTCATATAATATCAAGGCTGCACAAATAGCCACATTCAGAGATTCAACATTCCCCAACAGAGGGACCCTAATATGATAGTCAGCGAGGCTGTTTAAATCTGGGGATAAGCCAGAACCCTCATTTCCCAAGACGATCGCTGTAGGTTGGCGCAAGTCAATTTCCCAGTAGCTTAGGGAAGCGTCCGCGCGGGTGGCTACAACTTGTATACCCTGTTTCTGACTATTGCTTAGTTGGGTGATCAGGTCGGAATGGACGGCTATGGGAACCTCAAACCAAGCACCAGCAGAGGCGCGGAGGACTTTGGGATGGGTTGGGTCAACGCTATCACTACTTAACCATAATCCCTCAACTCCGGCGGCTGTGGCTGTACGGATCATGGTTCCTAGGTTGCCAGGATCTTGCACGGTTTCTAGGACTAGGCCTAAACTGGTGATGGGAACTGGGGTTTGGTCTTGGCGGCGGGCGATCGCTACTACTCCGTCAGGGTTGACTGTGGTGGTCATGGCTACTATCAGGCGATCGCTCACCTGTTCAGTGCGATCTGCCGTTTTTACTGCCAATTCCCACAGTTCCGGGTGACGTTCCTGCCATTGGGGGGTACAGCAAAGGGTGATGATCTCCCAATTCACAGCACAAGCCGCCTCTATTAGGTGGGTTCCTTCTAGGATGAATAGTCCCTCCTCTCGTCTGGCTTTGGCTGTATGTAACTGGCGAATTTGCTTAACTAAGGGGTTTTGTAGGCTGGTTAGCATTTAACTTGACGTGGGGGCGCAAATTGGATTTGGGCATCGTCTCATTTACTCAGACAAACTTTTGGCTGGTTTGATGTTTTCTTCTGCCTTGATGGTCTCCCCTTTTCGGAAACTGAAAAACCACTTTGATCTGATCGGATGGGGACAAAAATTATGTTTTTGAATACTCAATTATTGGGTTTATGCCGACAAAATACCAGGAAATCGCCTACTCTGTCAAGCTCTTTCCAGCGATGCGGTTCCCTGGTTAATAGGCGATCGCCCATTGCTATATCAAAACCTCATATTCCTAGCCTGTGCTTGCGCCTCCTGTACTTGTCGTCTGAGTTCCTCTGTGGTTATGTTTTCCTGTTGGTCTAGCTGGTTTTGTTGGTTGAGGAAGTTCTGGAAGTTCTGCTGCTGTTGCTGAAGCTGGTTGTTGAGGGCGGCGGTGGTTTGGTTTTGGCTGCGGTCGCGCGCCTCTTGGGTTCTAACATAATCCTGAAACTGCTGTTGTTGCTGTTGTTGCTGCGCCGCCAAATTAGCGATCGCATCGGCCACATTCATCCCCCCCGTCCCGCCGACCATTAAAGCCGCGGCTGTTACAGCTCCGGTCACGTTGACGTTAGCAGTTTGAATGTCAATTTTGCGGGTACGATCATCAATGCGGATGCGCTGATGGCCAGATGTCACTATCTCTATACTGCGATCGCTATCATTAAGCCTAATTTGATGACCGCCACTGGTTTGAATATACACCCCATCCTGGCTAGTCCGACTTAGATCCTCCTCCACAAACTGGATTTTATGGCCGCTGGGAGTAGTGAAACTTCGCAGCCGCACTTTCCCCCGATTAGAAATAGTCTCCTCAACCGGGTCTGGGGGACTATCCTTGCCGTTCCATACCCCACCAATGCAGTATGGACGGTGGATATCTCCATGTTCAAAAGCCACTAGCACCTCATCATTAATTTCTGGGAGACAGTAAAAGCCTCGGTTTCGTCCAGCACCAAGACCCACAACCCTAGCCCAGGCGCTGGCGTGGGCGCTCCCGTCCCCTTCTGGGGTCAGGGTCGGAAATTTCACTCGCACACGCCCAAGACCCTCTGGGTCATAGTTATGAGTAACAATACCCACTAGATGGGTTTGCCCCGGTTTCAAACCTATTTTGGGGGAAAGGGTTGTCAAAATTGAACCGCCCCGTAACCCCCTCACACTAAATTCCGTGCTGTATCTCCCTTCTTGATACAGGTGGCGGGTTTCGGTAATGTAATATCTACCGCTATAACGCCCCATTCCAGTTAATTCCACCACTTTCCCTACCCGAATATTCGGGTTTCCCGGAGCATGGGAGTCGGCTTGCACAAATTCTCCCTCGAGTTCGTTATAGAGGGCTTGAGCCATCAAGTCCGCCGCTTTGGGACTGGAAACAGGCTGATCTACAACAATCATTTTCGGCGGCGGGAAGTTGCTGCCAAAAAGTCCCGTGGTTAAGGGAGCGCCACCTGATGACCTCCGTTGAAACTGACTCGACCACCCCTCCTGGGAATTACCCTCGATTTGAGTGATTTTTTCCGAGCGATCGGCTACCGAGACAATCGGCTGTTTTCTAGTATAATCCCAGCTTCGCACTTCCACTGAGTCAACCTGTTCCGCACTGGTGACTCGGACTCGAAAACTTTCAAAGTCTTTTAGCCATTTCAGTCTCAAAATATCCCCTCCCTGGGGGCGACGGAAAAATAGTTTCCCATCTTGAACAAATAATTCAAATCCAATTCTAGCCGCTCTGTCCCGCAGGAATTCCATATTGGTCTGGTTTTCCTGAAAAACGTAGGCTTGTTTATCTCCGCTCGGATCGATTCTCCCTTGCTCAATTCCCACTTCTCTCGCGATTTTGACAACTATATCACTATCGGTATAGTCCTGGAAAGAACGGTTATAACGCCCTCGGTGCAGACGATGGGAAATGTCATAACCCCGAACTATAATCGGTGCTTGGGTGTCGCTGGTAAAGTGGGTTTCAATCGCGGTAATTTCGCCTTCGATAATGTAGTCTTTTTGTTCTTGGTTGAATTCTGGGGACTCCGTTGTGCTACCTTGAAAACCAATCTTGACTTTTTTGCCAATTTGTAGGAGGGGATCGTGTTGCCATGTTTGGCTTTCGTCATCTACCGGAACGTAGGGATTATTGATAGCCAGTGTGAACATCCCAGGTAGGTGCAAACTCTCTTCTACCGAAATTTGCAGCAAATCATTCATTAAAGCCGACAGGGATGATTGGTCGGCTCCTTCAATTTGCAACAGAGGACTGGAAACATACAGACTGCGATCGCTTGCCATGGCTACAATGATATGTTAATTATTTACTGATAATTTTACGACGCTCACTAAAACTGCGATCGGCAACCCCCAGATCCACTTCTTTCAGCTTAATCGTCACTCGGGCGCGTACTGGTGTACCATCTGGTTTAAACATCGTCAATTTATAATCTAAACTTTCCACCATACAACGCATATAATTTTTATCCCCCCACATTAAGTAGTAAACCGGGGGTCGTCGCAGCTCTAGGGCTTGTGTGTCAATATCTCCCCCACCATATTCAGCCACCTCCATGGCATTCGCATTCACCCCTAACAAGTTACTAGACAGGCTAGATACAGCCGATTGAATTACAGTATTAGTAACACTAGCTTTGACCAATCTTTCACTGTAGCCGCCTTCTTTACTAAATGGATCTTTAAAAGAACTGAAGTCTACAGTATCCAGAATAGGCTGGATTTTATTCAATACATTTTCGCCGGTTTCATAGGTATCAAACACCAGATCAGTTAACGTCAATTGGTAGGGTTCTACAAAACCAAAGTTCACCTTCGGTAAACCTCTACTTGTCCGCGCTCCCTTGATATCTTCAATCGAAACAGACCTACTTAACTGCAAGTCTGTAGGGTTAAACTGGAACCTGATAATTTTAGCGCCTTCTCCACTTCTAGGAATCAGAGCAGCTTTGACCAATTTACCACTTTTTAACCCAGATCTTTGATAAAGAGAACTGGCGGCAGACTCTTTCCTTGTCTCTAGAGCTAAATACTGCTGATCTCGAATTTTGTCATATCTAGCTGCTCCTTGAAGCAAGGCAATATCGGCTGTACTTGTCGCGACATCCTTAGCCAAATTACTGAGCCATGAATTCTCTTTTGTCATAATTAAGCCACTTGTAAAATTTAACAACAATCAAGATGATACATAATTAAAATTCGGACTTTTTATAGTCAATTATTTATGATTATACCATACTTTTTGATAAATACGATAACAATTTAACTTTTCTTTATATTTCAACCAAACTTTGAATATGTTTACTTACCAAGGAAAACGTCCAGAAGACCTATGGGAACCATAACGTTCTCGTTCCACTTGAAATCGCTGACAAATAAAGCCATATATTTCTCTAGCTAGTGCTTCGAGATGTTCAGATGTGACGACTTCTTGTTGTTTAGATTCGGCTTTTTCCTGTTCATTGTAATTCCTGTTATATTGGGCTTTAATATTTTCATCTAATTCATAAATATCTTGCTGGTTTAATGGTTCAACTTTATGAGACCTTTGTGATGATACTTGTTGCTTTAATTTTGCTCTATCTTGAATAGTTTTTTGCATCATTTCTTTAACAGAAGATGGCTTATTGTAAAAATCAGAAGACAAAATATCACCCTTGGTACTCACCTGAACATTATCTGGAATATATTTATTTTTAGGTACTACCAAACTTTTCAGTCTTGATTGGTTTAATCCTAATTTTTCCTGATTTTTCATCAATTCTTGATGATTATCCGGAGACTGTGGTACTACACCACGCGGTTGAAAATCAACATTATGTCGGTTATTTTTCATTAATTTTTGTTTATTTAAAGGTTTATTTTTATCATATTTTTTCTGGTTATTTTTTGTAATAAATCCTGGCTTATTTATGTTTTTAATAAACCTTTGAATCTCAGGGATTCCTCCATTGATAAGCATTTCTTTAACCGTTTTATTACTATCAGATAAACCAGGGTTTATATCTGATTTAGGTTGAAAAAATAATGAATTAGTATCAGATATACCATCCGTTATATCTCCCGAATTGGAAGTTTCCGATTGTGGTTGAATTGTGGAATCATGAGAAGCGATCGCATTATTAACATCTCCCGAATCCGAGGTTTCCGAGAGTCTCGGAATTGGAGATGAATCAGAAGTTTCCGAGAGTCTCTGAATTGTGGAATCATGAGAAGCGATCGCATTATTGACATCTCCCGAATCCGAGGTTTCTGGGAGTCTCTGAATTGGGGAGTCATGAGAAGCGATCGCATTTACATCCACCGAATCCGAGGTTTCCGAGACTCGTTGAATTGAGGAGTCATGAGAAGCGATCGCATTTACATCCACCGAATCGGAAGTTTCTGGGAGTCTTTGAATTGGAGATGAATCGGAAGTTTCTGGGAGTCTCTGAATTGGGGAGTCATGAGAAGCGATCGCATTATTTACATCCACCGAATCCGAGGTTTCCGAGACTCGTTGAATTGAGGAGTCATGAGAAGCGATCGCATTTACATCCACCGAATCGGAAGTTTCTGGGAGTCTTTGAATTGGAGATGAATCGGAAGTTTCCGAGACTCGTTGAATTGAGGAGTCATGAGAAGCGATCGCATTTACATCCACCGAATCGGAAGTTTCTGGGAGTCTTTGAATTGGAGATGAATCGGAAGTTTCTGGGAGTCTCTGAATTGAGGAGTCATGAAAAGCGATCGCATTACTTATATCTTCCACCGAATCCGAGGTTTCCGAGAGTCGTTGAATGGAAGGGGAGTCATGAGAAGCGATCGCATTATTTACACCCACCGAATCCGAAGTTTCTGGGAGTCTCTGAATTGGGGAGTCATCAGAAGCGATCGCATTTACATCCACCGAATCGGAAGTTTCTGGGAGTCTCTGAATTGGAGATGAATCGGAAGTTTCTGGGAGTCTCTGAATTGGGGAGTCATGAGAAGCGATCGCATTACTTATATCTTCCACCGAATCCGAGGTTTCCGAGACTCGTTGAATGGAAGGAGAGTCATGAGAAGCGATCGCATTATTTACACCCACCGAATCCGAAGTTTCTGGGAGTCTCTGAATTGGGGAGTCATCAGAAGCGATCGCATTATTGACATCTCCCGAATCCGAGGTTTCCGAGAGTCTCTGAATTGGAGATGAATCCGAAGTTTCCGAGAGTCTCTGAATTGTGGAGTCATGAGAAGCGATCGCATTATTGACATCTCCCGAATCCGAGGTTTCTGGGAGTCTCTGAATTGGGGAGTCATGAGAAGCGATCGCATTACTTATATCTTCCACCGAATCCGAGGTTTCCGAGACTCGTTGAATGGAAGGAGAGTCATGAGAAGCGATCGCATTATTTACACCCACCGAATCCGAGGTTTCCGAGTCTCGTTGAATTGAGGGAGTCATGAGAAGCGATCGCATTTACATCCACCGAATCGGAAGTTTCTGGGAGTCTTTGAATTGGAGATGAATCGGAAGTTTCTGGGAGTCTCTGAATTGAGGAGTCATGAAAAGCGATCGCATTTACATCTCCCGAATCCGAAGTTTCTGGGAGTCTCTGAATTGGGGAGTCATGAGAAGCGATCGCATTACTTATATCTTCCACCGAATCCGAGGTTTCCGAGAGTCTCTGAATTGGGGAGTCATGAGAAGCGATCGCATTATTGACATCTCCCGAATCCGAAGTTTCTGGAGAGTCTCTGAATTGGGGAGTCATGAGAAGCGATCGCATTATTTATATCTTCCACCGAATCCGAAGTTTCTGGGAGTCTCTGAATTGGGGAGTCATGAGAAGCGATCGCATTACTTATATCTTCCACCGAATCCGAGGTTTCCGAGAGTCGTTGAATGGAAGGAGAGTCATGAGAAGCGATCGCATTATTGACATCTTCCACCGAATCCGAAGGTTTCTGGGAGTCTCTGAAATAATGGGAGTCATGAGAAGCGATCGCATTACTTACTATCTTCCACCGAATCCGAGGTTTCCGAGAAGTCTCTGAATTGGGAGTCATGAGAAGCGATCGCATTGCACTTATATCTTCCACCGAATCCGAGGTTTCCGAGACTCGTTGAATGGAAGGAGAGTCATGAGAAGCGATCGCATTTATTGACATCTCACCTGAATCCGAGGTTTTCCGAGAGTCTCTGAATTGGGGAGTCATGAGAAGCGATCGCATTATTTACATCTCACCGAATCCGAAGTTTTTCTGGGAGTCTCTGAATTGGGGAGTCATGAGAAGCGATCGCATTTACTATCCACCGAATCGGAAGTTTCTGGGAGTCTTTGAATTGGAGATGAATCGAAGTTTCTGGGAGTCTCTGAATTGTGGAGTCATGAGAAGCGATCGCATTATTGACATCTCACCCGAATCCGAGGTTTCCGAGAGTCGTTGAATGGAAGGGGAGTCATGAGAAGCGATCGCATTATTTGACAATCTCCCCGAATCCGAGGTTTCTGGGAGCTCTTTGAATTGGGGAGTCATGAGAAGCAATCGCATTACTTATATCTTCCTACCTGAATCCGAGGTTTCCGAGAGTCTCTGAATTGGAGATGAATCCAAAGTTTCTGGGAGTCTCTGAATTGGGGAGTCATGAGAAGCGATCGCATTTACATCCACCGAATCGGAAGTTTCTGGGAGTCTCTGAATTGGAGATGAATCGGAAGTTTCTGGGAGTCTCTGAATTGGGGATGAATCCAAAGTTTCTGGGAGTCTCTGAATTGTGGAGTCATGAGAAGCGATCGCATTTACATCCACCGAATCGGAAGTTTCTGGGAGTCTCTGAATTGGAGATGAATCGGAAGTTTCTGGGAGTCTCTGAATTGGGGAGTCATGAGAAGCGATCGCATTACTTATATCTTCCACCGAATCCGAGGTTTCCGAGAGTCGTTGAATGGAAGGAGGGAGTCATGAGAAGCGATCGCATTTTACATCCACCGAATCCGAAGTTCTGGAGTCTTGAATTGGAGTGACGAGTTTCTGGGAGTCTCTGAATTGGGGAGTCATACAAGGCGATCGCATTATTAACATCCACCGAATCGGAAGTTTCTGGGAGTCTTTGAATTGGAGATGAATCGGAAGTTTCTGGGAGTCTCTGAATTGAGGAGTCATGAAAAGCGATCGCATTATTTACATCCACCGAATCCGAAGTTTCTGGGAGTCTCTGAATTGGGGAGTCATGAGAAGCGATCGCATTTACATCCACCGAATCGGAAGTTTCTGGGAGTCTCTGAATTGGAGATGAATCGGAAGTTTCTGGGAGTCTCTGAATTGTGGAGTCATGAGAAGCGATCGCATTGACATCCACCGAATCGGAAGTTTCTGGGAGTCTCTGAATTGGGGAGTCATGAGAAGCGATCGCATTTACATCCACCGAATCGGAAGTTTCTGGGAGTCTTTGAATTGGAGATGAATCGGAAGTTTTTGGGAGTCTCTGAATTGAGGAGTCATGAGAAGCGATCGCATTATTGACATCTCCCGAATCCGAGGTTTCCGAGAGTCGTTGAATGGAAGGGGAGTCATGAGAAGCGATCGCATTATTTACACCCACCGAATCCGAAGTTTCTGGAAATCTCTGAATTGAGGAATCATCAGAAGCGATCGCATTACTTATATCTTCCACCGAATCGGAAGTTTCTGGGAGTCTCTGAATTGGAGATGAATCGGAAGTTTCTGGGAGTCTCTGAATTGGGGAGTCATGAGAAGCGATCGCATTACTTATATCTTCCACCGAATCCGAGGTTTCCGAGACTCGTTGAATGGAAGGAGAGTCATGAGAAGCGATCGCATTATTTACACCCACCGAATCCGAAGTTTTTGGGAGTCTCTGAATTGAGGAGTCATGAGAAGCGATCGCATTATTGACATCTCCCGAATCCGAGGTTTCCGAGAGTCGTTGAATGGAAGGGGAGTCATGAGAAGTGATCGCATTTACATCCACCGAATCGGAAGTTTCTGGGAGTCTTTGAATTGGAGATGAATCGGAAGTTTCTGGGAGTCTCTGAATTGAGGAGTCATGAAAAGTGATCGCATTTACATCCACCGAATCGGAAGTTTCTGGGAGTCTCTGAATTGGAGATGAAATTCGGAAGTTTCTGGGAGTCTCTGAATTGGGGAGTCATGAGAAGCGATCGCATTACTTATATCTTCCACCGAATCCGAGGTTTCCGAGACTCGTTGAATGGAAGGAGAGTCATGAGAAGCGATCGCATTATTTACATCCACCGAATCCGAAGTTTCTGGGAGTCTCTGAATTGGGGAGTCATCAGAAGCGATCACATTTACATCCACCGAATCGGAAGTTTCTGGGAGTCTCTGAATTGGAGATGAATCATAAGTTTCCGAGAGTCTCTGAATTGGGGAGTCATCAGAAGCGATCGCATTATTGACATCTCCCGAATCCGAGGTTTCTGGGAGTCTCTGAATTGTGGAGTCATGAGAAGCGATCGCATTATTTACACCCACCGAATCCGAAGTTTCTGGAAGTCTCTGAATTGAGGAATCATCAGAAGCGATCGCATTATTTACACCCACCGAATCCGAAGTTTCTGGGAGTCTCTGAATTGGGGAGTCATCAGAAGTGATCGCATTACTTATATCTTCCACCGAATCCGAGGTTTCCGAGACTCGTTGAATGGAAGGAGAGTCATGAGAAGCGATCGCATTATTGACATCTCCCGAATCCGAGGTTTCTGGGAGTCTCTGAATTGGGGAGTCATGAGAAGCGATCGCATTACTTATATCTTCCACCGAATCCGAGGTTTCCGAGACTCGTTGAATGGAAGGAGAGTCATGAGAAGCGATCGCATTATTTACACCCACCGAATCCGAAGTTTCTGGGAGTCTCTGAATTGGGGAGTCATCAGAAGCGATCGCATTATTGACATCTCCCGAATCCGAGGTTTCTGGGAGTCTCTGAATTGGGGAGTCATGAGAAGCGATCGCATTACTTATATCTTCCACCGAATCCGAGGTTTCCGAGACTCGTTGAATGGAAGGAGAGTCATGAGAAGCGATCGCATTACTTATATCTTCCACCGAATCCGAGGTTTCCGAGAGTCTCTGAATTGGAGATGAATCCGAAGTTTCCGAGAGTCTCTGAATTGTGGAGTCATGAGAAGCGATCGCATTATTGACATCTCCCGAATCCGAGGTTTCTGGGAGTCTCTGAATTGGGGAGTCATGAGAAGCGATCGCATTACTTATATCTTCCACCGAATCCGAGGTTTCCGAGACTCGTTGAATGGAAGGAGAGTCATGAGAAGCGATCGCATTATTTACATCCACCGAATCCGAAGTTTCTGGGAGTCTCTGAATTGGGGAGTCATCAGAAGCGATCGCATTACTTATATCTTCCACCGAATCCGAAGTTTCTGGGAGTCTCTGAATTGGGGAGTCATCAGAAGCGATCGCATTTACATCCACCGAATCGGAAGTTTCTGGGAGTCTCTGAATTGGAGATGAATCGGAAGTTTCTGGGAGTCTCTGAATTGGGGAGTCATGAGAAGCGATCGCATTACTTATATCTTCCACCGAATCCGAGGTTTCCGAGACTCGTTGAATGGAAGGAGAGTCATGAGAAGCGATCGCATTATTTACACCCACCGAATCCGAAGTTTCTGGAAGTCTCTGAATTGAGGAATCATCAGAAGCGATCGCATTACTTATATCTTCCACCGAATCCGAGGTTTCCGAGAGTCTCTGAATTGGAGATGAATCCGAAGTTTCCGAGAGTCTCTGAATTGGGGAGTCATCAGAAGCGATCGCATTATTGACATCTCCCGAATCCGAGGTTTCTGGGAGTCTCTGAATTGGGGAGTCATGAGAAGCGATCGCATTACTTATATCTTCCACCGAATCCGAGGTTTCCGAGACTCGTTGAATGGAAGGAGAGTCATGAGAAGCGATCGCATTATTGACATCTCCCGAATCCGAGGTTTCTGGGAGTCTCTGAATTGTGGAGTCATGAGAAGCGATCGCATTATTTACACCCACCGAATCCGAAGTTTCTGGAAGTCTCTGAATTGAGGAATCATCAGAAGCGATCGCATTATTGACATCTCCCGAATCCGAGGTTTCCGAGAGTCGTTGAATGGAAGGGGAGTCATGAGAAGCGATCGCATTACTTATATCTTCCACCGAATCCGAGGTTTCCGAGAGTCTCTGAATTGGAGATGAATCATAAGTTTCCGAGAGTCTCTGAATTGTGGAGTCATGAGAAGTGATCGCATTATTGACATCTCCCGAATCTGAGGTGTCCGATTTTCGTTGAATGGAAGGAGAGTTATGAGAAGCGATCGCATTATTTACACCCACCGAATCCGAAGTTTCTGGGAGTCTCTGAATTGGGGAGTCATCAGAAGTGATCGCATTACTTATATCTTCCACCGAATCCGAGGTTTCCGAGACTCGTTGAATGGAAGGAGAGTCATGAGAAGCGATCGCATTATTTACACCCACCGAATCCGAAGTTTCTGGGAGTCTCTGAATTGGGGAGTCATCAGAAGCGATCGCATTTACATCCACCGAATCGGAAGTTTCTGGGAGTCTCTGAATTGGAGATGAATCGGAAGTTTCTGGGAGTCTCTGAATTGGGGAGTCATGAGAAGCGATCGCATTACTTATATCTTCCACCGAATCCGAGGTTTCCGAGACTCGTTGAATGGAAGGAGAGTCATGAGAAGCGATCGCATTATTGACATCTCCCGAATCCGAGGTTTCCGAGAGTCGTTGAATGGAAGGGGAGTCATGAGAAGCGATCGCATTACTTATATCTTCCACCGAATCCGAGGTTTCCGAGAGTCTCTGAATTGGAGATGAATCATAAGTTTCCGAGAGTCTCTGAATTGTGGAGTCATGAGAAGCGATCGCATTATTTACACCCACCGAATCCGAAGTTTTTGGGAGTCTCTGAATTGGGGAGTCATGAGAAGCGATCGCATTATTTACATCCACCGAATCCGAAGTTTCTGGGAGTCTCTGAATTGGAGATGAATCGGAAGTTTTTGGGAGTCTCTGAATTGAGGAGTCATGAGAAGCGATCGCATTATTTACATCCACCGAATCCGAAGTTTCTGGGAGTCTCTGAATTGGGGAGTCATGAGAAGCGATCGCATTTACATCCACCGAATCGGAAGTTTCTGGGAGTCTTTGAATTGGAGATGAATCGGAAGTTTTTGGGAGTCTCTGAATTGAGGAGTCATGAGAAGCGATCGCATTATTGACATCTCCCGAATCCGAGGTTTCCGAGAGTCGTTGAATGGAAGGGGAGTCATGAGAAGCGATCGCATTATTGACATCTCCCGAATCCGAGGTTTCCGAGAGTCTTTGAATTGGGGAGTCATGAGAAGCAATCGCATTACTTATATCTTCTACTGAATCCGAGGTTTCCGAGAGTCTCTGAATTGGAGATGAATCCAAAGTTTCTGGGAGTCTCTGAATTGGGGAGTCATGAGAAGCGATCGCATTTACATCCACCGAATCGGAAGTTTCTGGGAGTCTCTGAATTGGAGATGAATCGGAAGTTTCTGGGAGTCTCTGAATTGGGGAGTCATGAGAAGCGATCGCATTTACATCCACCGAATCGGAAGTTTCTGGGAGTCTTTGAATTGGAGATGAATCGGAAGTTTTTGGGAGTCTCTGAATTGAGGAGTCATGAGAAGCGATCGCATTTACATCCACCGAATCGGAAGTTTCTGGGAGTCTCTGAATTGGAGATGAATCGGAAGTTTCTGGGAGTCTCTGAATTGTGGAGTCATGAGAAGCGATCGCATTATTTACACCCACCGAATCCGAAGTTTCTGGAAGTCTCTGAATTGAGGAATCATCAGAAGCGATCGCATTACTTATATCTTCCACCGAATCCGAGGTTTCCGAGAGTCTCTGAATTGGAGATGAATCCGAAGTTTCCGAGAGTCTCTGAATTGTGGAGTCATGAGAAGCGATCGCATTATTGACATCTCCCGAATCCGAGGTTTCTGGGAGTCTCTGAATTGTGGAGTCATGAGAAGCGATCGCATTATTTACACCCACCGAATCCGAAGTTTCTGGAAGTCTCTGAATTGAGGAATCATCAGAAGCGATCGCATTACTTATATCTTCCACCGAATCCGAGGTTTCCGAGACTCGTTGAATGGAAGGAGAGTCATGAGAAGCGATCGCATTACTTATATCTTCCACCGAATCCGAGGTTTCCGAGAGTCTCTGAATTGGAGATGAATCCGAAGTTTCCGAGAGTCTCTGAATTGTGGAGTCATGAGAAGCGATCGCATTATTGACATCTCCCGAATCCGAGGTTTCTGGGAGTCTCTGAATTGGGGAGTCATGAGAAGCGATCGCATTACTTATATCTTCCACCGAATCCGAGGTTTCCGAGACTCGTTGAATGGAAGGAGAGTCATGAGAAGCGATCGCATTATTTACACCCACCGAATCCGAAGTTTCTGGGAGTCTCTGAATTGGGGAGTCATCAGAAGCGATCGCATTATTGACATCTCCCGAATCCGAGGTTTCCGAGAGTCGTTGAATGGAAGGGGAGTCATGAGAAGCGATCGCATTACTTATATCTTCCACCGAATCCGAGGTTTCCGAGAGTCTCTGAATTGGAGATGAATCATAAGTTTCCGAGAGTCTCTGAATTGTGGAGTCATGAGAAGCGATCGCATTATTTACACCCACCGAATCCGAAGTTTTTGGGAGTCTCTGAATTGGGGAGTCATGAGAAGCGATCGCATTATTTACATCCACCGAATCCGAAGTTTCTGGGAGTCTCTGAATTGGAGATGAATCGGAGGTTTCCGAGAGTCTCTGAATTGTGGAATCACCAGAAGCGATCGCATTATTTACATCCACCGAATCCGAAGTTTCTGGGAGTCTCTGAATTGGGGAGTCATGAGAAGCGATCGCATTATTTACATCCACCGAATCCGAAGTTTCTGGGAGTCTCTGAATTGTGGAGTCATGAGAAGCGATCGCATTATTGACATCTCCCGAATCCGAGGTTTCCGAGAGTCGTTGAATGGAAGGGGAGTCATGAGAAGCGATCGCATTATTGACATCTCCCGAATCCGAGGTTTCCGAGAGTCTTTGAATTGGGGAGTCATGAGAAGCAATCGCATTACTTATATCTTCTACTGAATCCGAGGTTTCCGAGAGTCTCTGAATTGGAGATGAATCCAAAGTTTCTGGGAGTCTCTGAATTGGGGAGTCATGAGAAGCGATCGCATTTACATCCACCGAATCGGAAGTTTCTGGGAGTCTCTGAATTGGAGATGAATCGGAAGTTTCTGGGAGTCTCTGAATTGGGGAGTCATGAGAAGCGATCGCATTTACATCCACCGAATCGGAAGTTTCTGGGAGTCTCTGAATTGGAGATGAATCGGAAGTTTCTGGGAGTCTCTGAATTGTGGAGTCATGAGAAGCGATCGCATTACTTATATCTTCCACCGAATCCGAGGTTTCCGAGAGTCGTTGAATGGAAGGGGAGTCATGAGAAGCGATCGCATTTGACATCCACCGAATCGGAAGTTTCTGGGAGTCTCTGAATTGGAGATGAATCGGAAGTTTCTGGGAGTCTCTGAATTGGGGAGTCATGAGAAGCGATCGCATTGACATCCACCGAATCGGAAGTTTCTGGGAGTCTTTGAATTGGAGATGAATCGGAAGTTTCTGGGAGTCTCTGAATTGAGGAGTCATGAAAAGCGATCGCATTATTTACATCCACCGAATCCGAAGTTTCTGGGAGTCTCTGAATTGTGGAGTCATGAGAAGCGATCGCATTATTAACATCCACCGAATCGGAAGTTTCTGGGAGTCTTTGAATTGGAGATGAATCGGAAGTTTCTGGGAGTCTCTGAATTGAGGAGTCATGAAAAGCGATCGCATTGACATCCACCGAATCGGAAGTTTCTGGGAGTCTCTGAATTGGAGATGAATCGGAAGTTTCTGGGAGTCTCTGAATTGTGGAGTCATGAGAAGCGATCGCATTACTTATATCTTCCACCGAATCCGAGGTTTCCGAGAGTCGTTGAATGGAAGGGGAGTCATGAGAAGCGATCGCATTATTTACATCCACCGAATCCGAAGTTTCTGGGAGTCTCTGAATTGTGGAGTCATGAGAAGCGATCGCATTACTTATATCTTCCACCGAATCCGAGGTGTCCGATTTCCGTTGAATGGAAGGGGAATTACCAGAAGCGATCGCATTATTTACATCCACCGAATCCGAAGTTTCTGGGAGTCTCTGAATTGTGGAGTCATGAGAAGCGATCGCATTATTTACACCCACCGAATCCGAAGTTTCTGGGAGTCTCTGAATTAGGGATATGTCGGAAATAGGTTCAGAAGTTGAAGATTTGTATTGTCTTTGTATGGACTCAGGATTAGGGGATTTCGATTCTTCTGTTATTTTGGGGTGTTTGGGAGGATAAAATTTGTTAGATTTTGGAGATATATTATCTCCTAATATGCTTCTAAATATGGTTGACTTTGATGGTGTTGATTTTTGATAATTAACTTTTGTTTGGTCTTGATTAAGATTGTCTAATTCCTCAGATGGTGAATCTAATTCCCGGCTAATTTCAGGTGTTTCTGATGTAAAAATAGCAGATGTTTCTGTGGATTGCGGAATCGATGTTGTCTCTGCATTTGGGGTAAAATCGACAGAGTTAAGTGGCTTTTCTTGGATGATGTTTTGATTACTAAAGTTAGGCTTTGACTCTAATAAAAAAGGACTATCCCACTCATCAAAACTTTGTAATTGTACTCCTTCACCCGCGAATAAAGATAAATCTAAAACTGATATGGAACGCGCACCCAGAGGCTGTAAAAATTTTTGACCTAATGGCGTAGGAGACATTAAAGGATTTTTTACGCCTAAATATGATGGTGAATTTGTATTAGTTGATGTCACGTTATCTGGGTTTTTAGACATACAAATTAAGTAAATTTATGACTTACTATAATATTTGATAATTGTGGTTTTAAAAGTATCCATCATTATCCCGCCTTCTATTAATGGCTGCACCTCCTGCGCCTCGAGGTGTTATGGTCACTTTTAACCCTTCATAAGCTAGGGTTAATTCTTCGATCGCTACTGAACTTCCTTCAGCTTGAAATCCTGGTGCTTTCCAGGAAATAGGAATAGCACCAATCAAAGTCCATGCTTGCATAATTTCCCCCGCTTGATTGAACATCAAAATATTGATATTCCGACGATTATATATGGGATTACTGATGGTAGTTAGCATCCAATCCCAGAAAATTGTGCTATTCGTCATTCCCCGCTTTAAGGTGATGTCGTCAAACTCTGCATGACCAATAAATACTCGCTGTTGGTCATTGACTCCACCTTCTAAATATGCTTCTTTTTGTAAGGTTACTCCGAAGCCAGAACATTCGGAAAATGATGCGGAAATGGTACTTTCCATTTCTACATAAAAGCGATTGGTTGTGATATAATTATACATGGATTATAAGGTATTCCTAGGATGTATGATCAGCATGATTTGCCTGGATATTTATTCACAACAAAATTGAAACCGAAAATTAATGTCGCTCACGGATTAAATTGAGGTCAGAAATTAACATTTCGTAAACTCGTTGTTCAACTTGTTTTTTGAGCATCGGGTCAGCGCGAACTTTTTGGGCGATTTTATACATCAAATCTCCGGGATTATCGCACTGTATTTTCGTGGGTGCGACTAAGCCAATGGGGTGGCTAGGTTGTCCGGGTGGCGGGTGTGGTATTGGGGGTTGATGGTTAGGTTTCATGATTCAGTGATTAAGGATTTGGGTTGAGATTTTGTAAAGGAACTAATCCGGTTTTGATCAGCAGATTTTGTGCTTCTTCGGTTTTCATAATTTCGGCGAATTTCTGCCCGACTGGGGATAAGCTGTTATCAAAGGAATAAACAACAGCCAGAGAATAGGCTAAAGGATATTGTCCGGTTTGAAATTTCTCAACAGATGGATGGTAACTACCTTTATCATTGCACAAATCGGTCGCGGGTGTAATAGGTTGATTGTTATGTTGACTTAGGGGTTGTACCGCTGGTCTCAACCCTTCTGCGATCGCCAGAGGGTAGACCGAACACTGCTGAAAAACTTGACTGAGGGGGCCAAAAGATAGGCTGCCAATTTCCCGTTCTTCAAAATCCTGAAGAACTCTTCTCATGGCTTGAAAAGTGGGGATTTGGCGAATTCTATTGACATTGGTTTCAGTTGTGATAAAATTGTCTGAGGGAGAGCTTTGCCACAGTCGCCGAAATTGGTCGATCGCTCGCTCGGTTTGTAGGACTCGTTCTTCAAAAATGCGGATCGCTTCTGCATCGGTGGGGATGTACAGTTGCACCGGTAAATCTGGCCCTCCTAACTGTTTCCAGTTGTTAATTTCTCCGGTGTATAGTTGTCGCAATTGCTTAATTGATATTTGTCCGTTTAAATTGTGAGGTAAGGAATTCTGGCGGCGCTGGTAACTAAAGGCGACAAACACGGCTAAACCATCATACGCAAAGGGAATAGCATTTAAATCTCTGTCTAAGTCTTGGATTAAGCTGGTAATGGCAAAATCTACCTCTTGGTTGCGAACTTTAGCCAGTGTTTTTTCCGTTGTCGGTTGGGGTTTATAAACCAATTTCATCTGGGGAATGCGCTGTTGTAATTCCTCCTCTAATGTTTTACCTTTTTCTACTAAGTTGCGCTGTCGGATTGCATAATTCCAAACCCCATTTTCATTAGCGGTGTAGCTAAATCTTCCTTTGGGAATAGCAGCAATATCTTTGATGCAACAGGGTAAAAAACGGTGGTCAGCTAGGACTATAGATGGGCGATATAATAACCGCCAGATACCAATTACTCCTAAAAAAGCCAGTAGAAGCAGCAGCAGAATCCATAACCGGGGAAAAGGGCGTTTTGTGTCTTCTTTTTCTAATGCGATCGCTTGATAATTGTGGTCAATTTCCGGTATTTGGGGGAGTGCTTCCCGGGCGGCTTTGGCGTTTTCAAAGGGTATATTGAATCCCAGGAGTCGCAATATAAACTGTTGCAGGGGGGGATAGGTTTCTGGCCAATCTTCGGGGAATTGGTAACGGAAGGTTTGCCCTCGGGTATCAACGGGGGAGGTTAAATTATGTTGCCAATTTCCTTTTAAAAGGTCAAAGGCGATCGCACCTAAAGCCCTTAAATCGAGGCTAGGATCAGCCTGGCTAACCGTGGTTAACCCGGGCTGAAATGGCTTTTCTGTCAGGGTCAAATCGGCTATGTAGACGAGAAATTGGGGGCGGTGAAACTGATGCTGTTCGATGGGTAAAATCAGAATCGTGTCCAGGCTGAGGTTCCCGTGGGCTACAAGTGAGTGAATTTGACCCGAGGGGAGGCGGTATTTCTGGGTGTGGAGGGGTTCGAGGCTTTGCAAAACCTGATCAAGGAAGTGCCGCACTTGGTGGGGAGTCATGGCACCAAATTGGCGGAGGTAGCTTCGCACGCTGGGATAGCTGTTGGAGAGGGTGTGGGTGACCGTGTAGCAGCGGGGTTGGTGGCGGTCGGCGATCGCTTCTGAGGGGACCAGCAGCCGAAAGTCCTGCACCCGACCATCAGCGGGGACTAATCCTGCCACATTTTCAAATACTGTTTTGGTCTGCTGTTCTTCCTGGGGGTTAAAGTGGCGTTGGGGGAGCAGATATTCTTTAATAATGACTGTTTTATTGTTGTTGGTTTGCACTGCTTGATAAAGGCGACCCAGACCCCGACTGCCGATGAAATTGACGATGCGATATCGGCCTTGGTTGCCGATAATTTCCGATTTGGTGGGGAGTATCGCGGGAAATCCGCATTGTAGACAGGTTAAAGCCTGTGGTTCTGCCGCCGTGGGGGATGAGTTAGCCAGGGGGCAGAATAGGGGGTTGCCGTGGGTACAGCGATATTTAGGATAGGGGTTGAGGACACCGGGGCTGACTTCCGCAAGTTGTGGAGGGGTATCGAGGGTTTCGATGTCGTCTGTGTCTTGGGGAATTTCTTCGCCTCGTTTCCGCCGTCGGAGGAGATCTCGGACATCTTCGCGAATGAAGGGTAAAAGCCGAACTACCCACAGGGGGAGAAATCGATAGACTGGAGCGAAGGCATTATAACCTACCCGTCGGACGCGGTGTTGGGCGGTAGCAATGGTGCTTTCTCTGATGGCTTTTGCGGTTCGGGTTTTCGGAATTGGGCGTTGAGGGGGTCTTACCATTACATAAAGGCTCCCAAGAAGCAGGTGTTAGGTAGTCAATTAGGGGGTGAGAAAATAGGATATTTATTCAGCCTCAACTTGGGCGATCGCATCATCGGGGGATGTCCCATTGAGTACAGCAATAATACCTGGGAGGTATTGATCCATCATGGTCACGTTGGTATAAACGAGGGATTCTATTAAAGTCGGGGTGAGGCGATCGCCTTCTACATCGATACTGGTTTTATAACAAACCTCCCCATCAGAATAGTCTAACTCGAAGTTGCCCAGAATCAAACCAGAATTAGCTTTTGTTAATAATTCAGCAATAGCCGATCGCTTTTCCGCAGGAATTGTCAGGGGACAAATCGAGTAAAACAGGAATTGTTGTTCTTCGTCTCTCGCCTGTGCGGAACAACTCCAACGGCCATTGTCGCCAATAAATGCCATTTCTAGGGTAGCCCCCTCCTCTAAGCTAACGTAGTCCCAATCATCTTGGTTAAAAAAGGCAGCCATGATTTGGGAAATGGGGGCAGAAATTGGGGATTCCGAGTCTCCAGTTGGCGGCGCGCCCAATTCCCGGCTAATTTCTTCGATGGCTTGGGTTCCGTGTAACAAAGCCGTTTGAATTTGCGTCCCTAACTGCTGAAAAGCGTCTTTTCCCGTAGCAACCAGTTGACGGAGTTGGTCAGGATTTGCCCAATCCCAAAGGGTACGATAGGCGATCGTTTTGTCTAATTGTTCTTGTCGCACTCCCAAACAAAACCAGTTTTCCGTAAATTGGTGAGGTAGGGGTTCTGGTCCGGGTAGTTGTTGTAGGTGGTTGATGAGAGTAGCCGTCGTGGTTCCGTCCTGGGTGAGTTGAGGCAGCAAACCCGGTTTCAGCATCAATTCTAACGTTAAATTGGTGCAAGGGTCAAATTGGCGATCGATTAAGGGACTACAAACCTCTGGTTTCAAGTTAAACAATTGTTCCTGTTCAATCAATTGATAGGTATCAAAGGATACTTCTAGGGTGAGACAAAAATCAATATCCTTACCATCATTCTCTCTAAAAATACCATTTAAAGCAAGCATTTCAATGGTTAATTTTGAGGGCAAAACAAAGGTCAATATTTGCTTCAAGGAAATCTCTTTTTTCATGTTAATTATTAATTATTAATTATTAATTATTAATTATTAATTATTAAACCCAGCCTTTAACTTCACTATCCATCAAAGGTTTTTCCAATTTCATATATTCACTTTGGGCGGCAGCGAGTAGATGTTTCATCATTACCGGTTCCCCGGCATCAGCAGCCAGAAAAGCCGCATTAAGGGCGATATTGCGGATATTACCCCCAGAAACACTCAAGCGCGCCAATTTCTCAACCGTGAGCCCATCAGTGGGAGTTTCCGAGGGGAAGATACGCCGCCAGATTTCGGCGCGTTGTTTAGCATCGGGAAAGGGGAACTGGACCACAAAACGGATGCGACGGAGAAAAGCGGGGTCGAGCGCCCCCTTCATGTTGGTGGTAAGAATAGCTAAACCTCGGTAGGCCTCCATGCGTTGCAGAAGATAACTAACCTCGATGTTAGCATGGCGATCGTGGGAGTCTTTGACCTCGCTGCGCTTACCAAATAGCGCATCAGCCTCATCGAATAGCAAAATTGCGCCCCCACTTTCGGCAGCATCAAAGACCCGGCGAAGGTTTTTCTCGGTTTCGCCGATATATTTGCTAATCACGGAACTGAGGTCAATTTTGTATAAATCGAGTCGCAAGGCTTGGGCTAAAACTTCCGCCGCCGTGGTTTTCCCCGTCCCACTGGGTCCAGCGAATAGGGCGCTGATACCTAAACCCCGATCGCTTTTTTGACTGAAACCCCAATTTTCATAAACTTGGGAACGTTGGCGGAGGTGAGCCGCCATGGTTTCCAGAACTTGCATTTGAGCTTCTGGGAGAACCAAATCCGCCCAAGTCGCTTTAACTTCGATGCGCTGGGCCATATCTTCCATGCGGGGGCGAGCAAGGACGCGACAAGTATCCCAAAGATGGTCAATAAAGGTTTCGGTATCGTGGGGGGAAATTCCCTGGCTGGCGGTGGTTGTACAAACGGAGAGAATGGCGGGGGAGGGGAGGTTAAATTGGGCGGTAACTCGTTGTAGGTGGCCGTTAAGGTGTGTAACATCTCCCAGGTGTTCTTCCCAATACTGGTACTGTTCCGCAGCGCTGGGGCGGGTAACCTCGAAGTTGAGGAGGGGTCGGGTTCGTTGAGGAAGGCGATCGCGGACGGTAATGATCAGGGGGCTACCGATGCGCTCAATCAGTTGCCAGATACCGTCTCCGTGGCGACTCATTTCCACCTGTTCACAGTCGAGGAGGAGCGCATAGCCTCCTAAAACGGACTCGCGCTCCCATAGTTTTAACATAAGGTTAAATTCTGCGGTGGTCGAGGGGATGCGATCGCCATCACTATGATAGAGTTCCAGGTCTAACTGTTGACAGGCGACCTGTGCGATAGCTTGTCGAGTCGCCATATCTTCCCCGGAAAGCTGGACAACCGGTAACTGAGACTGTTCGCTAAAGCTCGACCAGGTTTGGGCAATTTTTAGGGCGAGTTGTTGATGGGAGGGGACTAACAGGGAGGCTTCCCCAAGGGATTCCACAATGCCGAATAAGCGTTCATCGAGATGCTGTATACCGATGAGATAGTGGAGGATACGTTCGTCAATGCGAATGGGACTGAGGGTCAAAACCGCACCGCCTCCCACTTCGAGTAAACGCCAGCGACGTAGGGGAGCATTGGGTGTTAGGGCGCTCCAATGGGGGCGATCGAGGATATTAAGGGCGAGGCTAAAGGTAGGATAAGGCTTTTGGGGGTCGCCGTGGGCTTCCGCGCAGAGTAGGGGAAATTCCCCATCGAGTTCCATTCCCGCGCACAACAGCAGCAAATCTTGTTCAAAGCTAGACAGCCCAAAGGTCTCGCACAGTTGCTCTAGGACAGGGGGGACGATGAATGGCTCGGTTGTTTCGGATCTGGTTTGCCCATTGGATGCCGCCCGGAGGGCATCCTTAATCCGGGTTAAGGCGAGTATGAGAGTTTGTTGATTCGGTAGTGAATGCCAGTTTGAGTCAGTCATGGGGAATGGAGAGTCGCGTGCTGTTTAATTTATCGCTACTTTGGGTTGAATGTATTGCTCAAAAGTTGGACTGTCGGGGTTGTCGTCTACACTCAGGATACTTTCTGCCCCATCAATTTGGACTCGCACCAGGTATTCTCCCGGTTTGACTTCCCGAATGGGGATGGAGACGGTAGCCGTGGCGCGAGTAATGGGTGGGGCGGTGAATAGGTAGCCGATGGGATTATTGCTATTGGGGTTGCATTCGTTCATCATCACCACAATTCGCTGACCTGGAGCGATCGCCAAGTTAAGGCTAATGCTGAGGGTTCCCGACCGTGGCTCCTCGTCAAATCCATCTAAGTCTAGGACTGTCACTGCATCAATAGTAGGCCGCAAGACGAAGGGGGCGACGTTAGATTCCACTTGGGGAACACGAGCAGGAGTGCTACCGTTAGTGGTGGCTGTACTCCCCCTTCTGCTAGATCGGGACCCGTTACGGGGGGGTACGGGTGGGGCTTGTAGGTGAATTACCTGTAGGCTTTGAACCCCAGCCCGTAGTTGGTCTGTTTCAATTAGGCTCAAGGGGAGCCGTAGTTCTCCGTTGTTGATGACTTGGGGGGTGATTTCTAGTTGACCGATGCGGATTTGGGTTAAGACACCAGAGAGATGCTGGCCACGAATCGAGAGGATGCTGTTACTGAAAATGGGTTGATTTTTACCTCCCACCGCCACCACTTGGGTGATGATGGGTTGTTTGGGAAAGACTGTACTGCCTAAAATGCGATCGCGCACAGGTAGGGCGGAACGTCCCGCCATGTCGCTTTCGATGATGATGACAGTCACTTTGTACACCAGGGACAGGGCGTAGGGGGTTTGGAAGAACACAGACCAGATTTTGGAGAGTTCGTCCGTCGAGACAGAGATAAATTCCGAGCGGATTTGTTCCACTTGTTCCGCTAGGTCGGAGTCCGCGAGGTAGGTAAAGGTGGGGTCGGCGATCGTGGCGCGGATGGTGTCCGCACTCAATACTAACTGGTCTTCCAGGGTTTGGACGACGCTACCCAGTAGGCGCTGGGGTTCGAGATCGCCATCGTTGCCGTAGAAGGATACCACATAGAATAGGTCGATCGCCGCTTGTCTACGACGGGTCATGTCCCCGCGCCGTTGGAAGTTGGGGGTGTCTTGGTTGGTGAGGGCCGGGTTGCGTTTGATATGATACAGGTATAGGTTCACACCTGTTTCGGGAATTGACCCGCTAGAACCGTCTGGGCGCACCGTGGTGACTCGCGCTCCGTCTACGTCTCTTTGAACGGCTCGCTGTAGGATGCGCTGTAAGGTCGCGGTGGCGGTGGCGACGGCTAGATGATTACTCATGGCTGACTGGGCCAGTTATAAGGGGTGGCAATGGTGAGGAGGGGTTTCTGGGGAACTTTGATGTTCATCTCTGATGCTCCTCCACTATTTAATACCACTTTGAGTCTATAGCGATCATTATGAACGGCAGATTATATATATTAACAATTACTTCATATATATTCACATAAGTATAATTAACTCAAAAAAACGTTATCAAAATAAGTATATTTGGTCGAGATTTCGGTGTAGTATTTTGAACAACTCCAAATTATTGCGTAAGCTTGGATGGATAAAGCACATCCTAGAAATGATAAATAGGTAAAAGACCCAGCATGAGCAGGTTGTGGATTATCCACGCTATGCTGATTTTCAAAATTTATCCATCCGGTTGATCAGAAAAAATGGGTTTAAAACCTCGTCCCTCTAGACATGAAACTGTAAGACCAAAACTAACGAGCGTTAGTGGAGGCAGGATTCAGCCCCAGAGTCCCCACGCATTTAGGCTGGGGAGTGTCCAAACTGCCCACTCTCAGGGAGAAAGATTTTTATGGCTAGGCTTGACTATTTTGCACCTGGCGTTTACATTGAGGAGGTCGATCGCGGCTCTCGACCTCTTCAGGGTGTTCCCACCGCTGTAGCCGGATTTGTCGGTTTCACGGAAGATATCCGAGGTGGGGCTGAACCTTTTAAGCCGATGTTAGTCACCAGTTGGAAGCAGTATCTGGAATACTTCGGTCGAACCAACTCGGACGGTTTCACCGACTTCGGAGCCTATCTTCCCTTTTCAGTTTACGGTTGGTTTCTCAACGGCGGCGGTCGGTGCTGGATTACTAGCATGGGAACAGGACTCCCCGGTTCTCCTAAGCCGGAAGTGACGGAAACGGGAACCGAAATTGTCAACCGCGCTAATCGTCCTTCGTTAAGATTTTCGATCCGTGAGAGTTCCCAAGATGGTGCTTCGGAAAGTTCCCTAGCCGACAGTTCGCAAAACGGGTTCCTGGCTGTGAGCGATCGCTCTATCCGGGTGCAAATTACCGAAGGGTATCCGAAACCCCCCAGCGAAGAAACGGAAGCATCAGAAGCGATCGTTACTGCTAATACAGGGGAATTTTTCACCATAGTGATCCGCCAGGGAAGTGAGGAACTCGAACGGTTCCCGCACCTGAGTATGAATCCAGACATCGAAACAGCAGTAGCCGATTATGTGGTTAGCGCCCTCGAAGAATCCCAGTACATTCTAGCCACAGATTTAGCTATCAGTGGTAGTCCCCTGGCTCGCCGCCCGTCTAACGGCATTTATGAAGTCAGCCCTCCGGCAATTATAGCAGAAACCGACAACTTAGCGCGCCATGTGGAAGGCGTGAGGGAGGATCGCACCGGGATTCGCGGCCTATTTGAAATTGACGAAATAACTATCGTCTGTTGTCCCGACTTAATGAAAGTCTACGAACAGGGATTGATTGATCAAGATCAACTCCACGGACTAATGGACTTGATGGTGAGTATGTGCGAGGGAGCCGCAGACGGAGACATCCCCAACGCCCCCAACCGGATGATCATCCTTGACCCGCCGCCTGATCGGGTGAAACCGCAGGATATCAGCCGTTGGTTAAGCCAAGAATTTAACCGGCGATCGCAATTTGCCGCCCTGTACTACCCGTGGATTTTAGTTCCGAACCCCCGCAACGCCGGACGGCCCATAGCTATTCCCCCCAGCGGCCACATGGCAGGAGTATGGGCGCGGGTGGACGAAACCCGGGGGGTTTACAAAGCACCTGCTAACGAAGTACCAAGAGGTGTGATCGGTCTGACTCACCCGTGCAACTTCCGAGAACAGGAACTGCTGAACCCTATTGGCATCAACTGTATCCGGCCCTTTGATAACCGGGGTATCAGGATCTGGGGCGCTCGTACCTTGGTCGAACCCGACAAAACCGAATGGCGCTATATCAACGTTCGCCGTCTGATGAGCTACATCGAGAAGTCCATCGAAAACGGTACCCAGTGGGTGGTGTTTGAACCCAACGACGAAGACCTATGGCAGCGGGTCAAACGCACTATTAGCAGCTTCCTGACTGAATTATGGCGATCGGGAGCGCTGACGGGTGGCAGTCCCAGCGAGGCTTTTTATGTCAAGTGCGATGCTGAACTAAATAGCCCCCAAAGCATGATGGCCGGTCGCCTGTTTGTGGAAGTGGGTGTTTGTCCAGTGCGTCCGGCTGAATTTGTGGTGTTCCGCATCAGTCAGTGGACCGCTGAGGGTGACGGCGAATAAGCCAACTCTCTTAAATCTCTGCCTCCAAAACCAACCCATTGGAGGCAGTCGAGATTTTTTTGATATTTACACTTAAACAAGGGAATCGAATCATGAGTAGTGCTGCTCCGGTTTTTACCACTACCGCCACCCGGTATCAAATTGATTTTCGCAATGATACTGTCGGGAATATTGTCCAAAATGCTTATATCAAAAGTATGGCAGCCCTGACCTACGAGGGAAAAGTAGCCGGAGGTGATAAAGCCTTGGGTTCTGGTCGCAAAGGTCGCCGGGTTCGCCAAAGTACGATCGCCGGTTATGAAAGCAACCCATCAATGACGATCGAAACCTACATCAGCGACGACCCCAACGATGCCAGTCGCCAGCTATTTGCTTGGTTCAAAGCCTGTCTACCACCCGAAGAGGGAGGAGAAGGGAAATGGTCTCAGTACCGGGCTAGTGGTTCTGTGGTGCTGTATTCTCCTGACGGAGAAGAGGTTTTACGCTGGAACCTGGAACGTGCTTGGCCGAAAAAATATTCCATTGCTGATATGGACTCGACCTCGGGAGATTTGGCGGTTGAAACCTACGAAATCGTTGCTGAAATGATTACCAAAGAGGTGGCTCTGGGCGGTCAAGTTGCCAGTATGAGGAGTGGGGCTGCGGTTTAATTTATGGGTAGGTGGGTGCATCAGTATCGGGCGCGGGTGCAGAATTGGCTGGTTTTCCCGTCCCCTGAAAGAAGGGCGGGTGCAGAATTGGCTGGTTTTCCCGTCCCCTGAAAGAAGGGCGGGTGCAGAATTGGCTGGTTTTCCCGTCCCCTCAAAGAAGGGCGGGTGCAGAATTGGCTAGTTTTCCCGTCCCCTGAAAGAAGGGCGGGTGCAGAATTGGCTGGTTTTCCCGTCCCCTCAAAGAAGGGCGGGTGCAGAATTGGCTGGTTTTCCCGTCCCCTCAAAGAAGGGCGGGTGCAGAATTGGCTGGTTTTCCCGTCCCCTCAAAGAAGGGCGGGTGCAGAATTGGCTGGTTTTCCCGTCCCCTGAAAGAAGGGCGGGTGCAGGTAGTTGGCTGGTTTTCCCGTGGCGGATCTAGCACCCGCCCCTACTAGCACCCGCCCCTACAAAGCCTTCAGGGCGCTTATCGGTTAGGTTAGGAGAGATTTAAATTATGGCCTATGAATATTTGACTTCTGCGCGGTTTTACTTTGAATTTGGCAATAATACTCGTTTGCTAATTTCCAAAGTGAGTGGGATTTCTATTAGTATTGACCCAGCCGCAGAGGGGCAGTCGATCGGTTCGGGAAAAAACGTGAAAAGTGAAACTCAAATTACGCCCGCATCCGTAACCTTTGAAAATATGACTCTGGAGTTTGTGACTACCGCTGAAAATGATGCCCTGGTAAAATGGTATCTCGACTGTCATCCCCCGGCGATGATTGGTGGTAAAACTGACGCGATCGCCAAGGTGAGTGATGCTTCCTTGGTACTTTACAAACAGGATGGCTCCGAGGGGGCTCGTTGGAATTTGAGGGACTGTCTCCCCGCCAAGTATACGACCACCCAAGCTAGTTCAGATGCAACAGATCTGTTTAAGGAAACCATTGAAATCAGCCATTCGGGGTTGCAGAAAGTCCCAACTTTAGGAACAACTATTGTCATCCCCCGGCGATGATTGGTGGTAAAACTGACGCGATCGCCAAGGTGAGTGATGCTTCCTTGGTACTTTACAAACAGGATGGCTCCGAGGGGGCTCGTTGGAATTTGAGGGACTGTCTCCCCGCCAAGTATACGACCACCCAAGCTAGTTCAGATGCAACAGATCTGTTTAAGGAAACCATTGAAATCAGCCATTCGGGGTTGCAGAAAGTCCCAACTTTAGGAACAACTATTTAGTTGTGGTATCAGCTATGATTGGTGATTTAATCAACCAAAAACGTGATCTCTATGAAGTTCTGACCGCCTGCCGTTTTTATGTGGCTTTGCATTTAGACGGCGGCCGGGATGATGTGGATGGCTACTTTATGGAGTGCCGAGGGTTCAAATATTCCCAGACCGTCATTACCCACCATGAGGTATTCCCGAAAAGGTGGGGAAAGGCGACTCGAGGTCAGGTGATTTGCACTAAACTTCCGGGTAACGAAAATGTTGATAATTTTTCTCTGCGTCGGGGACTAACGGCTTCAACTACACTGTGGGATTGGATCGCCAACGTCCATGATGGCGGTTGGTCATCTAAGTTTAAAAATGGTTTTTTGACCATTTACCGTCAGGATAGTTCCGAAGGGGCGCGGTTTGCTTTTAGCGGAGGCTGGCCGGTTAGTTATAGCATCACCGATAATATGGCATCGGGAAGCGATTTGGCGCTTGAGGAGTTGGAAATTGCTTGTGAAGGGTTTGAACGAGTCTTGTAGGTGGCGATTAAACCATGCAAACGGAGTTTGAGTTTACCTTACCCAAAGGCTATTTAGATCCCGATGGCAACTTGCACCAGCGGGGGGTGATGCGGCTGTCGCGGGCGATCGATGAGATTGTCCCCCTCCGCGATCCTCGCGTACAGATGAATCCCGCCTATGCAACTGTGATTATCCTGGCCAGGGTGATTACTGAACTGGGTAGTTTGGAGGAAGTGTCGCCGGCGGTCATTGAAAATATGTTTGCCGTAGACTTAGCCTATCTCCAGGACTTCTACCGCGAAATTAACGGCTTGGTCAAGTCCGAGTCGGATTGAAAATCAAAAGTCGAACCTAAGAAACCGGGTTTCTATCTGATGTCGGATGGGAATTCCAGACCCTCTTAGAAACAGGGTTTCTCAAACTCCCTACTCCCTACTCCCCCATCTAATGTCACCCGAAAACTTACCTTTGAGACAATTTCCCTTTACCCTCCCCGTCGGATTGTTTGACGAGGAGGGAACTTGGCATCGAGAGGGAATCATGCGATCGCTGACAGGGTGGGATGAACTGTTCCGGGAAAGGGATCTGCGGGTTTTGGACAATCCCGCCTACGGGATTTTAGTCATGCTGTCCCGGGCAATTGTCCGCTTGGGGGAGATTTCTCCAGTCACGCCAGATGTATTGGAGGGATTGTTTTTACCAGATCTCGACTATTTACAGGCGGTATATAATCAGATCAATCCACCAGAAGCAAGGATTTCTCGGACGGGGGAGTGGCGGGCTACCCCCTAGAGGATTTGTATCGGGAGGTAGCCTTTATTGCTTTTTATTTCCACTGGTCTCGGGCTGATATTCTGAATCTCGAACATGGAGAACGACAACACTGGATCGGGGAAATTGCCGATTTGGTTCGGGGAGAATTGGGAGAATAATTCCGTTTTGATTTAAAATTAAGGTGAGGTTATAACTTTTCGTTCCGACCGTTATCAATTGAGGGTTGTGTAGGGTGCGATCGCACGCACGCACTCATGCCTTATCATTCAACTCGGTGAGTGACGGTGGGAACGCACCGACGATTCCCCCGTGCAAATACGCGATTCGCTCATTACTATGGTTAGGAGGCTATCCTGATGAAAATACAACGCCGTAAAAAACGCCAAAACGAAAGTCCAGCAGCCGCCGTGCAGGCACAGTTTCAGTCCCGGCCGTTTCAGGATGCCAACTTTGCCCCCCCGGACAAACAAGCCGCCCCGCCGGAACGCGAATTTCAGGGGGAAGGGTCGGGGTTCAATTTGGGCAGCATTCCCCTTTTTAGCAATGGTAATAGTACGCCAACCCAGCCCATCCAGCGCAGCGAAGAAGAAGACGTGCAGATGCAGGCAGAATCAAAATCGCCCCTGCACGGGAGATTTCAGGCTTTAGCCCAAAGGGATAACCCGAAAAATTGGACACCGCAGCAGCCGATTCAAGCTAAACTGACTGTGGGTGCGGTGGGGGATAAATACGAACAGGAAGCGGACAGGGTGGCGGATGTAGTTGTCGATCGCATCCAATCTCCCCCCGCGACGACAGAGGTTCAGAAACAGGAAGAAGAAACACTGCAACAAAAACCCCAGTTATCGACTCCGCCGACGATTTCTCAGTTGCAGAAAAAAGAAGAGTTATCAAATACCCTACAGCGAGAGTCGGAGGAAGAGGAATTTGATGATGATAATGATGATGTACAGATGAAGCCTCAGACCGCCGAAGCCGGGGGAGAAGTGTCTGCCGATTTCGAGTCGTCCCTTCGGCGAGAAAAGGGCGGCGGACAGCCGTTGGATGAAAACTTGCAGTCCCAAATGGGGCGGGCAATGGGGGCAGATTTTGGCGGGGTGCGGATTCATCAGAATTCCCCAGCCAATCAACTGAATCAGTCCATCCAAGCCAAGGCTTTTACGACGGGCAAAGACATCTTTTTTAAACAGGGAGAGTATCAGCCGGAGAGTCGGGGCGGACAAAAGCTCATCGCCCACGAGTTGACCCATGTGGTGCAGCAAGGTGGTGTCAATAATAGTGGTTCTGTTCAGCGTTTTAACAGTAGTAAAGAAGAACGAAAGCATCTCCAGATTCTTTTGTCTGAACAAAAGGCGAAAGGCAGAGATAAAATGACCCAAGAGTTTAAGGATTTCTCGGCTAATCTCAAGTTGCCTGCTACCTCAAAAAATATGGACAGATGGGGAGGAGAAAGACCGAGAAGTAATGCGATTAATGATAATAATACCGGGAACAAACCTGTAGATAAACTGGATAATTGGGTGAATAGCGATACTGCAGATGTGACGGGTAATACAGCCAGTGTGATTGAGGGGTTAACAAGCATTACTGGGGAAATAGCTACTAAAGGTTTGGGAAATTCGGGGGATACGGAAACTGGGATTTTTCAGAAATATTTTGAAAAAGCTGGTGCCAATATGTCGGATGCTGATCAAAATGTACTGAGCGGACGCAGTGATATGGCGGGGGCTGTAGCGGGTGGTGTTGGCAATATATTGGGGGGCTTCCAAGCTTTGAATGATTTAAGACAGGCTGAGGACAATTATGATCGCAGTAAAGCAGTATTACAAGGAGGATCAAGTCTCGCGGGTTTAGCATCAAATGTGGCTAAATTTGGGGGTGGTTATCTGACTCAGAAAGATGGTGGTGCTGCTAACTTAGATCCAAGTTGGATTTCCAAGGATCTTAATACCAGTGATAGTTGGAAGTTTGTTGGCGATGGGATTGGTGCGGTTTCTGGTGGTTTGGGTTTTGCGGCTCAGGCGGTAGGGGGAGTTAAAGACTTTAAGAGTTGGCTAAACGAGAGGAAGAAAGGTATCTACGGCGATACTAAATCGGGGGGTAAAGGTAGCGGTGCCTATTTACGTTCGCTGGGAAGGGGGGTTAAAAGTGCTGCTAATTTGGGTCAAGCCGGGGTGACAACGACCTTGGGGGTTGGTAAATTGATTGCCCAATTTGGGGCTGAGGGAGGCAAAATTGGTGCTGATGCCCTCAAGTTGGGTTCCCAAGGAGCGATCGCACCCTTAGCTAATTTGGCGGCTGCATCAGGGGGTTTGGGAATTGCTACGGGGGCGATGGATCTTGCCAGTGGCGGTTTCAAGGCGTTTAAAGCTACGGAGCGTAAGGGTTTAATTAAAGGCTTACAACAGGGAAATAAACAGTTTAGTAGTGTGAGTGAGTCGGAGCGTAATGCTGCTCTGGAACATCTCAAGGAAATTCAGACCAAAAAGCAAAAACGCGGCGGCTTAGGGATGGCTGAAGGTGCGCTGGCGGTGACGGCAGGGGCTTTGGATTTAACTGGAGCCGGGGCGGTAGTTGGTGCGGGTCTGGCGGCGATCGGTGGTATCGCGAAGTTGGGACGCTTTGCATTCAACAAAATTAAACAGAATCGCCGAGATAAGGCGGATCGAAAAGATAAGCAATGGCAAGCTGATATGGAGACGGCGGGGCTGAGTGAAGAACAAATCAATAATGTATTTTTAGCCCGACAAGAACGGGAAGATCAACAATATGAGCAAGCTAAAAGTAAAGGAGGTTTCTCCAAATTTAAGGCTTGGTTTAAGAAGAAAATGAAAGCGGATAAAACCAAGAGTACGGATGCTAAAGACCAGCGTTACGAAACCACGGCTAAAACCTTAATCAAAATGAATGATGCTGAACCAGGTATCATGCTGAAGTTAGTGAATTTACCTGAAAAACAAATGGAGGGAATGAGCGGGGAAGAGAAACTGGAGTTAGTCAAAAAAGCTCTGAAAAAACGCTAGTTAAATTTGAGGAAGTTACATGAATTTACAGAGTATTCAGTCGATTATAGATGGTGAGAATTTCACGACTTCTTGGGAACCAGCGACACCAGAACATCCAATGGATAGGCTCTTGGTTTTGCTGAGTGAAGAGAAACAACTTCTGGCGGAGTTGCTATTTATTCCGGTAGAGGAAGAGGTGGAGAATGTGCATTTGCTGCAATTTTATGTAGGTCTACCAGGAGGGGTGGTAGCGGAGGCGATGTCTGAACTCAGAGCATTTATTTTGAGGCTAAATACTACTATGCCTATTGGTAGTTTTGGGATTCAAGAACAGCAGGAATTGCTCTATTTTCGCTATGTTTTAGTGATACCTCAAGAAGAAAAACCCAGTGCGGAAATCGCGATTATACAATCTATGTGGCTGGTGTTTTATTTGGTGGAGTCCTTTGCTGACACAATTCAGGCAGTGGCGAAGGGAGAAAGATTACCGTCGGAAGTTTAAGGGAAATTTTAGTTTTGAGGAGCGATCGCACCCCGGTTAATCCACCTATTTGGTGGTAGAATTGTCGTGGGAGTGTGATCGATGCCAAATTAGGGGGGGATCCTGATGAAAATACAACGCCGGAAAAAACGCCAAAACGAAAGCCCAGCAGCCCCTGTGCAGGCACAATTTCAGTCCCGGCCGTTTCAGGATGCCAACTTTGCCCCCCCGGACAAACAAGCCCCCCCGCCGGAACGCGAATTTCAGGGGGAAGCGTCCGGGTTCGATTTGGGCAGCATTCCCCTTTTTAGCAATGGTAATAGTACGCCAACCCAGCCCATCCAGCGCAGCGAAGAAGAAGACGTGCAGATGCAGGCAGAATCAAAATCGCCCCTGCACGGGAGATTTCAGGCTTTAGCCCAAAGGGATAACCCGAAAAATTGGACACCGCAGCAGCCGATTCAAGCTAAACTGACTGTGGGTGCGGTGGGGGATAAATACGAACAGGAAGCGGACAGGGTGGCGGATGTAGTTGTCGATCGCATCCAATCTCCCCCCGCGACGACAGAGGTTCAGAAACAGGAAGAAGAAACACTGCAACAAAAACCCCAGTTATCGACTCCGCCGACGATTTCTCAGTTGCAGAAAAAAGAAGAGTTATCAAATACCCTACAGCGAGAGTCGGAGGAAGAGGAATTTGATGATGATAATGATGATGTACAGATGAAGCCTCAGACCGCCGAAGCCGGGGGAGAAGTGTCTGCCGATTTCGAGTCGTCCCTTCGGCGAGAAAAGGGCGGCGGACAGCCGTTGGATGAAAACTTGCAGTCCCAAATGGGGCGGGCAATGGGGGCAGATTTGAGCGGGGTGCGGATTCATCATAATTCCCCAGCCAATCAACTGAATCAATCAATCCAAGCCAAGGCATTTACGACGGGCAAAGACATCTTTTTTAAACAGGGAGAGTATCAGCCGGAAAGTCGGGACGGACAAAAGCTCATCGCCCACGAGTTGACCCATGTGGTGCAGCAGGGTGGGGCATCAAATAATCGCGCTGTTCAAGCCGATTTCATTCATCCGATGATTCAACGCGAGTTGAGTCCAAAGCAAATTGAACACGCCAACGCAATTCGTAAGGCCAGGGATTTACCTTTGCTTTACAGCCTTGAATCTGTGTGGGCTAAAGCCGATAATTTGGGCAATGTGGATTTACCAGGGGCGAGAAAAATTCTTGAGACTGCTTTTCATTCTAACTGGTTTCTGGCACAAGAGTACCTGTTGGATACAAGTAAATGGGTCAAACAAGGAAAAGAAAAAAAAGAAGCAAAAGCTAAGTTAGATAATTTCAAAAAGCTGATGAAGATTTTTATAAAATTACGCAAAGAAGAAACAAATCAACTTTTAGAAGATATTCAAAAAGAATTACGGAAACAAAATCAATTTCAAAAGCTGGAGCCTCAACGAGTTTTGGATTGGGGTTCAGCAGGCAGCACATCTTTAACTTCTGATATTGATTATAACCTGAAAGGAGCGGGTTCAATTCAAGCAGTGAGTTTATTTAATAAATATTTCAAAACGAAGTTAAATTGGGCATTAGATCCCGGAACGGTTTATGATGTAAATGTTTATGCTCAAGATTTTATGACTCCCAGCCCCAAAGGTAAACCCTTTGATAAGAATCAAGAGCAAAATACCATAACGCCCGTTCAAGAAATTCAAGAATTAAATTCATCCCAGGCACGAGAATCGTTGGGTTTTGAGGCATTTTCTTTAAACCAAGATGTTTGGTCAATGTTGAAAATGCGAATTTATATGAGCGAGAGTGAGTGGAATAACTATAAGCAAGAAATGTTACAAAACCCTCAAGGAAATGATTCCTCTGACGCGATCGCTCGTCAATTGCAAATTGAAGCTCAAATTCAAGATGCAGAGAAATATTATCAAGACTACACAAATAATTTACAAGATAAAATTATGGAGATTGAAAAGAGCGGATATGAAGTTTATAAAAAAATGCGGGCGATGTTGGATCAAGGGAAAAATCACCTTTCAAAACACCAGTCAGAAGAGTCGAAAAAAATGATGGCTGCCAATTTAATTTATGAAGAAAAATTACAAAAAGTAAGTCAATTACGGCAAGAGTTGCAAGAATTAAAATCATCGGAAAATGTCAAGGAGTCGGCGATAAAAGCAGTTGGGATAAAGATAAAAAACGCCCTCTCTGAAGCTATTATTTATTCAAATGAAGCTTATTTCACCCAAGGGGCTGTTCATTTTTCGGTCATCGGACAACAAATTGGCAAAGGAGAGTCTACTTTAATTATGTCTGAAGAGGAGCATCTTCATTCTTTCCGAGAGCAAGTGGGAGATACATTGAAAGTTTTGAGTAATTACCAAGATAATCAGATAATAAAGGCTGCCATGAAAGCCGGAAAATATATCGATCGCATGGCAAAATCTGCGATCCCAATCATGGATAAAAATCAGCCTGTTGGTTATCAAAAATTGGCGGAGATTGGAGCGGAAGCTGCCAAGCTTAAATCGGACAAAACCAAAGTAGAAGAATTGAGGGATAAATCGAGTGACAAAGGATTAGATGAGAAAGAGAAGAAAGAATTATCAGATTTACAAAATACGGTTAAACTCCATGATAGTCAATTTCCTGAATACGTTCAAACTCGTTTTAAAACGGTTGCCCAACTCCGGGAAACGGTGATTAAAGTTGGCAAACAAGTCGAGATCGATTTTCGTAAGAAGCAACGAGAAAATAACCAAAACAAAAATCCAATGTAATTCCACCCAAATGAGCGATGAGTTATATTATCTTGCGCGACATTCCCAAGCAGTCCGTTCAACTTGACCTCCTGGTGCATCAAATCCAAGGCGGTTTCCGAGGCTTTCGAGAAGTTCCCCCAGGTTTCCATTATGGGGCAATTTTAGACCGGGGAGAATGGAGAAATTTTTGGTGCTATCTTTCACCTGAAACGGTATTGGTGAAAAGATTTGATCTGGACCAACAACAGTTGGTTGATGATACCCCGGAACAGACGGCTCAATATTCTCAGCTCGCCCATCAAAATGCACTGGATATGGCATTAGTTCCCTACCCAGCCAATCAGTGGCCAGGTTGGCACTCTCTTACTCAATATATTACCACCGATTCACCCATATTACATAAAAACGCTGTATCAGATTTTTCGAGTGAATTCGCCCCCAATCATCCATCTCGGTTTGAACAAAATTTCCGGGAAACTCATCATGGAAATATAGCAAATTTCTTGGAAGAATTGCAATTTGCTTTTTTGTGTTGGTTGATGTCTTTAAAAGGGGAGGTTAATCTTGTGGCTCAACAAAGATGGTCTTCGTTACTGAATGGAATGTATAATGCGGGGGAGTTTGCGATCGCATCTGATCCAGACCTGTTCGGTCAATTTGTAGATGCTCTCTTACCACAGTTGGAGCAACTGCCCTCAGAAGCGTTCACCCAAGATAGCATTGTTTGTACTCATTTAGATGATTTCATTGAAGATATGAATGACAGCGCAAATATCAATTTAAAAAAGAAAGCAAGAATTTTATTGAATTATATCACAAAACGAAAAGAGGCTCTAATAAATCGCCATCTTTCAAAAACTATTTTTTATTCAGAATAAATACGATATATTGTATTCCTATATATCAGGTTTACATAGAATTTAAAAACTCAATGAAATTCAAATAAGGAGTCCCGATAAATGAAAATACAACGCCGGAAAAAACGCCAAAACGAAAGCCCAGCAGCCCCTGTGTAGGCACAATTTCAGTCCCGGCCGTTTCAGGATGCCAACTTTGCCCCCCCGGACAAACAAGCCCCCCCGCCGGAACGCGAATTTCAGGGGGAAGCGTCCGGGTTCGATTTGGGCAGCATTCCCCTTTTTAGCAATGGTAATAGTATGCCAACCCAGCCCATCCAGCGCAGGGAAGAAGAAGACGTGCAGATGCAGGCAGAATCAAAATCGCCCCTGCACGGGAGATTTCAGACTTTAGCCCAAAGAGATAACCCGAAAAATTCGACACCACAGCAGCCGATTCAAGCTAAATTGACTGTGGGTGCGGTCGGGGATAAATACGAACAGGAAGCGGACAGGGTGGCGGATGTAGTTGTCGATCGCATCCAATCTCCCCCCGCGACGACAGAGGTTCAGAAACAGGAAGAAGAAACACTGCAACAAAAACCCCAATTATCGACTCCGCCGACGATTTCTCAGTTGCAGAAAAAAGAAGAGTTATCAAATACCCTACAGCGAGAGTCGGAGGAAGAGGAATTTGATGATGATAATGATGATGTACAGATGAAGCCTCAGACCGCCGAAGCCGGGGGAGAAGTGTCTGCCGATTTCGAGTCGTCCCTTCGGCGAGAAAAGGGCGGCGGACAGCCGTTGGATGAAAACTTGCAGTCCCAAATGGGGCGGGCAATGGGGGCAGATTTGAGCGGGGTGCGGATTCATCATAATTCCCCAGCCAATCAACTGAATCAATCAATCCAAGCCAAGGCATTTACGACGGGCAAAGACATCTTTTTTAAACAGGGAGAGTATCAGCCGGAGAGTCGGGGCGGACAAAAGCTCATCGCCCACGAGTTGACCCATGTGGTGCAGCAGGGTGGGAGTCAAATTCAGTCGAAAAAAGACGACAATTCAACCGTCGCTACTGGGGGCTTACTCACGCTACAGAGGAAAACATATACAGTAAAAGGTACAGATAATGCCAGAGATGAAAATGATAAGAGTAGAGAAAAATATAATCCTGGGGATTTGGTCGAAATTAGTGATGATGAAACTCAGCACAAGATCGATCCGGCTGGCAACAATAGATGGTATCGAATTAAAGATAGTCAACCTCCTCGTTATATTCGGGCAACTCGATTGCAGTTGTATGGAACTTATATCTCTGACAAGAAACGAGTCAATAGCAATGATAAGGCTTTAGAATCACAAAAAGATAATATCAAACAAATAAACGAATTGACAAAAATTGAAAAGCGAGACTATAAAAACAAAAAAGGTGAAACAGAATCGAAGAAAATGAATCTTGCCGAGCAAATCGACTTAGGCAGAGGTTTTCTGACAGATGAGATCGTTAAAGCGATCAAAGAGTTGAGTCAAATTCCCAAAGGAAAAACCTACTTATCTCAAAATGGTTTTCTTACCCAGGAAGAGTTAGAAAAGGTGGCAAAAGAAAAACGAGTGATCGGAGATTGGGAAAGATATGAAGAACATGACTTTGTCTCACTGAGTAGGAAAATTGTGCCTGATGTTCGTGGAAATGCAGTATTGAGTCCAATTCACCGTATGCAAATTGCGACATATCAGAAAGAGTTAGGAGAGAATAATGCAGAATTTCGTCAAACCCCCGGATATTTGCGTTATGAAGCGCACAATATGAAGAAACTTAAAAAAGAGTACGAAGAAGCTGCCGCAGAGGATATCACTAGTGCAGATACCAAGAAGAAAAAGGAAAAATATGAAGGCTTGAAGAAAGAGATCTATGATAAAGATACTGAAATGTGGGAAAAGGCTCTCAATAATGATTTAACAACTATACCAGAGTCAAATCAAGAGATCGCCAAAAAATATCAGGAACAAACGGATTCAGCCATTGCCATTCTGAAACGAGTTTTTATTGTTCTTCAGCATGGATTAATGTACCGTGATGACCAACACACACCCAAGTTTGAGGAATGGCAAGAGAACGTTGCAGTGGCACTCTCCCACGGCGGTCGCGTCATGATCAATTTGCCCCCTCTTCAAGGCAACGACAAAGAGCATGAGTTTATTTATTGGCTGCTGGGTGGTTCATCAGCCCAAGTCCAAGAACATAAACCGAAATCACATGATCACAGGGGTGCGGATCAATCCAGTGACTATTACAAAGCAAAGGTCGATACTCGAATTGTTTCTAGTCACGACGTAGAGGTTACTCAAAATTCATTGAAGGAACTCAAGAGTAACACTTTTGATTTCAAGGGTGCAGTCGGAGCCACGAGTACCATCAAACATTATGGAATGGATATACCGTTGGGTGGACTGGGCAATGAAGATATGGCGGGTGATGTCATACTACCAGATGGCCGACACGGTCATATGTACATCTACTACAGACCTCCAAGCAGGGAAAAACCTGGCAGCGTACTAGTTGGTGCTGAAACCTCCAGAATGGCTCATACAGATGTGTTTGGTATGTATCACGATCAGAGGAGCGCTCCGGCTGAGGTGTCTCCTACCGGGACCAGTAAAGCCGGAAGGATCGGTGCGGAATTTGGCGGTCGGGTCGTTGACTATACGACACTGACTACGGATGGGAAGAATCTAAGAGTTAAAGATCCCGATTGGTTAAAACAGCTTAAGACAGCGGAAGAAAATGTGCAGAAAGGTATCATTACATCTAAAGAATTGTTGGGAAAAAAATTAAATGAAGAAGGCCGAAAATCATTATTTGGAGAGTCAATTGACAAACCCCAAGAGATGAAAAAATATATAGTCAAGCATAAAGCTCATGCCAGAGATGACAATAATAATAAGAAAGAAGAATATATGCCTGGTGCTGTAGTCGAAATTAGTGATAATCAAACAGAGCACAAGTCAGAGAAGAATGGGGAAATATGGTATCGAATTAAAAATAGTGACCCTCCTCGTTATATTCGGGCAACTCGATTGCATTGGGGCTAAAACGTTTCATCTCAATTCGATATGTCCTCCCCTGATTAATTGTCCGAGTCCGGATTGGCTCGAACCATCACGTCGATACTGTTGGAACTGATCGGCCGCACTTTCGTGGTGATGTCGAGTTCCGGCAGTTGGGAGGCGTTGGGTTTCTGGGATTTCTTCGCGCCCGCCGGTTTGCGGGATTGACCTTTGGCAGATCCGATTTGCGATCGCGTGGTTTTCGCGGATTTTCCGGTGATAAAAATGCCCCAGGAGAAGGGCAAAAAGAAAAACCGATGTATGCAAGGGATTGAAGCAAGTGGACGAAGCAAGCGGCGGTGTCTCTGTCTCACGGAGGCAGGGTGAATATTGTTTTACCGCTAGGTTAAAAGGAGCCGTTTTGATTGGAGGTGAAACCTCTGAGATGGGTAAACGAGATGTTTTTGGAAAGCTACATAATGCCTCCGGTACGAGTGCAGAATTTTCCCCAACTGGGACGGGTAAAGCGGCGAGAATAGGGAGTGAAATTGGTGGGATGAGAGTCGATCTATCAGGATTTGAGTCTCAAGCTGATATTGTTGGTATGTTTGAAACAGCGATCGCAAGAGGTGTAGAACCTGGACAACTTGTTGACGAGTCCAAGCCAGAAGTTCGCGAGGCTTTGTTTGATATCAGAAAAAGATCATCCGCGATAAGGGAGAATTAGAGCAGTGTTCCCGAAAACCCATAAATTTAAGGTAGTCGTGGGATGGCGAGGGTATAAATGATTTTAGGCTTCCTGTACCAAAACAAAAGGTTGGATAATTAGGGCATTAAATCGTTTAGTCTGATCGCCATTCCAATCGGAGATTTGCTGGGGAGAGGGTTTATAAATCTGTTGTTCACTGATCCAGCGCTGAACGTCAGTCACATGATCCTCGCTAATAGCGACACCGACATCTAATAAATCTAATTGGCGATCGACTACGACGACTGCATCCCTTTGTACATGGGGAATTAACCATTCCCACTCGGCTTGATCAATGTTAGAGGCTAATTGTGCTTTTAATTCTTCCATGATTTGATTAATTGTTGTACTGCCAAAACTGCTCTATAAAACTTAAACAAAACCGGACATAGCCGGATATTGATGTTTATTTCTGGCTTCGTCCGGGACTGTCGGCAGCACCCCGTCCACAAGTGTAATCGTCTGAACCAGGCGATTTTTCTAAATTTCTACTGGCGTTCAAATCTCTATCAATCTTCAGGCCACAGTTCTGACATTCAAAAGTCCGACGGACTAGGGGCATTTTTTGACGATAACCGCAATTAGAACACAGTTGACTGGATGGATAAAATCTATCGGCAATAATCAACTTTGAACCATAACGTTCTGCCTTGTAACCGAGTTGACGACGGAACTCATAAAATGAAGCATCAGCGATAGAACCCGCCAAACCATGATTTTTCAGCATACCTGACACATTCAAATCTTCAATGACGACTTGGCTGTGGTTCTTAGCCAAGAAAGTAGTTATTTTATGAATGGTGTCCCGCCGAATGTTTGCTACTCTTTGATGTAGCTTTTGAACTTTTAAGAGACATTTGACCCAATTTTTCGAGCCTTTGACTTTGCGACTTAAATGGCGTTGTAATCTGGCTATTTTTTTGGTCGCTGCTTTATAAGCCTTGGGATTAGAGAATTGGGTCCCATCGGAGCAAGTCGCCCAATTGTTAATTCCTAGGTCTACCCCGATTCTCTCTCGATATTTCGGTGTAATTTCTGGCGTGATTTCTACGAAAAAGCTCATATACCAGTCCCCTGCTTGGCGCGTTAGGGTGACTTTCTTAACCCAACTTTCGGGTAGACCCTCAAATGTAGAAACCCAGCCCACAAAAGGCAGCTTATGGCAAGTTCCTGACAACTTGAATGGTTTGCCGCCATTGTCAAGGGTAAAGCTATCATGGTGGCCTTTCTTCTTAAATTTAGGATAACTGCTTATTCCTTTGAAGAAGCGCTTAAAGGCATCCCCTAAATTAATGAAGGCATATTGATAAACTCTAGAAGACAATTCGGACATCCAAGGATATTGAGGTTTCACATAATTCGTAAAAACCTTTTTGATGGAGTTGACGTTAGGCTTGAGTCCCTCTTCATAAGCTGACATCCATAAGTGTAATCCCCAATTGAACACAAATCGAGCATACCCCGCGTGTTTGGCCATCAAGGTAGCTTGACGGTCATTGAGTTTTAGTTTTGTCCGGAAAGCTTTGTAAGGCATGATTGGATTTTACCATGAATCCGACTTGATGAGTATGTCGTCAGGGAAATTTGGCATGGTCTGGGGTTTGACCGTATACTCATTATTGAGTTGCGAATCTTTGGGGGTATTGTACCTTATTGTCCTAAGATGTAAAGCAAATCTTGGATTAAATTCTGGCTCACCGCCCTAAATCGTGCATAGCATTAATGATTTCGGCGCAATTATGAGCGATCGCCTCTAGTTCCTCCCGCTTACTGGACTTGGGGGGGTCCATAGGTTCACCAATTCTGACGGTGACGGGAACTGGTCTGGGTATAGCAGAGCCTTTGTTAAAAATAGCATGAGTTCCCCACAGACACACAGGAATTAGGGGAACCTGTGCTTTGGCTGCAATTAATGACGCGCCCAATTTCGGGTCTGTGATGCGACCGTCGGGGGTGCGAGTTCCCTGCAAAAATACACCAGTGGCCCAACCTTGTTCTAGGGAATTGAGAGCGGCTCGGATCGCATTGCGATCGCCAGCACCCCGTTTAACTGGATAAGCGCCATATAGGGAAATCGCCTGTTTCAGGACGGGAACCTTAAAGAGTTCCTCTTTAGCCATAAATGCTACGGGTCGCTTGACGCAGTTGGACAGCATTGGGGGGTCAAAATCACTAGCATGATTACTAACTACCACAATGGGTCCGGTTTGGGGCATCCGTTCAGCATTATAAATGCGACCACGAAAATAGACATGGAGCATGGGGCTAACCACAGACCACTTAAACAGGTGGTAGAGGACTAAACTTTCGAGTGGTTCACGGTTTTTGACCACGGAAACTTGAGTTGGTAAGGGTGGAAACTGTGATCTAGCCTATCAGGTTTTGGCAGCAGTGGGGTTAAAAGTTATTCGCGAGCCATTACGGGACTGCTACCTAAAACCAACTGGATGGGACAGAGGCACAATTGTTGTTCGGTATCGGAAAAGTGTGTTTATGATGCGCGACAGGCGCTGTCTTTGGAAGAGATGGTGAGGCCAATTCTCTCTCAGCTTGGCAAAAAATATAATGGCGTGGCGACTTGATTTTGAGAAGAAAGGGCGATCGCAGTTTGTTTGTGTTCAGAGGGCGCGATCGCCTTTTTTGTCTATCGAAATGATGAGTGAAATGGGATCAGCCTGACGGCACGCTGCAAGAACTACTGAAAGCCCCATCCTGTAAGGATTAATAATGCTATCTCAGTAATTGGGAAGTAAAAATTACGGTACTATTCTATTTCTATCTCGAGGAAATAGTGTAGCTGAACGAATATTATCTAACTGGCAAATTTGCTTTGTTAGTCTTTCTAGTCCCATGCCAAATCCACCGTGAGGAGGCATCCCAAATCTGAAACAGTCTAGATATCCCTGAAAATCATCCTCACTGTAGCCAAATTTTGTAATGTTATTCTTGATCTGCTGATAGTCATGAATTCTCTGCCCTCCAGTGGTGATTTCTAGTCCTCTAAACAGGACATCAAAACTTCTAGTCAATTGACTATCTTCCAGACTAACAGGCATTGTATAAAAAGGTCGTTTATTGACCGGATATCTTGTTATGTATACAAGTTCTACCCCATATCTTTTTTTGGCATATTTGCAAATAAGACGTTCAGCTTCAGGATCAAGATCTCCGGGCTTTGTGCAAACGTAATTAAATTCATTATTGACAATAGAAATTGCATCATATAATTTGATTTGGGGTAACTCGGTAAACCGGGGTAGTTCTACCCTCAATAGCTCCAATTCAAACTTACATCTCTCCTGAAGACCATCAAAAATGTATTTCAGTAATTCTTGATGTAATACAATAATATCTTGTTCAGATTCAATAAATCCAAACTCGGCATCAAGGCTAACGTATTCATTAAGATGACGAGAAGTATTGTGTTCTTCAGCTCTATAGACGTGCCCAACCTCATAAACTTTCTCAAAAACACCAATCATGATTTGCTTGTAAAGTTGGGGACTTTGTGTAAGATAAGCTAAATCATCAAAATACTTTATTTTAAAGACCTCAGAACCTCCTTCCGCCCCCATTTTTACAATTTTTGGAGAGTGGATTTCCGTAAAACCTTGAGAATCCAAAAAATCCCTAAACAATTTACAAATTGCTGTCTGAATCTTAAATATTGCCCTTACATTTAAGTTGCGAAGACTCATAGCTCGATTCTTGAGAAGAATATCTAAATCAATTTTCCTAAAAGTCTTTTCTCTATCGATTTCAATAGGTGGCGGTTCGGCAGCAACGATACATTCTATCGATTGTGCTTGAATCTCTGCACCTTGAGCAACATTTTTTTGTGCTACCAGAAGACCGGTCACCGTCACCACCGATTCCCGTGTCAGGCTCTCACATATCTCTAAAGTTGGAGTGGAGTCAACCACAGCTTGAATCGTGCCAAAGCCATCTCTAACAACTAAGAAAGCAATGCCACCCATCTTTCTATACGAATGAACCCATCCGTGTACTATAACAATCTTACCAACATTATTGTGCAGGCTTTGAGAGAGTAGATTGATCTTAAAAGGCATTTTGTTTCACTCAATCAGATTAATAATTTTTCATCATATCCAACTCATGCTTTATTGCAGTGCTGTAACTGCTAAATTCTTCGTTGTATGACTCGTTCAGTTCGATATCAAATTGTCTGCCTTCTTTACAAGCGTCTGATATTTTTAGGACTTACGCAGATTAAATCACTAAAAACTATCTGTAGGGGTAGCGCCCTGGTTCCTACCTCTACAAGTACAGTAGGTGCGTAAGTCATGATTTTATCAATTACTAAGTATCAATTGACATTGACAAAGAAGCTCGTATATGTATTTCAGGTATCTTATTGCCTAGGATTTGTCGCCAAACACTACGCATTACTATCGCAGCTTGTCTACCCCCGGTGTATGGAATTGTTAACCTCCGATCTGACAGAATTGCCGTCAGCATCCATCCTGATTATCACATCGCGCAATAGCGCTCGTCTGATCTGGCAGAAGTAATTTGCCTGATTGTATGAATTTCTCACAGGACAACCACCAGCACAGATGTACCGAGAGAAGCAAAACTCGCATTCATGAGGACGAACAGGCAGACTCATCGCATCAGAAAACATCAGAGGTCTTTTAGCCCTCGTGTCAAACCGTCCTACTGCATATAAGTCCCACTCGGGATGGCAAGAACTCTGCACTTCAAAGCAGCGGGAAATAGTCCCATCTGGAAGGATAATCAGACGATTTCCACTTGCCGCATCACAATAGCACTCTCTTGGCTCAACAAGCCTTATGAAAGCAGAGTTGATTATTTCAACTCCTTTTTCTCTCGCCACATCAAACGCATGAGTCAGGTAACGAATGAAGTCCGCGACTTTAGGTTGAGCAAGGGTACGGTCATTTTGCATCTGCGATGAGTTCATGGGTTCAATGTGAAGGAATCTTACTCCCAAGTCTGCATAGTAGGCAACGGCATTTGGCAAAGTTTCGACATTACCTGCTGTTACAGTCATTCTAACTTTGAAACTAACTCCAAGTCTGACCAAGTTGGCAAGGGTTTGCTGGACTTGACCTGACGTGCCGGCTCCATTTGCAAATACCCGCACCTTGTCGTTGTACTCCGGTATCCCATCGTTGGAAACGGTTACGCTGAAGTTCAAATCCCGAAAGAAACTGCACATATCTTGACTAATAATGCCGTTGGTAGTCACATGAAGGTTCGATTGTACACGGGACGAAGCCAGCAGCTCTGCTGTAGTCTCGATTAGAGACCAGTTCAAAGTTGGCTCACCACCAAAGTAACTAACATTGACGTTCTGACCACGGTCTATAGCCTGCTCTATCGCATATTCTACTGCTGCTAGACCCAGCGTGTGCGACATAGTTTCAGTCTTAGATTCACCGAGAAAACAGTATTTGCAACGTAGATTGCAGGCTCGCGTCGTGACGAGTGTTAGATTGACCCCTACACTTCCGCATCTATGCGCACAATTGGGAAGTGATAGACCGTGTGTTATTATGAAGTCCCTGATCAGCTCATCGTTGAGATGCTCGCCATCCACACGTATGATCTGCAAGCGGTGTGGCAGAAAGATTGCCCAATAACCATGAGTATATACCGCGGGAAAGCCAGCTAAAAGTCTTGTATCATCAGTCAGTGTTGTGTCATTGTTCATGTCGCAAATCCTTGATTTATAGCGCGGAGCGCTGGTGCGTTAACAAACCGCTGGTAAGGGTTTTAGTAAAATGGATAATTTACAATTGCTCATTAGCTCCCCTATTCCCTGCTCCTTATTTTTTTAGTGTTAATACATGAGCGGTCTTTTCTATATTGTCACAAACCATAAAACAGCAGGAGCGAGAACTGGTAAACGTTCTCGCTTATCTCATCTGTTAGTCATCACATGTCAGATTATCGAGAATTTTGGCATCCTCGTGTTTCCCTCGACATGCGATCTCTTCGGGAATCGCTACATCGATGATCAAAATAATAGCTTCATCCATTAGTATTACCTCTATAACTCTACTGGGTTTGACTCCTATTCTAAAACTTAGAACTTAAACTCTGCAACCAGAAAAAACAAGATTTCATGGGGAGTTTTGTAACAAAATGTTAAGCAAAACCAGAAAAAACATGATCTGGTGGAGAGTTAGGCTATAATCTCGGAAACTTTTACCATATCTCAAGTAGATGACGATTAACTATGACTATTACAGAACTCTTAAAGGCTGTCGATCGCTTGGTGGAGAAGCAAAGGGGAAAGCACCTTAATGATTTTGAAAAAGTGGTGATTAAAGGTCTCTGGTCGGGTCAAACCTATAGCGAAATTGCTGAGGAATGCGGCTATCATCAAAATCATGTGGGCGATGTCAGCCGTCAGTTATTTAAAATTTTATCTCAAGAATTAGAAGAAGATATTAATAAATATAATTTCTGCTGGACAATTGAAAGGGTAGTCACTTCACGTCAGTTTAATGTAGTAGGTTTATTTAACAGTAATATTACTTGGTGTAATCCTCATACCTTAGATGATGTTAATTTATCGGGTTCGAGTCAGCTAAACGGCGATATTGAAACGAATTATCACGATTTACACTTAGCGCCTAAAATTGTCAAGTTTTGCGATCGCACTGAGGAACTCAAAACCCTGTCTAATTGGGTGTTAAATGAAAACATCCCCCTCATCTCAGTTTTAGGATTACCCGGTATCGGTAAAACCAGCCTAGTTAAACGATTTATTGATCTGAATATAGATAAGTTTGATGCGGTCATCTGGAAAAGTCTGAAAATTCAACCTGCTTTAGACCATAATATCACCAGTATATTAACTAAAATGGGTTATGTCAACCCCAATTTAAGTGAAAATGAAACGCCTTTATGTCAGTTGCTCAATTCCTCAATCTTACGTGCTAAAAAGTGCTTAATCATTCTGGACGACGTTCAAGAAATATTTAATCTGGGTGTATTTTCTGGACAATACAAAACTGAACATCAAGGGTATCAAGATCTATTTAGACGCATCGCCGAAACCAGCCATCAAAGTCATTTCATTTTGCTGAGTCAGGAATCGTCCCCAGATATGTTGGGGTATAATGATGATTTTGCGATCGCCAAATTTTTACAACTCCAAGGATTAAAGAGTATTAATTTTTTGAGCGATCGCGGCTTAAAAGATAAGGAGTCTTGGTCAAAGTTAATCCATCTTTATGAAGGACATCCCGGTTATTTAAAAGATATCGCCCAACTAATCAAGGATATATTTGCGGGGAAAGTCTCCGATTTTTTGGCGGAACCAGAGATAATACTAACAGTAGAAATAAACCGGAACTTAGCCGTTATGTTGCAACGTTTATCGGTGATAGAGCAACAGATTTTAATGCAGTTGAGTCAAACTGATCAACCCCGTTCACGAAATGATTTAAAACAAAGTTTATCACTATCATTAACCGATTTAATTAACGGTTTGCAATCTTTAAATAGACGGCATTTAATTCAAATAACAGACGAAAAAACTATGTTGTTTAATGTGTCTAAAGTGGTGAGGCAATATGTGAGATATTGTGGCTCAAAATAGGTGGTTAAGCGCCCCCAAAAAGGGGGATGATTTTTCTATAGCCCGATCGCTATTTGAAAGAGGTCTCTAGCCTGGGAGTTATTCGCGAGCGATGACCTCTGCGAGGGTTTCTTCCAGCGTTGACAGGTCTACAGCCCCAGATAGGGTTTCCCCATTCATGATAAAAAACGGGGTCCCAGAAATCCCTAGAACCCTCGCTAATTGCAGATCCTGTTCAATGGCTGCGATCGCTCCATCACTGTTGCGATCGCGGTTAAATTGTTCTAAATCTAAACCTAGGGAAATGGCGATCGCTTCATATAGCGCCTCTCCTAAGTCATCCTGACCTTCAAAAAGGGCGTTTTGATATTCCCAGAATTTACCTTGTTGTTGCGCCGCCCAGGACGCTTTCGCCGCCGGTAACGCTTCCGAGTGAATTTGACTGAGGGGGAGATGCTTAAACACTAGAGTAACTTGGTCTTGGTGTCTGTTCATAAACTCTCTAATCGTTCCCTGGACGCGACGACAGAAGGGACACTGAAAATCGGAAAACTCTACCAAAACAATTTCAGCATCCGCTGCGCCCAACGTGGGAGAATCACCAATAATCGCCCGTGGTTGGCTTCTCATTTGTTGTAAAAAAGATGATCGCGCCTGGCTGAGTTGGTTTTGTTGCTGTTCCTGATAGGCTTGTACCGACTCTAATATCACTTCGGGATTATTGCGAATTACTTGTAAAACCTGTTGTTCAAAATCTGAAGATGGGGTGGATGAACAGCCGTTTACTAAAATTCCTAGGGTGCATAACATAGTCACCATCAGGGTAGGTAATCGGCGTTGAAAAGAGTTGATCATGAGTCAAGTTGTGCTGTTTTAATGGTGTCTATTATAGCAAGTTTTATGGAAAATATGGTAATTAAGCAAAGTTTAATCAAGTCCCTCGGCTCTGGATTAAGGGGGCTAGATCCTGATTTTATCGGTTCGGTTGATATTCCTGTGACTCGTGTTCCTAATGGTAGCCGGATTCGTTATATATCGGCGATCGCTATGAAATTGGCGGCTATCAATTCTCAATCTCCCGCCGAAATTGCTACTTTAATTGTCGCTAATCAAGCTGATAAAATGGTGGATGATGGTATAATTACCACCGTGCTACCATCGGGAATGATTCAATTTGATATTACTGATTTTGGCGTGGTCAAGTGGTTGGAAAATATCCGGCTCCATGGTTTGCCCATAACTGCCAATTCTCCCGATAATCAGAGTTTGGATTCCGGTTTATTTCCGGTTCAATATATCCATGCTCGTTGCTGTTCCTTATTGCGAATGGCTCATCGCGATCGCTTAATTTCTCTGGTGGAAACAGAACCAATTTTTACCCCTTTTCTGTGGAGGTTAGCCACCCCTAGGGATTTGCCTTGGTTAGATGATTCCGGGAATTTGCGGTTAGTTCATGATGCCGAAAAAATGCTGATTGGCGAGTTAATTGATGGGGTCGATTTCTGGCATTATCCACCTCGGAAGATTGATGATAAAAAGGTGGCGATGAAAATAACTGAACAATGCGATCGCTTTCTGCGCCAATGTCCGATTTGGGGAGAGGTCAAACTTCATCACCCCCAATTATCCCAAGCTAGACTAGGATTAATTATCGTCACACAGTCTATTTTGCGATTTGCACTTCAAGAAAAGTTGGGTATCATTGCACCTATGGAGTTATAAAGATTCCCTGGTCATCTCTCAGGAAATATGCTATAGTTGTTAACTGTCCTCCACTGTGATAAATTGATGCTATATCATGTAATTTACGATGGGAACTGTAACCTGTGCAGTAACTTGGTGCAACTGTTGGAAAATCTCGATCGCGGTGAACGTTTTAGCTATATTCCTATGCAGGATGAGGCAAAATTAGCACAGTTAAATATTACTCCCGAAGACTGTTTAATGGGAATGATTTTGATTGACGTAAACCAGCCACAACGACGATGGCAAGGTAGTGATGCCGCCGAAGAAATCGGTAACATTTTACCAGGTGGGGAGCTATTTGTCAAGGCTTATCGAGCAATGCCAGGGCTGAAATGGGCAGGCGATCGCATTTATGAACAGGTGCGGGATAACCGCTATCAATTGTTTGGAAAACGCGACCAAACCTATGAATCTAATTATCCCAGTTGTTTCGGGAATAACCAATGCTAATCATGAGATTCCAAGAAAGTCTGAACCCGACCGCTGGGGTCTAAAACCACCCTAATTTTCGCCGTCTTCCCATCTTCCATAGGTGAGACAAACGGCTGATTTGCTGATGGGAATTTAATCTGTGGTAACCAGTTAACCGAGGCTGACCCCAAGGGAGTAATACTGTCAATCGCGCCCTGGGAATTGAGTTGTAAACGATACTGCAATATTCTGTTTAAATTCTTGTGAGGATGCCAATTTTTTACAAAATAACTCCGTACTTCCGCCACCTGGGGAATTTCATCAAATACCGTATTATTCAGGGAACGAATAGAGACTATCCGAGGTTCTCGTTTAGTTAGCTGTGCAATTGGTTCGGCATTTTCGCTGTCTTCTGGGATATCCTGAACTGCATAATTTTCCGGGGTATCCGTTTCGGGAACTCTAGCATTTTGCAGGGGGGGAAGGCTAATATTTTCTGGTACTGTTCCTATATCAAATAGGGGAGTGGGAGGCGGCGCTAAAGGTGTGGGAGGGGGAGGAGTTTCTGTGCGGTTAACCGTCCCATTAACAGGGGTTCTATTAACGGGTTCTGTGGGAATGATAATTATCCCATCTGTTTCCGGTGCTATATTAGGGATTAATTCAGGGGAAGGGGGAGGTTGATCAAATAGGGGTGGGGGAACAGTTAAAGGTACTGTATCAACTAGGGGAAGGTCTGGCGCTACTTGTATTTCTATTTGAGGCGGCGCTGGGGGTTCATCCATGGGAAACTCTGGGAGTGGTGGCGGTTCGGGGGGGGTTGTAGAAGTGGAAATTTGGGGAGTTTCTGGGGTAGAAATTAAATGGCGATCGCGACGATAATAATTGCTTAAATTGATAATTCCGCTAAATAGTCCCGTGGTAGTAATAATAATCATCAGAGTTCGTAGCCACGCGGGAGAGGTGCGTTTCGGCTGGCTTTCTGAGGTCAAAAAAGGTTCTATTTCGGTGATGCAATTCCGCAAGGCGGCGGCGACATCAAATAACTGTAACGCGCTTAAATGAACGAATGATTCCGAAGGACTAGGCGCTAAGTTTCCCAAAAATAAATCATGGTACAATAAACCATCAGGCTTTATCTGGAAGTCTGAACAGGTGGTTAAGGAATTTTCCGCGTCGGGAGACTCTTCGGAAATGGGGTCAATTTCCGACAAGGGGGAAGCGGTCAGAAAGTCGTTAATATACCTGTTGATGCTTTCATAGAGGTTGGTTAAGTTATGGCGATCGCCTTCTATTGCGATATATTTATATTCAGAAAGACGGGGGTCATCAAAGGAAAGTTTGAACCGAAAGTTATCCCAACTCTCATGTTTCCAGCGACTGAAAAAAGAAGTATTGGCGCTAACCTCTAGTGTACAGGTAGGGGGGGTATATTGTCGGGTTACTAACATAATCTCCGGGATTTTAGGGCTGGCTTCTATTAATATTATAACCGCGTTGTCTAGCTTGCGATCGCATTAGCAGGGTTGACCAAAACCTCCCGAAACCATCAGGACTGCTATAAAATAGTAAATCAATTAGCAGTTTTTTCGCGAAGGGGATGATATCTTCTTCCGGAATGGGTCGGTTAACCGGAAACTGCTGATCATAGCCTTGGATGAATTTATCCAGGTAGTCCCGCATCAAAGAAATCTCTCGGATATCCTGATTTTGTGCTTCTAATTGTTCAATCAAAGCAATGGCGCGACGCAGCAGGGCTTGATTTTGTCTAGCTAGATAGGAGATAACTAAAACTAGCGATCGCCCCCCTTCTACCGTCAATTTTTGGGATTGCCATTTTTGGATATATTCCACATCTAAACTCAGGGTTTGTGCCGCCTTTCTTAAAGTCTCTGGTGTCACTTCAGCCAAAGACTCTAAAGCTAATATAACTAGACGCAATTCCACAGCCATACGGTCTAGTTGTGTGGCTGTTAATTCCGGCGTTTTAGGTGAATGCCAATGGGAAGGAATGCGATCGGACATAGAGTTAATATATAGTTAAAATTCCCCGTTTCAGGTGGGGTAGGGCGGGTAAATGGTGGGGCGGGTTTATGAATATCCTCGTCGAGAATTGATAATTGACAGCATAACCAGCCCCTACAACTATTAATTATAGCCAGGTTTCTCCCACATATTTCAAGAAACCCGGTTTCTCAAAGAAACCGGGTTTCTCAGCCGAAAGGGTGGTTTCCCGACAACTATTAATTATAGCCAGGTTTCTCCCACATATCTCAAAGAAACCGGGTTTCTCAAAGAAACCGGGTTTCTCAGCCGAAAGGGTGGTTTCCCGACAATTATTAATTATAGCCGGGTTTCTCCCACATATCTCAAAGAAACCCGGTTTCTCAAAGAAACCGGGTTTCTCAGCCGAAAGGGTGGTTTCCCGACAATTATTAATTATAGCCGGGTTTCTCCCACATATCTCAAAGAAACCGGGTTTCTCAAAGAAACCGGGTTTCTCAGCCGAAAGGGTGGTTTCCCGACAATTATTAATTATAGCCGGGTTTCTCCCACATATCTCAAAGAAACCCGGTTTCTCAGCCGAAAGGGTGGTTTCCCGACAATTATTAATTATAGCCGGGTTTCTCCCACATATCTCAAAGAAACCCGGTTTCTCAGCCGAAAGGGTGGTTTCCCGACAATTATTAATTATAGCCGGGTTTCTCCCACATATCTCAAAGAAACCGGGTTTCTCAGCCGAAAGGGTGGTTTCCCGACAATTATTAATTATAGCCGGGTTTCTCCCACATATCTCAAAGAAACCCGGTTTCTCAAAGAAACCGGGTTTCTCAGCCGAAAGGGTGGTTTCCCGACAATTATTAATTATTAATTATTAATTATTAATTATTAATTATTAATTATTACTTCAAATAAGCAATAGTCACCCCCGCCCCACCATCTGGATTTGATGCCAGTTCAAACCTTTCAACTTGGGGATGTTCTTTGAGTAACTCGTGAACCCCTCGCCGCAGTTGTCCGGTTCCCTTACCGTGAATAATCCACAGCGCCCCAAAGTCGAGAATTTGCCCCAAAGTGCGATCGATTTCTGTTTCCGCTTCTGATACCCTTTTCCCCCTCAAATCTAGCGTATTTTTATCCGTGCGAACCCTCGGAAGTTGGGAGGGTTCCGGTTTATTCGTAATGGGTTTAGGAGTCTTGTCAGCCTTGGGAGTTGGGGAAGTTTTAGGAAGTTCTACCTTTTGACCATCTAAGGACTCAATTTCCCCTAATCCTACAGTCATTTTCATAATCCCAAACCGGACTGTTAGTTGATTATTATCATCAGGTCCGCTGAGTATCTCTGCTGTTTGACCAATGCGAGGAATACGAATCCGATCGCCTACTTTCGGCATAAAATTAGGCGATCGCACTGGTGTAGCCTGCCGAGATGGTAGATAATTTTCAGCGATCGCATCTAACCTAGCCGTAGCCTTTTGTGCGTCAGCCGCCGTAGCTTTCCCCTGTTGTAGGCGACGGATCACCTTAGCTATTTCCGCCTTAGCCTGTAGTAAAGTTTCCTTAATTTCCTGTTCCTGGGCTTGTTTAAGCTGCCTTTCTCTTTCCTGAAGAGATATAGCCCTTTCCGCCAATTCTCCGTGTAGGCGTTCAGTCTCTTGGAGTAGTTGACTAGCAGCGATCGCCTTAGTTTCCTGCTGTCGTCGCTGTGCTTCCAACCCCTCGATCACCTGGTTAACATCCTCATCACCGCCACCAACATAGGACCCCGCCAGTTTCACTATATCATGATCTAACCCCAACCGTTCCGCAATTTTCAGAGCATTAGAACGCCCAGGAATCCCCCACAATAGGCGATAGGTAGGTTGCAGGGAAGCATCATCAAACTCCACCGAAGCATTTTCAAACCGAGTGTCTTTGTATTTTAACGCTTTCAGGTCGCCAAAGTGGGTAGTCGCCACCGTAAGACGGGTGAGGTCCGCGAACTTTTGCAATAGGGCGATCGCCAAAGCCGTCCCCTCCGTCGGGTCAGTCCCCGCCCCTATTTCATCTAACAATACTAGAGATGGACAGATGCGATCGGACTCCCCCGCCTCCGTTACCCTCATCGGTTCCCCAATAGCCTGTAGAATGCGAGTAATGCGGCGAATATGACCAGAGAACGTAGACAAACTCTGCTCAATAGACTGTTCATCCCCAATGTCTGCTAACACCTGTCCAAACCAAGGCATTTCCACAGGTTCCCGCGCCGGAATAAATAGCCCCACCTTAGCCATGATCGCCGCCAAACCAATAGTTTTTAGCGTCACAGTTTTACCCCCTGTATTCGGTCCGGTAATTGCTACCACCCGGATCTGAGGGTTAATCGTGATATCAATCGGAACCACCTCCGGTCCCTGTTCATACTCTTGTTGCCATATTAGGAGGGGATGGCGCAGTTGTCGCAGATTGATAGTTTCTGACGTATCCCCAGGGTCAATAAACCTAGGTGGGTTCGCTTGTAGCCAGTAGCTATAACGGGCTTTAGCCAGGGCTAGATCGATAGTTGTCACGATCGCTAAAAGTTTTTCCAGATCCGGTACTACCGCCGCCACCTGTTCCGTGAGACTACGGCGGATCGCTTCCGCTTCCGTTTGTTCAGCCCGCTGAATTTGTCGCAGTTGGTTGTTTAGTACTACAATAGAGTGAGGTTCCACATAGACTGTCGCCCCTGTAGTCGAAGCATCATGGACGATACCCGGAATCGCATCTTTTTGGGGAGCTTTCACTGGAATCACAAACCTACCCTCTCGTTGGGTGATGATTTGTTGTTGCACTGCTTGGGCTTTCCGTTGCAGGATGCCTTGTAGAACTTGATAAATGCGATCGCGGGTTGATTGCAGCCGGGCGCGAATTTCCCCCATTTTCACACTGGCGCGATCGGTTACCTCTCCCCGTTCATCAATACACCGATGAATTTCCTGTTCTAGTTCCGGATAGGTGCGTAGTTCTTCCACTAAGCTAGTTAATACCGGTACATCTTCCTGGTCATCAATTACCCGGCGCAGTTGTCTCGCCCCCGCTAACGTAGTGGCGATCGCTAATAACTCCTCACCAAATAAAATACCTTGGCGATCGGCCCTTTCCAGAGAAGCCCCAATATCCTGAATACCATCAAGAGACAAACCCTGAACCAGCTTCAGTTCCAGTTGATAAGCCTCTTTCGTTTGTGCTAACAGGCGATCGGTTTCTTCTTTCGTCTCTGGAATAGCCAACTGACGGGCCGCGAAAGCACCCAACTTAGTGGCTGTAAAGGTTGCCAGATGTTTACACAGCCGATGCCATTCCAGTAGTTCCAGCGTTTCTGCTTGAATCAAAGCCTCAAGTTTTGATAATACAAATGTTTATTCTTCATGGTATCATATTTTTTGATTTTTACCAGCGATCGCCTTGAATTTGGGAAATTTTGGTAAGTCAAATGTTTTCAACTTATCGCTTTAGGCTGGGGAGTTGTCAAAGGTTTGACTTATGCCGATATCTTCCATGGTATTGGAGGATTTATAATCGGGCTATAACCAACTGGATTAAAATGTATTTATGCGTTCTAAATTAATCAGTATTGTCGCCAAGCATACTTTCAGAATTTTGGGGACTACCCAGAAGCAGATATCCCTCAAGTTTATTTCACTAGCCTTCCCAAAGTTAATCTAATCACCCCTGGTTTTCCCTGTCAGCCTTTTAGTATTTGAGAATCCCTCTTGGCAATATTTTGACTTTCATTATCCATTGTCCACAGATCGCCCCAATTTTGTCCCTTCAACATTCTTATCTTTTCACCAAATTTTCCCCAGAGATTCCACAAACTTTCCACAGGGTAAGGCGAGTTTTTCCACAGATTTATCAGATTTTTCCACAGCCAACCACTCCCAGAATGATAGTCTGGCGTTTAATTGGGGATTTTGGCAAGCCTAGTATCGACAGCCTTAACTACCCAGATTGTTGTAAAGTTATGTAAAAAAAATGGCTTGAAACCCTGATTATGTCGTCAAGTCCCCATCACCCAGACCGAGGTTGTAACATTTAGCAACATTGACAACCCTCCCCCCCCATAGCACACAATAAATAAGATACCCTTTTCCCTTCAAGCAGAATTGGCTCAGTCGTTTGGCCTAGCCGCCTAAAAAATGGCTCCATCTCAACTCCTGTGAGGTTTATATGAACACAAGTGTTAGTATTCTGACCGAAATTCCCGAAACACTGCACGAGTCCCTTCAGGGCTACCTGGAAACTCACCCCGACTGGGATCACGATCGCGTGTTTTCCGCCGCCCTGTCCCTGTTTTTGTTACAAAATGGCAAAAACAACACACCAGAAGCCCTCGATAGCTGTAGAGTAGCCGCCAGAGTATACCTAGAAACTCTGTTTCAGTCCAATACATAGGTGAAGCGTGAGAATAACAGAGTAGGGTGCCCCGCATGCTGATAATTTCCATAGATACGATAAATCTTCTGATGCGGGACACCTTCCCAACCTGAGACTCCACTTGAGACTTGAGACTCGACAGCAATCAACAGTACAATCACTCTAATCTGCTTTGTAATTTCCACAATGACAAACCTAGTTGATAGCCTTATTGTTGGTGCTGGTATTAGTGGGCTGAGTTTAGCCTATAGTCTTAACCGTGAAAAAAGTGTGCGCGAACCTCTAAAGGTTTTGGTTACAGAAAGCCAGAACCGAGTCGGGGGAAATATTACAACCGGACGGGCTGATGATTTTTTATGGGAAGAAGGCCCTAACAGTTTTGCCCCCACCCCTGAATTACTCGGACTAGCCGTAGATTTAGGGCTCAAAGAAGAATTGATTTTTGCCGATCGCAAACTACCCCGTTATGTGTACTGGAACCTAATGTTACATCCAGTACCCATGAACCCCCCCGCCCTACTCTCCTCCGAACTCATCAGCGCCAGAGGTAAACTCCGCGCCGCATTAGGAGCCATAGGATTTGTGCCACCCCCAGTAGGCGCTCACCTCTCTCAACAGGGAGGAGAAGAAACTATCACCCAGTTTTTCGATCGCCATTTAGGTTCAGAAGTCCTAGAACGTCTCGTCCAGCCCTTCGTTTCAGGGGTTTATGCTGGCGACCCTCAACAGTTAGCAGTCCGTTCCGCTTTTAGTCGCATAGTAGCCGCTGAGGAGGCTGGGGGGGGGCTACTACCTGGATTTGTGCGATCGCGTCTGAATAAAAAAGCCCCCGTCTCTACCCCCGACCCCAACATTCCCAAAACTCGCCCCGGTGAATTAGGGTCCTTCCGTTATGGTCTGCAAACTCTACCAGAAACCTTAGCCAGCAAATTAGGCGATCGAGTTAAGTTAAATTGGACTATCGACCGTTTTTATCCCACCGATCATCAAACCTATATTGCTGAATTTTCCACCCCAGACGGTCCTCAGCAAGTAGAAGCCCGAACCCTTGCCTTAATGACCCCCGCCCATGTTAGCGCTCGCCTGTTGCAACCCCTACACTCTCCCATCGCTACCGCATTAAGCCAAATTCCCTATCCCCCCGTCGCTTGTGTAGTCCTCGCCTATCCCAAATCAGCCTTAAAACAACAACTCAAAGGCTTTGGTAATTTAATTCCCCGCCATCAAGGAATCCGTACCCTTGGCACTATTTGGACCTCAAGTTTATTTCCCGGTCGCGCCCCAGAATCTTGGCAAGTCCTCAGCAATTATATTGGGGGTGCAACAGACCCGGAAATTGGCGAAATGGATGATGATCAAATTGTCGCCGCCGTTCATCAAGACCTACGCCAAATTCTGCTGGCTGAAGATGTCCCCCCCAAGGTCTTAGCTGTTCATCTTTGGCGGCGCGCTATCCCACAATATACTCTCGGTCATCAGAACCGCCTAAATTGCATCGATGCTGGATTGCGATCGCTTCCCGGACTTTATCTGTGTAGTAACTATATTGATGGGGTTTCCGTCGGAGACTGTGTGAGGCGCGGCCAGCAATGGGCATCTAAAATTCAGTCCCACCTTCATGACTGCCAAACAGCCAACTAATCACCAGTAGGGAGTCTTGGCCCTCCCTCTAGTTTATGTTAACTTTTGTAACGAAATGTTAAGAATTGTTGCGAAAAATTTTTTCTGGGGGAGGTTCCTTGCTTTTTGGTGGCGCTTCTGGTACAATTTTAGATAATGGGAATATGTGCAAAATTATTTATATAGTCAAAGTCTTAATTTTAATTAAGATGTCAAAATATTACCATTATTCCCAGTCGCCTGTCAACCCCCAACCCTTAAAATGTGTAAGTTTAGTCCCTGGGTTCCTCATGACCACGGCGATCGAACATATATCCCACCCCGCGAATGGTTTTAATCAACACAGGTTTATCTGTGTCCGGCTCAATCTTTTTACGAATTTGACCAATATGAACATCAACCACCCGCTGTTCACCCTCATATTCATAATCCCAGACCTCCTGTAGCAGTTCTGAACGTCGCCAAGCCCTACCAGGCTTTTTGGCTAAACAGTACAGTAGATCAAACTCTAGGGCGCTGAGGGAGATTTGGCGATCGCTAATATAGACCTCACGGCGGACCGGATCTATCACCAGATCCCCATAGGTCAAGCTCCGCATTTCCGTATCCTCTACAGAACGCTGTCGCTTCAAAATGGCGCGCACACGAGCGCCTAGTTCCGCCAAACCAAAGGGCTTAGTAATATAGTCATCAGCCCCCAGCTCGAAACCCTTAATCTTATCAGCCTCTCCAGTCAAACTGGTGAGAAGCAAAACAAATACTCGCGTCCGGTCCTGCATTTCTTGGCACAGGGCAAAACCAGTGGTATCAGGTAGGTTAACGTCGAGAATCACCAGATCGGGATTAAATTCGTCAAACAATTGCAGCGCCGTCTCACCATCTTTTGCCGACTCAACCTCATAGTTTTGTTGAGTCAGATACCGAGAAATTAAATTGCGGATTGCCGGGTCGTCATCAACGACAAGAATCTTTTGAGAGGCCATAACCACAAGAAGATCGTGAGCATGGGGCAAAAATACAAGCCTAGCCTTGCCAATATAGGGGGAGTCTTGATTTTTTTATTGGTTTCAAGATAAGCAACGCCATATTTCCGGGAGGAGATGACCGGGAATCTTAGATAGGGCTTGGTTTTGACCTTGCCAACCAGATTCCTGGTACAAAGCGCGTAAGGTTCGGACTAGATGATTGAACGCCAAACGATGACGTTCTGACTCTAGGGCGTTGGCACTTCCTTCCTGAGAACATGGTTGTTCTTCACAACCTGCCATCAGGTGATGGTCCAGTGCTTTCTCTAGGTGAGAAACCCTTTGTTCTCCACTCAGACAGAGTGCTTTATCTGTTGCCAAACGATAATGAGCAAGTCCTAAGTTATTGTGAGTTGCCAAGGTATCGAATGTCAACTGCGTGGGACTGAGTTGTTGGGCTAGGGCTAAGGTTTTTTCATAAGCTGCGATCGCCTCATTCAATAATTTACTGCGGTCTGCTGGTTCTTCCTGATACATTGCTAAATGCCAACAGGCTGTCCCCAGGTTGTTTTGAGTAGTTGCACAGGCAAGGGGGGCGGCTTTGGATGTGCGATATTTTAATGCTTCTCGGTAGCTATAAATCGCCTTTTGCAGCCACCTTTTTGAAGGCTGATGCTGTGCCAGATTCCAGTAAGCTGTTCCCAGGTTAGCCTGAATCATAGCATAGTGCTGAGGCTCCTTATTCTCGGAATAGCCCCGCAACGCCTCCCGATAAGCTGCGATCGCCGCCTTTAAATTAACAACTGGTTCAATATGTTGGGCGCGTGTCCAGTAAGCCGTTCCTAAATTATTTTGGATTGCCCGATAATCTAGCGCTATGCGGGCGGGTTCTAAAGAATCTGCTGGAGATAGAGGCTGATTACAGAACCTGCCCCCACCTAGACCGCCCTGGTCCCTAACAGATTTAAGATAGTTGATAGCCTCTTCATAAACAGTAATCGACTGTTGTAAATTCTCTAATGGCTCTCTAATTGTCCCTAAATCTGTATAAGCTGCACCCAGGTTCTTCAGCAGTCTAACATAAATATAGCCTCTCGATGTGGGGTCAACTTTCATTAACCCCGTTTGATAACAGATGATACTGATCTCCAGATTAACCAACGCCTGGCTACCCTGATTGATAGATTTTCGGGTCTGCTGAAACAGCATCCAGTGGAAAGTACCAAGATCGTTATAGATATTAACCGGATCTAAATCTTTCCGTAAAGCACTATTTGACTCTAACAGCATTTCCCACTCATTTAATTGCTCCAACACCTGGTTATAGGCTTCTATGGCATCTTGAAGTAGTGGCACCGTGGGGGGACCCTTAGATATGCGATCGCGATACATATAAGCCCGTTTTAAACAGGTCTGTAGATATTCCTGTGAATATACCACCGTCGATGGTGAACCATCTATTAGCAAATGTGGCTCGATGGTTTGACCTAGTGGTTCATCTACAGACGAGATCACCCTTGAGGATTTATGTATCCCCGGCGAATTTTGCCCTGATAAAGGTGGAGCATATACCGGAGTAGGGTCGCCCACAAATTTAAATATACCCCTATGCAAGCGCCAAAATTCCGGGGCTGACTGTTGAATACAACACAGCCAAGGTGATGATATCCACAGCAGCACACTTAACTCAAATTCAATTAACTTAGATTCAGCTTCCCGCAAATAGTTCAAAAATGACCATTGAATTGCAGCAGGTTGTCTAGTCAACTGTTCAACCCCTAAAATCTGGAAAGCTAGGGGAGAGTCAGCATTTTGACTTTTCCAGCGGCACATTTGAGCAATAGGGTTTGGGTCAGTCAATTCCAAATGCAGCGTCACCAACTTAGAACTAACCTGGTTTGGGGTTGTGATATGTTCATTACCAGACCGCGCGCCAACTGTACTCAGAATATCCTCAGAACCTAGTTCCGTTTCCAAACTACTCGCCATTTGATGCAACAGACTCAGGTGATCACATACTGCAATAAAAACCTGTTGTCCCAAACCTAATCTTAAAGCGCGCTTCAACTGAGTATAAAGCTGCTTATTTGTGGCGTAACTACTAGAGAAGGTTGTATTAGTTGCGGTCATTCCATGCAGAACAGATAACATTGATACTGACTTGATACTATTTCATTCAAGCCAGCACCATCACTACAGGAATTTCTGGACTGATTTTAAGATGCAGCTACCGCAATAGCTAACACACCACCCACCAAAACCACAGCAAGCACTCCCCAAATTATGTAGTTACGCTTCTGAGTTTTATTGGGAGGTTCGGCTGTATAAACTTTTGGTTCTACAGCAAAGTTATTGATGAGTCCATCTTCTTCGGTTGTATAAGGCATTCGTATATAGTCCTAATATCATATGATACATTTACGCGACATTTTTCCGGTTCCGGATAATGCAACGATAGCACCATTACCTGTTAAGGTAATGGAGGCGGTATCCCGCAAAGCTTTTAGAAAGATGATCCCAAAGCACTGTTTACCTTGGTAGCCTTAGACCTAATTTTTCGCTTCACCTTGGCAACCATGTTGGAAGTCTCAAAGATGAGCCCAAAAATTAGGCTGTGTTATGGGATGGTCAGGGATGCGACCCAATCAACCAATGGGCTGGAGTCCCCACCAGGGGGTTATTTCGGGCATTGCAGCCTTATTTCGTGCCTGAACGTCTCGCACTGACAGGATCATTGTAGCACATGGGTGCGGACTATGGCAGAAAAAGATTGGCCAGTGAGACTTTTGCCTACAGAAATTAGACAGATGTGATTGTACCGGTGAGAGGGGAAGAAGCGATCGCATAATCCTTAACCGGAATACGTCCCGCCAAATAAGCCATACGTCCGGCTTTCGCCGCCATTCCCATAGCATCCGCCATCATAGATGGTTTACTCGCCAAAGCGATCGCCGAATTAATCAGCAAAGCATCAGCCCCCATTTCCATAGCCATAGCCGCCTCACTGGGAGTACCAATTCCGGCATCTACCACCACCGGAACCTTAGCATTATCAATAATAATCTGAATATTGGCTGCATTTCTAATCCCTTGACCAGACCCGATAGGAGATCCCAAAGGCATGACCGTCGCACAACCCGCCTCTTCCAAATGTTTGGCTAACAGAGGATCAGCATTAATATAAGGCAAAACCGCAAACCCTTCTTTTACCAATTGTTCCGCCGCCTTCAGAGTTCCTATGGGGTCAGGTAGTAAATATTTAGAATCAGGAATCACCTCTAACTTGACAAAATTATTGTCTTCCTGACCCAATAACTTAGCCATTTCCCGACCCAGACGCGCCACCCGCACAGCATCTTCCGCCGTTTGACAGCCAGCAGTATTAGGTAACATCCAAATTTTTGACCAGTCGATCGCCTCCGCCAGCCCCTCATGTCCAGGAGCCTGAGTTTGCACCCGTCTAACCGCGACGGTCACTATTTCACAGCCACTAGAAACAATACTTTCCTGCATTTGTTCTAAACTGCGATATTTACCAGTTCCGGTCATCAAACGCGATGTAAATGACCTACCAGCGATCGTTAGCGGAGAATCAACAGGTTGTGATACTGGTTTTTCAACAGTTTGCATAGCATCATCCTTGAACTTGACACAAAGGGGATAGTACAGACAAGACAGATCTTATCCCTACCCTGGCGGGACATCAAATACCTGGGCCATCATTATCCGGCTTCCCGCCGCACCGATAATCACTACAGGCGGGAAGTGCTAGTTACAGAAGGCTATCAAAACCCAGGTATCAGACCGTTGCCGTTTGCAGTAATTCCCGCTTGAGTAATTCTACTTTATCAGTTTTTTCCCAAGGTAGATCGAGATCCGTGCGTCCCATGTGACCATAGGCTGCCACATCTTGGAAGAAACGGCCTCCCCGTAGGGCTGGTAAATCCCGCAGGTTAAACTCTTGAATCATACCCGCCGGACGCAACTCAAAGTTTTCTTGCACCACTTTCAGCAGTTGTTGCTCATCTACCTTACCGGTGCCAAAAGTCTCAATAAATAGACTAACAGGACGAGCTACCCCGATCGCATAACTTACTTGAACTTCGCACTTATCGGCTAAACCAGCAGCCACAATATTTTTAGCAATATAGCGGCAAGCATAAGCAGCACTGCGGTCTACTTTGGTGGGGTCTTTCCCAGAAAAAGCGCCGCCGCCATGTCTGGAATAACCGCCATAGGTATCAATAATAATCTTACGACCGGTTAAACCCGAATCCCCTTGAGGTCCACCGACGACGAATTTACCAGTAGGGTTAACTAAAAAGCGAGTATTTTCGTCAGGTTTAATATCAATGCCTTCCAAAGCTGGAGTGATCACCTTAGCCAACAAATCTTCTTTGATGCGATCTTGGACGGCTTGGGGGTCAGTAATATCGCCAATAGTTGCTGTATGTTGGGTTGAGATCAAAATGGTGTCTATTCTGACCGGGCGATCGTTTTCGTAAGCAATAGTAACTTGAGTTTTGCCATCAGGTCGCAAGTAAGGCAAAGTCCCATCTTTGCGAACAGCGGTCAACTGCCTAGACATCCGGTGAGCTAAACTGATGGGCATAGGCATCAGTTCCGGGGTTTCATTGCAAGCAAAACCGAACATCAATCCCTGATCACCAGCACCGATAGAGTCTAGGGCAGCTTCACTCAGTTTTTCCCGATTTTCCTGGGCTTGGTCAACACCTTGGGCAATATCTGGGGACTGTTCATCAAGGGCAACTAATACTGAACAGCTATCTGCTGAAAAGCCATTTTCGGCGTGTATATAGCCAATTTCGGCAATTTTTTTACGGGCTAGTTCGATATAATTAACTTGGGCTTTAGTGGTAATCTCCCCGGTAATTAGAACTAAGCCTGTGTTGACAACTACTTCGGCAGCGACCCGACTTTTAGGATCTTGAGCCAAGAGAGCATCTAAAATGGCATCAGAAATTTGGTCGCAGATTTTATCAGGATGACCCTCTGTGACTGATTCAGAGGTAAACAGATATTGACGATTAGACAAGGCTTTTCTCCTGTTGGATGATTGATTTGTTCCCAGTACGCACTATCCCGTCCAATATACCAAACTGCTGCTCCCTACAACGGATCATGAAAGTTTGAGGACTCAATGGGGTTCTAATGGGTTGGTTATCACGAATTTGATGGAGATAGAGGCTGATTGGAGGCTCCCCCGGTAATAATTGCGATCGCATCAAGTGCCGAGATTACCACATCAGCCATTTGTAAATCATGGCTTGATGGTTGCCAGCAAATACCGATCGCCCCAGCCGCTCCGGCTTGTTTCGCCATTTGCATATCCCCAGCAGAGTCTCCCACCATTAAGGTTTTCCCTGGTTCTACCCCTAGTTCCTGGCAACTCTGAACAAATAGGGCTGGGTTAGGTTTCGCTAAATTTTCACTAGCCCCCTTCTGTAGTTGTATATATGGATCTAACTTATGGCGGGTGACAAATGCTTGCACCTGTTCCGTCGTAGCTGCCGACAAAATCCCTAGTTTAATACCCCCGTCATATAGCGATTTCAGCACATCTAAGCCGCCTACGAATAGGGGTGATGGCGGATGGTTTTTAAAGCTGTTGTCGGCTTCTATAAAGGCTTTCTGAGCAATGTTTTTCGACTCTATCCATCCCCGTCCGGTTTCCGCGATATAGGCGGCGGTGGCAATTTCATTTTCTTGGCGTGTTCCTGTTGCCATTAAACCTGTAGGGTCTAGGGTATCGTTTTCTATACCAAAAGCCATCAGTAGGGGTTCGCCAATGCCGGGAATTTGGGCATCAACTAAACGCGATCGCACCTGTCCCAATTTTCGCAAGAATTCCTGGGAGTCTTCGAGAGTGCCATCTTTATCGAAAATGATAGCTTCTATGCGATCGAATGTAATGTTATTAACTCGAATACTGGGCAAGGTTCAGACCTCATATTTTCTAGCACCTTCCGTTTTAAATCTATACCCTACCAAATACGAAAAAAAAAGAGGGTTATCCCTCTTTTTTCCCTGATTGTTCAGCAATTAGGATTCCGTTGCTATGGGAATCTCTTCTTCTGAATCTTCTACAGCCTCTGTTTCGGCTACCGGTTCTGTGATCGCCTCTGATTCTGAAATCGGTTGCTCCTCAGTCTGATCAGCCAATTGCGCTTCCGTTTCCACATCAGTAGCCGGTGGGATATCAGCCGTAGATTCTGCTACCTCCGCTGTCTCTGCTGTCTCTGCTGCCGTTTCAACTACCGGGATACCTTGCTGTTCAGCCTGCATTTTTTCCCGGAACTTAGCAGCCATTTCCTCAGCTTTCTCATAAACCATCTCAGGATTTTTCACCATCGCCCCCGGTTCCGGTTCTAACTGCTTAGTAGACAGTGAAATCCGACCCCGATCAGCATCAAGATCAATAATCATGACTTTCACTTCATCATTAACATTGAAGACGCTGTGGGGGGTATCAATATGATCATGAGATATTTCTGAGATGTGCAGCAAACCGCTGACACCACCGATATCAATGAATGCACCGTAAGGTTTAATTCCTCGCACCGTACCGATGACCACTTCACCTACTTCTAGGCGGTTCATCTTACGCTCAACTAAGGCGCGACGGTGGCTGAGAACCAAACGGTTGCGGTCTTCATCAACTTCTAAAAATTTCAGTGGTAGTTCTTCCGCTACCAATTCTTCTTTAGGTTTCCGGGTGCTGATATGGGAACCAGGAATAAAACCACGCAATCCCTCAATGCGGACTAAAGCCCCACCTCGGTTAGTGGCAAAAACCTGAGAACGAACTGTAGCATCTTCTGCTTGCAGTTGGCGAACTCGCTCCCAAGCCCTCATGTATTCTATGCGACGGATTGACAATGTAAGTTGTCCATCCTCGTTTTCATCCGTGAGAATAAAAAATTCCCTGGTTTCATTGGACTGCAATACTTCTTCCGGGCTCTCCACCCGGTTGATCGACATTTCCTGTAGCGGAATGTATGCTGCTGTCTTAGCACCAATATCAATCAGAGCGCCCCGGGGTTCTAAACTGAAAACTGTGCCCGGCACCACATCTCCGGGGCTGAAGTGATAATCATACTTATCCAACAGGGCGGCAAAATCTTCGTGGGTAAAGCCCACATCTCTACTTGTTAGTGTCTGATTGATCATGCGAGTCGTTTCCTAGAATTTCTCCCCTTAATTGTGTTTACATTGGACAGAGGGCAGCGGTTTTGGGTTTCCGGGGGGGTGGATCTGCTCTATTCTAGTGACCCAAATTTGTTAATTGGGACCCCAGTTAGGTGCATTTTACCTCAATCGGTGGCCTCTGGTTATAACCTGGTTGACTACTCACCCGAATTTAATTACGGGCAATTTTCAGCAGTTGTCACACAATGGTATCAATACCCTTGGCTCCATGCCTAGTAGCTGCCATCTCTAAGTATGTATCCATATTGCCCGCTGGTCTATGCCTTAGTCTTTAAGTTAAGACCAGGACTCTGACCTAGCTTTGATCCTGACTGATACATTTACGCGACATTTTTCCGGTTGTTCCCGGACAATGCGACGATAGCACTATTACCCGTTAAGGTAACAGAGGCGGTATCCCGCAAAGCTTTTAGAAAGATTCCAAAAGCACCGTTCCAGTCCCTGGGTAGAGTGAACCCGCACTCAGGACATCGGAACACTTTTGAGCCACCTAGCTGGGAATGGACATGACCACAGTGAGTACAGGTTTTGCTGGTGTATTCTTCGGTCACATCTACAACTGTTCAGTTATTTCCCCTTGATGTCTCAGGGTTAGTTTGAATCGATAATGCGCCCATGTCAGCATGGTTCGGGCAGTCTTAGACCTGATTAGACGCTTCACCTTGGCAACCATATTGGAAGTCTCGAAGGTGGGCTAAAAAATCCGGCTGTGTTATGGGATGGTCAGGGATGCGACCTAATCAACCAAGGGGTTGAAGTCCTCACCGGGTAGTCCCCACGCCCATTTCAGCTCGATTTCATACCCGAAGGTCTCGCACCATACTTGGTATTATACCGTATTGCCGTAAAATGTTAACCTAATTTGAGATTAAATCATGCTCTTACCAAAGGGCAACAGAGCCGGACCGCTGGCTCGGATTCGTTAAAAATATTTTTAGTTTAACTCAGAGCCTATCCATTATGCCATACTTTAGCAAAAGTTTAGCAAATTTTTATCCTAGCATTTTCAGTACCGAGATTGTCAAGGGGCTGAGACTGGTAGAAGTACCCACCTCCATCAAACGGTGGGAGAGCTTAATTTAATCGCAGATTAGTTGAACCAATTAGGGCGATGCGCTACAATACCAAGTATGGGTGCGAGACCTTCGGGTATGAAATAGAGCTGAAATGGGCGAAATAACTACCCGGTGAGGACTTCAACCCCTTGGTTGATTGGGTCGCATCCCTGACCATCCCATAACACAGCCGGATTTTTTTGCCCACCTTCGAGACTGCCAATATGGCCAGTCAGGTGAAGCGTCTAATCAGGTCTAAGACTGCCCGAGCCATGCTGACATGGGCGCATTATCGATTCAAACTAACCCTGAGACATAAGCGCGGAAATAACTGAACAGTTGTAGATGTGACCGAAGAATACACCAGCAAAACCTGTACTCACTGTGGTCATGTGCATTCCCAGCTAGGTGGCTCAAAAGTGTTCCGATGTCCGGAGTGCGGGTTCACTCTACCACGGGACTGGAACGGTGCTTTTGGAATCTTTCTAAAAGCTTTGCGGGATACCGCCTCTGTTACCTTAACGGGTAATAGTGCTATCATCGCATTGTCAGGCAATAGCCGGATAAATGTCGCGTAAATGTATCAGTAATTAATTTATGACTAGCACCACTACCAAAACTAGACTGTACTCAAGCCGTATAGATTTACCGGAAGACACCCGGTCTCAAATTATCACAATCCTCAATCAAAGTTTAGCAACTACTCTCGACCTGAAAACCCAGGTTAAGCAGGCTCATTGGAATGTTAAAGGGCTGAACTTCTACTCCCTACATCTGTTGTTTGATGAACTAGCAGGGGAATTAGAGGGATATGTGGATATGATTGCTGAACGAGTTACCGCCCTGGGAGGTTATGCGATGGGAACGGCTCGTCGGGCAGCGTCTGAATCGATTTTACCAGAATATCCACTAAATATTGATAATGGCACAGATCATATTGTGGCTTTGGCCGATCGCTTTGGTGTGTATGCTAAGTCCCTGCGAGAGGCGATCGACAAAACTGATAATCTGGGTGATGCAGACACAGCAGACCTATATACAGAAATTTCCCGCACTGCTGATATGCGCCTGTGGTTCTTAGAAGCCCACCTACAGGGTAATGCTAATCAGCCATTAGCCAGCCACTAGACTCTTGCATAAAATCCGATAATTTCCGGCTCGATCCCGAAATTACTCCTCAAAGGAGATGATCGATGCAGGTCCAGGATTAGACCTACGTTAAGGGGGTGATGACACCTACAGGTGAGCGCCAGCCTGTTGCTCTGTCGTCTATCTTTAAGGAACGAGATGAGTGGATTTGTAAGCTCCAGTGAGCTAGACGTAAAAAGCCCCTTTAACATGACCGAGGCAAACATTACCCCATCTGGGAGATAGCTTAAATACCAAATTACCCAAATTACGTTTTTGTGGTTGACACACTGGGGCAACCGTTAAGTCCCACTCATCCGGTTGTATAAATTTTCCTGAGTTTTCCGGTCATTACCAGGTTATAGACTTGCTGATAACCACCATCTGGGCTAGGCTACATTTATCAGAGAAATGGGTTTAAAACCTTGCACTTCAGGGCGACTTTGTGCTAAAACTCAAAGAAGCGGAAAATCAGATGTGTAGTCGTGGCACGCGAACTGACCGTTGTCAAAAGGCTAGTGTCACCAACCTTCCATTAGGTTGCCCCAATACCTCACTGCTCTCTAACAAAGAATATGGCTTCTGTGGGTGAAAATAGAACTTAAAATAGGGTAGGGCATACCCGAATTTACGCTTGGGGAGTAGTCCATAGCGAGTGCTTGCTGTAAAAGGTGTAGTCGGATACGACATGAAACTGTAAGACCAAAACTAACTTAGGTTAGTGGAGGCAGGATTGGGCCCAAGAATCCTCGGACTTCAGGACGAGGAGTGTCAACAGCAAGGTTGTCTAGCCATGAACGGGTCGCCATCATCATCTGACTATACCCCGCAGTTACAAAAACTTATGCGGCGGGCGGGGTTTTCCAGTATACGAGAGTTAAGCCGATATTCAGGGGTCGAGGAGAGACAGTTCTTTCGGCTATGTCAGGGTTTGGTCATGCAGACCCGGGTGGATGTTTTAATGAAAATTGCGGAGGGGCTGGGAATTTCTCTGATGGAACTGTTGAGCATTTTCGCCCCGGAGGAGAGTAGCTTCGCCTATTCGGGGTTTAATTCGGCTTTCCGTCAGGAATATGAACGGCTACAAGCTGAGATGGAACAATTGCGGGAGTCTGTAGGTCGGGAATTTGAACAAGCTAGTTTAGATATTTTGGAATCTTGGTTGTTGAATTGGCCCAAAGTTACCGAAAAAGTTGAGGAAAATCCCCAAATTCCTGCCAAAAATATATTGCCTTTGGTGAAACCAGTGGAGCGACTTGTGCAACAATGGGGAGTGGAGATAATTGCACCGATCGCCTCTGAGGTTCCCTACAATCCGCATCTACACCAGTTAGTCCAGGGAACTGCACAGCCGGGAGATAGGGTGACTGTCACTTCTGCTGGCTACCGAAAGGGCGATCGTCTTCTCTGGCGCGCCCAGGTAAAAGTCCCAACCGATGATAATTTGAGGATTCAGGGAGGTTAGGGAAACCCACATGATGGACTACCCTTTGTGTCTGATTTAGGAGCATGATTTAATCTCAAATTAGGTTAATATTTTAGGGCAATATGGTATAAGAAGCGAGAAGAGTTGAGGATAAACCTATTGCCAGATATGTCAAACCCAAGGAAGCCGCCCAAATCCTTGGAGTCCATGAAAGAACACTCCGCAGATGGAACGAAAATGGCTCAATCGAGACCATCAGAACCCCCGCTGGGCAACGACGATACAACGTTGAGTGATATACTGCTGCCAAATCAGGCAGTGACAAACGCAAAGTCGTTATCTATGCCAGAGTTAGTAGCTGCGCCCAGCAGTCCGACCTCAACCGACAGGTGGCCGCACTGTCCAACCTCTACCCCGAAGCAGAAGTCGTCTCAGAAATCGGAGGCGGGCTCAACTTCAAGGGAAAGAAAATGCTGGCCTTACTGGGACATCATTTGTCAGGAGATGTCCGCATGGTTGTCATTGCCCATAAAGACCGACTGGCAAGGTTTGGATTTGACTTGTTTCGATGGCTCTGTGAGCAAAACAGGTGCTCACTCATGGTTCTCAACCAGACAAGTCTCAGTCCAGAACGACAAATGGTTGAGGACATCCTCGCCATCCTCCACTGCTTCAGTTCCCGATTATACGGACGGAGTAAATACAAAACTCAGGTCAAAGAAGATCCGGATTTACCCCAGCCCCGAGCTAAATCAAGTCTGGCGCAAATGGTTGGCCGCTTGTCGGTATTGCTACAACCAAGCAATTGCATTATCTAGGAGTGGTAAACGACTAAGCAAACTGAAATTACGCAACGAAGTGATGCAGAGCGACTTGCCTGCATGGGTCAAAGAAACACCCGGCCATATTCGGCAGAATGCTATCTTTGATGCCTATCTCGCCTTTTCAGCCAGTCCTGGCGCAAGGTTTAGGAGCTGTCGGGATAGTTCTCAAGCGATTAAGTTCAATAATACTAATTTCTCTTCAGGGAGTTGGTATCCAAGACTAACGAAAGGATTAACTTTCATGGTTTCCGAACCCATCCCTAAAACTTGCGGGCAAGGGACTCAGTTGGTGTTTACCAAAGGTCGATGGTTGGCGATTTTCCCTGAACCAGTTGCCGTTACCCCAACTGAAGCGAATGGCGTAATTGCATTAGACCCGGGTGTGCGAACTTTTATGACCGGGTTTGATGGCTCTCGGTTTCTGGAATTGGGCTCCGGAGATATAGGACGCATCACTCGGTTATGTCAACATTTGGATGATTTGATGAGCCGAATCGCCAAGGAACCCTGTCGTTCAAGGAGGCGACGGATGAGGCAAGCGGCTCAACGAATGAGAACCAAAATCCGCAATCTAGTTGATGAAGCCCACAAACAAATTGCTCACTACTTGACTCACAACTACAGCCTAATTTTTCTGCCGACCTTCGAGACTTCCAACATGGTTGCCAAAGCCAAGCGGAAAATCAAATCCAAGACTGCCCGCGCCATGCTGACATGGGCGCATTATCGATTCAAACTAACCCTGAGACATCAAGCCGAGATAACTGGAACCACAGTTGTAGATGTGACGGAAGAATACACCAGCAAAACCTGTACTCACTGTGGTCATGTCCATTCCCAGCTAGGTGGCTCAAAAGTGTTCCGATGTCTGGAGTGTGGGTTCACTCTACCCAGGGACTGGAACGGTGCTTTTGGAATCTTTCTAAAAGCTTTGCGGGATACCGCCTCTGTTACCTTAACGGGTAATAGTGCTATCGTCGCATTGTCAGGCAATAGCCGGATAAATGTCGCGTAAATGTATCAGATGTGAAATTCTGTCTCTGAGAGCCTTAATTGGGCTGTAAGCCTCTATAATTGTTGTTTGGGTAGGAGAGTTTGGCTTGAGGACGCATTCACAGGCTATACTAGCGGAATATGGCGAGTCATTTCTATGCTTCAATCTCAAAAGAATATGAGTTCTGATGTTCAAATCCTACAGCCCCAAGGTATTTTAGACGGTACTAAAGCTAGCCAATTCCGTCAGGATATTTCTAGGTTAGTTGAAAAGGGAGCTAAAACCATCTTGATTGATTTTCAGGATGTCACATTTATGGATAGCTCTGGTCTGGGGGCTCTGGTACTGGCTCTGAAAACGGTTCGAGCGGCAGATAGTAAATTGGTAATTTGTTCGATTAATGAACAGATTAGAATTCTGTTTGAACTAACCAGTATGGATCGAGTGTTTCAACCAATTTTTGAAAATCGACAGGAGTTTGAGAAAAAACAAAGTTACCTCGGCTAGTTATGCCAATCATCCTCTGAATTTTTAATCGGGGTTTTGGGAAATAAAAAACTGGTTTTGGGATAGATATTTGGGTCTGTGTAATTGATGTTGATATTATGCAGGCTCAACGGTTTTTATCAAAATTTATAACCATCAAAATATGATATTTTTTCATGCCAAATAATCACATATTTTTTAGGGTAAACTAACTTTTATAAGGGAGAAATCATCCTCAAAGGGATGGTCAAAATTGATGGTTTTGACGGCTTCTAAGATGTTATTTAAACTCCCGGATTGAAAGTTATTGTTTCTCATTAAAAGTTTAATAAAGGCATCCATTCCCCAAATATTACCACCGGGTTGATGAATTTCATAGACTCCATCACTAAAAATATAAAGGTTGCTGTTTTTTTCGACGTGACAAGAAGCGTCAATATAGGCAGCTTCTAGGAACATACCTACAGGCATTCCGGGGGTTTTTAATTGTTGAAATTGTAGATTATTGGGGTTTTTTCCAGATAGTAGAATGGCGGGAGGATGCCCAGCGCTAGAGTAAGTTAATTGTCGGGAAATGCGGTTATAAACGCCATACCAAATGGTGAAATATTTATCATTTTGATAGGTCATTTGGAAGGTAGTATTAAGCGATCGCAATACGTCACTAGGCTGATAATAGTTAATATTAGGGATAGCACGGGATCGCAATAAATTCAACACGGAAACCGAGGGCAATGCCGCCCTAAGTCCATGACCAGAAGTATCTAATAAATAGATAGATAAATGGTCGGCATCGAGCCAACAATAATCAAAACAGTCTCCCCCCAATTGCCGAGAGGGGATAAATTTTGCCTCAATACGCACAGGTTCTTCCAGGGGTTCAGGAAGTAGCGATCGCACATATTCGGCGGCTTCGGATAACTCAGTTTCCAATAACTGTTTTTGAGTTTGTAAATCTTGGCTAAGTTGATGAAGTCGCAGACCGGCTCTCACCCTAGCATATAACTCATTCATCTCAATAGGTTTAGACAGAAAATCATCAGCCCCGGCATCTAAACCCTTAACGCGATCATCAACAGCGGTCAGAGAAGTAAGTAAAAAAAACTGAGTAGTTGATAATTCCGGCATAGCCTTAACTTGTCGGCATACTTCAATTCCGGTCAGCCGAGGCATAATCCAATCACAAATCATCAAAGCCGGACGCAATTCTTTAGCCTTTTCTATGCCTTCCTCGCCATTACTAGCTACCACCACATCATAACCCTGCTTTTTGAGTGTTCTTTTGAGCAGTTCTCGAATTATGGTATCATCATCAATCACTAAAATTTTAAACATGGGCGCTGAGTTTAAACAATTAGAGGGACGGTCAAGCAAAGTTATCATTAACCATTAGGATCACCCAGAGCATCTCACCGGGGATGGCTATATTAGATGACAATGAACTAATCCTATACAGAACATTCAAGATAGAGTATAGTCTAATTACAAGATGGCTCGACGATCGCACCTATCGAAAAGTGATTAAATCTGAAGGTTCCCAACCTATCCCTTCTACATTCTGCCTGCAAACGGAAACCAGTTTGGATATGTTGGCAGATGTTTTAACATGGTTTGGCAAATTACAGCCACCATCAATTCCTAAGTCAGTCTGGCTGCGCTGTCAACTGGCATTAGCAGAAGGATTTACCAATGCTGTGCGACACGCGCACAAGGGACTGGCTGTAGATGTTCCTATTGAGATCGAGGTCAGTCTGTTTAACAATAGTATTGAAATCTGCATTTTTGATCACGGTCAACCGTTTGATTTAGATAAAAAACTGCTAGAGATGTCATCGAAAACCCATCAAGGTTCACCGGGAGGGCGGGGGTTGATGCTAATGCGAGATATTGCGGACAAGTTTAGTTATCGGCGGTGTGATCCTCACAGAAACTCTTTAGTGATCATCAAATATTTTTCACCGGACTGAGAGGGTTAAGCCATTGTAGGACTTCCCGTCTAAGTTGGTATAGGTCTTTATAGACTTCGTGTTTAAACCATTGTCCGATCGCGTCTAGGGGGCTAAATGATTCTCCTCGTGGCCAACTGATATCCTGGGCTAGGGGGGTCTGATGATCGCCTCGCAACTGCTGAAGTGTCACCAGTCCAGGAAATCTGTGGTTGAGAATTTGATAGAGTCCGCTACTTTGGTCGATGTTATCTTTACTGAATTGGATCAACAGGTTACGCCGGACTTGATAGCGATCGCCAACTAGGGAATTGGTCTGCTGTGGGGTCGGGGTAAATTCCACATCAATCACGGATGATAACTGTTCTACCAAAGGAATTGACTGTCGGGCGGTATAGTTATTAAAAGAGATCAAAATATTTCCCGCCCTTTCGACTTCAAACAAGGACCCGATCAGTAGATGCAGCTTGCACCCCATACTATGACCAATGCCATAAATTGGCAACCCCCGCCGCCGCAGTTTCTGGGCTGCAAATAGGTCTTCTAAGCCGTCCTCAAAGGTCCATAATACCTCACGCGCCATATTTCCATGATCAAGGGTATTAATAAATGGTGTAGCGATGATGGCATATCCCTGCAACCCTAGTTGTTCTAATAACCAACGATAGGTGATATGGGGGGCTGATGCTACAAACGCCCCACCGAGAAAATGTACGATCGCTTTGGGTTTTGGGGGAATTAACACCCAATTATCGGAAAATTCCAGCCAGTCCATGAGTTACCTTTTCCTACCGCTGTCAATTATAATCAAATCTGGGGGTCTGGTTAATGGCGATTTCGGATTGACCCGTGTTTTTTTTGATTAACCCGCCCCTGGTATTATAAATATCTACCAAAATATTGTTACACAAAGGCTTGCCCGTGTCTTCTAACTCTCCGGTTTTAATCCTCATTGACGGCCATTCCTTGGCTTTTCGCGCTTACTATGCTTTCGGGAAAAGTCGCAGCGGGGGACTGCGAACTTCTACAGGAATTCCTACCAGTGTCTGTTTTGGCTTTCTTCAATCTCTACTGGAAGTTATCGACATCTATAAACCGGAATTAGTGGCGATCGCTTTTGACCGGGCTGAACCCACTTTTCGCCATGAAGCTGATGCTAACTATAAGGCGGATCGCGCCGAAACCCCGGCAGATTTTATTCAGGATATCAATAACCTCCAACAATTATTAGAAGCCTTCCGTATACCGATTTTTTCGGTGGCTGGCTACGAGGCTGATGATGTTTTGGGAACTTTGGCAAATCGGGGAAGCGCCGCCGGATATCAGGTCAAAATTTTATCTGGTGATCAAGACTTATTTCAACTAATTGATGAGCAAAAACAGATTACGGTTTTACATTTAAGCCATGGGAAGGGTAGCAGTCCCCAGGAATTTGCCGCCCCCCAGGTTTATGAAAAATTAAGTATTAAACCAGAACAGGTGGTTGATTATAAAGCACTGTGTGGCGATCAGTCTGATTGTATTCCGGGGGTCCGAGGGATTGGGGAAAAAACGGCGGTTAAATTATTGGCGGAATATGGTTCCTTAGATAGTATTTATGAATCAGTCAATCAAATCAAAGGGGCGATCGCCAATAAACTTAAACAGGGTCAAGAATTGGCTTATCATTCTCAAAACATGGCGACGATTATCTGTGATGTCCCCCTAGATATTAACTGGGAAGATTGCCAACTACAGGGGTTTGATAGCCAGGAAATTATCCCTTTACTACAGCAGTTAGAGTTTCAAGTATTTATTGATAAAATCCATCAGCTTCAATCCCAATTTAAGGGATTAGTTGATGTGGAGATTAACTCAAGTAATTCGGAAGTAAGCTATCCCACAGAGTTGGATAGTTCCGAGGATAGTTCCGAGAATAATGATGATGATGATTTGTGGTTTTTTAGTGCTGAGGATACCGCCTTAGAAACTAAAGCGATCGCCAATTCTATTCATCCTCAAATCATCCAAACTCCCGAAGCCTTAGCCCTATTAGTTAATCGCCTAAAAACCCATACTAACCCGGATAAACCAGTCGCCTGGGATACAGAAACTACATCCTTAGAACCGAGGGATGCGAACTTAGTAGGAATTGGCTGTTGTTGGGGTTCGGAATTATCCGACCTGGCTTATATTCCCCTAAATCATACCCAGGGGGAAATGTTAAATATAGAGGAAGTTTTGCCGGCTTTGCGTCCGATTTTAGAGTCGGAAAACTACCCGAAAACCTTGCAAAATGCCAAATTCGATCGCTTAATCTTACGGAGTCAAGGAATTACCTTAAAAGGGGTAGTTTTTGACACTATGTTAGCCAGTTATGTAATCAATCCTGAATCATCCCACAATTTGACAGATTTATCATTAAGATATTTACCGGATTTAGGAATAGTCGCCCAGAGTTATAGTCAGTTAGTCCCCAAAGGCAAAACTATTGCGGATTTAGATATTAACACCGTCGCCAATTACTGCGGCTTAGATGTTTTTACCACCTTTCAAATCACCCAAAAAATGCAGGATATCCTCAAAGATGTACCACCATTAAATGATTTATTGAGACAGGTAGAACAACCCCTAGAACCGATTTTAGCCGGGATGGAGTTTCAGGGGATTAGGATTGATACAGACTACCTTAATCAACTATCAAAGCAGTTAGGTGAGACCTTGGAAAGTCTCGAAAAAGCATCTCATCAAGCCGCCGGAGAAGTGTTTAACTTAGGGTCGCCCAAACAATTGAGTGAGTTGTTATTTGATCGGCTACAATTAGACCGTAAAAAAAGCCGGAAGACTAAAACCGGATATTCTACAGATGCGACGGTTTTAGAAAAGTTAAAACATGACCATCCCGTGATTAATTATATCCTGGAATATCGGACGTTATCCAAATTAAAATCTACCTATGTGGATGCTTTACCCGAGTTGGTGCGAAGTGATACGGGTCGCATTCATACAGACTTTAATCAGGCGATTACATCAACAGGTCGTCTGTCTTCTTCCCACCCGAATTTACAGAATATACCTATCCGCACGGAGTTTTCTCGCCAAATTAGAAAAGCATTTATTCCTGAGTCTGGCTGGCTGTTAGTGTCGGCGGATTATTCTCAAATTGAGTTACGGATTTTAGCGCATTTAAGCCAGGAAAAGATGTTAATAGAGGCTTATAATACTAATCAAGATGTACATAGTTTGACCGCTCAATTGCTGTTTGATAAGGATGAAATTACAGCGGATGAAAGGCGCTTAGGAAAGATTATAAATTTTGGGGTTATTTATGGTATGGGTTCCCAAAGATTTGCGCGGGAAGTGGGGGTAAGTGCTACGGCTGGCAAACAGTTTATTGATAGGTTTAACTCTCAATATCCGGGAGTGTTTGAGTATTTGGAATCGCAAAAGTTGGCGGCTATTAATCAGGGTTATGTGGAAACTATTTTAGGGAGGCGGCGCTATTTTGAAAGTTTAAAAGGACGCGATCGCGATCGCCTTAACTACCAAGATGAACAAATGTTACGCGCCGCCGCTAATGCACCTATTCAGGGTTCAAGTGCTGATATTATTAAAATAGCGATGATTAAACTGGCTGAAATTCTCAAAAACTACCAAGCCAGACTATTATTACAAGTTCACGATGAACTGGTCTTTGAGGTTCCCTTATCAGAATGGGAGGAACTCCAACATCAAATTAAATCCACCATGGAAAATTGTCTATTTTTATCAGTTCCGTTGGTGGTAGATATTCACGCCGGGACAAATTGGATGGAAGCCAAATAATGGAGAATTGACAATTCTGGAAATTCTCTAATGTAGCTTGCATTAGTGCTTGAGTTTGACCGGAAACGGTAAATAATAGGGCTTCCCGATAAACCCGCGAGGCGGGATGATCAATTAAATTAGCCGCGCCGCTGGATACTGTCACCGCAGCATGGGCGCATTTTACGGCTAAAGCGATCGCCTTTCCTCGTAACTGTACCTGTTCAGAAAAGCTATAATTCCCGTCGGTAATTGCTGCCAATATTTCCCCCCGACAGCCTCCCAACTCTTCTGTGAGGGACTCCAGCGCCGACTCAATAAAAGCAAATTGTTTTTGCTCAAAAACCCTCTCAACAATGTCTAAACCCGCCCTAGCGCATCCCAGAGCGAAAAAACTGGGCTGTAATATAGAACAAGACAGAACACTTAGGACGTATAATGGAGAGGACGAGATGACTAAGAAGACCAAAAATGCCAGCCCCCTATAGTTACGACCTCAGACAAAAAGTTATTGATGCCATTGAACTAGACGGTATGCCCAAAACAGAAGCCAGTCAAGTTTTCCATGTCAGCCGGAACACCATTAATCTCTGGCTGCAAAGAAAAGCACAGACCGGAGACTTCCTCCCTAAACCTCATCACCGACCTGGCAATAACCACAAAATTACCGACTGGCAAAAATTCAAGGCTTTTGCCCAAGAGCATGGCGACAAAACAGCAGCTCAAATGGCTGAACTTTGGGATGACGACATCTCTCCTCGCACCATATCCAGAGCCTTGAAGAAAATTGGCTTCACCAGAAAAAAAACTTACGGCTACCAAGAACGTGATGAGCAACAGCGAGAGGAGTTTATGGCTCAGATTGAACAGATGGAGCCGGAAGAAGTGGTCTACCTCGATGAAGCCGGCATGAATAGTCAGGACTCGGATTACCCTTATGGTTACTGCGAGGAAGGAAAACGCTTCCATGCACTCAAATCAGGGAAGAGGCAGGGCAGGGTAAGCTATATAGCCGCATGGTGTCATCAACAACTCTTAGCTCCCTTTAGCTTTGAGGGTTGTTGTAATCGGACAGTGTTTGAGTTGTGGTTGGAGTTCATCTTAATTCCAACATTGAAGCCAGGTCAGACTCTAGTATTGGACAATGCAACGTTTCATAAAGGGGGACGGATTGCTGAACTGGTGGAGGCAGCTCAATGCCGTTTACTCTATCTTCCGCCTTATTCGCCAGACCTCAACAAGATAGAGAAATGTTGGTCGTGGCTGAAAGCCCGTATTCGCCACTGCACGTGAGCAGTTTGATTCTCTCCATGATGCCATGGATTCCGTTCTCAAAGCTGCGTCCTAACCACCTTGACTAATGCTATACCTTCTTTAGATCATTCTCGTGTATCCACCCCACAGGCTGTATAGACACCGGTTAGAACGGCTATAACCCCTATTGTACCGTCACTTTAATGCACTCAATGCCGATCGCACATTCAGGAGTTAGTGTAAAATGAGTGCAAGTACAAACAGTACACATAGTGGTACATATCAAGGCTTTGAAGATATTCTTGAGTTTTTCAACCTATCCCGCAAACAATGTCCCAAAGGTGTCAGGATTAAGCGTAACCGGGGGACAATTCAGCTAGACATCACTACTGACCCGGAGACGGGAGGGCGTAAGCAGCGAGGATGTAATTGTCAGTTCACTTCTGAGGGTATCCGTAAGGCCGTTGATAAGGCCTGGTTAGTTCATAAATCCCTTGACGGACAATTTCAGTCGGTGTCTGAATGGCTGGACTGGTACAAGGCTACTATCCTTGATGAAAACAAAACCCCTTTGGAAAACGACTTAATCACCTATCGCCAAGTGTTTAAAGAGATGGAAGATGATTACTTTAATGGGGTACACAAGAACACTAAACGGAAACGTTCCCGCAATATAGTTAGTGACCAAAGTTCATTCAATTGTTGCTTTTTAGATGTATTTAACAAAGTGACAGATTGGGATGCTTCCGTCACCTGGGAGGGTATCAAGGAAGCGCTATATAGCCCGTTAAAGAATGGTGATAGTCCGGTAGGTAGTAAAACCTTTAAGGATAGATACTACCGACTAAAACAAGTGGCGGAACGTGCTGGTTGTAAAAAAGCACTAGAGAAACTAGAAAAAATTGACTCAACTCAGACGGTGTTTATGAAATTTCAAAGTGTAGATTTGGATACCCTACTAAACCTACTAGACAAGGAACGCAACACTGATTATCGTACCGTTACAGACAATAATGCGCGTGATGGTTGGTGCTGGGTATCGGCAATGTGTGCTTTATATGGATTGAGACCATCAGAGATTGCAGCAGGACAAAACTTAACCAAGGATATCACGGTTGACGGCATAACGTTCCCCGCAATAAGTGACTCCAATAACATTGAGTTAGTGTTAGTGATTGGTGAGTTTACTTACTTTGGGGCAAGCACTAAAACAGGTCAACGGTTAGCTATCCCAATGTCAAAAGACAATGCTTTGATTGACCGTCTTGGGATTCATAACGTTTGTTTGCCTATTACAACATCTAAAGACCCTAATAGTTTTAACAATAACCATAGGTTATGGCTTAAAAATCACAATTGGGGATTTACCCAAGCCTACGCTTTCCGACATCTTGGAAATCAACTGGGAGAGATGAACGGGATACCACAGGAAATTAGGGCACGCTCATTTGGTCACAGTGTGGCAATTAATGACAGCAAGTACAAAAAACGCCGCAACCTTGCCACAGAGCTAGGTATCCTGACACGACATCAAAAACAACCATTGCCACTAGAGATGGGGAAACAAATCCTGATTAATATTGGCATTAATCCAGACCTACCAGAGGTTAAGGCAATTATCAGAGCTCTTTACCAGCTTGATGATTAATCCCCAATAAACCCACAACACAATACCCTCTAGGCTAAATACCTAGGGGGTTTCATTTTACACTAACTCCTGAATGTGCGATCGCTTTTGAGTGCATTAGAGTGACGGTAGAATAGGAGTTATAGCCTTTAAACCAGGTTCAAATCCCGCCAGAGCCATTTTACTTAAACCCTTATTCTAGCCGGGATAACCGGGAAACACTTAACCCGATAGTCGTACCGTTACACTTAATATGCACTCCATTCAGTCTTAGCACACGGGACGATTAGTGCATATCTCTTAGCAACAAAACTTAATTATTGACGGGTTAATCAATAAGCACAACTTAATCAATCTGTCAAATAGCTACATCACCCCCCAACCAGACACCGATAGGTTAACTCCCTTGTGATACCCGTCAATGGCAAGCCTATCGGTTCGTACCTCACCATTGACTGCTATCACGTCGGTCGTTTCCCCAAAGAGTGTTTGTTCCGGTTGGGGGGAGGATATGTTTCAAAATCAACCACGATAGCCGTAGGTAGCCGTAGGGGGGAACCCGCTAGGGAATCAACGTACAAAGATATCAGACCGCCTTTCCGTGGACTAGACCTATAGGGGAAACTATGTGCGATCGCCGTAGTGATTGTCTATGGGGTCAAACCATGATTATTACTGGGGGGATTCTTGGGAGTGCGATCGCAAAATCTAAATCATCTCCTACCGGATCCAACCCGATACCCCTAAACAACTTTTCAACTGGTGACAATTACCGAGATGGGAATCGATACCCACATAATCCTTAGCAAGTCTCTAGTCTTTGGTGGTAATCACCCCGTGCGGAAACCGATACCAACATAATCAGTTCACCCCCAAAATCTTAGCCGTAGGTTGTAGGTAAAGCTATCTGTTGGGGGTAACTTAGTTCTGGGTAATATCTGGACATGATAGGGTAGGCATTCATATAAATCATTTACACTCCTGTACTGCAGGAGTGTAACGGGGTAGGCTCAATGATTTTTTAACATTCTACACTCCTGTAATACAGGAGTGTATTCAAAAAATACATAGACACCCCCTACAGTCAGAAACCATAGGGGGTCATTAAGTTATTGGGGTAGCTGTTAGGCGTTAGGGCTTACGCCAACTTGGGGTTGCACCGATAAAACATAGCTATAGCAGCCTGTTGAATCTTCTCATTGGTAGTCTGGTCAGATTTTCCGATATAGATATGGTGGTTGATTTTACCGTCCCAACCTTTCAGATTCCAGTATGCAAAGCCATTGATTGACGTTTTTTTGCAAGCTGTAAACCTTTTGCCGTTTAACTCAACCGAAAATGACTTGTTTTTTCTCAGGTAGTTAAACCACTCAGGCGTATCTAGTTCTACACAAGTTCCACCATAACCCAGCAGAAAATTGCTGAAATTTCCAGTATGTAGGCTGATTACTGGCAATAACTTAGGCATTGAAGTCACCCCCATAAAGATATCGCTACTGTAACCATTGCCACTAAAGTCGGGCATAAATGATGCTGGCTGAATAACTGTCTCTTGAGACGATACCCACTTTTCTTGTACCGCCATAAAATCAACAGCGGCGTTATGGGCGATTTCGGCTAATTTCACCCTGGTATCTTGGTTAGCGTAGGGGATATCTCGTGACATCATTTGGGCGTAAATATCACGTGCTAATTCCGCGACAACCATCAACCTTGCTTGTTCTTCGTTCATGATATGGTTTTATCCTCTTAGTGTGTTGTTTGCCGTAGTTTACCGTCATTGCGGACGAATATTTATTGAACTTTATCCATTAAGTGTTTCGTGTAATTCAGCTCCTTAATCAGCAATTGCTTTTTAAGTTCAGTAATGGTTAATTCTGTTTCACAGTCGTCTAGTATTGACTTTAATGTTGCCAAACCCTCTTCTTTGTTGCTGTTGTAAACTAGACTATCTACCATAGTCTTAAACTTTACAAACATTTGATTATTGATATCTGTCATCATTTTTGTTCTCCTAGGTCAATGAACTAATTGGAAGTTAAATGATTTGCTTCCACAGGTTTTTACCGTTAACATTCATCATGTTATAACCTCTGTTTTTCATTAAATTGGTTAATTCATTTACAGTAACCCGTGAATCTAAATAACCATCATTTTTAGCGGTTTCTATGGCTATTTTTAGCATTTTAGGGTCAATATCTGTCACCGCTTCAATTAACTCAGGACAACCTGCCTTTATCGCTTGCTCATTTTGTTTAGTTTTATTCTCAATACTTTGAGTGATAAAGCTATCTAAAAATTGTTCTGTACCGCTAGATACTGTAAATATTTTATCTTCTGCTAACTCCCAGTAATGGTTAAATACTTTGATTGAATTATCCATTGATGATTTATATATCATTGAATGTGTAGCGATTACATCAATGGATAATCTGTAGTTAGCTATATCTTGTTTCCTTTTTTGTAGTCCTCTTTTGGTTTGAGCATAATTAGTGCAATTATTCATATCTCTCCAAAACATTTCTAAGCGAGATGATATCTTACCAAGATTTATATCCTCAATATCCGAAAGTTCTGACAATTCAAATTGATTACCTGCATATTCTTCACTTGTCATTGATTGTCGTTTTTTAAACCACATAGGAAACATACGGCGTTTTAATTCATTAAGTTCCCAAAACGTCCATAAAGGATGTATTGAATTAATTACTTTTAAAGCGAAAGCATTAAAAATCATGTTTTGACCGGGTGTTTGACTACTAATTGTTATTCGGCTATTTTTCCTGTTGAAGACTTTAAACAGTGAAAGCATATTTTCATTTTCAATTAATAAATTGGGGGTGATATCTTCCCAGACCAATAAAAAATTACGTTCAAACTCACTCCGTAATGGGTCGTAATATCTTTCTTGTTGTATCTTGTTTCTCAGTGATGCAAATGTACTGTTAGCTAACACTGTGTCGGCGTTATATAGTGAAGCCGCAATAGTAGCTATCTGGCTTTTACCCGTTCCACTAGACCCCCAAAGAAACAGGCACCCAGCGGTTGACATTAGCGTGACAGGTGAGCAAATAAAGCTAGTAATAATTGGGAATTGAACATCCGGATAGGGTAGGATAGCACAAGCTCTACATATTGACTCTATTTGTTCACCCAATGCACCATCAACGATTATTTCCTCTAATTCATCTGCCAATGAGTCGCGTATTAGCCTATAATCTAAATAGTCCTCAGACATGGTAGTGGCCTCTCAATATGTTGGCTTGCTGTATGGTAGTCATTCCCCCCCAATATTGGGGGGAATTTTTGTGGTAATTAGCTAAGTTTCATTAACTCAAGTAACGCGATTAGGGTATCAGCGTCCAATTTTTTAACCTTGCTGTATAGGCTATCAAAATCAGGCTCACAATCAAGAATTTTTGCTGTAGACTCAACCCGTTCTTCCCAGGTTTTATATTTAGCCTTACCGCCAAAACTACCATTTTTTTTGCCAGACTTTAACTCAACAAAATCAATGGCTTCTTGTACAGTGTATCCGGCAACAGTGGATTCAAAGGTATCTAATCCTGTGCTGTATTCGAGGATAAATCGTGCTAAATCATGCTTATTCTTGGCTGATTCAAAATCATTTGAATTCTCACTATTTACCTCAAGGAGTCGCTCGGCTACCCGTGTGGCTGATTGTCCTAGATTTACAGTTCCCGTGAACATCATTTTACCGTTTGTCAGCATAGCGTCACTTTCGACTAAATGCAGTAACGCTAATTCAACCGAAGTAGGCTTGTATTCCCGTTTTTTCCCTTGATATTCACTAGAGTACTCAGCAATACAAAAGCGTACTGCGATTAATTGCTCTTCAAATTTCCACGACCTATCATTGAAGTTCTGGAAATCACCACTTAATCCATAGCCAATAAGCCACAGGTGAGGCGATTGTACAACAAACATAGCGCTAGTGATTTCCAAATATATTCCAGATTCTCCCGGTTTAACCGCGCTACAGAATGCGAATTTATCGTCATCTTTTTTACCGTAATATCCAATACTCATGATTACTCTTCCTCAGTTAATTGTTGATTGTTGATTGTGTTAGGTGATTCGATTCTGGCTGCAATTTGGCGACAAGCAGCCCAAAACAGTGGATTGCCAGATAAATAGACTCGAAGTCTTGACTCCTTAACAAGTTTAACTAAGTGAGTTTGCTTGATAAGTCTAATAATTGCAGAGCCTTGATAATCACCACGTGGTCTGTAACTACCCATTACCTGATAGGTAATATTCTTTACTTCAGGTGTTTTGTGTTCCTCAATATGTGTCAGAATTTGATAAGCCACAATGATTGCAGTTTTATCAAATTCATGCGGATTGTAGTGAGTTTGCACAAGTTCACCATTGAGGCTAAATATGCCTTTATAGTGTAGATTTCTCACGGTTGATGTTCTCCTGTTAACTTAAATTCTTGTGCTTTCAGATGTCGCTGGAACTCATCGATATTCATTAAATAAATACCTTGCCAGCGATAAGACCTGTTCCGAGTGACAAACCAAATATCTTCAATCATTCCGGGATTAAGGTAATGAAGCAATTGCATCTTGAGTTTAAAATCAGGTGTTAGCGCTCCCTTTACTTCGATGTATTGGTTGAAAACTGGACTATAAAAGTCAGGTTTCCAAGCAATTGGTCGCCAAGGTTTCTTACCATCAACCAAAGTTAATCGGGGGTGTATTGATAGGTTGTCATCATACTTTTTGAGTAGGTGATAAACCTTGCTCTCTAATGTTGACCCAAAGTAATGCCCGTCGTAGTATTGTCCTTTGGCATGATACTTGTTAATCATCATTTATCTCCCCAAAATAAGTTTCATTATCTGGCTCTCTATCTCCACCAGATTCAGCTTGATAAATCCTCCATTCCGCTCGATAATATTCGAGTGCCTCGTTGAGAATTTCCTCAATTTTATCTGGGTGTAATGGAATTAATTTTTTAATCATTTCTCCCAGACAATAAGCCAGAAATTCTTTATCAAACTTAACGGCTGTTAATTGCCATTGAAGTCGTCCTCTTCCTGCATAGTTAGGAACCTTTATAGCAAACGACGTTCCCACATACATCAACGGGTCAAGTTTAATATTCCTGAGATTTAACCGCACTTCTTTCCAGTGCTTTGATATCATGGTGATAGTCCTCGATGTTTGGTGTATTGGCTACCTTTTCACGGGTAGCCTTTTTTTTGCTAATTAGGCGTTAGTCTGAAGCCAATCTGAAAACGGGTCAGGGTCAGGCAATGATTCGGGCATATCAGGGTCAACATGATTATCGGAGAGATTAAAAAAGTGACCCTCCAAGGCAGCGATATCGTCAGCAATAGCACCAGAAACTTTACGTGGCACCCTGACACCACCACCAAGTTTAATCAGAGTTAGAATAGCTTTAATGCTATTCTTTAACGCGATAATCTCAGAGTAGGTTAATTCCAGATTAAAGTCCTTTTCGTCCGTTACAGATGCAAACACCAACTTTTCTTTTAATGTGTAGATAGGTGATGTTTTGGGATATGGCAGATAAGGAACTACCTGGTCAAGAAATCCGGCAAAGTTGCTGAACCTTTTTAAGATTGCCAGATATTCACTAGGTGAGAGTCCATGTGTATCCTTGGTTTTTACGCTGTCTTTGTCAAGCTGGTAAATAGCGGTATTTTGGTCTACTAATGTATCTTTGTTTTTAGGCATCTGTCAGTGATTTCCAACTCATTGACAAAATCAATTTTTAAAAATACGATTGAGTTATTGAGTTGGAAATCACTGTTTTTAATATTTTTTGTTATTTATGATTATTATTTTAAACATAATTAATACTTATAAATAAACAAAAAATATATAAGCAAAACCGATATAACAAGTATTGACTTTATACCATAATTGTGAAATATTTAAATTATCGCCACAGACAACTTAACTAAAAAACCACTATCTAAAAAAATAGTGGTTAGTTTACATTGTTTGCTTTTTGGCGGTTTATCCTTTCTTACTTTTGTTCTTACCGCCTTCTCTTTTAGTCGGGGCATTAGCAGGAATATCACCCTGTACTTGATTTGCGCCTTCACTTCTCCCAACAGTTAATTCACCCAGGTTAGCTAGGGCAAGCCCATCACTGCTAGGAATTCTGAACATACTGTTATAGGTTCTTAATGATGCTGGCTTGATAGTAAAATAGTGAGCAAATACATATAACAAGCCACTAACAGAAACGATAGGAGGTGCTTTAATACTGATAAATCTCAGTATTTTTTCGCCTACCCGTGTTTGGGTGTATTTACGCCACTAGCCAGGATTAACCGGGGCCTCAACAAAGAAGCGGGTGTATTCAGACTTCTTGTATGCTCTTACTCGAGTTCCTCTTAGGATATTACGTCTGTTAGCATTAGGCGTGGAAGTATTGCTAACAGGTGGTCTCCAAATGGTTAATTCCCTAACATTGGCTGGCTCATTAGTTACTGAACTTCCACTTAAAGTGTGGAGTAAAAGCATAGGCATAGGTACGCCTATTTTTGAAGTTGCATCCACTGGAACTTCAACTACTAAACTTCTGCCTAGGTGTGGACCCTTGGCTGTTGCTAAGTTTGCTATCCAATCATCTTTGTATTTGTTCCATGCGTCAGCTAAAGGCATGATATCAGTTTCCTTTTTTCTAAATTGTCTAAATCAGGGTAGGTAAAACGATGATATTAGCGCCTACCCGATATCCATTAATCAACAAATAGCTCTGTAGCTATTACATCAATACTGCCGTCAGTAGGGTCTAAAACATCGTCTGTTGGAATTGACAATGAGACAGTTACGAGACCTGTAGCCATATTTCGGGTATAAGCAGTGACTACGGTTGCACCATCAGGATTATTACTTGCAGTAGATTGCATCCGTTGGGTTTGCTCAATAATTTCAAGTAATTGGTTTTCCAGTGTCGCAGCGCCTAGCGTTTTCTTAGTAGCCATAATCTCACCTTGATTTTATTCAATACCTAGACTATAGCAGTGTATTTGCTGATTGTGGCTGCTATAGTTTTTGCAACAGAAGCTACATATATGTAGCAGCTTTTGAGTTAAACGCGACGGTACGCTACCAATGCCAACATTACGCTAACTACCAGTTTAACCATGTCTAAGTATGTTGGTAATCTCTTTCATCGTGGATGATAGTTAGTGACTGATATGACTCAATGATTAGGTTGTAGTTGGGGGTTGATTTCCAGTTTTTAATTCTAACGATGTCCTCGTGGCTTTCCGTATGGCATTATCAACCCAACTAGGTTTTCTCTCAAAATGTAGAGGGATTTTGACTTTGGCTTTTCTAGGGTCCTGATACATTGCTAAAACACTAGCTTCACCTAAGTCGATTTTAGCTTGTTCAAATTTATCAATTAATTCCCAGTTAAGTATTTTCACTTCACTGATATACATTTTACTCTCTTTAATTCTTTTCGCATTTTGCCTACTACCAAAACCTTTTCTTTCCTCAAAAGTAATAGGGTAAACTATCCTAGCGTCAGTTAAATCAACTAACTCTTTGCATAGAGCTTCAGCTTCGTTTTTGCTTGATTCATTAACCAAAAACGAGAATCTTCTGCCATTGCTCATAGTACAAGTAACCTTAATATTCCCTTTAGTAAAGGCTGATTTACTGGGTTGAGTAAATATCCTTTGTAACCTATCCCATGTAATTTTATCCCTACTAACCGACGGTAACTCTATTTGAGTTTTTGGCAGTGTTGACCGCCTATCTTTAGTCCAGTACGGTGGTTTTTCGTAGTTGTACAAAACAAAGGTTAACTGTATTTTAAGATTAGCTGATGTACTGATTTCCTGAAAATCACCTGACCCTACAAATTGACCTATATCCCTATTCCCTAGTATTTCAGTTTGAGCTAATGTACTCGCAACATTTTCCTGTAAATTTCTCAAAGATGACACAAGTCTGAATCTTTCTCCACCAGTCTCTACCACAGCGTTAACTAATTGTTGTTGTCTATTTTGTTCTATTCTTTGTAGTGCAATATACTCATCCAAACCTTGAGCGACTAACACAATAGCCTCTTTACAGTTATCGCTAAACTCATCCCAGAACTCCTCGGAACTGTCTTGGTTCCAAATAGTGTTTATATTACCATCATATTTTTCTGGTAATTTCTCTCTAGCTTCCCTTCTTTGTTTCCCAAAACTCCATTCTTCACCTTTCTCATCACCCCATTTTTCGATTGTTGATTGACCACCGGGAATCATTCCAGTAATAGACCTTGCTAGTGTTGTTGGGCTTTTTGTTAAAAACATTTTAACAACCCGTCTACCGTGTTTAAATAACGTCCATGCTATTGCTTTCATAGCCATATTAAATGACTGTTTAACGTATGAGCCGAATGCTGTAGATACCTCCATAAGCATTTCAGGTCCCTTGCTTAATGCTACGTGCATAGCAGCCGCTTTATTGATAAAAGCGAGACCTGCTACTGGTAAAACACCGCATACTAATTTCCCAGCCATATTACCTAAGAACCCAGCCGTGGTGGTTATAAATTGTCCGGCAATATTTTGGATGTTTTTATCAATATCGCTATCGCTAATATTCCAATTAAAATTCCAGAAAGAATCCCAATTAGAGGTAATAAATCTCGCTACTTTCTCAAAGCTAAAGTTAGATAAAAACTTAGTAATTCCTTCCCATAGCCAACCTCCAAAACTTTTGCCCCATTCAACAACTTTACCAGTAACTTTAGCCCATAATTTGCCAAACCAACCTACTTCTTGGGTAGATGTTCTTTGGGCTAAATTAACTTGTCTAACGCCATTTCTACCTATACTGCTACGGGTTTGACGACTAGACAAGCTACGAGTACTCCTTAGCATTCTTGCACTTCTGGCAACCATTACAAAGTCCCTCTTAGTGGGTTATCGCCATCAATCAATTCGGTTTCTATCTTGATATCAGGAAAGTCTTTTTTCAGTAATTCTTGTACTTTCTTGGTTTCTTGTTCTCTAATATCATCCGGTTTTTTCATTGAATCATATAACCGCGTTAAATCGGCTAATATGTCTTTTGCTGGGTCATTACTGTTCACCTGTAAAGTACCTTGAGCGCGTAAGCAAATATTTATTGAATTTGATTTAATGTTGTTTGTAATGTTTCTTTTGCATCCTTCTGGTTGGTAATCTTAATTTTGCTTTCATTGGGTCCCAGTAGCTCCTCAAAATTATCAGCCTCCGGGGTAAATGCTGTTTTAATTGTTTCATATTTTTCCTCGGTAGCAAAGCCCAAATAGTCGATTATCTCCGACACTTCCCTACCTGCTTTAAACGCCGCCGCGTGAGCTAAACCTGCTTCGTGTAATGCTGTTAAAACAGCATTTTGGGTAACTTGGTGACTAATAGCAATTTCCATTACCATACCAAATATTTCAGCAATTGATTCAGCTAAGTTAGGTAATTTGATTTCGGCTTTTTCTTCGGCTTTGGTCATGAGATTGACATCATCAATCTCTACTTTAACTTCAAATTCACCCCATCTTTCGTCATCGATGTCAAACCTGTACATCAGCCATTCTGGTAATGTGTTTATTCGTTTAATTCTATTTTCTGTATTCTCGGCATTAACTGTTATTTTTTCTGGCATTTCAGCAGGAAAGGATTCAGGGTCTAAAAACTCATAAATCCTTCTAATCATTCCGCAACATTCTTCATTCATGTCTGGTATCCAAATTCTTCTAATCTTACGCGGAATAATCTCTTCCCAATTGCAGGTTTCAGTAGGATTCCGGTAGATATATCTATCGGAGGACGTACTCGTATCTATTGATATTGGATGGATTCCTAGATTTTTGAATATATACCTATACCCTAATGGATAGCCATGCAAATAATGCGTAGCTGCCCAACTTCTACCATAACTCTGTATTACATCAGATGCAAACCTGGCTGGACCTGTCCTTCTTATTGGGTTAGACCAATTACCGGAGTATCGTTGTTCATAATATACGGTACGGTTTCTAAGATTTTTAACTATACCGACAAACGATTTTATGTTATTCCCCATAGCTTGAATCCCATAGATTTGCCCCCTCCTCGCGCCAACTTGGCTAAGAACAAATTTATTAAATGAACAAATGTGTTCCCCCCCTTCTGATTCATAAATCGAGATAGTATATTCAGACCACCAGCTTCTTGGAAATAATCGTGTTGTCCCTTCTGTGATGTTTCCATTTCTGTTGACAATATATTCTAAATTTCTGCGACTAGGAAATTCATCCGGTGTTACTAAGTCAAAACTGTGATTATATGTAACAGGATTACTTGTCCCCATATCCCACGTCCCGTCCGGGTAGTGCATATACACCATAAATAGCCTGCAATCCCACGAATATTCTCTAAACTCAAGAGCCCTCTCAAGTTCTTCGAGCCATTCACCACTACTATCGTCTGGTCGCCTTCCTTTATCATCATCTATTTTATCGCCTGAATTAGGACCCCCAAAGCTGCGACCACTACCGCCTCCACCACTACTACCTCCCTTAGGTTTTTTGCCTCCCTTTGGTTCATCTCTATTTGGCGGTTCCTTAACGGTTGCCTCTTTTTTGACATCACGCCGCCGATATTCCTCATCTATTCGCTGTTCGTCATCCTCTCGTTTCCACCTGCCATGGTCTTCTGGCTTAATTCCACGCGGTACCCTAGTAATTGGGTCCCAAGGATTTACCAATCCTGGAATACCCGCTCTATCTCTTTCTCTTGCATACGGCAAACCCCTACCAAAGTCCATTGCTGAAGATGTCTGGTCGCCTAAATCTCCCGCTAAACCTGAACTTACGCCACCAGACCTACCAACATTTTTAGGCGTACTTGACCTGATACTATCTTTCACCATATCAAACGACTACATGAGACCAATCAATAACTTAGAAATATTATATAATATTACAAGATAATTGAGGACTATTCATGCGGGGAATTAGAAATATTGCTACGGAAATTAACGCTAGTAACTGGAATAACGCTGTAGAGTTATTTAATGGCGCAATCTTAGAAGGCTTGATAACTGATAGATTTCGTTATGATATTACTGCTTATGCCTATGTTTCTAGTTTGAACGCTAGGTGTTATATCCCTAGTATCAATCAATCACAAATACCTAAAATTTACCCAGAAGATAGTTATTACCAAAGGTGGGAAAAGAAACAAGATGTGTTACAAGGTTCTATAGACTTACAGATATTTTATTGGAACCTAGCCACAGAAAGCGGGTTAAATCTAGGTGTTATAAAACTCCCTTATTACGGGGGAATTCATACCGAAAATTTATTAATCGAATTGATTACCAATCAAACAGAAGGGTTAGCCATAGATTCACATTCTGTATTAAAAGCTAGGTGTCTGACTCAATTACACAACAATGATTCAATTAATATTTTTGGTATGGCAGAATACCAACTAGACACATTGCCAAAAACCCCATCACTGACCCAACCCGAAAATTTTGGGATTTCCGTAGGTAACACACCCACCCTAATTCGTGCTGCTAATACTCACAGATATCGCTTACACCTACAGAACACGGGTAGCGTTGGGGTTTGGTTTAGTCATGGACACATCAGCAATTGCATACCAGGTCAATGTTTATGGCTACCGCCTAACACTGCATGGGATGACGAGTTAAAATCTACTGCTAGTATCTACGGGATAACAGAGGATAGTGTTTCGCAGATTGTCGGGTTAGAGCAGACAATCACTTACTAACCGGCTACAATGGAATTATTTAGGAGGTAGGTGATTATGAGTTTTTCAGTTTATAGTAGCGCTCTAAATTTAGACACTCTCAATATTACTGCTAAGATACCGGGTACTCCCGTTACAACCGCTATTAGTTTAACGGCTAATACAGTTGCCGAATTAGTGGCAGTAAAAGCTAACACAAACGGGCGTAATGTATTTATCAAAAATCGGTCTAATGTACCCGTTCATTTAATCTTAGACCCCACAAAAAATACCGTAGCTAATGCCGCATTTTCTGTGAAGCCGGGTGATACTGTTATGCTCACTATTGGCGCTAGTAAACTACAAGCTATTGCCGAGTCTGTTGCAGATATTTCGGTAACTGTAGTTGAGTTTGTAACTGTTGATTAAATAGTTGGGGGATTATCCCCCTTTTTGAGGAATCTTTATTATGACTAATTTTAATATTTACTCTAGTAGATTTGGGCAGTCAACCGATGACTTGCCAGAAGGTGAAGTCAATCTGTATTTAACCAATGAAAGGGTACAGGCAGTTATTGACTCAAATACTAATTTATTCAAATTAACTGATTTATCCTGGAATAATATTACTAATAAACCTAGCACTTTCCCCCCATCTACTCATTCCCATAGCTGGACTGAAATAACGAACAAACCGACTATCTTTGCAAGTGACTGGGCAAACGTGGCGGATAAACCAGCTACGGCAACCCGTTGGCCTACGTGGTCTGAAGTTACAAGCAAACCGACAACGTTCACGCCTTCAGCGCATACTCATGCTTGGGCTGACATTACGTCAGGTGTTCCAGCTACCGCTTCACGCTGGCCGTCTTGGGCTGAAGTGACTTCTAAACCTACTACGTTTACTCCTAGTGCTCACAACCATGCTTGGAGTGAGATAACATCTATCCCAGCGACTGCCACTAGGTGGCCTACGTGGAATGAGGTGACAGGCTCACCAACTACGTTCCCCCCAACACCGCATAATCATGATGCTTCTAATATTACATCTGGTATTATCGATGTTGCTAGACTCCCTGCTGCTGCGTTGATAGGGGATACCACATACTCAGCGGGTAGTGGTTTAACTCTTAGTGGTACTACTTTCAGTTTACCAGTAGCTACCTCTGGTAGCGGTACATTTGTAACCAGTATCACCCAAACCGCTAATGGTATCACCGCTAATCTGGGGACTCCCCCGAATACAACATATAGCGCAGGTACAGGTATATCGTTATCAGGTACAACCATTATTAACTCTGCGCCTCATCAATCCACTAACCTTTCTATTTCTGGTACAGGTGACACTCGAACAATTACAAGTTCTACTGGTACTGACGTAACTATACCTGTTGCTACAACTTCCACCGCTGGTTTAATGTCTTTGGGAGACAAGACTAAGTTAAATGGAATTGCTGCAAGCGCAAATAATTACGTTCACCCAACTACAGATGGTAATTTACACGTACCTGCCACTGATGCACAAACAACGGTAAAGTACTAACTGCGGGTGCAACTGCTGGTAGTTTGAATTGGACAACATTGCCTACTGCTCCAGTCACTTCAGTTGCTGGTAAGACAGGCGCTGTAACTTTAATTAAGGGAGATGTTGGTCTAGGTAACGTAGATAATACTGCTGACTCAGTTAAAAGTGTATCAAGTTCAGCTACATTAACTACAGCTAGAACAATTGCATTATCTGGTGCGGCTACAGGTACAGCAACCAGTTTTAATGGCAGTGCTAATATTACTATTCCTGTTACCAGTTTAAATGCAGCTAATCTATCTGGTACTGTACCAAATGCCAGTATATCTGGTAGCTATAGTGGTATGACTAATTTAACTGGGTCAGGTACAGTAGACTTTGCTAAATTTTTAGGTAATGCTTCGGATACTGTTAATTTACCTAGCTTTAGTTGGACTGGCGATTTAGATACAGGTATTTATCGACCTGTTGCTGACCAGTTAGCAATCACAACTGGTGGTGTACAACGAGCTTTATTTAGTAGCGCTGGTATAACTGGTAATTTAGTAGGTAACGCTTCAACTTCAACTACACTTCAAACAGCTAGAACTATTAATGGGACCTCATTTAATGGCAGCGCTAATATAACGATAACTGCAAATACTCCAAATACATTAACAAATGGTACAGGATTAACTGGAAATAATTTTAATGGTAGTGCTGCTACTACATGGGCTGTAGCGTATGGGACTACAGCGGGAACAGCTTGTCAAGGTAATGATAGTAGATTATCTGATGCTAGAACACCTACAACTCATACTCATTCAAACATTACATTAACCGCAGGAGATGGTTTAAGTGGTGGGGGAACATTAGCAGCTAATAGAACAATTAATGTAGATTCAACTGTATTAAGAACCTCTGGAAATCAAACAATAACCGGAATTAAAACATTTAACATAACAAATAATCCAGTAACTTTTACGACTGATGAAAGTTTCCCCGATGGAAATATGCTTATTAATTTTAATGTTTGGAGGGGGTTTGACATACGCCGAATAGGGTCTATTGCTAGTACGGCAAGTTTAGTACTAAATAGTAGAGTTGGAGGGAATAGCTGGGCGTTTTCTCATCAGGGAAGTTATTCTATGCGACTTGAAGCAGAGGCTAATCCTAGAGTATTTATATATCATGGTATTAATTTTCTTGAAAGTAATGTTTGGCGAGGTGCTCCTAGCGATAGATATCCAATAGACGTATATAACAATCAAATGTATCTCATAAAAGACAACGGTCTAAGTTCGTCAAACATACATACTAGATTTCGACTAGGTGGCACAAATATTGCGTACATTAATGACAGCGGGGATTATGTCAAAGGGTCTTCGGATATCAGGTTTAAAACTGTTTTAAATGAGAATGTTAATAGCTTAGATTTAATCAAAAAATTGAATGTAATTAAATTCAAATACAATAAATTAGCAGAGTTGCATGGCTTTTGTGACAAAGAAGCCAAAATAGGATTAATCGCACAAGAAGTTCAAGAATATTATCCAGAAGCGGTTGAAGTAGTTAAAAATGACCACACAGATAGCCCTGAAGTTGACGACAAAAAAATAGATTATCTGACGATTCTTTATGAAAAATTAGTTCCTTTATTAGTGGCAGGGATTCAAGAATTGTCAGCGAAAGTAGAGTCACTAGGTAAACCCACAGCATCTACAAATGGTAATATCAGTAATTTACCGACAAGCCCTATCGGTTTAAGTGTAGGTGATTTATGGTGTGACACGGATAACGATAATGTAATCAAGCAGGTGAGATAATGTCTAACAAATATGATATATCTGAAACTAATTGGTTTTTAGCTTACAACCAATATTTTATCAAAGAGGATGATACCTCACACGGAGGTAAACGATTGCCAGATATATCAGGTAGCAAATTTGTAAGGATATTATTTGATGCAGACCAAGTTTCTACTTACTGGAAAATGGCGGGTTGGTTGAAATTTTACACATACAATGATATGAAGCAGAATATGATGGTTAAACGTGAAACTATTTGGCTAAATGAATATCAAATAATTGAATCACCACCATATAGTAATTTTTATGCGGTATTTGACCCGTTAGAACGGATAAAATGGTTTACCCTTTATTTTTGGAGATTAATGCAATGAATACAATATCAATCTGTCAAAGATTCATAATTATTGAATTAGCTTTGATAATAATTGTGGTCTTGTGTTCAGCGTATGCGATAGTCAAGGAGAATAAAATTATCGAATCAAAACTAGATTTAAACAATCAAAAGTTAGACATATTATTTGAGTTTTTTAAAAAATCGTTAGAACAAATAGCCTGTAAACAACAGTTAGGGGGCAAAAAGCAATCACCCCATCTCCCAATCAACAGAGATGATATTGATGATGATGGTTGGCGTAAGCCCTAACGCCTAACAGCTACCCCAATAACTTAATGACCCCCTATGGTTTCTGACTGTAGGGGGTGTCTATGTATTTTTTGAATACACTCCTGTATTACAGGAGTGTAGAATGTTAAAAAATCATTGAGCCTACCCCGTTACACTCCTGCAGTACAGGAGTGTAAATGATTTATATGAATGCCTACCCTATCATGTCCAGATATTACCCAGAACTAAGTTACCCCCAACAGATAGCTTTACCTACAACCTACGGCTAAGATTTTGGGGGTGAACTGATTATGTTGGTATCGGTTTCCGCACGGGGTGATTACCACCAAAGACTAGAGACTTGCTAAGGATTATGTGGGTATCGATTCCCATCTCGGTAATTGTCACCAGTTGAAAAGTTGTTTAGGGGTATCGGGTTGGATCCGGTAGGAGATGATTTAGATTTTGCGATCGCACATAGTTTCCCCTATAGGTCTAGTCCACGGAAAGGCGGTCTGATATCTTTGTACGTTGATTCCCTAGCGGGTTCCCCCCTACGGCTACCTACGGCTATCGTGGTTGATTTTGAAACATATCCTCCCCTCAACCGGAACAAACACTCTTTGGGGAAACGACCGACGTGATAGCAGTCAATGGTGAGGTACGAACCGATAGGCTTGCCATTGACGGGTATCACAAGGGAGTTAACCTATCGGTGTCTGGTTGAGGGGAGGTGTGGGTATTTGACAGATTGATTAAGTTGTGCTTATTGATTAACCCGTCAATAATTAAGTTTTGTTGCTAAGGGATATGCACTAATCGTCCCGTGTGCTAAGACTGAATGGAGTGCATATTAAGTGTAACGGTACGACTATCGGGTTAAGTAAATTCCGGTAATTGCAGTTAGGGTAGGGGTTTAGGGTTCATGACCCTAACCGGATAGACACCACCAGGTTAGCTGATAAAAACCAATCAGTCAGCCTCACAGTAACCGTATTAGTCGCAGTCATAGCACAAAGAGACCTATGTACACCCAGGCTAATTTCCCCCTGAGTTCCCTGAGTATCCCGAAAAGGAACCATCCCAAACACCGCCCGCCCATCTGGTAAACTCGCCGCCAGGATAAACTGATCAAAAATGCCAGATCCTGTCACCCAGGGAACTGTTCCGTTAAGCTGAAACCCTCCCTCAACCTCTAATGCTGTCACCATTCGCTTTCCAGAATGTCTCAAATGAGAAAAACCAATTCCTACCCCAACGGTTCCGTATTTCATCTCAGGTAAATATTGCTCTCGGAGGGTAGAATTATCACTTAGGGATAGCATCCCCGCCGCGCTTTGATGTTGGGTCTGCAAAAATGCTAAAGCCCCAGAATAGCGGGCTATTTGTTCCGTGAATAGGGCGAAGGTTTCTGCTGTTACTGGGGCGGGTCCGACCCGTAAAGTCAGAACTCCTAGTTTCCCTAACCCCCGCCAAGCCGGCTTTAATGCTTCTGGTTGGCGATCTATTTCAGCCGCCACAGGGGCGACGGCAGTTTGTAAATAGGTGTTGGTGGTTTCCAGCAGGTCTGACGTGCTTGCTAGTAACAAAAAACTTCCTCAAACCTACACACAAACCAAAAACCTGTTACAATAGCAACCACCACAATAACCGGAGTTAAAGTGCCAAAATATGTTACACCCAGCGTTGCCACCTGGCGAAGATGGGAAAAACTCGGCGCAATTAAAGCCGTTCGTACCGTTGGCAACCAACGCAGATACATCATCGAAGAAGCCGAGAAACAAAAGCCCATTGTCTGTTATACAAGAGTCAGCACCCATTCCCAAAAGGATGACCTCATTAGACAGGCTGAATTTCTACGCAGCGCATACCCAACAGCATAAATTCTTACAGAAGTTGGCAGTGGACTCAATTTTAAACGGCGAAAATTCCTCGCTATATTGGAACGAATATACGAAGGAAATATCGGCACACTTGTCATCGCTCACGCCGATAGGCTTGTCCGTTTCGGATTTCCACTCATTGAATGGTTATGTGCAGAAAGTGGATGTTAATTCGTGGTTCTCAGGAAAAAGAGTCTCTCTCCAGAACAAGAACTCGTTAGCGATATCTTGTCCATCCTCCACTGTTTCTCTGCTCGGATTTACGGACTACGAAAGTACGAAAAACCAGCCCGTAAAGAACTTCAAAAAGAAACCCCGTCATCAGACAAGCAAGATGACTCCGAACAGATTGAGGAAGGTGAGATTGTATCCTGGTCAAGAATTACAGGCTGTTTGGAAACGTTGGTTAGCTGCTTATCGGTGGATTTATAACTATACCATTGCCACTTTTAAACATGGCTATAAAGGGAGCTGTTTTGACTGCCAAAAGTTAGTCAGAGATAGTGACAAACCGGAATGGGTGAAATCTTTACCAGGACATCAATTACAGGAAGCAGTAGCCGATGCTTTCGATGCTTTTAAACAAGCTAATGCAGCCGGTGGTCAAGTCAAATTCAAGTCCTGTAGAGCACCATCTCAAATCATTAAATTCAAGGTGAATAACTTTAAAAATGGGGCTTGGTATCCCCGTTTAACTAAAGGTTTAACCTTTACTTCACCTCAAGCTATACCTAAGAATTGCCTTTATGGAACACAACTAAAATACGCAAGGGGTAAATGGTATGGTTGTTTTCCAGAGTATCAAGAGCGGGAAACAACAGAGCAAAAGCGAGTTATGGCTTTAGACCCTGGTGTGCGCTCCTTTTTGGTGGGTTATGATGGTGAATCCATTACTGATTTTGCCACTAATGATATTGGCAAAATCAATCGCCTTTGCTACCATTTAGACCTTTTAATGAGCCGGATTAGCCAATGTAAAATTAAACGAAAACGAGATCAAATGCGTAAAGCTTCTCATCGAATGCGGGAGCGGATTCGTAACCTAGTGGATGATTTACATAAGAAAGTCGCTCATTTCTTGGTTAATCACTATAAACTTATCTTTCTTCCTACTTTTAATTCTAGTCAAATGGTTTTAAAATCTCGTAGAAAGCTCAACTCTAAGTCAGTGAAAAACTTGTTAACTTGGAGTCACTACAGATTTGCTAAACATCTGATGCAACAGGCAGAAAGAAAAGGTGTTTTAGTGGTTCGTTGTAACGAAAGTTATACCTCTAAAACCTGCCCCCATTGTGGTAAAATCCATGAGAAACTAGGGGGAAGTAAGGTTTTTAAATGTCCTAATTGCGGCTATACAGCACCCCGTGATTGGGTAGGCGCACGAAACATTATGCTTCGTGCTTTGCAGGCTACTGCCGTTGTCTTCCAAGACAATGCGATACTTTTTCAATCTGTGTAAAGCTTTCATAATTTTTGTACAGGTTTGAACAGGTTAAATGTAGCACACCGAACTGATTATCTACCATTGGTCAAGTCAAAATATAGCCTCAAACAATGTCTAATCCATCTGAACGCCCAGCTTTACCTGCGTCCGCCCAGCGAGTTGCTGTTGCCCTCCGTAGGGCGGGATGGATCTGTTTTTGGGCGCAGCTTGTCCTAGCTGTAATTTCTGCCATTATCCTATTTTTTGCGGCTGTAGCCGCCCAAACTACCGGCGGCGGGAGTACATCCGCCGTGACTAGCGGCGGTTTCTTTTTTGCCGTGGCTGGCTTGTTGGTGTTGGGGTTCAGTACCTATCAAGCCTATGCTTATACTCGCCTATCTAAACGCTTACGAGAGGGTAGACCGCAGCGACCTTCCCGCGCTGACACTATTAAGCAAATTCGCATTACCCTAATTAGTAATTTGGTGGGAATGACTCTCACCCTCATTGCGGCAGAGGCGATCGGTGGGATATTATTTGCTAAAGCCCTCTCTCAACCTACTTCCCAGTTAGTATTCGGAACCGGTACTGTTCGCGACTTTATCCAACCTCTAGATCTGATTGTCGTTCTCGCCAGCAATCACACCATTCTAGCCCACTTTGTCGGTATTGTTGCCTCAATTTGGTTAATTGACCAGATTTATAAGCAATAAGGGCGGGTGATATGATCGGGTGATTCCTTCGTCTCTACGGGTGGGGGAACATTTGCCAGAAACCACCCCTAGAGCATGATTTTAAATTTCTTCCATGTCAATATATAAAATTTCTTCTGGTTCAATTACTTTCGGTAAATGAGTTAAGCGATATTGGGTTCCTTTGGGAATTATGATTTCATTTTCGCTGTAAATTAAAAACTCTTTAATTGAAATGCCAGAAATATTATTTTTAATCCTGATGATTACTGGATAGGCAGAATAAGCATAATCTTCCGCTACTAACTCATCGGAGGTAAAGCTGGTCATATAGTCAATAGTATATCCGCAATTGCGTTGAATAAGTGTCAGAAAAGATTGCAGTTTTTCTAATTTACTAAAAGGGATACCACGATAAATAGTGCCTTGGTAGGGAGGCATACGGTTCACAAAATTATTAACCAGTTGAATGTCGGGGGTAGTTTTGCCTTCTCGCTCAAGGTTTTTGATGTTCATGAAGCCAGAGGGGGTTGATTTGGTGATTTTGTCGATCGCAACTTCTGCCTCAAATTGGCTCATGCCAGTAAGTTTCTGCACTTTGTGTAATAAGTTTATATTGGCTTCATTTAGAGTATTAATCATGGTAATGCTATCCTAATTGGTAATTTTAAATCAACGGAATTCCGGATTTTTTAGATAAAAAAATTCCCCCTAATCATTGAGGATTAGTCAATGTCGCTGACTGGCAACAATTACGGAGTTGATTGAGAAGTTGATTGATAAAAAGTCAAAAGCAATCAGTCTAATTAATAAAAGAGAAGCAGACGAACTTTAAAGGGGTTTTTTAAATTTATCAAAATCCCTAATGGGGTATTTGATGGGAAAAAGAGAGTTTGGGCTGATTACTTATACTCCTCTTTTACTAAGATACAACAATTTCTGTAGCTTATTTTACAAAAACACATTTTTTTACAAAACTTTACATGATATCGGGGAGCCGAATTAGGGTGGTGAGATTTCTGGTGAAGCCGAGGAGAAGCAGGTTCTAAGGCTATTGGGGGAGATTTGGCGATCGAAGTATTTGACATGACACCAATGGACATTAGATAATAGGAGTTTGTGTAAACCGTAGCTTGGCGTAAGAGTCCCTTGGCTAACGTAATCGTAATAGGTGCCCAGTGGGGCGACGAAGGAAAAGGAAAAGTTACCGATCTCCTCAGCAAATCGGCTGATGTTGTGGTTCGCTACCAAGGAGGAGTGAATGCGGGTCATACCGTTGTAGTCAACGGCCAGACCTTTAAACTGCATCTGATTCCATCGGGAATTTTGTATCCTGATACCGAGTGCATTATCGGTTCGGGGACGGTGATTGATCCCAAAATATTGATTGGAGAACTGGACCAACTAGAAGAACTTGGCATTTCTACCGCCAAACTGATGATCGCTCAAACGGCTCATGTGACGATGCCTTATCACCGTTTGATTGATCAGGCATCGGAGGAACGCCGAGGAACTCGTAAAATTGGGACAACGGGCAGAGGTATTGGTCCGACCTATGCTGATAAGTCAGAACGCACGGGTATTCGAGTCATTGATTTGATGGACTCGGAAAGTCTGCGATCGCAACTCGAATGGACAATTAAATATAAAAACGTCCTCCTCGAAAAACTCTATGATCTGCCCCCGGTAGACCCGGAAGCAGTGATCACAGAATATCTGGGATATGCAGAACGCCTGCGTCCCCATGTGGTTGATGCCTCCTTGAAAATTGATAATGCTGTGCGGAAACGGCACAATATTTTATTTGAAGGAGCCCAGGGAACCCTACTAGACCTAGATCATGGCACTTATCCCTATGTCACCTCATCTAATCCGGTGGCGGGTGGCGCTTGTGTGGGCGCTGGTGTGGGACCAACCATGATTGATCGGGTGATTGGTGTGGCGAAAGCCTATACTACCAGGGTGGGAGAGGGACCTTTTCCTACGGAAATGGTTGATGGCATTGGTCAGGTATTATGCGATCGCGGCGCGGAATTTGGAACCACCACCGGACGACAACGGCGGTGTGGTTGGTTTGATGGGGTGATTGGTCGCTATGCAGTGCGTATTAATGGCTTAGACTGTCTGGCTATTACCAAACTTGATGTTTTGGATGAGTTGGAAGAGATCAAAGTTTGCGTCGCCTATAATCTTGATGGTGAACGCTGCGAAGATTTCCCTAGTGATGGTCGCAAGTTTGCTCGCTGTCAGCCGATTTATGAAACCTTACCGGGATGGAAAAAATCTACGGCTGAATGTCGCGATTTGGAAGACTTACCGAAACAAGCTCTTGATTATCTCAAGTTTTTGGCGGAATTAATGGAGGTTCCGATCGCCATTGTTTCTCTAGGAGCCAGTCGCGATCAAACCATTATTGTCGAAGACCCCATTCACGGCCCGAAAAGAGCTTTATTAGATGCCAAAGGTCAGCCCGTAGAGCATCAATCTTAACCCGAGTGATCAAATTTTATGGGGTGGCGATCGCTCGGCATTTTTGGGTTAAAATATCCCTAAATTCATCACAGTTTAGTTAGTAGGAAATAATCATGGAAATCACTGTACAATGTCAGAAGCGACCATCAGGTTCTAAACCGAGAGCTTTACGCCGTGAGGGTCTAATTCCCGCCGTTCTTTATGGTCATAAAGGGGCTGAATCTGAAGAACTGACCATTGATGCCAAAAGCGCTGAAAATCTCATGAAAAAGGGAGCCGTGAATCATACCTTGATTCAACTGAATATTCCCGATTTATCCTGGGCTGGTAAGGCTCTGTTGCGGGAAGTACAAACCCACCCATGGAAAGGCTTTCCTTATCATCTGAGTTTTTTCTCAGTAGGAACTCTCGAGAGTGTGGAAGTCACTATTCCCCTAAACTTTATCGGCGAACCCATCGGAGTTAAAAATAGTGGGGGAATGCTTGATCTAGTAATTACTGAAGTGCAAGTAAACTGCAAGCCAGGGAATATTCCCGAAGCTATTGATGTAGAAGTTTCTTCACTAGAAGTTGGCGATGCGCTGCATATTAGTGAACTGCAACTCCCAGAGGGTGTAGAAGTTATTGCTGAGGCTGATCAAGTAGTGGCTTCAATTCTGTATCGTGGTGGCGGACAAGCTGAAGACGGGGAAGGAGAAACTGAGGCAGCTACAGCTTAATCAGAATTAGGGGCGGTTTGGACCGGGTACAAACAAGATAGATATTCCTATTTCTGTAGTCCGGGGTTAAGGAGAGAGTAGGAAACCGCCCCTACAGGATAATGATCGATAATCGATGATCAAATTAGCGGCTGATGATTTTTTCTAGCTGTGACCGATAGGATTCTGATAAACGAGGGCCCCGGACTTGTACAATTTGAGAACCTAGATAATTCCCCCAGCGAGCAGCTTTCTCAGTAGTTAATCCGTTAGTGAGTCCATAGAGAACGCCACCAGCAAAAGCATCCCCCGCACCTACAGTATCAATAGGCTTCACCGGAAAACCAGAAACCGGGGTAATGGTTTGATTTTGGACAACTAAACAGCCTTGACCGCCATTAGTAATGAAAATTAGATCCGCTAAGGAAGACATTTGACGCGCACAGGCTTCTAGGTCTGTTTCTTGACAAAACGCCTTGACTTCATCTGCATTACAGAAAATCACATCAGCATATTCTGCTGATAATTGTCGCAGTTCCTCGCCGTGTCGTTCCACCAGGAATAGGTCAGAAAAGGTGAGAGCCACCTTAATATTATGGGTTTGAGCTTGTTGGAGGATATCTAAACAGGCTAGGCGGGGTTCAGGAGCATCCCAGAGATAACCTTCAATATATACATATTGGCTGCGGCGAAATGCTTCCCAATCGATATCGGCTGGAGACAGAGCAATAGATACCCCTAAATTAGTACATAAGGTGCGTTCTGCGTCTGGGGTGGTCAGGACTAAACAGGTTCCTGTGGGTCCTTGTTCTTCAGTAGCCGATTTAACCCCAAACTCAATTCCGGCGGCGGTCATGTCTTGTCTGTAAAACTCGCCGTTGGTGTCGGAACCTACTTTGGCTGCAAAATAACCAGTTCCACCACTTTGAGCGATCGCCATCATGGTATTAGCAGCAGAACCGCCACAGCTTAATTTAAGTGGGCTATTCTCCAACTCTTGCAATAAAGTACCCTGTTGGTGAGCATCCATCAGAGTCATACCGCCGCGACCCAGTTGATGAGTTTCCAGAAAATCATCTTCGACAAAGGCCAGAATATCTAATAGGGCATTTCCTACCCCAAACACATCTAAAGATTTTCCGTCCTGTGCATTTATAACCATTGTATTGCTTTAGTATTGATCAAAGTATAGGAGTTTGAGGAAGGGATTTCACCCGGCCACCTACTACGGTGGAGTCATTTTTCTAGTTGGCGATAGGCTTGAATGGCAAAAAAGAAAAACCCTACGGAACCTAAGAGGAGTAACACGGGTTCAATAAGACTGCCTGTAAAAATTTCGCTCATAGCCTTAACCTTAACTTTTTCATCGCAGGATTCTGTTTAATATACCACAACCCGATTGCCGAAATCGCCGATTTTCCATAATCCACAAGCATTTGGGCTGAGTGGTAGCCGCGCGTGGCCACTTAGCAGATAGAGCATGATTTAATCTCAAATTAGGTTAATATTTTAGGGCAATACGGTATAATAAGCGAGAAGAGTTGAGGATAAACCTATTGCCAAATATGTCAAACCCAAGGAAGCCGCCCAAATCCTTGGAGTCCATGAAAGAACACTCCGCAGATGGGACGACAATGGCTCAATCGAGACCATCAGAACCCCCGCTGGGCAACGACGATACAACGTTGAGTGATATACTGCTGCCAAATCAGGCAGTGACAAACGCAAAGTCGTTATCTATGCCAGAGTTAGTAGCCGCGCCCAGCAGTCAGACCTCAACCGACAGGTGGCCGCACTGTCCAACCTCTACCCCGAAGCAGAAGTCGTCTCAGAAATCGGAGGCGGGCTCAACTTCAAGGGAAAGAAAATGCTGGCCTTACTGGGACAAGTCTTGTCAGGAGATGTCCGCATGGTTGTCGTTGCCCACCCAGACCGATTGGCAATATGGGGATTTGACTTGTTTCGATGGCTCTGTGAGCAAAACAGGTGTTCACTCATGGTTCTCAACCAGACAAGTCTCAGTCCAGAACCAGAAATGGTTGAGGACATCCTCGCCATCCTCCACTGCTTCAGTTCCCGATTATACCGACGGAGTAAATACAAAACTCAGGTCAAAGAAGATCCGGATTTACCCCAGCCTAGAGCTAAATCAAGTCTGGCGCCAATGGTTGGCCGCTTGTCGGTATTGCTACAACCAAGCAATTGCATTATCCCGGAGTGGTAAACGACTAAGCAAGTTAAAGTTACGCAATAAAGTGATGCAGAGTGACTTACCCGAATGGGTCAAAGAAACACCCTGCCACATTCGGCAAAATGCCATCTTTGATGCCTATCAGGCTTTGACCGCTAGTGCTAATGCCAGGTTTAGAAGTTGTCGTGACAGCTCTCAAGGGATTAAGTTCAATAATACTAATTTCTCTTCAGGGAGTTGGTATCCAAGACTAACGAAAGGATTAACTTTCATGGTTTCCGAACCCATCCCTAAAACTTGCGGGCAAGGGACTCAGTTGGTGTTTACCAAAGGTCGATGGTTGGCGATTTTCCCTGAACCAGTTGCCGTTACCACAACTGACGCTACTGGCGTGATTGCATTAGACCCGGGTGTCCGAACTTTCATAACTGGGTTTGATGGCTCTCGGTTTCTGGAATTGGGCTCCGGGGATATTGGACGCATTACTAGGCTATGTCAACATTTGGATGATTTGATGAGCCGAATCGCCAAGGAACCCTGTCGTTCAAGAAGGCGACGGATGAGGCAAGCGGCTCAACGAATGAGAACCAAAATCCGGAATTTAGTGGATGAAGCCCACAAACAAATTGCTCACTACTTGACTCACAACTACAGCATAATTTTTCTGCCGACCTTCGAGACTTCCGATATGGTTGCCAAGGTGAAGCGTCTAATCAGGTCTAAGACTGCCCGCGCCATGCTGACATGGGCGCATTATCGATTCAAACTAACCCTGAGGCATCAAGGGGAAATAACTGGAAGCACAGTTGTAGATGTGACGGAAGAATACACCAGCAAAACCTGTACTCACTGTGGTCATGTGCATTCCCAGCTAGGTGGCTCAAAAGTGTTCCGATGTCCTGAGTGTGGGTTCACTCTACCACGGGACTGGAACGGTGCTTTTGGAATCTTTCTAAAAGCTTTGCGGGATACCGCCTCTGTTACCTTAACCGGTAATAGTGCTATCGTCGCATTGTCCGGGAACAACCGGAAAAATGTCGCGTAAATGTATCAGATCATGGTTGCCTGGTCGGGATATGATTTGTTGGTTGCCATTAATACCCACTAACACTAAAAAAGTTGTAGTGAGGACATTCTGGCACAAGTGTTTGGTAAAACTATGATCAATATACTGAAAGGGGGAAGCCGATGAAATTCGAGAGTGCAATACAGGAAGCCTGTTATGAGAAAATTACTACTTGGATGAGGGAACTTTACGGTAAATTTCCTTGTGCCAGACAGGATGTGCCGGGACTGGCCCTGTTTATGGGGTCAGCACTGGTGGAGGTGTTTGTTTTTCCGTGGGGAAAAGATGAGGCAATTATTAACACTCGTTCCTATGTGGTGACGGGAACAGAACTTACCCCAGACCTGATGCGGTTTCTGTTGCGGGAAAACAGCAATATGCGCTTTGGAGCCTTTGGCATTGATGATAATGGTGATGTTCTGTTCGAGCATACCATTGTGGGTTCGACCTGCGACAAAATTGAACTGGAATCTTCGGTAAATGCGGTGCTAGAAATTGCTGATGATTATGATGACAAAATTGTGGAGCGTTGGGGAGGAATGCGGGCTTTAGATCGGATTCGCTAGTATTATACTGTGGCCGATCGCTCTACCACCACCAAATTTTATCGAAAATGTCGGGCAGAATACCCCATCCTTTTTGCCAGGTGCGGATGAATGCCCGACCAATATACTCAATCTTCTCGCCGCTATCTACAGACGGCGCGTGACCTCGCTCCGGTTTTTTGGTGTTGACAAATCCTGACCCACCACCAAACCCCCGGATTTGGGGGTTTAAGGGGAGATTAGCGGAAGAAACGGCGATCCATGCGATTTCCAGTGCCGCCGTCTGCTGGGTCTAGGAAAGGTTTTAACAGAATCCCTTGGGAACGATTAGACGAACTCCTGGGAATGATGCCTTCCAGTGTACCAAGGGTTGAGCGTTCATTGACCAAAGTCAAAACTCCCTGGGTACTCTGTCCGCTGTCAGCAATTAACAAATTCTGAAAAATGCGATCGCGCACGACTTCGGCACTTTCGCCAGCCGGAACCGTCAGGACAATCCGACATTGAGGGATATCTTCCGTAGTAGCACAAACAGTGTTGTGGCCATTTTCTACAGCGGTCTGTAAAGCCACCAACCCATCAGGGCGATAGGACTCCAGACGGCTACTAATTTCCTGACAGCGACGTTGGGGAGTCCAACCACCTCCCATTTCACCAGGAACCGCCCAGGGGAAGCCTTGAGTTGGTTGGCTGACGGGATAATACATAACTGTATATTGACCGTTGACCACTTCACAGCGGAACCGGGGAATATTGGCGGTTTCTGTTTCTACTTCTACCTGGGGAATGGGAACTGTCTCCTCTTGCTGGGGAGGAATAGAGGTTTGTGTAGGGATTGGTTGTGGGTTTTGGGGAAAATTAATCCTAGGAAGACCGAGTTGATCAGTAATCTGGGACCAGGAGGGACTAAAATGGCGATCGCCTATGGACAGGGGCCTAGCTGTGGCCGCACCCTGATTGATTACCAGAGGCATGGCTAAGGATAAGCTGATCACCCCGAAAATAGGGGAAAATTTACGCCAACCAAACTTGAATTGTGTAAACATGGAATTTTTTTCCTCCTTCAGGTAAAGTAGTGATATTTTCTTAGGCAAGGTGGCAACTCATTTTGTTTACAAATATTTACAGTTGCTCAGGACTCGCGTAAAATACTCAGGTGTCAAACTTCTAAGGAGTGCAAACAATAATGTCGGAGGGCCAGAAGCTGCTGACGGTTCCCAAGGATTTCCTAGTCCCGGAAGGGGGTTTAAATATAACCCTCCTTATGTTCTTAGGGGCTATTGCGATCGTCATTAGTTCTACTCTAGGTTACTGGTGCTGGCACTGGCCTAATTGGTTCTGTTTTTTGTGTAATGTACTAGCCCTACATCTAGCAGGGACAGTCATTCATGACGCATCCCATAATTCTGCACACCGCGATCGCACCCTGAATGCGATTCTGGGACATGGTAGTGCTTTAATGTTGGGTTTTGCCTTTCCAGTTTTTACCCGGGTCCATATCCAACATCATGCCCATGTTAATGACCCAGACAATGATCCTGATCATTTTGTTTCCACAGGGGGGCCGTTGTGGTTAATTGCAGCCAGATTTTTTTATCACGAGATTTTCTTCTTCCGGCGGCGACTGTGGCGCAAGTATGAGTTACTGGAGTGGTTTTTAAGCCGTATGGTGGTCGTGGTAATTGTCGCCCTAGGGGTTCACTATGATTTTTTGGGCTATATTCTCAACTTCTGGTTTACTCCGGCTTTAGTGGTAGGACTGGCTTTGGGCTTATTCTTTGACTATTTGCCCCATCGTCCTTTTCAAGAACGCAATCGCTGGAAAAATGCCAGGGTTTATCCTAGTGCGCTCCTCAATATTTTGATTTTGGGACAAAACTACCACTTGATCCATCATCTGTGGCCGTCAATTCCCTGGTATAAATATAAACCTGCCTACGAAGCGACTAAACCTCTGTTAGATGCCAAAGGCTCTCCCCAAACCTTGGGATTGCTTAATGGCAAGGACTTCTGGGGTTTCATGTATGATATTTTCCTAGGGATTCGTTTTCACCATCACAAATCGCCTAAGTTGTCTAACTCAGAGGATTGAATCAACCAAAATGAGATCCCAGGAACAAAAACAGGAACCACAAGGGGAAACCAAGCCCAAAGACCCGGCTCCAACCGCTAAAGGGGGGAAATTTCGGGAAAATTTGGTGATTCTGGCGGTGGCTTTGAGTCTATCGTTACTAATCCGCATTTTTGTGGCTGAACCCCGTTATATTCCCTCGGATTCAATGTTCCCGACTTTGGAAATTGGCGATCGCTTAGTGGTAGAAAAGGTTTTATATAGATTCAGTCCTCCCAAGTTTGGGGATATTATTGTTTTTACGCCACCTGGACAGTTAAGGGTTCAAGGCTACACCAAAGACCAAGCATTTATCAAGCGTATTATTGGTGAACCAGGTCAACTGGTGGAAATTCGCGGCGGTAAGGTTTATTTAGATAATGATCCGATCGCAGAAGAGTATATCGCGGAACCTCCTGAGTATGATTGGGGACCGAATTTGGTACCTGACCAACAGTATTTTGTCATGGGAGATAACCGCAACGATAGCAATGATTCCCACATCTGGGGATTTTTACCCCAACAGAACATTATTGGTAGGGCGGCTTGGCGTTTTTGGCCTTGGAAACGATTAGGGCCGATCTAAGATAAAATTTGTCTATAAGGATTATAGCCCGAAGTGGTACGGCAATTGCGACCCTTGGGGGGTACAGTAGCCGAGATTTCGGTGTTACAATTGTAGACAAAATATAGGAGCAATTCCTGGGTTAAGGAATCGCGATCGCCTGTTGTATAAAAGATTTAACCAATTATGAGTTTCTTTGAATCTGAGATTGTACAGCAAGAAGCCAAACAGTTATTTGAGGACTATCAGTCTTTAATCCAACTGGGAAGCGATTATGGGAAATTTGACCGAGAGGGCAAAAAACTGTTTATTGAGAATATGGAATCGATGATGGATCGTTACCGTATCTTTATGAAGCGGTTTGAACTGTCTGAGGATTTCATGGCCCAGATGACTATGGAACAGTTAAAAACTCAACTAGGCCAGTTTGGGATTACCCCTGACCAGATGTTCCAACAAATGCACATGACCCTAGAAAAGATGAAATCGGAACTGGAAAAACAACCTTAGATGGTTTATCCAAAAACTTGAGCCTCAGAAAATGCTGTATATGGCATTTTGGGGGCTTATTTTGTCCGCTACAAGGCTATAACCGGATTTTGGTTTGATCAGTTGTGGGTGCGATCGCTACGGTCGCCAATTTTTTGTTAAAATACGTTAAGCACCCATCCTCCCACTGACTGGTTTTAAAAAGTTACCCCTTATGACTAACGTTCCTGTAACTCGGATTCGTAATTTTTCGATTATTGCTCATATTGATCATGGTAAGTCTACCTTAGCCGATCGCCTACTTCAGCAGACCGGGACTGTCGCTGATCGCCAGATGAAGGAACAGTTCCTAGATTCCATGGATATTGAACGGGAACGGGGGATTACCATCAAACTCCAGGCCGCTCGGATGAATTATACAGCCAAAGATGGTCAGGAATATGTTTTGAATCTGATCGATACTCCTGGCCATGTGGACTTTTCCTATGAGGTATCCCGTTCTTTGGCTGCTTGTGAGGGAGCGCTGTTAGTTGTGGATGCTTCCCAAGGGGTGGAAGCGCAAACCTTGGCTAATGTCTATTTAGCTTTGGAGAATGATTTAGAAATTATCCCAGTCCTCAATAAAATTGATTTACCTGGGGCTGAACCTGAACGGGTCGCTGGGGAAATTGAGGAAATTATTGGTTTAGACTGTTCCGAGGCGATCCGCGCTTCTGCTAAGGAAGGTATTGGTATTGAGGAGATTTTGGAGTCTATTGTCAAATTAGTTCCGCCTCCCAAGGATACCGTATCCGAGAAACTGCGGGCGTTGATTTTTGATAGCTATTATGACAGTTATCGTGGGGTGATTGTCTATTTTCGGGTCATGGACGGGACGGTTAAAAAAGGCGATCGCATTCGTTTAATGGCATCTGGTAAAGAATACGAAATTGATGAGTTAGGAGTATTAGCCCCCACTCAAACCCCTGTTGATGAATTGCACGCCGGGGAAGTCGGCTATCTGGGTGCGGCGATTAAGGCTGTGGAAGATGCCCGGGTTGGTGATACCATTACTATGGCTAAAAATCCGGCTCCTAGCCCTCTCCCTGGATACACAGAGGCTAAACCCATGGTATTTTGTGGGTTATTTCCTATTGATGCTGACCAGTTTCCCGACTTACGAGAAGCCCTCGATCGCCTCAAGTTAAATGATGCTTCTTTGTCATACGAACCTGAAACGTCTAGTGCTATGGGGTTTGGTTTCCGGTGTGGTTTCTTGGGGTTACTACACATGGAAATTGTCCAAGAGAGATTGGAACGAGAATATGACCTAAATTTGATTGTCACTTCTCCTTCTGTGGTCTATAGGGTGACCACTAATACTGGGGAAGTGCTGATGATTGATAACCCGAGTAAATTACCCGAACCTAATCACCGCGAGAAAATAGAGGAACCTTATGTGCGGGTAGAAATGATTACCCCAGAGACTTTTGTGGGTACTTTGATGGAATTAGCCCAAGGTCGGCGGGGTGATTTTCTGGATATGAAATATCTGACTATGGGGCGGACAACTTTGGTTTATGAGGTTCCTTTGGCTGAGGTGGTGACGGACTTTTTTGATCAAATGAAATCGCGATCGCGGGGATATGCCAGTATGGAATATCATTTTGTCGGCTACCGTGAGAATCCTTTGGTTAAGCTGGATATTATGATTAATAAGGATACTGTAGACTCCCTGGCGATGATTGTTCATCGGGATAAAGCCTATAATGTCGGACGGGGAATGGCGGAAAAACTCAAAGAGTTGATTCCTCGCCATCAGTTTAAGGTCCCTATTCAAGCGGCGATCGGTTCTAAGGTGATCGCTAGTGAACATATACCAGCTTTGCGTAAGGACGTTTTAGCTAAGTGTTATGGCGGTGATATTAGCCGTAAAAAGAAATTACTCCAGAAGCAGGCTAAGGGTAAAAAACGGATGAAGGCTTTGGGGTCGGTGGATGTTCCCCAAGAGGCTTTTATGGCGGTTTTAAAACTTAATCAAGATTCCTAATTTCTGGCGATGTGGTTGGGGTATCACTGGGGGGGATTTTGGGGGCTTAAAAGTCAAAATAAATGTAGGGTAAACCACCTTCTGGGGCTAATAATAAGACCGCGAAAAAGCACAGGGGAACTAAAATTAACTTAATCGGCCAGTTGAGTTGTACTTTTAAACCCCGTCGAAATGCGGTGGCGATCGCCATGGCTATGATTACCCCAACTAGAATCCTGGCTAAATCAATTCTTTCAACTCCTAAAGCCTCCACATAAACTAGGTGGGCAAATTGAATGTCGGCGCGGGTGCCCCAAAGGTTTTGCACTACCCAAAATGAATCCTTTAAGTCAGGAAGTCTGAAGAAAATCCAAGTCCAAAAAACCATTAATTGGGTGATAAACCAACTGATAATTATACCTGGAAAAGTTAGCCAAATCCACTCTATTGATAACTGTTTAGATAGGGTGTCTGTCAGTCGGTGAATGACTAAAGCTACCCCGTGTAATACCCCCCATAAAATAAACCCCCAGGCTGCGCCGTGCCAAATTCCCGCAATTAACATGACAATTAGTAAGTTGAGACAGGTGCGCGTGAGTCCCACCCTTGACCCTCCTAGGGGAAAATATAGATAATTTCGCAGCCAGTCCCCTAGGGTGATATGCCATCGTCGCCAAAAATCGGCGATACTGGTGGTAAAATAGGGAGCATCAAAATTTTCTGGTAAGTTTAATCCTAGTAGTAATGCTGTACCTCTGGCTAGGTCTACATAGCCGGTAAAATCTAAATAAAGCTGTAAACCATAAGCCACTGTAGCCAGCCATAAGTCGCCACTTCCAGCCCGTTGTAAGTTTTCAAAACTTAGGTCTACGAAAATACCAATGCGATCGGCAAAAATTCCTTTTTTGACTGCGCCCATAGCCAGCAACCATAAACCATCTGTGATTTTTTCTGGTGTGGGAAATTGCAGGGTTTGGAATTGATTTTTGAGATGATGATAGCGGGTAATTGGGCCGGCAATGAATTTGGGGAATAAGAATTTATAGCTGGTAAATTCTAGTAAAGAATTGGTGGGGGGTGCGCCTCTATATACATCTATTAAATAGGCGATTATTTCAAAGCAGAAAAAACTCAATCCTAAAGGTGGTACAATATAGGAACTTACCCAAACCGCTGCATCTTGAATCTGATTATTATTGAAGATGCCGCCAATGATATTGAGCAGAAAAGGAATATATTTAAAGCCTAGTAATAGTAGGAGGTTGATGGTAATTCCAATCCACAATAAAATCAGGCGGCGACGGTTGAAGGAACTATTGGCAATTTGCCAGTCTTCTAAAGGCTCACCGATAGAGAGGGCTAAACCAAAGTTAAAGAAAATGCACAGTAACAGCAGGGGGATATATTGAATTTGTAGGGAGGCATAAAATATTAAACTGGCTGCTAATAGTATGATTAATCTGCCTTTTCGCCAGGGTGTTAGCCAATAAATCAGGAAGACACAAAACAGGAAGATAGCGTAATCGGTGGAGATAAAAGTCATAAATAGGGAAGTGGGAAGTTGCCATAATAAAGGCGGGTTATCTGCTCAGGGTCAATGGTGACCAATTAAGTGAATTAACCCGCCTCTTGATGAAGTTAGAAATTAACTGACATTAACGATCGCCTCTGAACTTTCGTTAGCCATGCGATCGACCGCTCGGACGGCGTAGGTTCCTGGTGAGACCCTGACCGCTGTGGTATTGCGATCGAGGACTCTCACCAACTGCCAACCATTGGTAAACTGCTGGTATAAAGCCCAAGATCGGATATCATGATCAGGAGATGGATTCCAGGAAATCATCCCGGAACTAGCTTGTAAACCCGTTGGGGGTTGTGGTGGTTCATTGTCTAGCCAAGGCATAGACGGCGGCAGAGCCGGAGTTGGGTAAACAGATGATTTAAATACCTCATTCACACCACTTTGATTATCCCGAAACATCTTCATGCTAAAAAAGATATTTCCCAGGGAAAGCTGATTAGCTTTTTGGCGAGAAATCTGGACTTGTCGCTGAAACTCAGACACCGGCCAACCATTAGCCAATTGACTCAGAAAGTTTCCCGCATAAATATGGCGCTGGAAGGGGTTATTCCGTACCCACCAATCCAATAACACCGGATAGCTCTGTTGTGGGGGGTCAATGCGCCAATAAAGTTGGGGAGAGAGATAATCTAACCATCCCCTATCCATCCATAATTTGACATCAGCAAAGATAGCCTCATATTGATCCATACCCACAATTCCCGGAGCCTTTCCAGGGCGATAAATACCAAAGGGACTAATGCCAAATTTGACATAGGGCTTAATTTCCTTAATCCCCTGATATAGGCGGAATATCATCTGATTGACATTATTTCGCCGCCAGTCAGCCAGGGAGAGATTACCCCCAGCCGCTCGATAGGCGTTGTAGGTTTGTCCGTCCGGGAAAGCAATTCCGGGTTTGGGATAGGGGTAAAAATAATCATCCAGGTGAACCGCATCTATGTCGTAGCGCCGGACAACATCCATAATCACGTTATAGGTGCGGTCTTGTACTTCTTTCGCACCAGGGTCCATCCAAATTAGGTCGCCGTAGCGGTAGGCGTATTGGGGATAAACCGCGGCCATGTGATTGGGTGCAAAAGGACCCCTTTCTGAACCCATGCGGGCGCGATAGGGATTAAACCAGGCGTGGAGTTCAATATTGCGCTTGTGGGATTCTTCAACGGCAAATTGTAGGGGGTCATAGAAGGGATTAGGGGCTTGCCCTTGTCTTCCCGTCAGCCAGGTACTCCAGGGTTCAATTTGGGACTGATAGAAAGCATCGCCAGTGGGGCGAATTTGCAAGACTAGGGCGTTAAGGTTTAATTCCTGCATCCGGTTAAGGATAGCTAGGAGTTCAGATTTTTGTTGGGCTACCGATAGATTGGAAGCTGAGGGCCAGTCAATATTAACTACCGAGGCGACCCATACTCCCCTAAATTCCCGTTGATGGCTGGGTTGATTGGCTTGGGGGCTGTTGCTGGCGGTTTCAAAAGGGTTTGGTAGGGGAATTTGGCTGAGTTCAAAATCCGGCCCTACCTGGGTTGGGGTGGGTGGCGGTTGTGGGGGGTTGGTAATGGCGGAAATTATGCGATCGCCTGCTGCGGCACAATAGGCGTGGGTTTGGCTAAGGACGAATCCGAGAATCAGCCCACATACCCAAATGCCGATTTTTCTCTGGAGGCTAGTGATGGGTTTAACCGTGATAGATTCCCGGTAGCCCCTAAATTTGGCGAGGCGGCGCGAGTCGTTGTTGGATGTCATAGATGGATCTTGAGCAGATAATTTGGTGATGATTTTGGTTAGGATAAACAATTTATCAGATTTGGCCTTATAGTGGCTACTGGCTATGGTAATGCGATCGTCACCAATCCTGAGTAAATAGATATCCGGGACAATAGTTTGGTTCCGGTAATAATATCAGTTGATATCTGAGGTAAAATTTGCTAGAGTTCCGAGATACCTCTGGCAAAAGTCTCAGGAACTTAGAATCCTAGGGCAATAGCCTGTAGGATGGATCGGCAAACCACTAGGTGATTTTGAGGAGATGAGTTTAATGAAGTCTAAACTGTTAGGTGGGTTGTGTGTGCTGATTACAGCATTCATGCCTGTCAAAGCCTTCGCTCAAATTGGAGTTCCCACAACTCCATCAGATTTTGATATCAGATACCAGCGACCAGATCCGCAAACTGGCAGAGTGACTCCCCCCAGGTACTACAGCTTGCCCGATTTGGCTAATCCTTTTCGGACTCTCCCTTCTGCTTTCCGCTATCCGATTATCTATGAATTAGGAGTTAACCGCAACATCAGAAGTGACGCAGTAATCACCGATGAAGTATTTATTCCTAATCTGCCACCAATTCCGGCCGGCATTACCCTAGATAATATTCCCCGCGTCCGCGCTGAATATACCCGCCGGGTTGAGGAGTGGGGCGAACGGGTTCAGGAATGCAAGAGACTTGATCCCCTGATCATTAAAACTGATACCGGAAACCCCGTGTTAATTAATCAACGTTCTGCTGGAAGAATTGTTCTGAACGCTAACAATATTTCTGTTTGTCCCAGATAACAGAATCATAGATTATCCGTTGTTGCCCAGGTGTTGTTGCTAATCCCCTCTTGGTATCAAGACGGGGATTATTTCTATTTAGCACCGAAAATAGACTAAAATTATGCCACCTATGGCGACTGGAAATATTTTGAGCCATAATTAATCATAATCGCATCCGTCTTGGTTTTCTAAGGGTCCGAAAATTTTATGACTGCTCAAGTGATGACTCATCCCTAGGTAGTCCCTAAAGGTGGCACAGGAAACGAGGGAGTCTGCCCACAAGTTCTCTGTTATCTTAATTGATTATGATATTCTCCAATCAAATCCAGGTTTTATCTGCTCATTCCCGTCATAGGGTTAAACCGAAGAAATTAGTCAGACCCGTGATCACCCCAGATAGTCCCCTATCGGCTTTGTTTGAAGCTGGGACAGATGGGATGGTTATAGCAGATGACTTGGGATATTACCTTGATGCTAACCAGGCCGCTTGCCAATTATTTGGGTTGCCACATCAAGATTTGATGGGATGTCGGATTAGTGATTTTGCTGAACCCGGCTTTAATTTTGAGGAAACTTGGCAAGATTTCCTCCACCAAGGGGAGATGCGTGGCTCATTTCGTCTGATACGACCTGATGGTGGTGTGGTGATGGTCGAGTATATGGCTAGGGCTAATTTTTTGCCTAATTGTCATCTGGTAACTTTACGAGATGTTACCGAAATCAAAAGCCTACAAGAACAGGTAGAATCGTTGCAATCTGCCTTAGCCGCCTCTGTCTGTACTCCTGAAAAACTGGGACAGATTACCGCACAAATGGACGCAGAGTATTGTCTGCAACAAATTGGTCGCCACATTCCTGGGATAATTTATAAGTTTTGTCAAAATCTCGATGGTGGGTTTGCTTTTCCCTACAGTAGCGAAGGGTTACGAGAGATTTATGGTATTGAACCAGAAGCCGTGCGGTCTGATGCTAGTGCCCTTTTTAATGCGCTGCATCCTGATGATATACAGTTGGTAGAAGAGTCGATTTTGGCATCGGCGAAAAATTTGACTCCCTGGCTTTGCGAGTATCGTATAACTCACCCTGATGGTCGATTGTTATGGTTGCTTGGTCATGCTACACCCCAACGAGAGCAGGATGGTAGCACGACTTGGTATGGTTATGTGCGAGATATTACTGAGCAAAAAGAAAGTGAAATTGCCCTACGAAGAAGCGAGAGTCAGTTTCGGAATTTGACTGAAAATCTCAATGATATGGTGTTTATTGCTGATGTGGATGGCACTTTTAGTTATGTGAGCCCAAATTTTGAAGAAATTACGGGATATCCCATTGATGAGTTGTTGGGTATTTCTTTTGCCGAGTTTGTACATAGTGAAGATCTGCCAATTTGTGTAGATGCTTTTCATCGAGCTTTATTAGGGGAAAAAGTGCGAGGTGCTGAATATAGGGTGTTACATAAAGATAATCGCTATTACTGGCATTCTACTAATGTGTCGGCGATGAGAAATGATGAAGGTGAGGTGATAGGATGTTTGGGAATTGCCCGATATATTCATGACCGTAAACAGGCGGAAATGGCGGTGCGGGAAAGTCATATTCGTTTAGAAATTGCCCTAGAATCAGCTGATATTGGCACTTGGGATTGGAAGATGCAAACTAATGAGTTGGTTTTATCGGAGGAACATTGGCGGAATTTTATCGGTGCGACGGAAGGGGTGGTTCATCATAATGTTAATGAGTGGATCAGTCGAATTCACCCAGAGGATATGGAATTAGTTTCTGAGAATATGAATCGACATATCCGGGGAGAAATTGATATTTATGAGACTGAACATCGTTTACGATGCGAGGATGGTTCCTATAAATGGGGTTTAGGTATTGGTAAAATTGTGGAGAGGAATCGTTTGGGTGAACCGCTGCGATTTATGGGAATTTATCAGGATATTTCGCAGCGTAAAGCTAATGAACTGGCGCTACAAGAACTGACTAATCAACTGCAAAAAGCTCAAAAAGTGGCGCATCTTGGGAACTGGTCTTTTGAGACTCAAACCCAAAAGGTTACTTGGTCGGAAGAGGTATTTAATCTGTTTGGTATGAGTCCGGAACAAGGTGAGCCGACTTTTGCAGAACATCTGACCAGAATTCACCCTGACGATCGCTCTTTCTTTCAAAATAGGGTTGCGGAAGCTAATAAGGGGATTCCCCAAAACTTCGATTTTCGGGTTGTGCGTGCTGGTGATGAGGTGGCTTATCTGAATGCTCGGATTGAAATAGAACAGCGGGACGAGCAGGTGGTGCGGATGTTTGGGACGGTGATGGATATTACGGAAAGAGTGAAGGCGCAAGAGGAAGTTTATCAATCGCGGGAGTTGTTGCAAACTATTCTTGATGCTCTGCCACAGTCGATATTTTGGAAGGATTCTCATAGTGTGGTTATGGGGTGTAACCAGGCTTTTGCTACGGCTTTCGGTCGTGAAAATACGAGCTTTTTTATAGGAAAAACGGATTATGATTATTGTGTGAGCCGAAAAGAAGCTGAACATTATCGCACTTGCGATCGCCAGGTGATGAATAGCGATCGACCCCAAATCAAATTAATTGAAAATAAAAGCAATGCTGATGGTAGCATTAATTGGGTAGAAACCACTAAAATACCTCTCCATGATGCCGACGGAAAGGTAATTGGTTTGGTGGGAATTTTTGAAGATATTACAGACCGGATACAGGCGGAAAATGCCTTAAAAGAAAGCGAGGCTCAGACCCGCGCTTTGCTGGATGCTATTCCTGATATGATGTTCCGCTATAGATCCGATTATGTTTTGGTTGATTATAAGCCATCTCCACAGGTGACACCGTTAATAGAACCCTCGCAATTTTTGGGTCGAAATATCCATGAAGTCTTGCCTGATTTTCTGGCTATACCAACCAGTCAAGCTATTGCAGAAACCCTAAAAACTCAACAAATTCAGGTGTTGGAATATGAACTAGAAATGCCTGAAGGGGTCCGAAATTATGAGGCGCGGTTTGCTCCCTGTGGTAATGATGTTTTGTCTATTGTTCGAGATATTAGTGAACAGCAAGCGGCTTTAAGGGAACGCCAAAAAGCGGAACAAAAGTTGCAATCTTTGCTGAGTCGCACCCAAACTTTAAATCGGATCAGCACCGAAATTCGCAATTCTCTTAATTTAGATACGATTTTGCAAAATGCTGTCAATGCGATTTTTCAGGAAATTCAAGTTGATATTTGTGCATTTGTATGGTATAGAGCCGATACCAATCCACCCTGCTTAGAAAATGTTAAGGAGCAGAAAAATTCAGGAATACCTAGTTGGATAGGGAGTTATAATATTGATGATTTACCGAAATTATTTTATCATTTATTTCATGGCAAAATATATCGGGTAGATGTAGTTAAGGATAGCCAAGATGAACCCTTAAAAGAATTTTGTCAACAGTCAGGAATTGACAGTTATTTGGTGTTACCTGTGCATACTGCTGGCGGGACAATTGGAGGTTTTGAAATCGGGAGAGTTCAGAGTGATTGTATTAAGGGTTGCGAATGCGATCGCTCTTGGTTAGATGATGAAATAGAACTCCTACAAAATCTGGCAACTCAGGTAGCGATCGCCATTTATCAAGCTCAACTTTATCAGGAGTCCAAAGCCAAAGGTAAGGAATTACAAAAAGCATATCGGGAATTACAAGAAACACAAGTGCAGTTAATTCAAGCTGAAAAAATGTCTAGTTTAGGTCAATTAGTCGCCGGTGTGGCTCATGAAATCAATAACCCAGTTAGTTTTATTTACGGCAATTTAACCCACACTTCTACCTATACGGAATCTTTGTTAGAATTGATTGATACTTATCAAGAATTGTATCCTGACCCTCCCCCAGAAATTAGCGATTTAATTGAGGATATGGATTTAGATTTTATTAAGGATGATTTCCCAAAAATCATTAGTTCAATGACTAATGGAGCCTCCCGGATTCGGGATATTGTTAAATCCCTGCGTACCTTCTCCCGTTTAGATGAAGCCAAGTTAAAATCGGTGGATATTCACGAAAATATTGATAGCACCTTAGTGATTCTCCAAAATCGCGTCAATGGTAGCAATGGAAGTCCGGTAATTCAGGTAATTAAAGACTATGGAGATTTGCCGTCATTTGAATGTTATAGCAGCCTATTAAATCAGGTATTTATGAATTTACTCATTAATGCTATTCAGGCGATCGAGGAAAGACGAAATCTATTAAATACTGCGGCAAACTCTGATTATAGAGGATGTATAAACATCAAAACACGCCTCGCCCAGAAAAAGCAAATATTGATTGCCATAAAAGATAATGGTATTGGCATCAGTCCCGAACATCAAAACAAAGTGTTTAACCCATTCTTTACGACCAAAGCCGTAGGTCAAGGTACAGGGATGGGATTACCAACTAGCTACCAAATTATCACCCAAAATCACCACGGAGAGTTGAGTTTTTCATCAGCCCCAGGGGTGGGGACAGAATTTGTGATCAAGTTACCCTTGGCATAACTGCGAAGTTTGTATTACTCTATAGCACAATTTACAGAAAATTTTGGTTTTATGGGTTAAGCTATCAAAAGTTTAATCACAGACCGCCCACAATTAACTAGACCGAGGCTAGGAAAGCCTGGAAGCGCCTATCTATCCAAGTTCTGATTGAGTCAACCCTATTAACTACAGACTACGCCATGATTATGACTCTTCCCTTGTACAACTTTGGCGAAATTATCTATCAAGGAACCCGCACCATAGTTTATCAGGGTACTAAAACCAGTGATAACCAAGCGGTAATCATTAAGGTTTTACGAAATCCCCATCCGAATTTTAATGAACTGGCTCAGTTTCGCAATCAATATACACTGGCGAAAAATCTGGAACTGGCGGGAATTGTCAAACCTTTATCTTTAGAAAGTTATGGGAATAGTTATGCCTTAGTGATGCCCTATGAGGGACATATTTCTCTGAATCAGTGGGCTCATGAAAAATTATCAATTCCTGATTTTTTATCCATAGGGTTGCAACTGGCAGAAATTCTACACGGCTTATCTCAACAGAAGGTAATTCACAAAGATATTAAACCCGCCAATATCCTGATTCATCCGGAAACCAAAGAAGTTAAACTGATTGATTTTAGCCTAGCTTCATTATTGCCCAAAGAAAATCAGACTATCCAAAATCCTAATATTTTAGAAGGGACTTTAGCTTATTTATCCCCAGAACAAACTGGCAGAATGAATCGTGGCATCGACTACCGCAGTGATTTATATTCTCTGGGAATAACTTTCTATCAATTACTGGCGGGAGAGTTGCCTTTTAATGTTGATGATCCTATGGAATTAGTCTATTGTCATTTGGCTAAAATGGCAACTCCATTACATGAGGTTAACCCTGATGTGCCGAAGGTTTTATCTGATATAGTTGCCAAATTAATGGCAAAAAATGCTGAGGATCGTTATCAGAGTGCTTTGGGACTCAAACATGATTTAGAAAAGTGTTGGCAACAGTGGCAAGAAACTGGTAATATTGGCGAGTTTGCGATCGCCTCTGGTGACTTGAGCGATCGCTTTTTAATTCCCGAAAAACTCTATGGTCGAGAAAACGAAATTGACGAATTATTAGCAGCCTTTGATAGGATAGCTAATGGCGCATCAGAAATTATGTTAGTTGCCGGGTTTTCCGGTATTGGGAAAACCGCCGTAGTCCATGAAGTTCACAAACCGATTACTCGTCAGCAAGGCTATTTTATTCAGGGTAAATTTGACCAATTAAATCATCATATCCCTTTATCTGCTTTTGTGCAAGCACTCAGGGATTTAATGGGGCAATTTTTATCAGAATCTGACCTAGAAATAGCCCAATGGAAAGCCACAATTTTAGCAGCTTTAGGGGATAGCGGACAAGTTTTAATTGAGGTAATTCCCGAACTGGAACAAATCATCGGCCCTCAACCTCCCGTCCCCGAATTATCAGGAACTGCCGCCCAAAATCGGTTTAATTTACTCTTCCAAAAATTTATAGCAGTCTTGACAACTTCTGAGCATCCACTGGTGATATTTTTGGATGATTTACAGTGGGCAGATTTAGCCTCTCTGGAGTTAATGAAGCTATTAATGGAAGAAAAGACCTATCTACTGTTATTGGGGGCTTATCGGGATAATGAAGTGTCTCCCGTGCATCCTTTGATGTTCACAGTAGAAGAACTGAAAAAAATGGGTAAAACGGTTCATACTATTACTTTAAGTCCTCTGGAGTTTGAGGATAGTAATCAGTTAGTGGCGGATACCTTAGCTTGTACATTTGAACTAGCCGATCCTATCACCGAATTAATTAATCGTAAAACCAAAGGAAATCCGTTTTTTATCACTCAGTTTTTGAAAGCATTATATAACGATAAATGTATTAACTTTAATCTAAAAAAACGCTCCTGGGAATGTGATCTAGCCCAAGTTAATTCCCTATCTATCACGGATGATGTAGTTGAGTTTATGGCGACTCAGTTGCAAAAATTACCGGAAGAAACTCAGCAGATATTACAGTTAGCGGCTTGTCTGGGAAATCAGTTTAATTTGGATACATTAGCAATTGTTTGTGAAAAATCACCAACCCAAGTAGCGATCGCTTTATGGAAAGCCCTATTATACGGTTTAATCATCCCGGAAACTCAGCTTTATAAATTATATCTAGCTGAGTATAAAACGGAGTTAAACAGTATCCATACTGAAAAAGTAGAATACAAATTTTTGCATGACCGGGTACAACAGGCTGCTTATTCACTAATTCCTGAACAGCAAAAACAGGCTACTCATTACCGCATAGGACAACTATTGCTGAAACAAATTCCTCTTGAGTCTAGGGAAGATTACATTTTTGATATCATCAGTAAACTTAACTATGGTATAGCCTTAATTCCCACCCAAAAAGAACGGGATGAATTAGCCAAACTAAACCTGATAGCTTGTCGGAAAGCCAAAGCAGCTACCGCCTATCAAGCGGGTTTAGATTATACCCAGACGGGGTTATATTCACTTGGGGAAAAATCCTGGGAACGACAATATCAAATCACCCTAGAATTTTATAATTTGGGGGCGGAATTAGCTGCCTTGTCCGGTGATTTTGAGACTATGAACACTTTTATTGATGAGGTGATGTCTCATGGTAAAAAGTGGGTAGAAAAAGTGGATGTTTACCGGATTAAAATTCAAGCAAATGTGGCTCAAAATCAGCTAAGTCAGGCTATTGATATTGGTCAAGAGTTTCTGCAAAATATGGGTGTAAATTACCCAGCAAATCCCACCCCAAACGATATTAACCAAGTAGTTGCAGAAGTTATCGAACTCATTGGCGATCGCGATATTGACGACTTAGTTAACCTACCCTTAATGACAGATCTAGAAAAAATCGCGATTTTGCAGATAGCCAATAGTATGATTCCCGTCGCTTATATCTGCAAACCTCCCTTATTTCCCGTGTTTATTTCTTTAGGAGTTAAGCTATCAATTGAATATGGCAATACATCAGCTTCCGCCTTTAGTTATGCCTGTTATGGAGTAATTTGTTGTAATCTCTTACAAGATATAGATAGAGGTTTGAAGTTTGGTCAATTGGCGCTAACATTAGTGAAAAAATTAGACATCAAAACCGCAAAACCAGAAGTTACTCATGTAGTATGTTTATTTATTTTACACAGAAAAAACCATCTTAAAACCGTAGTTTATCTTCTACAAGACAGCTATAAAGAAGCCTTAGAAATTGGCAATCATGAACAAGCTGGATATTGCGCTCAAACCTTTTGCCTCAACTCATTTTGGGGTGGTGAAACTCTAGTCACCTTGGAAAAGCAGTCATCTGGATACTATAACGCTTTACAACGATTGAATCAAATAACCACTGCCAATTACTGTGGAATTTATTGGCAGTCTACTTTAAATTTATTGGGGTTAGCAGTCAACCCTCACATTTTATCAGGTGAAGCGATGGAAGAAACAGAAATTTTGCCTCGCATTACTGATAGTCATGATGTGCTGGGATTGTATATATTTTATCTATATAAAATGATGCTTTCCTATTTATTTGCAGAACTCAAATTAGCTGAAACTTATGCAATTGAGGCTAAAAAATATTTAATTGGTGGTGCTGGTATGATTAGCATTCCCGGATTTTATTTCTATGATTCCCTCACGGCTTTAGGCATTTATGCTCCCGAACATGAACAGAAATCAGAATTGTGGCAGCGTGTAGAAGAGAATCAACAGCATTTAGGTCACTGGGCATATTATGCACCAATGAATCATCAGCATAAGCTGGATTTAATCGAGGCGGAAAAATGTCGAGTTTTAGATCAAAAAGTTGAGGCTATAAATTTATATGACCAGGCAATTTTAGGAGCCAAAAAACACGAATTTATCCAAGAGGAGGCTTTAGCTAATGAACTAGCGGCTAAGTTTTATCTGAATTGGGGTAAAGAAAAGTTGGCAATGGTTTATATGCAGGAAGCCTATTATTGTTATGCGAGGTGGGGCGCAAAAGCTAAAACTGAGCAGTTGGAAAATACCTATCCTAACTTACTAAAACCTATTTTAGAAGCGACGGGATCTAATTTAACTCCTATGGCGACTTTAGCAACTGTGGTTACTCCGAGTATTTCAACTCACACATCTACATCGAGTAATCGTTCGTCGGGTTCGAGTATTAATAATTTGCTGGATTTTTCAGCGATTTTAAAAGCAGCCCAGGCCATCTCTAGTACGATTCAATTAGAGGAACTTTTGCAGCAACTCACTAAGATTATTTTGCAAAATTCTGGGGCTTCACGCTGTGCTTTAATTTTGCCTAACCCTGATGGAAATTGGCTAGTGCGATCGCTTGCTACTCCCCGAAATACGGAACTTTGTGGGGAACTTTTGAGCGAAACTACTAAGGTCCCAGTCAAACTGATTAATTATGTGAAAAATACTAAGAAAGTAGTAGTTATTGATGATATGCAAACGGATTTACCTGTAATTGATAAGTATTTACAGGGACGAAAACCTAAGAGTATGTTATGTTTACCGATTTTAAATCAGGGTAATTTGGTGGGAGTTTTGAGCCTAGAAAATCGTCGGATCAGTGGTGTATTTACGAGCGATCGCCTAGTGGTTGTGAACTTGCTTTGCACTCAGGCGGCTATTTCCCTAGAAAATGCTCGTTTATATCAACAGTCCCAAGATTATGTGGAACAAATTAAACAGTCGCAACTGCAATTAATTCAAGGGGAAAAAATGTCAGCCTTGGGGAATTTAATTGCTGGCGTAGCTCACGAAATTAATAATCCGGTCGGCTTTATTCATGGTAATATTAACGAGGCGATTAAATCCGTGCAGTCTCTGAGTGAATATCTGCAACTATATCAGGAAAAGTTTGTTGATCCTGGGGAAGACATGGTGGCTAAATATGAGGAATTAGAGATTGAGTATCATTTAGAAGATTTGCCAAAAATGTTAGAATCGATGAAACTGGGGTGCGATCGCATTAAAGATATTAGCACCAGTTTAAGGATTTTTTCCAGAGCGGATCTAGATCATCAAGTTTCCTGCGATATTCACCAAGGTATTGATAGCACTTTGTTAATTCTCAAACATCGCCTCAAGGCTAATCAACATCGACCCGCTATTGATATCGTCAAAAACTATGGCAATTTACCTCAAATCAAGTGTTTTCCCGGTCAAATCAACCAAGTTTTTATGAATATTTTGGCTAATGCGATCGATGTTTTAGATGAAGTCGCCATGACTTCAACCTTTGAGAGTCTCAAAATCAATCATCAAATTATTACCATTTCTACCCAGGTTTTGCCTGAGAAAAATTCCGTAGAGATTCGGATTGGAGATAATGGTTCCGGAATGCCAGAGGCACTAAAGTCCCAAATTTTTGATTATTTATTTACCACTAAAGGAGTAGGAAAAGGTACGGGTTTGGGATTAGCGATCGCTCGTCAAATTGTGGTTAATAAGCATCAAGGAAGTTTAGAGGTAGAGTCCGAAATCGATCAAGGTTCCGAATTCCGCATCTGTCTACCGATTGATTAATCCCAGATGTTAGGTAAACATTTGCTATGATATCTATTCCTTGACTCTCCTGTTGACTAGAGAGTTTATAATTGGGGGGGAGTTTAAGATAGTTATCGGTGAGAAAGTTAATGAATGCGAATTTCCGAAAATCAACCTGGAGTTTGATAGCCATATTGGGATTAATTGCGGGTTGTGATTCCGTACCTCCGTCCATAGAGGAACCCATAGAGATCACTGGTGAAACCGTACCAACCATGGATCATGGAGGTATGGATCATGCTGATATGGATTTAGGGCCAGCAGATGAAAACTACGACCTACGCTTTATTGATGCGATGATTCCTCATCATGAAGGTGCAATTATTATGGCACAGGAAGTTTTAGGGAAATCAGACAGACCGGAATTGCAAAATTTAGCAGTAGAAATAATTCAAGCTCAAGCCACAGAAATTGCCCAAATGAGGGAGTGGCGACAAGCCTGGTATCCAGACGCACCAGATACACCAATGGCTTGGAATAATCAAATGAATCACATGATGGAAATGTCTCCGCAACAAATCAGTGCTATGCGGATGGATATGGATTTAGGCGAAGCAGATGATGAGTTTGATCGGCGTTTTCTCAAAGCGATGATTCCTCATCATGAAGGTGCTTTAGTGATGGCTAAAGGCTTACAAGAAAAATCAGATCGCCCAGAAATGCAATCCTTAGCGGAAGACATTTTGACCTCACAGGAGGCAGAAATTGCACAAATGAAAGCATGGCTGGAGGAATGGTAACTTAAATTGAATCTAATTTAGAGCTAGGGGTAACGGACAGATAAACTATCTATAGGCGATCGCGCTAAAATGTGATATTCTCCAATTATTTCTGAAATTCCCTTAATCACCATCCCTTCCCAGAGGATATCAATGAAACGGAAACACTATTATCTACCGGGAATTATTATGTTGCTCGGTACTGCACTCCTAGGGACAGCCCTAGCCAGGGATCTGACAGACCAACAAAGAACAGTTGTCTGCAAACTGAGAGATGTGGTTGAGGAGGCGGGAAGAGACGGTTTCGAGTTAGCATTCTGGCCCGTAATTGGCAAAGGGCCCGCGAGAGTTAGCGCACCGTTAACCCTCAGACTTGATCCTTCTATCGAGTATCTTTTTGTCGGCTATTGCGATGAAAATTGCGCCGATGTGGAGTTACGAGTCAAAACCATGAGTGGGGAAGTGCTGGAATTTCACGAAGATTTAGTCTCAGTTGTTTCCTTTGAGCCTCCATTTGAGGATGACTACGAACTATCCCTAAGAATGACTGATTGTAGTGCTGAAGATGGTTGTGTTTTTGGTATGGGTATCCTAGCGCCTCGTGGTGTCAAAGTTCCCCATTCTTCCAACCTACCTACAGAATTAGCTCAATTTCAATTGTGTGATTGATTTACTTCGTGCCTAACTCCCGCCCGGAGAGTTGATCCGGGCTTTGGCAGTATTTGACATCAGAAACCGGGTTATTGCGGCTACTGGAAAGAGAAGGTTTCTCAGGCTAAAAATAACATCGCCACGCCGAAAATGGCGACTAATGCCCCTAAAAAGGCGCGGAAACTGATAGTTTCTCCCATGGCTATGGCGATCGGTAACACAAACAGCGGACTGGTAGAAGTGAGAGTTTGGGCAATTCCGGCGGCGGTAAATTTGAGGGCGGTTTGCTGTAACCAAATCCCCAAATAAGTGCCGAAAAATGTCGCCACAATAATGATTCCCAACACCCGGCGCGATCGCAAAGGTTTGACTAAGGCGAGGGGAGATAACCGCTGAATTGGTAGGGCTAAAAGCAGGACCGCCACACCGCCTAAAATTCTTAATAAGGTACTCCACAGGGGACTGATGCCGCTTTGGGTGAGTGCCAAATGGGATAAAATGGCTCCGGTGGACTGGGATAAGGCGGCAATGCTCCCAAACACTAAGCCGCGAGTTAATCTTAGGGGTATTCCGAGGGTTTCCGGCGCTTGTTCGGTAATTACCCAGGCGATACCTAACACGGTGATAAAGATGCCTCCCCACGCGGTGAGAGAGAGTCTTTCCCCCAAAAATATGAAGGCAATTAATGCGGTTAGGGGAGGGGCGAGGGTTTCTAGCAGCAAGGCGCGCCGAGGACCTAAACAATTGAGGGTGGTAAAAAAGGCGGTGTCTCCGATACCTATACCGATGATGCCGCTGAGGGGAAGCAAGCCGAATACCCAGGGGGAAAATTCGGGTAATTCACCCCCTGACTGGAAGGTGATGGTGAGCAATAATAGACCGATCGCAATTCCGCCTTTAATGAGGTTCAAACCCAGGGGCGGGATTTTGGTGCCGACATTAGCATAAATCACTGATGCGATCGCCCAAAATAACGCCGCCACTAGAGCCGAAATTTCCCCGGTAAATTGGGTCAATATCATCCTTCCCCGGTAATCGATAATCCTTCCACCCAAACCCGAGGAGAAACGCCGCCATCTGTGAGTTTAACTTCTGATTCCACACAGACAATAGACTTGAGTAGTTGTTTAATATCTCCAGCCACGGTAGCGGACTCAATACTAATGCGATCGCCTCCTTTAATCATCCAACCATCAAAGGGTAAAGAAAACGAGCCTTGTATAGATTGTACTCCCGAATGGAGGGCGTGCAACTCATCAATCCAGATCACATTATCAGCAGTATTAATGTTGTAGGATTCGCTATTTTCACCTGTCCCCGGAGCCACACAAAAGAAATTCGGACTCACCGACACTTTCGCCCCCATATTACCATTACCGGTAGGTTGAGCATTCAGGCGGCGGGCGGTAATGGAACTATGGAGAAAATGAGTTAATATACCCTCCTTAATTAGTGCCACTTCTCCCCTCGGTGTTCCCTCACTATCAAAGGTAGTCGCTGCGATATTTGTCGGGTGCAATTCGTAATCACTAACCGATAACATCGGAGAAGCGATCGCCGTCCCAATTGATTCCACCGTAGACAAACTCTGGCGATCCAAGACATTTTGGGCATTAAAAATATTAGAAAACCCCGCCAATATACTCAAAAAAGCCTCTGGGGAAAACATCACCAAATAGCGCCCAGATTTAATCTTTTCATAGTTCAAATGGCTGATAGTTTTCTCCGAAGTTTCCTGTAAGCATCCCTCAATATCCAACCCTTCCAAGCTACGACCCAAACGGTAAGCACCCGCACTGCGAGGCTTTTTACCATCTTCTTCAGTCTTGCTATATAGATAAATCGAGGCATAAGAAAGATGTTCTTGTCGTAAAGCCCCCTCGCTGTTCACATAAAACCGGACTAAATCCCGTTGTGACAACCCATTATAGGGAACCCCCACAATAGCAGGATGGCTATTTAATAACTTATTTTCCGCCTCCAGTAAAGTTTCTAACAGCGTATCCATAGGGGCTGCTTCCGCAGTGCGATCGCCCATGTCTTCTACCGGAGAAGTAGCCAAAGGACTAAAATCAGGTATATGTTCTTTCGCGCCAAAGCTACTAGCTTCCGATGCCGTTTGCAAAGCCAACTCCAAACCCTTGGGGGTCGTGTCATTAGTAGAAGTCACCCCCAGAGTGCCATCCTCATTCCAGACCCTCACCATAATACTAGAACGATTCGACGCTTTCACCTGTTTAGGAACCCCTTGATTAACCTGAGCGCTACTCGATTCTACCGTCGCACCAAACACATCAAACTTGCCGATTCCCAATTTACTCGCCGAATCTTTAACTTCACTAATCAAACTGTCAGTATTCATCATCTAATTAATCGCTGTTTTTTCTAATTACTGTTTCACCAAAGCAACTCAAATTCCCAGAACATTGTCGAACCGGGTTAAGGGAAGATCGAAAAATTGATCACACCCGCCACCCGACCCAGCAATTTATCTTCCTCCCACAGTAATACCATCAACCTTAATATGAGGTTGTCCGACCGTCACATAGACGCTACCGCTGACCGAACCGCAGAACCCCGCCGCCAGTCCGATATCCTGGGAAGACATAGAAATATTGTTCATAATTTCCGTAGCGTAACCGATTAAAGTTGCACCCTTGAGAGGCTTAGTAAGTTTACCATTTTCGATGAGATAAGCCTCTTCCACCGCAAAGTTAAACTTTCCGGTATCGCCGACACTACCGCCACCCATTTTTTTACAGTACAAACCGCGATCGACTGATGCAAATAGGTCATCAACAGAATACTCACCGGGCGCAATATAAGTATTACGCATCCGGCTGGCTGGTGAATAGGTGTAGTTTTGGCGGCGACCGCTTCCGGTTCTGGGATTTCCCGTGCGTCTTTCCCCAGCGCGATCGCACAGAAAATTTTTCAGGATACCATTTTCAATTAAGAGAGTACGCTGGGCAGGCATTCCCTCATCATCCATATCGATAGTGCCAAATGCCTGCTCCGACAGACCCTCATCCCAAGCCGTCAGATTTTCGTGGGCAATTTTCTCACCCTTCTTATCAGCAAAAGGAGTTGTTTTCGTTTCAATAGCGGTAGTTTCCAGTAAATGCCCACAGGCTTCGTGGAAAATCACCCCACCGAAGCGGTTAGCCATCACCACAGGATAATAGCCAGACTCGACATAATCCGCATAAAGCATTTTACCCGCAGATTCTGCCATATCTTCCGCATCAGTTTCATAGTCCCAAGTCCGCAACCAATCCGGGCGACTGGTACTACCGCCACGTTTACTGATAGAACAGCGATGTTCGCCATCTGCACTAATTATCGACGAAACCTGAGATTGAGTCAATCGCACATCCCGCGCAAAAGTGCCATCACTACAGGCTACCAGAACCTCTTGCCAATCTCGGAAATAGGACGAACGCCGAGATTGAACGTGGTTAGCCTTTTTGAGTAGTTGAGCGTTAGCTGCCAACAGGATATCGCCCATCTCTTGCATCGAACTACATTGAGCCAGCCAGCTTTCTTTGCCCTTAGAGGTCGCGTAATCCCGCAATAGTTCCAAATTGACCGAAGGAACAAATCCCACCGCTCCAGGAAGCTGTAAACCCATGATGGATAAGGCTTTTTCCAGGGCTGCACGCAAGCCGCTAAAGGATAAATCATTGGTACTCACATAACAATCTGCATTTCCCTTAAATACGCGAATACCCGCCCCTAAAGACAGACTTGGGGAAACCCCGGTAATGCCGTCATCTTCAGCCAAGCAACTGATCACATTATTGCGCTCTAGGAAAAATTCTACCAGGTCAGCCCCAGCAGCGCGTCCTAAGCCTAGGAGGGTAGACAGGGGCGCTTCCCAACTGTCATCAAAGCGGTCTAGTAGGGGGGAGTAGGTCAGGTTAGGGAGTTCTTTGGTTAGGAGTAATGTACTATTCTGCATAAATGATGGTTTCGGCTGATCACTGTATCCATCTTATTATTAACCATTCTAGTTGTATCTGGTGAGTTCGGACTTCTGGGTTGCACTCAATGGGAGACGCTTGTTAAGCTATTAGTTAGCAGCGCCTCGCCAAGTTATTGTCAATTTGATCAGGAATTGGGCTGAGTCTAGCCAGCCTTCAATAGCCTGATGGTCTGATTATGGCTTTGGTCTGCTTTGGTATCGATAAATTCCCCGATCACTGTAACTTTGTAAACGGAGGAGATGGTTCTGTGTCAACCCAAACCGTAGAAAAGACTTCCACAAATCGGAAGTTAGCACCACGCTATCGGGTTCTGCTCCATAATGATGACTATAACCCCATGGAGTATGTGGTACAAGTGCTGATGAGTACCGTTCCCGGCCTGACTCAACCCCAAGCTGTTAGTATTATGATGGAGGCTCACACTAATGGCTTGGCTTTGGTGATTACCTGCGCCCTCGAACACGCTGAGTTTTATTGTGAAACTTTAAAAAATCATGGCTTGACCAGTACCATAGAACCTGACGAGTAGTGGTAGACTGCTCTGATGGAAGATAATTTCAGCTATATTGCGATCGCTTGTTTAATCTCTCTCACCTAGTCCGCCGCCCTGTCCCGGTTCGGTTGGGGCTGTTTGTGGTTCTATTGCTGCTAATTTGGCTTCCCCTGGCTATTCCCATTTATTGGCTAGGGGGCGACCCCAATTTGGTGAGTATCATTACCCTAGTTTTACTATATTGTCAGTTTTTGATTTTACTGCAATGGTGGGGAAAATCGGTTTATGGTCAGCCTCGTTATTTGCGGGTCTGTGGTCTGGAAATTAGTCGCCGCAGCGGTGAGGGTTTGTTAATTGGTTTAGGCTTGGGTTGGGTTGGGGTTCTGGGAATATTTGCGATCGCTACTGGGTTCGGCTGGCTCAAGTGGCAACCTTTCCCCGCCAATTTCCCTATAATTATCATTGAGAGTTTATTGGTATCTTTGGGGGTAGGATTTGCTGAGGAGTTGTTATTTAGAGGTTGGCTACTAGAAGAATTACGGCGGGACTATTCCCCCGTCAAATCTCTCTGGGTGAGTAGTGTTATATTCGCCCTACTCCACTTTATCAAACCTTGGGAAGAAATTGTGCGAACCTGGTTACAATTTCCGGGTTTATTGCTATTAGGGATAATTTTAGTTTGGGCAAAAGATGCCACCCGCACCCCTAATCATCCTCATGGTTCTTTGGCGTTAGCCATAGGCTTACACGGCGGTTTAGTTGGTGCTTATTATATCATAAATGTGGGAGAATTAACCATGAATTTAGGAAAAGTTCCCCCCTGGGTGACTGGCATTGATAGAAACCCCTTAGCCGGGTTATTGGGGTTACTGGGTTTAGGGGCGATCGCCATCATTATCCGACAGCTTAACCCCAGTGCTACCAAGCCGGATCAGAATACAGATTAATAGTCATTTTTTCCCTTCCGGCTGGTACAGAACTAATACAAGAGCAGATAATTTCTCCATCATCTAATTCCACCTCGCAGGCGTGACAGGAACCCATTAAACAGCCCGTCGGAATCGAAACTCCCGCGCGGTTAGCCACTTCTAATATAGGTTCTCCTGGTTCAGCTTCCACAGTCACATTATCCGGCAAAAATTCGATTTTCATAGTTAGTTAGTCTCCATGAGAATTTGCAAGTTGTTAATCAATCAAATTTGGACTAATTCCCCATAATATGAATTACCAGTTCTCGATAGGAGCCACGGCGGCGATGTTCCCAGAGATATAGTCCTTGCCAAGTTCCCAATACTAGCCGTCCTTGGGAGATGGGAATTTGCTCAGATGTATTAGTTAAAACACTACGAATATGGGCAGGCATATCGTCCGGTCCTTCCGCGCTGTGGATGTAGTAATCTCCTTCTGGCACTAATTTAGACAGGAAATTTTCCAGGTCTTCTAACACATCAGGATCAGCATTTTCTTGGATAATGAGACTAGCAGAAGTATGGCGGATAAATACCGTACAAATACCCGTTTGGATCTGAGATGTTTCTACAGCTTCCTGAATATAACGGGTAATTTTAGCCAAAGATTTCCCCTGGGTCTTAATTTTCAGAAAGTGTTGATACTGATTCATACAACCATCTCCATATTGACATCATCTCCGGTTTAAAGGCGCGGCGATTCCTAATAGGGGCGGGTTTATACGCGCGACTATTTCCAGCAGGTTATTGGTGAACCCCTCCCGTACAATTCAGGGACGGACAAATCGAGCTTTCCACCTCCGAAGCCGCAGCACGAAAGCAAGTTTAGCTAAAGGTCCCCCGGTGGAAAACTGGAATTTCCGCGTTAATTTCCGCCGGGAGGCTGGGGAGACGATCTAGTGTGTCCCACTTTACCCCCGATTATGTTAATCTTGAACTTATGTTACAGCCTATACCTAGATTATATTGTGGCATCACTATCAATCAGCCTAAAAGGTGGGTCAGAAGGGAATTATCGGGTTATTATCGGCATTTACCGCCTCTGAGCCACCCTAAAGAGCCACCTATTATGGATCAACCCTAACCGCTAAAGAGTGCGTCAGTCAATGTTTCTCCCAACTCCACCCAACTCCGATCCGTTAGTCCTTACCCTTGGTATTAGCGCCATGATTAGTATGGTCGCCAGTTTGACCTTAGTTAGATGGCGAAAACCCGCCAGCGCGGAAATAATAGACACTATCAAGCGATCGCAGTCTTTCCTACAGCAGATGGGTTGTATTGTGATTGTACTATCTTTAGAAGGCAAGATTGTCGAGTGGAATCATGCCGCCGAGGAAATTTCCGGCTATCGACGGGAGGAAGTGATAGATCGCAATTATTGGATGCTATGTCTACCAGAATCAGTCCGTGATGGGGTGAAATTCCGTTATCTGCAAGCGATCGCCACTCAACAGCAAGTTCATGTACATCATATCCTATTGGGTAGTGACGGACGACAACAGCAAGTTAATTTCCAAATAGTTCCTTGGCGTAATTATTGCGGAGAAATTCTAGGTGCGATCGTCACCGGGGAACCCGTAGCTTGTAGTCCCGACGGTTCATGTGAACAAGAATTAGAATGTGAACGACTACAACAACTGATATCCTACCTTCCCCTACCCATCGCCATGTTTGATACAGAAATGCGATACCTGGCTTATTCAGAGGGATGGATTCAGCATTTAAAGCCGCAGATATACTCATTAATCGGTTTAAATCATTATGATGTATTTCCTAACGTAAAAAATGACTGGAAGTTAGCCCATAAAAAAGCCTTGCGCGGCGAAAAAGTGTCGGCTTTAGAGGATTCCTGGATTCGTGAGGATGGTTCTCTGATTTATCATGGTTGGACTGTGGGACCTTGGTATCGTAATTCTGGAGAAGTTGGGGGAGTAATTCTAGTCATTATTCCCTTAAATAATCTAGTCGAAACTCGCAACGCTGCTTTAGATGCCGTTCAATTCAAGTCTCGATTTTTAGCGCAAATGAGTCATGAAATTCGCACCCCCATGAGTGGAGTTTTGGGGATGGTTGAATTGTTAATGCAAACTCATCTCACACCCCAACAAAAAGATTACACCCAAACCATTTATCGCAGCGCTAAACATCTATTAACTGTAATTAACGAAATTCTGGATTTATCCAAACTAGAAGCCGGAGAAACTCACCTAGAATCCCATGACTTTGATTTACAAGATTGCCTAGAAACCGTAGTGGATCTGTTGGCGGTTAAAGCTGAGGATAAACAACTAGAACTAATTATTTTGTTAGAACCGAATCTTCCCCGATATTTAAAGGGTGATGGGATGCGTTTACAGCAGGTTCTAATTAACTTAGTCAATAATGCTATTAAATTTACCAAATCCGGTCATATTATTATCAGAGTGACTCCCAGAGTAATTAGTCAAGATCACATTAATATTTACTTTGCCATAGAAGATACAGGAATGGGGATTTCTGATGAACTTCAACCCCAATTATTTCAGCCTTTTTCCCCTGCTAGTTCCGCCACTAATCGTCAATATGGTGGCACGGGATTAGGTTTATCAATCTGTCAGCACTTAGTGAATTTAATGGGGGGTGAAATTGGGGTTAAGAGCCAAGAAGAAGAAGGCTCTATTTTCTGGTTTAACGCCACTTTTTTACCATCGGAATTATCGGAAACTTCTGCCCCCAAAGAATTGAAAAATATGAGTTTATTGGTAGTTGAAAATAGTAGTTTAGTCAGGCATTCAGTTAGCTGCATAACTCAGCCATGGGGAATACAAGTAGAGACAGCAGATACCTCTAAAATTGCCTTAGATAAATGGCATCATCAACAGGCTAAAGGTTCCCCGTATAATCTGATTCTCATGGATTTAGAGTTACTAGACCGCCATGGTGCTAAATTACTAGGACAGCTTTATAAAACCTCTAGTGATTCGCCAACTCAGCTAATTTTAATGAGTAGTATTAGTCAGCGAAATCGCGCCGAACAGGTGTTAAATTTAGGGGATTTTGTATATTTAGTCAAGCCGATCGCCCCCCTGCGATTACTGCGAAGTTTTGCCAAAGCCCTGGAACTTGATATCCCTAATTTAGACCATCACCTTGATAAGTCTTGGGATGATGTATTGATGGGATCGTCCTTTCCCGAAACTCCCAAACCACCATGTTGTCATCTCTCCCAAACTAACGATAAACTCAGGGCTTCTATACCTCTAAAAATTCTCCTAGCTGAGGATGACTTAGTTAATCAGGAAGTGGTTTTAACTCAACTGCAACAATTGGGTTATGTCGCTGATGCTGTGTCGGACGGAGAAGCGGTTTTACAACATTTAGAAACACAGCATTATGATTTAATCTTAATGGATTGTCAGATGCCTATTTTAGATGGTTATGAAACTACAGCCAGAATTCGCGGTAGCCAAAACTCCCAACGACCTCCTATCATTATCGCTTTAACTGCTAGTGTAATGCCTTCCGATCGCGATCGCTGTCTACAAGTGGGAATGGATGACTACATCACTAAACCTATTGATTTACAGGCTTTAGTCAACGTGATTAATCGTTGGGTTCCGGTTTGTCTGGAAACCCAAAATCCAACACCCACCACAGCCAATCATCAGCCACCTTTAGATAGTCCGGTTGATTGTCCGGTTGATAGCGATCGCCTCAATAAGTTATTTAAGGGAAAAACCGAGTATAAGTATCGTCTGTTAACCACCTTTATCCATCAAGCACAACAACGAATTGAGACTCTCAATAAAGCGATTAATACCTCGAATTTTGCCGAAATCAAACAGCAAGCACACGCCTTGAAAGGGTCTAGCGCCAATGCTGGTATCTTCCACATTCCCGCCATCTCTCAGGAGTTAGAAAACCTCGCCACCCAACAAAACCTGGAAGCTATCCCACCCCTAGTCAAACAGCTTCAGCATCACCTGGACTTGGTGAAAGACTTTGTGGAAATGATGAAAAATCCATAAGCGATCGTCTTCTGCGTCCCACCTGATAATTAACAATTGTAGGGGCGGGTTCTGCTGTCAATTCAATTCCCCACCCGGCTCTAAATAAACCCGCCCCACCCGGTCATTAATTATTAATTATTAATTATTAATTATTAATTATTAATTATTAATTATTAATTGTAGGGGCGGGTTCTGCTGTCAATTCAATTCCCCACCCGGATCTAAATAAACCCGCCCCACCCGGTCATTAATTATTAATTATTAATTATTAATTATTAATTGTAGGGGCGGGTTCTGCTGTCAATTCAATTCCCCACCCGGCTCTGAATAAACCCGCCCCACCCGGTCATTAATTATTAATTATTAATTATTAATTATTAATTATTAATTATTAATTGTAGGGAGGGACTGACGCACCTGTGTTAATTAGCTTTTGCTAATCTCAGGGAGAATTAAATTTTCACCCCCCGAATAGAATCATCTAATAACTCCATAGGATGCTTGAGAGTAACCCGCTTTCCTTGTAATTCCAGATGCTTCTTAATTTGCAAAGAACACCCTGGGTTAGCCGAAGCAATTACAGTCGCCCCAGTATTGAGCAGATTTTGTACCTTTTGCTGTCCCAACTCATCCGCCACTTCTGGCTGTAACATATTATAAACCCCGGCGCTACCACAACACAAAGCCGCATCGACAGGTTCTCGCAATTTCACCCCAGGAATTTTGGTTAATAACTCCCTCGGTTGACTGCTAATTTTTTGTCCGTGTAACAGGTGACAAGCATCCTGATATACAATAGTTAAATCCTCCCCTTCCACCAAAGGAGATAAGTGCGCCGTTAACCCCACTTCCGCTAAAAACTCCTGTACATCGCGGACTTTACCTGCAAATTCTTTCGCCTTGTCTCGATATTCGGGATCATCCCTCATAATGTGACCATATTCTTTTAAAGTATGACCACAACCGGCGGCATTAATAATAATAGCATCAACCCCAGTGTCGGCAAAACTATCAATCATTTGTTTAATCAAAACATGGGATTGTTCCGTTTGTCCTTGGTGTTCAGGAAGTGCGGCACAACAGCCTTGAGATTTAGGGATAATCACCTCGCAACCATTAGCCGTTAATACCCTAGCGGTGGCTTCATTTACCGGAGAGAAAAATAGCCTTTGTACACAACCTAAAATCATCCCGACTCGATAGCGTTTTTCCCCTTGTGCGGGAATTACTGTGGGTAAATTGTCCTGAAAAGCACTAGAGTTAATTTCCGGCAAAATTGATTCCATCGCCGCCAGTCTGGGGGAGATTTTGGGCAATAATCCGGTAGACCGCACTAGGTTTTTAATCCCCAATTTTTGATATAAATACAGGGGAACTAACAGGGGACGCAGACGGTCGGGATAGGGAAATAAGCTGAAAATCAATGTGCGAATTAAGCGATCGCCTAAATTTCGGGGAACATTTCTTTCCACCTGGGGACGGGTGGCGGCGATGAGACGGTCATATTGAACCCCAGAAGGACAGGTGGTGACGCAGGCTAAACAACCTAAGCAACTATCAAAATGTTCGCTGGTGGCTTTAGCAAGGGGTGCTTCTCCCTTATTAATAGCATCCATCAGGTAAATTCTACCCCTGGGGGAGTCCATTTCTTTACCTATTACCCGATAACTAGGACAGGTGGCTAAACAAAACCCACAATGAACACAGGTATTAATTAAGTCTGGCGGCGGCGGATTATTCTTGTCAAATCCGGGAAAATTTGCCGAGGGTTCTAGGTGGGGGTTTTGGTCTAAAAAGTTGCTTTCTTTCGCGGGAATTTGATTTAAATTAGCCTCAGAAGACTTATCAAAAGTTTGCATCTTAAAATGGTATGAATGATTAAACTACGGAGTGAATTAGCCGAAACAATCCATTATTTAAATCCCAGCAAGAAATCGCTGATGATTCAGAAGATTTTGGGGGTCAAATTGCTGCTTAATCTTAGCCATGAGGTCTAAGGCGTTTCCCCGGTATCCCCAAACTTCTATTTGTTGTTTAATGGTTAATGGTGCTTCTAAAACCGACAGGAAACCACCTTGATTATTACACAACTGCCGCAGATTTTGCAACGGCTCTGGTTGAGTCTCATCAAATCGCATTAATCCCAAACCACTGCTACCATGAATGACGGCGGGAGTTTGACATTTCGCCAAAGTGGTGGCTGCGTCCGTGGGAGTGATACCGACTTTACAAATAATGCGATCGCCTTGGGAACCTTGCCAAATTTGCTGTTTTAATTGCTGCCAAAAATCCCCGTCATTTTCCCGAATTATAGTTGAGTTTAAATTGAGTTGATTACCGACTTCTACCAGGCGATCGCCTTGTAGTTCCACACTTTCCCGGATACTTTGAAATCTGACAGCCAAACCCATGGATTTTTCCCCAGAGAGGCGAGCCACTAATTCCGGGGAAATCAAATCCATAGCCACCGGAGTCAAAGCCGAGGCTAAGATAGTTGCAAAACAGGTAGCGATCGCATCTGAATCTCCTGTTAACAGGACCGTATGGGATGCTTCTAAACAGGGATATAAACGCAGGGTAACTTGAGTAATAATGCCCAAAGTTCCGTAGGAACCCGTTAGCAACTTCATCAAGTCATAACCCGCGACATTTTTAACTACCCGACCCCCAGCTTTAGCAATTTTACCATCAGACCGGACAAAAGAAATTCCCAGCAGCATATCGCGGATACCTCGATATCGATGACGCAGAGAACCACTATCTCCAGTAGCAATAATTCCGCCAATAGTAGCATCATCCTGATAGCAGGGGTCAAAGCCTAGGAACTGTCCTTGTTTAGCCAAAATTTGCTGAAGTTCCCGATATTTCATACCAGCTTCTACCGTTACAGTCAGGTCTCCCACCGCGTGTTCAACTAAGCGGTTGATTTTCTGGGTACTAATAGCAATAGAGGGGTTTTTCACCGGGTTTCCCCAGGTAATTTTGCTACCTTTCCCAAACGGTAAAATTCCTAACTGGTGCCGTGCCGCATAGGTGGTTATTGCAGCTAGTTCCTCCTGAGTGGGGGGATACAGAACGCATTGGATAGCTGAACCGGGGGCGATCGCTGCTTCCAGGTTAGCACGGACAGATTGATCCAGGTCGTCCCAAGTACATAGGTTACTGTTGGCGGCGACGGTGGCTATTTCCTCTAAGTTCAGAGGTTTTGATGTCTGGGATAATTCCTGACTAGCTATAGACATCGCACAGATTGAGTTATTTTACACTTCACTATAGCAGTTTTGCGAAAATCTGCACAACTGGCTAACTCAATTCCCGATCATTCTAGTCTCGCTGTGTATGAAAGCGCCCATAGGTTGATTAATATAGACTTTCGCGCCGTTTTCCTTCCCACCAGCTATATACTATTTGAGTATAATATATATTTGGGCAATAATTTCCATCAGCAATTATCCTTAATTTTCCCCAAGCTGATTTCCCGGGTGGGAGTTGTAGGTTAGGTTACTACACCCCATCCAGCAGCCATATATATGTCCCCACATATTCCCCTTAATTAAGACTGATAATCTTGCCAGAGTTGGGCAAATGCTATTTCCATTTGTGCTGAGTAAGTGCGGCTATTCAAGAAATTAGGCAACGAATAAGGAGGCATTTTTTGTTGAATTTTTTGGCGAGTTTGCTGACGAAATTCGGCACTATTACCCAGGGATACACTCAACTTAATATAAGTCAATTCATCATCAGCAATAAAATCCCACAATTCCAACTCTTTCATCAAAGCAGCACCTTGTCGAGAGCGCAAATAATTACCTTCCCAAGTTACTGTAGGCAAAGCCACTTCCAGGGGTTCAACGAGGGAATTAGCACCCGCAAAAGGGTAAGAGTCCAAATAAACATCTGCTAGTTTTAACACAGCTTTCACTTCCGCACGGTTCGGCAAATTATTCAACAAAATCAATCGAGATGCTGCCACATTATAGACCTGGAATCGTCTATGTAGATTATGGATAAAAGGTATAGTCGCGTATATCTTTGACCAACTCGAGCCAAAGGGATATAATAGCAACACCGAATTAGGTACAGACGCTAAAATTTTTGCCCAAGTATCCCTCAAATTCGGAATAATTTTAAAAAAGTTAGCCCCGGAAACAAAGATAATTGATTCTTCAGGAATCCCTAGTTTTTGGCGAGTAATTTCTCGGTTAGTCTCCATAGGTTCCCAACTATAATTAAAAGCAAAACCAGTCCCGGGAATTAAGACTAATTTTTCTTGATAGTGGCTCGCAGCATCAGGGGGTTCTGTCAAAGTTCCAGAAATATAATAATCCATATTTTTGATTCCTGTGGTCATAGGAGAAGCAAAATAAGTAGCTTGTATTCTGGCTAATCTATGTAAGGCTAGTAAAATTATCGGTTGTGCTGCTGTCGTTAAAATTGAGCCCACCAAAAGAATATCTAAATTATCATCAAGTATTACCGCAACTTGTTCTCGGATTCCCTGGGGAAGTTCCACCCATTTATCAACAAGATTTTTACAATATTCTTCCATAGGTGTTTGTGTCTCATTAAGAACATAAACAATTACCTCAAATTTCTCTCTATTCAGAAATTCAAATACAGGAATCGTCGTAAATGTTTCCGAAGTTCCATCAAAATTGGATTTTAAAATTCCGATCCTAATCCGGGAGCGATTAGCCGGTCTGGGCGGCAAATTAATATCTAATTGATGACCAGCCTTTTCCAGCAAAATCGACAATATTTTTGCCCTTTTAACCGCTAAATTTTTGAGATTGATTTCGGCAAAATATAAAGGCATGAAATTAAATAAATCCCCTAGATATTTAGCAATATCAAGCCAAAGTTTGGCAACGCTTTCGGCGGCAATTTTTTGCTCAATTATCTTAACTATGTGAGAAATATAATTGGTATAAATTTCGATATCTTCGGTGTTTTGAAAAACTTCAGGTAATTCTAACATAAACTCTAAGAAGTCATTAATAAACCATCTAGGTAGAGCCATAGCATCATAATTAATCATGAACTGATAGGCTGGCTTGTATAGCATCAAAACCAATAGATATCTGAGAGCATTTGATGGGTGGAATTGTTCTTGATTAAACTGTGATAATATTCCCCGACAAAAATCTTGCTCATGGTCAGTTAATGGCTCATATTTAATGCCACTATTAACCAAAATTTTATGGCTTTTCCCTAAGTGGCTATGGTAACAGTCTTTGAGAGATTCTGCTGTCAACCAAAACTCCGCTATTTTTTGACGATATTCTCGCAGTTTAGTTAAAGGAAACTCCCAATAAATATGGTTTTGATAGTCTTGTACTGTTTGACTAACCAAACCCAAAAACTTCTGCGAATTTGGATGTAGTTGCTGTTCAATGGATTTTTGATATAGTTGAACAATCATTTTCTCTAATGATGTAGCTTTTTGTAACAATAGTTCTCGGGAAAATTGACTCGGTAAGTCGGCTACAGCATCCAGATTTTCTAAAAGTTCAAAATAGTTATTTGACGAAACCTGAAACAGCAATTTTACCAAAGGATGATCTTCAGGTAAACTCTTGAGTATTTGGGGATTATAAATTGATTTTAGCACCTTTCCGCCTGCGGGAATATCCGCAAGTCCTAATTTAGAATTTAATAAATTTACCAAAATATCTGGATGTTTAATCAAGCTATTTATATGAACTAAAATACATTGGTGATCATGCCTTTTATAAAAATCCAGGAGATGCAAATTATAATATCGCCAAATTTTTAAACATGATTCAGGATGGAGTTGAAAAAAAGGAATATTGAGACGCAAAATAGAATCCAGAACATCCCAAGGATATCGATAGACCAAAATATAATAAGATTCCGGAATAATCTGATGCCAAAAATCCAAGAGCAAGGTAGTGCGTGGATCTTTCCAGCCCCAAATTTTACCGGGAGTTTTTCGAGATGCAATTAATTGTTCAGCCATAGTCAGGTAACTGGTGATTTTATATTGATTTAGCCATTCACTATCAGTCCATCCCCAATCAGGAAATCCGGTTTCATCACCTCGACAACAACTAGCTAAAAGTTGACGCTGAAAAGTCAAAATTTCCACATCTTCAAAATATCCTTTAGGATTAGCATAATCTCCTTTCAGAAGATGAGAACCTAAGTCTACACCCATCGCCGCTAAAAATGATGCGGTTAGGGAAGTTCCAGAACGGTGCATTCCGGTAATAATTAATGCTGAAATATTTGTAAGTGACATGAACTTATGATAATTTTACAGGTACATATAATTTATTATAACCACGATTTTTGCTAGATCACATCCCTGAATATTAGAATATTTGTTAACAATAATAAAGTTTTATAAATAAACATTAATTTTTCCACCAAAAGGCACAGTTTCAAAAGTGATTGTTAGACTGTAATTGTACTGACTTGTTTTACAAGGATAGATTATGGGTAGGCTAATACGAGGTACTGATGGCAATGATACCCTGGTTATATGGTTTCACCGGGAATGTATTTCGCGGTGGTGACGGAGATGATAGCTACATGATTAGCTATGGTGGTTTTGGAATAGCTCAATTTGGTAGTCGTATCGAAGACAGTGGTGGACAAGATACCCTAACCATCGAAAGTAATTTTAGACCAGGAACTCCCATTGAGCTAAATTTAAATGGATTTTTAGCAGGAGTAGTGGGGGTAGCGCGACAAGACCAAAATCTGCTACTAGACCTCAATGAAGATGGTGAATTTTCCCCTGAAGATGATTTAGTAGTGGTAGACTTTTTCAACGCTGCTGGTACTGGTGCGGGGACAGGTTTTATTGAAACCGTAAATGACTTACCGGGACAACAGATAATTAACCAAGTTCCGGTTCTGGGTAGTGACACGGTAACTGATGGCCCTAATATTATCACTGGTACAGATGGTGATGATACCCTGTTCGGAACCAACAATAATGATAGCATCTGGTTATGGGTAGGCTAATACCCTCGTTGGTGGCGGGAGGTACTGTGGCTGGTGCGGCGAATGATACCCTGGTTGCTAGTTGTCTGGGTGAAAATACCCTTAGTGGAGGTGCTGGGATGATCTTGTGGGCGTTAGCAGCTGGTAACACGTGCTGCATCTTTCGGGGTTTCAGAATCTCCACATATAGTTTCACCGGGAATGTATTGCGCGGCGGTGACGGAGATAATACTTACATCATCCCATTAGCATTCTATGGTCAAGCTGGTAGTCGGATCGAAGACAGTGGCGGACAAGATACCCTAACCATCGGAAGTAGTTGGAGCCCAGGAACTCCCATTGACCTAAATTTAGATGGATTTTTAGCAGGAGTAGTGGGGGTAGCGCGACAAGACCAAAATCTGCTACTAGACCTCAATCGAGATGGTGAATTTTCCCCTGAAGATGATTTAGTAGTGGTAGACTTTTTCAACGCTGCTGGTACTGGTGCGGGGACAGGTTTTATTGAAACCGTAAATGACTTACGGGGACAACAGATAATTAACCAAGTTCCGGTTCTCGGTAGTGACACGGTAACTGATGGCCCTAATATTATCACTGGTACAGATGATGATGATACCCTGTTGGGAACCAACAATAATGATAGCATCCTCGGTCTGGGGGGGAACGATCGCCTTGTTAGTACAGGTAAAGGTAATGATACCCTCCTCGGTGGTCCGGGAAATGATACTCTCGTTGGTGGCTTGGGGGATGATTTCCTGCGCGGCGGTCCGGGAAATGATAGTTTAGTGGCTGGTGCGGGAAACAATAGGCTTTTCGGCGATGGTGGTAATGATACCCTGGTTGGTAGTTTTCTGGGTGAAAATACCCTTAGTGGAGGTGCTGGGAATGACTCAATTGTGGGTTATGAAAATGATCTGGTCTTAGGAGACTCTGGTAACAATGTTCTGATTGCTGCATCTTCAAATGTAACTCTTGAAGGTGGTTCGGGTAATGATACTCTCAGAATCTTCGCATATAGTTTCACCGGGAATGTATTTCGCGGTGGTGACGGAGATGATAGCTACATGATTAGCTATGGTGGTTTGGGAATAGCTCAATTTGGTAGTCGTATCGAAGACAGTGGTGGACAAGATACCCTAACCATCGGAAGTAGTTTGAGACCAGGAACTCCCATTGAGCTAAATTTAGATGGATTTTTAGCAGGAGTAGTGGGGGTAGCGCGACAAGACCAAAATCTGCTACTAGACCTCAATGAAGATGGTGAATTTTCCCCTGAAGATGATTTAGTAGTGGTAGACTTTTTCAACGCTGCTGGTACTGGTGCGGGGACAGGTTTTATTGAAACCGTAAATGACTTACCGGGACAACAGATAATTAACCAAGTTCCGGTTCTCGGTAGTGACACCGTAACTGATGGTCCTAATATTATCATTGGTACAGATGATGATGATACCCTGTTCGGAACCAACAATAATGATAGCATCCTCGGTCTGGGGGGGAATGATGACATTTTTAGTTCCGGTAAAGGTAATGATACCCTCCTCGGTGGTCTTGGCAATGATACCTTGATCTGTCAGACGCGGTAACAATTTCTTAGATGGAGGTCCGGGAAACGATCGCCTCGTCGGTGGTGTCGGTCATGATACTTTAATCGGTGGCGCAGGTCGCGATACTTTAATCGGTGGTAAAGGTAACGACTTTTTAGATGGAGGTCCGGGAAATGACCGCCTGAATGGTGGTCCCGGTAACGACACCCTCAACGGCGGTCCGGGTCGGGATATTCTCACTGGTGGTCCTGGTGCTGATGTCTTTGTGTTCCAGTTTGGAGAATCGAGGGTAGCTGCTCCTGACCGGATTACCGATTTTGAAATCGGTACTGATAAAATTGACCTGCTGAACCGACGCGGAGGCGATATCGGTGCCCCAGATAATTTTACCCGCGCTCCAAATAACAATGCTCCTACCTTGCGTAGGCTTGTTAATCAGGTATTTCGTAATGCTGATGGCGGACAACCCGGACAACAAGAATTAGCACCTAATAGCGCCGTATTCGTCAGAGCAACTAATCCCGATATTCGCGGTACTTATTTGGTCATTAATGATAATGTTCCTGGTTTTCAGCCTCAGAATGATTTGGTGATTAATATCACTGGATATACTGGAGATTTACCGGGGTTCGGCGAGATTCCGCTTGAGGATTTCTTTGTGATTTAATTGTTCCGCTTGGGGGATAATTTCTATCCCCTCAAGTTCCTCGTTATATCCAGGTGGGGTGGAATTTCGGTTCCGCCCTGCTGCTTAGATGTTTTGGCAAAGATACCGATTATATAATTATCAGTCAAGTTCAGGGATTTGTCAAGAAAAAATATCATTTTTTTTTAATAATTCAAGCGTTGACGTTATCTCTAAAAAAAATTATAATGGCTGTTATGGGAAAAGGCGATCGCCTTTACCATCTCATCTGGATGAAATATATATAACTACCAGGTAAAATATCATGGACAACACCCAAGAAGTATTAGATATTTGGTGGCTGGACTCCCTGGAATCTCTGAATCCCCTACCAGCACTGGGATTCATTGGGGATGTATCGGTCGAACCACTGACAGCAGCAGCAGAAATACAGACGGCATTAACTAAGGTTAACCAACAATTAACAGAGTTTGTCGCCTCGGCTAGTTTTGCAGCCGATTTACAAACCGCTTTCGGTGCATATACGGATGTGGAATTGGGTAAAACTATTATAGAGGCTTTGGGAGACGGTAGCCAACTCCCAGAGATGATAGTAGTTTCAGCGGAGTTGATGAATGGTGTTAATGGCGGTTTTGACTCCCTCACGGGTACGGTGTATTTATCTGATGCCGTAATTAACAGTGAGAAACTGGTGGATGTTGTTACCGAAGAATTCGGACATTATCTCGACTCCCAATTGAACGAAATCGACTCCCCAGGAGATGAGGGAGAGTTATTTATGCGCCTGGTGAATGGGGAAGTGTTGAGTGAAGCTGATATCACCCTGTTAAAAAATCAAGATGATGTTGTAAATATTCTGGGTGGTTTGGTGCAAGTAGAGGCGAGTCAGGATGTTTCTTTTAGTGAGGCTACTAACTTCGATGTTGGCAGTTACCCTTATGCTATTACTGTAGGGGACTTGAACCGAAACAGAAAGCTAGATTTAGCTGTAGCCAACTACTCTGGTAGTAACGTCTCACTATTATTAGGAAAGGGAGATGGCACTTTTGATTTGAGTGATACTAATTTGACTGTGGTGAATAATCCTACGCTGATTGCGGCGGGAGATTTGAATGCCAATCGCAATTTAGACTTAGTAGTTATGAATCAAAGCACGAGTTCTAATAACTTAACAGTGTTAGAAGGCATTGGTTCTGCCAGCTTCATTGGGGACAACTTTAACACCGGAAGCGAGTCGGGTGCGAGTGACTTTTTACTGGTAGACTTAGATGGCGATCGCAATTTAGACCTCATCGTGATGAATCAGGGTTATTCTGACCAGATATCAGTGCTATTAGGAATTGGTAATGGTACCTTTAGCAATGCCACCAACTTTAATTCTGGTGACTATCCTTATGCGATCGCAGTGGGAGACTTTAATGGAAACCGGAAGTTAGATTTAGCAGTAGCAAGTGGTAGCAGTGGCGCATCAGTCCTATTAGGAGACGGAAATGGTGGCTTTGGTGAGGCTACCATGGTTGATACTGGAGGTCCTGCTTATGACATTGCAGTGGGAGACTTCAACAATGATGGTAATTTAGATTTGGTAGTGACCGACCACAGCAGTCAAGCATGGATTTTATTAGGAAGGGGAGATGGTACTTTTAGGAACGCTATTGGTTTTCCGGCTGGAAGTTCTCCTCAAGCCATGGCGGTGGGAGACTTCAACCTTGACGGGAATTTAGATCTGGCAGTGGTCAACCCTTCCTCGGATAATCAAGTATCAGTATTATTAGGCAGAGGTAATGGTACTTTTATGAGTCCTGTTAGTTTTGCTGTCGGTAGTTATCCTTGGGATATTGCCGTCGGTGACTTTAACGGTAACGGACTCGATGATTTGGCGGTAGTCAATGATGGGTCGTCGTGGTCCTGGTCATAACGTATCTATCCTCCTCAATACCACATTATCTGGTAGCCCTATTAAACCCAATATTACCATCAGAGATACCAATGTCAAAGAAGGCGATAGTGGTCAGACGAATGCTCGTTTTGTGGTCACATTAGATAATCCTAGCAGTGAGAGAGTAACAGTTAATTATGCTACCGCTGATGGTACGGCTACCGTGAGTGACCGAGACTATCGACACACCACCGGAAGGCTGATATTTCAACCCGGTCAAACCCGCCAAGTCATTAATGTTCCCGTGTTTGGAGATACCAAAGTCGAACCCGATGAAACCTTTACCGTCAACCTGAGTAACCCTGAAAATGCGGAATTAGCAAGGCGACGTGCTACCGGAACTATTCTGAATGACGATGATGATGATTTACCGCAAATCACCATTGCAGACACGGAAATTATAGAAGGAAATAGTGGTCAGACTAATGCTCGTTTTGTGGTCACATTAGATAATCCTAGCAGTGAAAGGGTAGTGGTTAATTATGCTACCGCTGACGGTACAGCCACTGTCAGGGACCGAGACTATCAAGAAACCACCGGACAACTAATATTTAGGCCCGGTCAAACCCGCCAAGTCATTAATGTTCCCGTGTTTGGAGATACCAAAGTCGAACCCGATGAAACCTTTACCGTCAACCTGAGTAACCCTCGAAATGCGGCATTAGCAAGGCGACGTGCTACCGGAACTATTCTGAATGATGATTATAATGATTTGCCGACAATCACCATTGCAGACACGGAAATCACAGAAGGAAATAGTGGTCAGACTAATGCTCGTTTTGTGGTGACATTGGATAGCCCTAGCAGTGAAAGGGTAGTGGTTAATTTTGCTACCGCTGATGGTACGGCTACCGTGAGTGACCGAGACTATCGAGAAACCACAGGAAGGCTGGTATTTCGCCCCGGTCAAACCCGCCAAGTCATTAATGTTCCGGTGTTTGGGGATACCAAAGTCGAACCTGATGAAACCTTTAGGGTGAACCTAAGTAACCCTCAAAATGCGATCTTAGGACGGCGACGTGCTACTGGAACTATTCTGAATGATGATTTCCGGGGGATAATAACCAACAACCTGAACCACCGGACGATCGCTTTTCTAATGCGGTAAACCTGCGTACACTCACCGGAGAAATTGTCAGGAATGACCGCATTGGCTATGTAGTAGGAGGCGAGCGCAATACCGATGACTATTACCGCTTTGACCTCAATCGTGAAGGTACTGTGAGAATCAACCTTGATGACCTATTTGCCAATGCTAACCTGCAATTGTTGGGTAGTGATGGTGAGTTGATATCCCAGTCTAATAATCTAGGTAAAAACCCCGAAACTATCACCGCTAGAAGACTTGAACCCGGAACTTATTATGTGCGGGTATTTCCCCACCTGGCGGCACGGACTGAATACAGATTGAGTATTGACTTGGTTTAGTTAAATGATGTGGGGTGGGGATGTTTAACCCCACCTCCTCACCACCTAGCAATAGGGGTGGGGGGTGAAAACCCCTATATATAGGGCGGCACGGATTCCCATTCTTTAATGGTAAGTCAAGTCAGCGGATTTGTCAAGGGGTAAAAGTGGGTTTTTTGGGCTGTGAAAAAACCGTGATTTTTGGCGATCGCTTTCAAGCTGTGGGGGTTGACATTATATGTTAGAGAGAATAGAATGGTCATGGTGGGGGAATGTGAGGACAGATACTATTTGATAGATTGGCTTGGCTATCTATGCACAAAAACCAGGTGAAATATTATGGAAAATACCAGAGAAATCTTATCGGCTATAATGCCAGAACCATCGGATTATCCGAATCCCCTACCCCCGGTGGGATTCAGCGGTGATGGGTCGGTAAATCCACTGACAGCAGCAGCCCAAATCGAGGCGGCATTAACTCAGGTTAACCAACAATTAACAGAGTTTGTCGCCTCCGCCAATTTTCAGGGAGATTTACAAACCGCTTTCGGTGCATCTACCGATGTGGAATTAGGGGCAACTATTATTAAGGCTTTGACTCAGGGAGAGACACCAGAGATGATGGTGCTTTCAGCCAGAGCCATGAATGGTGCGGATGGTGCTTTTGACTCCCTGACGGGTACGGTGTATTTATCGGATGCGATAATTCACAGTGAGAAACTGGTGGATGTGATAACCGAAGAATTTGGGCATTATATAGACTCCCAATTGAACGAAATCGACTCCCCAGGAGATGAGGGTGAGTTATTTATGCGCCTGGTGAATGGGGAAGCGTTGACAGAAGCAGATATCACTGGGTTAAGGAGTCAGAATGATTGGGGTTTCATCTGGGTAGAAGGAGAACCCGTAGCAGTACAGATGTCAGGGTCGCCAGAGTTCGCCTGGACGCGCCTGTTGGGCAGTGGTGAGTGGGACGAGGCTCGTGCCCTGACCACCGGTAGTGATGGGTCTATTTATGTGGCGGGCTCGACTTGGGGCGACCTAGATGGACAAACCAATAGTGGTAGCAGTGATGTCTTTATCACCAAGTATCAGCCTGATGGCACTAAAGACTGGACGCGCCTGTTGGGAACCTAGTGGGAGGGACGAGGCTCATGCCCTGACCACCGGTAGTGATGGGTCTATTTATGTGGCGGGCTTGACTTGGGGCAACCTAGATGGACAAACCCATAGTGGTCGTGGCAGTGATGCCTTTATCACCAAGTACCAACCTGATGGTACTAAAGACTGGACGCGCCTGTTGGGAACCAGTAGTTGGGACGAGGCATCAGCCCTGACCACCGGTAGTGATGGCTCGATTTATGTGGCGGGCTGGACTGGGGGCGACCTAGATGGACAAACCCTTAGTGGTGACTGGGATGCCTTTATTACCAAGTACCAACCTGATGGCACTAAGGACTGGACGCGCCTGTTGGGAAGCCGTAGAGGGAGCAAGGCATCAGCCCTGACCACCGGTAGTGATGGCTCGATTTATGTGGCGGGTAGGACTGAGAGCGACCTAGATGGACAAACCAATAGTGGTCGTGTTGATGCCTTTATCACTAAGTATCAGCCTGATGGCACTAAAGACTGGACGCGCCTGCTGGGAAGCCGGAATTTTGACGAGGCATCAGCCCTGACCACCGGTAGTGATGGCTCGATTTATGTGGCGGGTAGGACTTGGGGCAACCTAGGTGGACAAAGAAATAGTGGTCGCGGTGATGGCTTTATCACCAAGTATCAGCCTGATGGCACTAAAGACTGGACGCGCCTGTTGGGAAGCAGTGAGGACTGACCGAAGGCTAGTGCCCTGACCACCGGTAGTGATGGCTCGATTTATGTGGCGGGCTCGACTGATGGCAACCTAGATGGACAAACCAATAGTGGTGGCTGGCATCCTGATGCCTTTATCACCAAGTTTCAGCCTGATGGAAGTAAAGACTGGACGCGCCTGTTGGAAACCAGGGGTTGGGACAAGGCTCATGCCCTGACCACCGGTAGTGATGGCTCGATTTATGTGGCGGGTGGGACTACGGGCAACCTAGGTGGACAAAGAAATAGTGGTCGCGGTGATGGCTTTATCAGCAAGTTAATTATTGCTGATGATGAGGATGAGGATTTACCGCAAATCTCTATCAGAGACACCCAGGTAAAAGAGGGAGATAGTGGTCGCACCAATGCTCGTTTTGTGGTGAGATTAGATAGCCCTAGCAGTGAGATAGTGACAGTTCGTTATGCTACCGCTAACGGTACAGCTACCGCTGGAGAAGACTATCGACAAACCACAGGAAGGCTGATATTTCAACCCGGTGAAACCCGCCAATTTATCAATGTTCCCGTGTTTGGAGATACTAACATAGAACCGGATGAAACCTTTACCGTCAACCTCCGTAGACCTCAAAATGCGGAATTAGCCAGGGCACAAGCTACCGGAACTATTATCAATGATGATTTCCCGCAAATCACCATTGCAGACACGGAAATTATAGAAGGAGATAGTGGTCACACCAATGCTCGTTTTGTGGTGACATTAGATAATCCTAGCAGCCTGAGAGAGTAGTGGTTAATTATGCCACCGCTGATGGTACGGCTACCGCTGGGGAAGACTATGAACGCACGACGGGAAGGCTGATATTTCGCCCCGGTCAAACCCGCCAAGTCATTACTGTTCCCGTGTTTGGAGATACGAAAGTCGAACCGGATGAAACCTTTATGGTGAACCTCCGTAGACCTCAAAATGCCCAATTAGCCAGGGCACAAGCTATCGGAACTATTATCAATGATGATGATTACTGGCGACCTAGGTGGTGGACAAACCAATAGTGGTGGTTCTAGGGATGCCTTTATCGCTAAGTACCAACCTGATGGAAGTAAAGACTGGACGCGCCTGTTGGGAACCAGTGGGAGTGACGAGGCTTTTGCCCTGACCACCGGTAGCGATGGCTCTATTTATGTGGCTGGCTATACTGAAGGCAACTTAGATGCACACGCCAATAGTGGTGGCTTCGATGCCTTTATTACCAAGTACCAGCCTGATGGCAGTAAAGATTGGACGCGCCTGTTGGGAACCCTTGAGAATGAAGGGGTTTTTGGTTTGACTACCGGTAGGGATGGGTCGATTTATTTGGGGGGCTGGACTTCAGGCAACCTAGATGGACAAACCAATAGTGGTGGCGAATGGGATGCCTTTATCAGCAAGTACCAGCCTGATGGCATTAGGGACTGGACGCGCCTGCTGGGAAGCAGTGAGGATGATGTGGCTCGTGCCCTGACCACGGGTAGTGATGGCTCTATTTATGTGGCGGGGGAGACTACGGGCAACCTAGGTGGACAAAGAAATAGTGGCGACTATGATGCCTTTATCAGCAAGTTAATTGTTGATGAGGATGAGGATTTACCCCAAATCACCATTGCAGACACCCAGCTAAAAGAAGGCGATCGCGGTCAGACTAATGCTCGTTTTGTGGTGACATTAGATAATCCTAGCAGCCAGAGGGTAACAGTTAATTATGCTACTGCTGACGGTACAGCTACGGTCAGAGACCGAGACTATGAACGCACGACGGGAAGGCTGATATTTCGCCCCGGTCAAACCCGCCAAGTCATTAATGTTCCGGTGATTGGAGATACGGAAGTCGAACCTGATGAAACCTTTACCGTCAGCCTCAGTAACCCTCAAAATGCGGAATTAGCCAGGGCACAAGCTACCGGAATTATTCTGAATGATGATTTACCCGATTTATAGTGGCTTTGTCAGCAAGTTATATTATTCCTGATGATGATTATGTATCGTGATTTCCTGCCTATAACAATTGTAGACACGGAAATCAGAAAAGGCGATCGCACTAATGCTGGTTTGGTGGTGACATTAGATAATCCTAGCAGTGCAGGGGGGGAGAGCGACCAGTCAAACGGTATTGCATGATTACTGAAAGGGCTGTGAATTTTCTGGGGTGGGGATGTTTAACCCCACCTCCTCACCGCCTAGCAATAGGGGTGGGGGGTGAAAACCCCTATATATAGGGCGGCACGGATTTCCATTCTTTAATGGTAAGTCAAGTCGGGGGATTTGTCAAGGGGTAAAAGTGGGTTTTTTGGGCTGTGAAAAAACCGTGATTTTTGGCGATCGCTTTCAAGCTGTAGGGGTTGACATCATCTGTGAGCGACCATAGAATGGTCATGGTGGGGGAATGTCAGGCCAGATACTATTTGATGGGTTGGCGAGTTATGCAAAAAAACCAGGTGAAATATTATGGAAAATACCAGAGAAATCTTATCGGCTATAATGCCCGAACCATCGGATTATCCGAATCCCCTACCCCCGGTGGGATTCAGCGGTGATGGGTCCGTAAATCCACTGACAGCAGCAGCACAAATCGAGGCGGCATTAACTCAGGTTAACCAACAATTAACAGAGTTTGTCGCCTCCGCGAATTTTCAGAAGGATTTACAAACGGCGTTCGGTGCATCTACGGATGTGGAATTAGGAGCAACTATTATTGAGGCTTTGAGTCAGGGAGAGACACCAAATCTGAAAGTTCTTTCCGCTACATCGATGAATGGTGCGGATGGCGCTTTTGACTCGGTGACGGGTACGGTGTATTTATCGGATGCCATAATTCACAGTGAGAAACTGGTGGATGTGATAACCGAGGAATTTGGGCATTATATAGACTCCCAATTAAACGAAATCGACTCCCCAGGAGATGAGGGTGAGTTATTTATGCGGTTAGTGAATGGGGAAGCCTTGACAGAAGCAGATATCACCGGGTTAAGAAATCAGAATGATTGGGGTTTCATCTGGGTAGAAGGAGAACCCGTAGCAGTACAGATGTCAGGGTCGCCAGAGGTAGACTGGACGCGCCTGTTGGGAACCAACAATAATGATAGCATCATGGGTAGGCTAATACGAGGTACTGATGGCAATGATACCCTGGTTGCTAGGTCTGGGGATACCCTAGAGGCTTTAGCAGGGAACAACAGTTTCAGCATCTCCGCATATAGTTTCACCGGGAATGTATTTCGCGGTGGTGACGGAGATGATAGATACATGATTCGCTATGGTGGTTTTGGAATACCTCAAGCTGGTAGTCGCATCGAAGACAGTGGCGGACAAGATACCCTCAGCATCGAAAGTAGTTTTAGACCAGGAATTCCCATTGACCTAAATTTAAATGGATTTTTACCAAGAGTAGTGGGGGTAGCGCGACAAGGCCAAAATCTGCTACTAGACCTCAATCGAGATGGTGAATTTTCCCCTGAAGATGATTTAGTAGTGGTAGACTTTTTCAACGCTGCTGGTACTGGTGCGGGGACAGGTTTTATTGAAACCGTAAATGACTTACCGGGACAACAGATAATTAACCAAGTTCCGGTTCTGGGTAGTGACACGGTAACTGATAGCCCTAATATTATCACTGGTACAGATGGTGATGATACCCTGTTCGGAACCAACAATAATGATAGCATCCTCGGTCTGGGGGGGAACGATCGCCTTGTTAGTACAGGTAAAGGTAATGATACCCTCCTCGGTGGTCCGGGAAATGATACTCTCGTTGGTGGCTTGGGGGATGATTTCCTGCGCGGCGGTCCGGGAAATGATAGTTTAGTGGCTGGTGCGGGAAACAATAGGCTTTTCGGCGATGATGGTAATGATACCCTGGTTGGTAGTTTTCTGGGTCAAAATACCCTTAGTGGAGGTGCTGGGAATGACTCAATTGTGGGTTATCAAAATGATCTGGTCTTAGGAGACTCTGGTAACAATGTTCTGATTGCTGCATCTTCATCAAATGTAACTCTTGAAGGTGGTTCGGGTAATGATACTCTCAGGAGCTTCGCATATAGTTTCACCGGGAATGTATTGCGCGGTGGTGACGGAGATGATAGCTACATGATTAGCTATGGTGGTTTTGGAAGACCTCAAGCTGGTAGTCGTATCGAAGACAGTGGCGGACAAGATACCCTAACCATAGCAAATTATTTGAGCCCAGGAATTCCCATTGACCTAAATTTAAATGGATTTTTAGCAGGAGTAGTGGGGGTAGCGCGACAAGGCCAAAATCTGCTACTAGACCTCAATCGAGATGGTGAATTTTCCCCTGAAGATGATTTAGTAGTGGTAGACTTTTTCAACGCTGCTGGTACTGGTGCGGGGACAGGTTTTATTGAAACCGTAAATGACTTACCGGGACAACAGATAATTAACCAAGTTCCGGTTCTGGGTAGTGACACGGTAATCTCTATTGCAGACACTCAGGTAAAAGAAGGCGATCGCGGTCAGACTAATGCTCGTTTTGTCGTCACATTAGATAATCCTAGCCCGGAGAGGGTCACAGTTAATTATGCTACCGCTGACGGTACAGCTACGGTCAGAGACCGAGACTATCGACGCACGACCGGAAGGCTGGTATTTCAACCCGGTCAAACTCGCCAAGTCATTAATGTTCCCGTGTTTGGGGATACCAAAGTCGAACCTGATGAAACCTTTACCGTCAACCTCAGTAACCCTCAAAATGCCGAATTAGGAAGGCGACGTGCTACGGGAACTATTCTGAATGATGATTTCCCCCAAATCTCTATCAGAGACACTAAGGTAAAAGAAGGCGATCGCGGTCAGACTAATGCTCGTTTTGTGGTCACATTAGATAATCCTAGCCCGGAGAGGGTAACAGTTAATTATGCTACCGCTGACGGTACAGCTACGGTCAGAGACCGAGACTATCGACGCACGACCGGAAGGCTGGTATTTCAACCCGGTCAAACTCGCCAAGTCATTAATGTTCCCGTGTTTGGGGATACCAAAGTCGAACCTGATGAAACCTTTACCGTCAACCTCAGTAACCCTCAAAATGCCGAATTAGGAAGGCGACGTGCTACGGGAACTATTCTGAATGATGATATTATAGTGCCCCAAATTACGATCGCAGACACCCAGCTAAAAGAAGGCGATCGCGGTCAGACTAATGCTCGTTTTGTGGTCACATTAGATAATCCTAGCCCGGAGAGGGTAACAGTTAATTATGCTACCGCTGACGGTACAGCTACGGTCAGAGACCGAGACTATCGACGCACCACGGGAAGGCTGGTATTTCAACCCGGTCAAACTCGCCAAGTCATTAATGTTCCCGTGTTTGGGGATACTAAAATCGAACCTGATGAAACCTTTACCGTCAACCTCAGTAACCCTCAAAATGCCGAATTAGCAAGGCGACGTGCTACCGGAACTATTCTGAATGATGATTTCCAGGGGGGGAATAATAACCCCAGACCTGAACCACCCGACGATCGCTTTCCTAATGCGGTAAACCTGGGTAGACTCACCGGAGAAATTGTCAGGAATGACCGCATTGGTTTTGCATCAGCAGGCGATCGCAATACCGAGGACTATTACCGCTTTCACCTCAATCGTGAAGGGACTGTTCAAGTGGTTTTGGATGACCTATTTCAAAATGCTAACCTGGAATTGTTGGGTAGTACAGGGGAGATAATTAATCAATCCAGAAACCCTGATATTGATCCAGAAATGATCACCCAACGAAGACTTGAACCCGGAACTTATTATGTGCGGGTATTTCCTCACCTGGCTGCACGCACTCCATACAGGTTAAGCATTGACTTGGTTTAGTCGCCTTTCCACCCACCTACTCACCGCCAACCCTAGCAATTGGGGTGGGGGGTGAAAACCCCTATATATAGGGCGGCACGGATTTCCATTCTTTAATGGTAAGTCAAGTCAGCAGATTTGTCAAGGGGGAAATCGGTTAAAAAAAAAATTAAACTATTGACGTTATATATAAGTAAAATTACAATGGTTATTGTGGGATAATCTAACCCACAGCATCGAGCATCTCATGTCTGATATGTAGGCCCATCTACCAGGTGAAATATTATGGAAAATACTAGGGAAATGTTAGTGGCGATCGCGCCGGAACCATCGGATTATCCGAATCCCCTACCCCCACTGGGATTCAGCGGTGATGTGTCCGTCAATCCACTAACAGCAGCAGCACAAATTGAGGCGGCATTAACTCAGGTTAACCAACAATTAACTGAGTTTGTCGCCTCCGCGAATTTTCAGGGGGATTTACAAACCGCTTTCGGTGAATATACGGATGTGGAATTAGGATCAACTATTATTGAGGCTTTGACTCAGGGAGAAACACCACATCTGAAAGTTCTTTCCGCCAGAGCCATGAATGGTGCGGATGGCGCTTTTGATTCCCTGACGGGTACGGTGTATTTATCGGATGCCATAATTCACAGTGAGAAACTGGTGGATGTGATAACGGAGGAATTTGGGCATTATCTAGACTCCCAATTAAACGAAATCGACTCCCCAGGAGATGAGGGTGAGTTATTTATGCGCCTGGTGAATGGGGAAGCCTTGACAGAAGCTGATATCACCGGGTTAAGGAATAAGGATGATTGGGGGTTAATCTGGGTCGAGGGAGAACCGGTAGCAGTACAGATGGCTTATGACACCATGAGAGATGCGTTAAATGTCGGTGTCATCGAATCTGGAGAGAAGGTGATTAGCGATCGCATTGGTTTTGGACAAGGACGCAGACGAGATCGCAACGACTACTACAGATTTACCATCAGTGAGGACAGCGAGTTTAACCTGACCCTGGACGGACTCAGGGCTAATGCTAACGTCCAAATCTTAAATAGCAGGGGTTCGGTACTATTTCGGTCTAACAACCCAGGTCGCCGACCGGAAAAAATTAGCACCGATTTAGCTCCGGGTGATTATTTTGTGCGGGTGTTCCCGGTAGGTAACGCCAGAACCCCATATCGCCTGGCTATGAATGCTGACCCTATCACCATCAAAGAGGACGACAGCAAACCTGGTATATCTTTGGGGAGGCTTACGGAAGCGACTCCTATTAATCAAACTGGGGATGTTGGTTTCGGCACAGGTCGGCGACGGGACATTCAGGACTGGTACAATTTTACCCTGCCAGTAGACAGCGATGTTAACTTGACCCTAGACCGACTGAGAGCAAATCTTGATGTAGAGATTTACGATGAACGTGGCTCGTCAGTGGCGCAGGGTACAAACCGAGGTCGCCAAGCTGAAAAAATTGAACTGGAAGGACTCGAAGCCGGAACCTACTATGTAAAAGTTACCCCGGTGGGTAATGCCCGGAGTAACTACCGGTTGGGTATCACTGCAGCTACTGCTTACATTGGTGAATATGATACCCCAGAAGATGCCTTCAATTTAGGCAGGATCCTTCCTGACGAGGAAGCCAAAACCTTTAACGACCGTGTAGGTTTCACCGAGGGTCGTTCCGGTCGCGACCAACGAGACTGGGTGCGCTTTCAACTAGCTGAAGATGGTTTTGTTGATATCAACCTGACTGACTTGAGTCAGGATATCAATATGCGTTTGTACGACGGTGATGCTAAAAGCCTTCTGGAAACAGCCAATGAAAAGGGTCGTGTTAACGAGAATATTAGCACCGATTTAAAAGCTGGTGTTTACTATGTGGAAATATTCCCCAATGGTACTGCTAGGAGCGAATACCGACTCAGTGTTAATAGTGATATCAACCCACCCATTAAAGAGTTCTTAGTCGGCGACCTGTTTTCCCTAACAGACAATATGTACACCAACAGCGATCGCATTGGTTATACTAGCAGCGGTATTCGCAACAGGGTCGATCGCTATGAGTTCAATATCAGCCGGGACAGCGAAGTAGATATTAGCCTAACCGGACTGCGGGAAAATGCCAACATTGAGCTACGAGAGGCTAACGGTAGCCTGATGTTTGCGTCCACCAACTTGGGTATACAGTCAGAACAGATTAGCCAATTTCTCCCCAGAGGAACCTATTCTCTCAATGTGATTCCGGCGGGTACTGCCAAAACTATCTATAACCTGAATATTATGGCGATCAATTAGGAAGAGGTGCGTCAGTTGCTAATTATCCGGTGATTATTGCTATGGCTCGCCTCTGACGCACTCCCCGAGCCCAAAACCTTAGCCTGTCGGTGAGGGGTGGGGGCTCGGAAAATGCCCATATATGTCGGCACGGATTCCCATTCTTTAATGGTAAGTCAAGTCGGGGGATTTGTCAAGGGGTAAAAGTGGGTTTTTTGGGGATGTGAAAAAACGGTGATTTTTGAGGTGCGATCGCGCCACTGATGGCAGTTGGTGGCTCGGAAAATGCCCATATATGGCGGCACGGATTCCCATTCTCTAATGGTAAGTCAAGTTGGGGTATTTGTCAAGGGGTAAAAGTGGGTTTTTTTGCTGTGAAAAAACGGTGATTTTTGAGGTGCGATCGCCTTGAGAGGGTGGTGGGGGTTGACATCATCTGTGAGCGACCATAGAATGGTCATGGTGGGGAAATGTGAGTCCAGATACTATATTTGATAGGTTGGCGATGTCCGCTCATCTACTAGGTGAAATATTATGGAAAATACCAGAGAAATCTTATCGGCTATAATGCCGGAACCATCGGATTATCCGAATCCCCTACCCCCATTGGGATTCAGCGGTGATGGGTCGGTAAATCCACTGACAGCAGCAGCACAAATCGAGGCGGCATTAACTCAGGTTAACCAACAATTAACAGAGTTTGTCGCCTCCGCGAATTTTCAGGGGGATTTACAAACCGCTTTCGGTGCATCTACGGATGTGGAATTAGGGGCAACTATTATTGAGGCTTTGAGTCAGGGAGAAACACCACATCTGAAAGTTCTTTCCGCCAGAGCCATGAATGGTGCGGATGGTGCTTTTGATTCCCTGACGGGTACGGTGTATTTATCGGATGCCATAATTCACAGTGAGAAACTCGTGGATGTGATAACGGAGGAATTTGGGCATTATATAGACTCCCAATTAAACGAAATCGACTCCCCAGGAGATGAGGGTGAGTTATTTATGCGGTTAGTGAATGGGGAAGCGTTGACAGAAGCAGATATCACCGGGTTAAGAAATCAGAATGATTGGGGTTTCATCTGGGTAGAAGGAGAACCGGTAGCAGTACAGATGTCCGCGCCGCCAGAGTTCGCCTGGACAGACCTGTTGGGAACCCATTTGGTAGCCGGTGCGCGGGGAACCTTGGGGCAGGACGGGGCTCGTGCCCTGACCACCGGTAGTGATGGGTCGATTTATGTGGCGGGTGCGACTATGGGCGACCTAGATGGACAAACCAATAGTGGTCGCAGTGATGCCTTTATCATCAAGTACCAGCCTGATGGCACTAAAGCCTGGACGCGCCTGCTGGGAAGCCGGAGTTGGGACTTAGCTAGTGCCCTGACCACCGGTAGGGATGGGTCGATTTATGTAGCCGGCTATACTGAGGGCGACCTAGATGGACAAACCCATAGTGGTAGCGCAGATGCCTTTATCACCAAGTATCAGCCCAATGGCACTAAAGCCTGGACGCGCCTGCTGGGAACCAGTAGTTCGGACTCAGCTAGTGCCCTGACCACCGGTAGTGATGGGTCTATTTATGTGGCGGGCTGGACTGAGGGCAGCCTAGGTGGACAAACCAATAGTGGTAACGGTGATGCCTTTATCACCAAGTATCAGCCTGATGGTACTAAAGACTGGACGCGCCTGTTGGGAAGCGGTGAAGAGGACTGGGCTAATGCCCTGACCACTGGTAGTGATGGGTCTATTTATGTGGCGGGCTATACTTCAGGCAACCTAGATGGACAAAGAAATAGTGGTAGCGGTGATGCCTTTATCACCAGGTTTCAGCCCAATGGCACTAAAGACTGGACGCGCCTGTTGGGAAGCGGTGAAGAGGACTGGGCTAATGCCCTGACCACCGGTAGTGATGGGTCGATTTATGTGGCGGGTCGGACTTGGGGCAACCTAGATGGACAAACCAATAGTGGTAACAGTGATGCCTTTATCAGCAGGTTTCAGCCTGATGGTACTAAAGACTGGACGCGCCTGCTGGGAACCCGTAGTTGGGACGTGGCTGAGGCCCTGACCACCGGTAGTGATGGGTCGATTTATGTGGCGGGTCGGACTTGGGGCAACCTAGATGGACAAACCAATAGTGGTAACAGTGATGCCTTTATCAGCAGGTTTCAGCCTGATGGTACTAAAGACTGGACGCGCCTGCTGGGAACCCGTAGTTGGGATTTGGCTCGTGCCCTGACCACCGGTAATGATGGGTCGATTTATGTGGCTGGCAATACTGCGGGCAACCTAGGTGGACAAACCAATAGTGGCAGGAATGGCGATGCCTTTATCGCTAAGTTAATTGTTGATGAGGAGGATGAGGATTTCCCCCAAATATCTATCGCAGACACTCAGGTAGAAGAAGGCGATCGCGGTCAGACTAATGCTCGTTTTGTCGTCACATTAGATAATCCTAGCAGTCAGAGGGTAACAGTTAATTATGCTACCGCTGACGGTACAGCTACCCTCAGAGACCGAGACTATCAACGCACCACGGGAAGGCTGGTATTTCAACCCGGTCAAACTCGCCAATTTATTAATGTTCCGGTGTTTGGGGATACCAAAGTCGAACCTGATGAAACCTTTACCGTCAACCTCAGTAACCCTCAAAATGCCGAATTAGGAAGGCGACGTGCTACGGGAACTATTCTGAATGATGATATTATAGTGCCCCAAATTACGATCGCAGACACTCAGGTAAAAGAAGGCGATCGCGGTCAGACTAATGCTCGTTTTGTCGTCACATTAGATAATCCTAGCCCGGAGAGGGTAACAGTTAATTATGCTACCGCTGACGGTACAGCTACGGTCAGAGACCGAGACTATCGACGCACCACCGGAAGGCTGGTATTTCAACCCGGTCAAACCCGCCAAGTCATTAATGTTCCCGTGTTTGGGGATACTAAAGTCGAACCTGATGAAACCTTTACCGTCAACCTGAGTAACCCTCAAAATGCCGAATTAGGAAGGCGACGTGCTACGGGAACTATTCTGAATGATGATTTCCCCCAAATATCTATCAGAGACACTAAGGTAAAAGAAGGCGATCGCGGTCAGACTAATGCTCGTTTTGTCGTCACATTAGATAATCCTAGCCCGGAGAGGGTAACAGTTAATTATGCTACCGCTGACGGTACAGCTACGGTCAGAGACCGAGACTATCGACGCACGACGGGAAGGCTGGTATTTCAACCCGGTCAAACTCGCCAATTTATTGATGTTCCCGTGTTTGGGGATACTAAAGTCGAACCTGATGAAACCTTTACCGTCAACCTCAGTAACCCTCAAAATGCCGAATTAGGAAGGCGACGTGCTACGGGAACTATTCTGAATGATGATTTCCCCCAAATCTCTATCAGAGATACGGAAATCACAGAAGGCGATCGCGGTCAGACTAATGCTCGTTTTGTGGTCACATTAGATAATCCTAGCCCGGAGAGAGTAACAGTTAATTATGCTACCGCTGACGGTACAGCTACGGTCAGAGACCGAGACTATCAACGCACGACGGGAAGGCTGGTATTTCAACCCGGTCAAACTCGCCAATTTATTGATGTTCCCGTGTTTGGGGATACTAAAGTCGAACTTGATGAAACCTTTACCGTCAACCTCAGTAACCCTCAAAATGCCGAATTAGGAAGGCGACGTGCTATCGGAACTATTCGGAATGATGATTTCCAAGGGGGGAATAATAACCAACAACCTAAACCACCCGATAATGATATCTTCCCTAATGTGGTAAACCTGGGTAGACTCACTGGAGAAATTGTCAAGAATGACGAAATTGGTTTTAACGAAGCAGGCGCTCGCAATACCGAGGACTATTACCGCTTTATCCTCAATCGTGAAGGTACTTTTCAAGTGGTTTTGGATGACCTATTTCAAGATGCTAACCTGCAATTGTTGGGTAGTACAGGGGAGATAATTAATCAATCCAGAAACCCTGATACTCAGCGGGAAATTATCACCGAACGAAGACTAGAACCGGGAACTTATTATGTCAAGGTATTTCCCCACCTGGGGGCACGCACTAAATACAGGTTAAGTCTTAACTTAATTTAGTCGCTTTTCCACCCACCTACTCACCACCAACCCTAGCAATAGGGGGGTGAGGGGTGAAAACCCCTATATATAGGGCGGCACGGATTTCCATTCTTTAATGGTAAGTCAAGTCGGGGGATTTGTCAAGGGGGAAAAGTGGGTTTTTTTGCTGTCAGAAAACCGTGATTTTTGGCGATCGCTTTGAGGTGGGGGGTGAAAAACCCTATATATAGGGCGGCACGGATTTCCATTCTTTAATGGTAAGTCAAGTTGGGGGATTTGTCAAGGGGGAAAAGTGGGTTTTTTTGCTGTGAAAAAACCGTGCTTTTTGAGGTGCGATCGCTTGGAAGGGGTGGGGGGTTGACATCATCTGTGAGCGAGAATAGAATGGTCATGGTGGGAAGATGTTACGTTACCTACAGCCTCTCGCATCTCAGCGCTCTGCGATGTATGAGAATAAACCAGGTGAAATATTATGGAAAATACCAGGGAAATATTAGTGGCGATCGCGCCGGAACCATCGGATTATCCGAATCCCCTACCAGCACTGGGATTCATTGGGGATGTGTCCGTCGAACCACTGACAGCAGCAGCACAAATCGAGGCGGCATTAACTCAGGTTAACCAACAATTAACAGAGTTTGTCGCTTCGGCGAATTTTCAGGGGGATTTACAAACCGCTTTCGGTGCATATACGGATGTGGAATTAGGAGCAACTATTATTGAGGCTTTGACTCAGGGAGACACACCAGAGATGATAGTAGTGTCATCAGACCTAATGAATGGTGTTAATGGCGGTTTTGACTCTCTGACGGGTACGGTATATTTATCGGATGCGATAATTCACAGTGAGAAACTGGTGGATGTGATAACCGAAGAATTTGGGCATTATATAGACTCCCAATTAAACGAAATCGACTGCCCAGGAGATGAGGGTGAGTTATTTATGCGCCTGGTGAATGGGGAGGTATTGAGTGAAGTTGATCTAACTTATTTGAGGAATAAAGATGACCGAGTAATGATTTTGGGTGGGTTGGTTGAGGTAGAAGCCAATCAAGATATTGTCATTGATAATCATGCCAACTTTTTACCGGAAATCTCTATAGCAGATACCCAAATACTGGAAGGCGATCGCGGTCGCAGTTTTGCGGAATTTAAGGTAACTCTCGACCGTCCCAGTGACCAAATCGTGAGGGTGGATTATACTACCGCTGATGGCACGGCTACCGTCGCTGACGGAGATTATGAGCTAACTAACGGACGGTTAATTTTTCCGAGGGGTCAAACGGAAAGGGTGATCAGAGTTCCGGTGATTGGAGATACTAAAGTCGAACCGGATGAAACCTTTAGGGTAATCCTGAGTAACCCACAAAATGTGACTTTAGCTAATCGACAGGCTACGGGTACTATTCTTAATGATGATGTACCAGAAATCTCTATAGCAGATACCGAAATACTGGAAGGCGATCGCGGTCGCAGTTTGGCGGAATTTAAGGTAACTCTCGACCGTCCCAGTGACCAAATCGTGAGGGTGGATTATAATACGGCTGATGGCACGGCTACGGTGGCTGACCGTGACTATCAGCGAACTACGGGACGGTTAGTTTTTCCGCGAGGGGAAACGGAAAGGGTGATCAGAGTTCCGGTGTTTGGAGATACTAAAGTCGAACCGGATGAAACCTTTAGGGTAATCCTGAGTAACCCACAAAATGTGACTTTAGCTAATCGACAGGCTACGGGTACTATTCTTAATGATGATGTACCAGAAATCTCTATAGCAGATACCGAAATACTGGAAGGCGATCGCGGTCGCAGTTTGGCGGAATTTAAGGTAACTCTCGACCGTCCCAGTGACCAAATCGTGAGGGTGGATTATAATACGGCTGATGGCACGGCTACGGTGGCTGACCGTGACTATCAGCGAACTACGGGACGGTTAGTTTTTCCGCGAGGGGAAACGGAAAGGGTGATCAGAGTTCCGGTGTTTGGAGATACCAAAGTCGAACCGGATGAAACCTTTAGGGTAATTCTGAGTGAACCACAAAATGCCGAGTTGGAACGGGGTGAAGCTACGGGTACTATTCTTAATGATGATGTACCAGAAATCTCTATAGCAGATACCCAAATACTGGAAGGCGATCGCGGTCGCAGTTTTGCGGAATTTAAGGTAACTCTCAACAGTCCGAGTAACCAAATCGTGAGAGTTAATTATGCTACGGCTGATGGCACGGCTACGGTGGCTGACCGTGACTATGAGCCAACTAGCGGAGAGCTAGTTTTTCGGAGGGGTCAAACGGAAAGGGTGATCAGAGTTCCGGTGATTGGAGATACCAAAGTCGAACCGGATGAAACCTTTAAGGTAATCCTCAGTGACCCACAAAATGCCGAGTTGGGTCGGGATAAAGCTACGGGTACTATTCTTAATGATGATGGACTCGTTAGTGCCAATATCTCCATTGCAGACACTCAGCTAAAAGAAGGCGATCGCGGTCGCAGTTTTGCCGAATTTAAGGTAACTCTCGACCGTCCGAGTAACCAAATCGTGAGAGTTAATTATACTACCGCTGATGGCACGGCTACCGTGGCTGACCGTGACTATGAGCGAACTAGGGGAGAGCTAGTTTTTCGGAGGGGTCAAACGGAAAGGGTGATCAGAGTTCCGGTGATTGGAGATACCAAAATCGAACCAGATGAAACCTTTAAGGTAATTCTCAGTAACCCACAAAATGCCGAGTTGGAACGGGGTGAAGCGATCGGCACTATTCTTGATGACGATGACCCTATTGAACCTCCTGTGATCCCCTTTGTGCTTGGCAACCTTACTGGTGAAATCGTTAGGACGAACCGAATCGGCTTTATTGAATCAGGAAAGCGTGATGTCAATGATTATTACAGCTTCAGACTGAATCGTACCGGTACTGTCACAATCAACCTTGATGACCTAGTGGCAAATGCTAACCTGGAATTGTTGGGTAGCCGGGGTGAGTTGATAGACCAATCTAATAATCCAGGTACTCAGGCAGAAATTATTACCCAACGAGACCTTGAACCGGGAATTTACTATGTGCGGGTACATCCCCATGTTAGCGCTCGGACGAAGTACAGATTGAGTATTGAGTTGATTTAGTTAAATAATGTGGGTTGGGGTGATTTTTTAACCCCACCTACTCACCACCACCCCTTCCCAGAAATGGGGGTGAGGGGTGAAAACCCCTATATATAGGGCGGCACGGATTTCCATTCTCTAATGGTAAGTCAAGTTGGGGGATTTGTCAAGGGGTAAAAGTGGGTTTTTTTGCTGTCAGAAAACCGTGATTTTTGGCGATCGCTTTGAGGTGGGGGGTGAAAAACCCTATATATAGGGCGGCACGGATTTCCATTCTTTAATGGTAAGTCAAGTTGGGGGATTTGTCAAGGGGTAAAAGTGGGTTTTTTGGCTGTGAAAAAACCGTGCTTTTTGAGGTGCGATCGCTTGGAAGGGGTGGGGGGTTGACATCATCTGTGAGCGACCATAGAATGGTCATGGTGGGAAGATGTTACGTTACCTACAGCCTCTCGCATCTCAGCGCTCTGCGATGTATGAGAATAAACTAGGTGAAATATTATGGAAAATACCAGAGAAATCTTATCGGCTATAATGCCAGAACCATCGGATTATCCGAATCCCCTACCCCCATTGGGATTCAGCGGTGATGGGTCGGTAAATCCACTGACAGCAGCAGCACAAATCGAGGCGGCATTAACTCAGGTTAACCAACAATTAACTGAGTTTGTCGCCTCGGCGAATTTTCAGGGGGATTTACAAACCGCTTTCGGTGCATCTACGGATGTGGAATTAGGAGCAACTATTATTGAGGCTTTGACTCAGGGAGAAACACCACATCTGAAAGTTCTTTCCGCCAGAGCCATGAATGGTGCGGATGGCGCTTTTGACTCTCTGACGGGTACGGTGTATTTATCGGATGCCATAATTCACAGTGAGAAACTGGTGGATGTGATAACGGAGGAATTTGGGCATTATCTGGATTCTCAGTTAAACGAAATCGACTCCCCAGGAGATGAGGGTGAGTTATTTATGCGCCTGGTGAATGGGGAAGCCTTGACAGAAGCAGATATCACCGGGTTAAGGAATAAAGATGATTGGGGTTTCATCTGGGTAGAAGGAGAACCGGTAGCAGTACAGATGTCCGCGCCGCCAGAGTTCGCCTGGACAGACCTGTTGGGCAGTGGTGAGAGGGACGAGGCTCGTGCCCTGACTACCGGTAGGGATGGGTCCATTTATGTGGCGGGCTATACTTCAGGCAACCTAGATGGACAAAGAAATAATGGTAGCGGTGATGCCTTTATCACCAAGTATCAGCCTGATGGTACTAAAGCCTGGACGCGCCTGTTGGGAACCAGTAGTTGGGACGAGGCTCATGCCCTGACCACCGGTAGGGATGGGTCGATTTATGTGGCGGGCTATACTAATGGCAACCTAGACGGACAAAGAAATAGCGGTTGGGTGGATGCCTTTATCACCAAGTATCACCCTGATGGTACTAAAGACTGGACGCGCCTGTTGGGAACCAGTAGGAGTGACAAGGCTTATGCCCTGACTACCGGTAGTGATGGGTCGATTTATGTGGCGGGCTCTACTTGGGGCAACCTAGATGGACAAAGAAATAGTGGTGGCAGTGATGCCTTTATCACCAGGTTTCAGCCCAATGGCACTAAAGCCTGGACGCGCCTCTTGGGAACCAGGGGTTGGGACGAGGCTAATGCCCTGACCACCGGTAGGGATGGGTCGATTTATGTGGCGGGTAGGACTCAGGGCGACCTAGATGGACAAACCAATAGTGGTAGCAGTGATGCCTTTATCACCAGGTTTCAGCCCAATGGCACTAAAGACTGGACGCGCCTGTTGGGAACCTCGGTGAGGGACGGGGGTCAGACCCTGACCACCGGTAGTGATGGGTCGATTTATGTGGCGGGCTGGACTCAGGGCAACCTAGATGGACAAACCAATAGTGGTGGCGGTGATGCCTTTATTACCAAGTATCAGCCCAATGGCACTAAAGACTGGACGCGCCTATTGGGAACCAGGGGTTGGGGCGAGGCTCGTGCCCTGACCACCGGTAGTGATGGGTCTATTTATGTGGCGGGCTATATTTATGGCGACCTAGATGGACAAACCAATAGTGGTAACGAGGATGCCTTTATCAGCAGGTTTCAGCCTGATGGTACTAAAACCTGGACGCGCCTGTTGGGAACCAGTGGGTATGACTGGGCTGAAGCCCTGACCACCGGTAGGGATGGGTCTATTTATGTGGCGGGTGGGACTGAGGGCAACCTAGGTGGACAAACCAATAGTGGTGGCAGGGATGCCTTTATCACCAAGTTAATTGTTGATGAGGAGGATGAGGATTTCCCCCAAATTACGATCGCAGACACCCAGCTAAAAGAAGGCGATCGCGGTCAGACTAATGCTCGTTTTGTCGTCACATTAGATAATCCTAGCCCGGAGAGAGTAACAGTTAATTATGCTACCGCTGACGGTACAGCTACGGTCAGAGACCGAGACTATCGACGCACCACGGGAAGGCTGATATTTCAACCCGGTCAAACTCGCCAAGTCATTAATGTTCCCGTGTTTGGGGATACTAAAGTCGAACCTGATGAAACCTTTACCGTCAACCTCAGTAACCCTCAAAATGCCGAATTAGGAAGGCGACGTGCTACCGGAACTATTCTGAATGATGATATTATAGTGCCCCAAATTACGATCGCAGACACTCAGGTAAAAGAAGGCGATCGCGGTCAGACTAATGCTCGTTTTGTCGTCACATTAGATAATCCTAGCCCGGAGAGAGTAACAGTTAATTATGCTACCGCTGACGGTACAGCGACGGTCAGAGACCGAGACTATCGACGCACCACGGGAAGGCTGGTATTTCAACCCGGTCAAACTCGCCAATTTATTAATGTTCCCGTGTTTGGGGATACTAAAGTCGAACCTGATGAAACCTTTACCGTCAACCTCAGTAACCCTCAAAATGCCGAATTAGGAAGGCGACGTGCTACCGGAACTATTCTGAATGATGATTTCCCCCAAATCTCTATCAGAGATACGGAAATCACAGAAGGCGATCGCGGTCAGACTAATGCTCGTTTTGTGGTCACATTAGATAATCCTAGCCCGGAGAGAGTAACAGTTAATTATGCTACCGCTGACGGTACAGCTACGGTCAGAGACCGAGACTATCGACGCACGACGGGAAGGCTGGTATTTCAACCCGGTCAAACTCGCCAATTTATTGATGTTCCCGTGTTTGGGGATACTAAAGTCGAACCTGATGAAACCTTTACCGTCAACCTCAGTAACCCTCAAAATGCCGAATTAGGAAGGCGACGTGCTATCGGAACTATTCTGAATGATGATTCCGAGGTGGAGAATAATAACCAACAACCTAAACCACCCGATAATAATATCTTCCCTAATGCAGTAAACCTGGGTAGACTCACCGGACAAATTGTCAGGAATGACCACATTGGTTTTGCACCAGGAGGCGATCGCAATACCGAGGACTATTACCGCTTTCTCCTCAATCGTGAAGGGACTGTCCGAATTATCTTAGATGAACTCATGGACAATGCTAACCTGCAATTGTTGGGTAGTACAGGGGACATAATTAATCAATCCAGAAACCCTGATATTGAGCCAGAAATTATCACCGAACGAAGACTAGAACCGGGAACTTATTATGTCAAGGTATTTCCCCACCTGGCGGCACGCACTGAATACAGGTTAAGTCTTAACTTAATTTAGTCGCTTTTCCACCCACCTACTCACCACCAACCCTAGCAATAGGGGGGTGAGGGGTGAAAACCCCTATATATAGGGCGGCACGGATTACCATTCTTTAATGGTAAGTCAAGTCGGGGGATTTGTCAAGGGGTAAAAGTGGGTTTTTTTGCTGTGAAAAAACGGTGCTTTTTGAGGTGCGATCGCTTGGAAGGGGTGGGGGGTTGACATCATCTGTGAGGGAGAATAGAATGGTCATGGTGGGAAGATGTTACGTTACCTACAGCCTCTCGCATCTCAGCGCTCTGCGATGTATGAGAATAAACCAGGTGAAATATTATGGAAAATACCAGGGAAATATTAGTGGCGATCGCGCCGGAACCATCGGATTATCCGAATCCCCTACCCCCATTGGGATTCAGCGGTGATGTGTCCGTCGAACCACTGACAGCAGCAGCCCAAATCGAGGCGGCATTAACTCAGGTTAACCAACAATTAACTGAGTTTGTCGCCTCCGCGAATTTTCAGGGGGATTTACAAACCGCTTTCGGTGCATATACGGATGTGGAATTAGGAGCAACTATTATTGAGGCTTTGAGTCAGGGAGAAACACCAGAGATGATGGTGCTTTCCGCTACATCGATGAATGGTGCGGATGGCGCTTTTGACTCGGTGACGGGTACGGTGTATTTATCGGATGCGATAATTCACAGTGAGAAACTGGTGGATGTGATAACGGAGGAATTTGGGCATTATATAGACTCCCAATTAAACGAAATCGACTCCCCAGGAGATGAGGGTGAGTTATTTATGCGGTTAGTGAATGGGGAAGCGTTGACAGAAGCTGATATCACCGGGTTAAGAAATCAGAATGATTGGGGTTTCATCTGGGTAGAAGGAGAACCGGTAGCAGTACAGATGGCTTACGACACGATAGAAGATGCCCTAAATAAAGGTGTCATAACTGAACAAATCGAGATTCGCGATCGCATTGGCTTTAGACAGGATGGCCAGCGAGAACTCAACGACTTCTACAAATTTACCATCCGTGAGGAAAGCGAGTTTAACCTCACCCTGGATGATTTAAATGCTAATGCTAACGTCCAACTGTTAGATAACTGGGGTTCGGTGATTTTCCTGTCTAACAACCCGGGTAGGCGAGCAGAAAACATTAACGCCAACTTAGATCCCGGTGATTATTATGTCCGAGTTATGGCGGTAGGGCCAGCCCAAACGGAATATTCGTTAAGCCTAAGTGCAGAACCGAGAACCGTAGATCTAGGTCAAAACCTGGGAGTTCTTAACAGTCTGTCCAAACCAGTAGTAATAAACGATCGCATTGGTTTTGCTACTGGTAGTGTACGGAACGTTGAAGATTTTTTCAGCTTTAGCTTAGATAAGGATAGCGATGTCAGCATCACCCTAGACCAACTGAGACAGAATGCCAACATTCAACTCTTAGATGCAGATAGGGAAACGATTCTCTTTCAATCGATGAATCCTGGGCGAGTCGAAGACAACATTAATGGTATTTTGAAAGCCGGCGATTATGTGGTGCGGGTATTTCCTCAGGGCGCTGCCAGAACTGACTATCGGCTAGAGTTGACTGCCAACGAAGCGCACCGACCGGAAGAATTACCAGGTGCTCGAGTTGGGGATTTAATCGGCAAAGAAGAACCGTTTGTCATTGTTGATAGTATCGGTTTTGGCATAGGAAGTCAGCGCAACCAAAGGGACTTCTACACCTTTAACCTGAGCGAGGATGCTTCATTTTATGCTCAAATGGATCAGCTCAACGGGGGAGCCAATCTGTTTTTACACGAGTATAATCCCAGTAGACCAAAACAACTAGGCTCTCTGTTGGAAAGGGTTACAGCTCCGGGTAATCGACCCAGAACCATCAGCAATTTCCTAGAGGTAGGAGATTATGCGTTAGTGGTAGGGGCTCAAGGTGCTAACAGAACCGGCTACCGATTGGAACTAGATGCTCAGACAAATCAAAGCGACTATCCTACTTTAGCAACTGCCAAAGACTTAGGGCAGTTGGGAGTCAGACCGATTAATGAGACAAACAATGTAGGGTTATTAATAGGCGATCGCTTCCGAGACCAAGAGGACTGGTTCAAATTCAGCCTCAGTGCTGAGAAAAACGTGGATTTGGTCGTTGACAACCTGCGAGTTAGTGTGGCTAATGTCGAGATTTACGACAGCAAGGGTCAACGTATTCATCAGTCAAAAAGGGATGGTACGAACGCCAGAACAATTAGCGACATCTTCGACCCGGGAGATTATTATGTCAGAGTATTTGCCACTGGTAGTGGTAATACTGACTATCGGCTGAGTCTCAGCGCGGGGGAAACTATTTCCCCGGTGGATATCCTAAACATAGGTGCTTTGGGTGCGTCCTACAGCAAGTTTGACAATGTAGGTCAGACAGAGAGCGGAGTTCGCAACGAGTTAGATGTTTATAACTTTACCCTGAATGAGTCCAGGGGTATTAACGTCACCCTAGACCAATTCAATCAAAACATCAACCTAGAACTATATCAAGGCTTTTTCGACCCTGACTCCAGAAGAGGCCGACCCATTGCAGTTTCTGAGGAGCGCGGACATACACCAGAAAACATCGCCGAAGTCCTAGAGTCTGGTAATTACCACCTGCGAGTGGTACCGGTAGGTAATGCCGAGACTCGGTATCGACTGGCAATAAATGCAATGAATAATGAGGATTTACCCAAAATTACGATCGCAGACACTCAGGTAAAAGAAGGCGATCGCGGTCAGACTAATGCTCGTTTTGTGGTCACATTAGATAATCCTAGCCCGGAGAGGGTCACAGTTAATTATGCTACCGCTGACGGTACAGCTACGGTCAGAGACCGAGACTATCAACGCACCACCGGAAGGCTGGTATTTCAACCCGGTCAAACTCGCCAATTTATTAATGTTCCGGTGTTTGGGGATACTAAAGTCGAACCTGATGAAACCTTTACCGTCAACCTGACTAGACCTCAAAATGCCGAATTAGGAAGGCGACGTGCTATCGGAACTATTCTGAATGATGATTTCCAAGGGGGGAATAATAACCCCAGACCTGAACCACCCGATAATGATATCTTCCCTAATGCAGTAAACCTGGGTAGACTCACTGAAGAAATTGTCAGGAATGACCGCATTGGCTATGTAGTAGGAGGCGATCGCAATACCGACGACTATTACCGCTTTATCCTCAATCGTGAAGGGACTGTCCGAATTGACCTGGATGATCTATTTAAAGATGCTAACCTGCAATTGTTGGGTAGTGATGGTGAGTTGATATCCCAGTCTAATAATCCAGGTAAAAACCCCGAAACTATCACCGCTAGAAGACTTGAACCCGGAACTTATTATGTGCGGGTATTTCCCCACCTGGCTGCACGCACTGAATACAGATTGAGTATTGACTTGGTTTAGTTAAATGATGTGGGGTGCGGTGTTTAACCTCACCTCCTCACCAACAACCCCTTCCCAGAAATGGCGGTGGGGGGTGAAAACCCCTATATATAGGGCGGCACAGATTCCCATTCTCTAATGGTAAGTCAAGTCGGGGGATTTGTCAAGGGGGAAAAGTGGGTTTTTTGGCTGTGAAAAAACCGTGATTTTTGAGGTGCGATCGCTTTGAGGTGGGAGGTGAAAAACCTTATATATAGGGCGGCACAGATTCCCATTTTCTAATGGTAAGTCAAGTCGGGGAATTTGTCAAGGGGTAAAAGTGGGTTTTTTTGCTGTGAGAAAACCGTGATTTTTGAGGTGCGATCGCTTTCAAGCTGTAGGGGTTGACATCATCTGTGAGGGAGAATAGAATAGTACAGGTGGGGGGAATGTCAGGGAAGATACTATTTGATAGGTTGGCGATGTCAGCCCATCTACTAGGTGAAATATTATGGAAAATACCAGAGAAATATTAGTGGCCATAATGCCCGAACCATCGGATTATCCGAATCCCCTACCCCCATTGGGATTCAGCGGTGATGTGTCCGTCGAACCACTGACAGCAGCAGCCCAAATCGAGGCGGCATTAACTCAGGTTAACCAACAATTAACAGAGTTTGTCGCCTCCGCGAATTTTCAGGGGGATTTACAAACCGCTTTCGGTGCATCTACGGATGTGGAATTAGGGGCAACTATTATTGAGGCTTTGACTCAGGGAGAAACACCACATCTGAAAGTTCTTTCCGCCAGAGCCATGAATGGTGCGGATGGCGCTTTTGATTCCCTGACGGGTACGGTGTATTTATCGGATGCCATAATTCACAGTGAGAAACTGGTGGATGTGATAACCGAGGAATTTGGGCATTATCTGGATTCTCAGTTAAACGAAATCGACTCCCCAGGAGATGAGGGTGAGTTATTTATGCGCCTGGTGAATGGGGAAGCCTTGACAGAAGCAGATATCACCGGGTTAAGAAATCAGAATGATTGGGGTTTCATCTGGGTAGAAGGAGAACCGGTAGCAGTACAGATGTCCGCGCCGCCAGAGTTCGCCTGGACAGACCTGTTGGGAACCAGTGAGACTGACCGGGCGTGGGCTCTGACCACCGGTAGCGATGGGTCCATTTATGTGGCGGGTATAACTGAGGGCAAGCTAGATGGACAAACCAATAATGGTCAGCGAGATGCCTTTATCACCAAGTATCAGCCTGATGGTACTAAAGACTGGACGCGCCTGTTGGGAACCAGTAGTTGGGACGAGGCTCATGCCCTGACCACCGGTAGTGATGGGTCGATTTATGTGGCGGGCCCGACTTGGAGGTTCGTAGATGGACAAACTAATGGTGGTAACTGGGATGCCTTTGTCACTCAGTACCAGCCCAATGGCACTAAAAATTGGACGCGCCTGCTGGGAAGCAGTGAGAATGATGTAGCTCATGCCCTGACTACCGGTAGTGATGGCTCTATTTATGTGGCTGGCTATACTGAGGGCAACTTAGATGGACAAACCCATAGTGGTAGCAGGGATGCCTTTATCGCTAAGTACCGCCCTGATGATACTAAAGTCTGGACGCGCCTGCTGGGAAGCAGTGGGAGTGACGAGGCTCATGCCCTGACCACCGGTAGTGATGGGTCGATTTATGTGGCTGGCTATACTGAAGGCAACTTAGATGGACAAATCAATAGTGGTAGCAGGGATGCCTTTATCGCTAAGTACGAGCCTAATGGCACTAAAGCCTGGACTCGCCTGTTGGGAACCAGTGGGAGTGATGTAGCTCGTGCCCTGACCACCGGTAGCGATGGCTCTATTTATGTGGCTGGCTATACTGAAGGCAACTTAGATGCACACGCCAATAGTGGTGGCTTCGATGCCTTTATTACCAAGTACCAGCCTGATGGCAGTAAAGATTGGACGCGCCTGTTGGGAACCCTTGAGAATGAAGGGGTTTTTGGTTTGACTACCGGTAGGGATGGGTCGATTTATTTGGGGGGCTGGACTTCAGGCAACCTAGATAGACAAACCAATAGTGGTGGCGAATGGGATGCCTTTATCAGCAAGTACCAGCCTGATGGCATTAGGGACTGGACGCGCCTACTGGGAAGCAGTGAGGATGATGTGGCTTATGCCCTGACGACGGGTAGTGATGGCTCTATTTATGTGGCGGGGGAGACTTCGGGCAACCTAGGCGGACAAACCAATAGTGGCGGCGAATGGGATGCCTTTATCAGCAAGTTAATTGTTGATGAGGATGAGGATTTACCCCAAATTACGATCGCAGACACCCAGGTAAAAGAAGGCGATCGCGGTCAGACTAATGCTCGTTTTGTCGTCACATTAGATAATCCTAGCAGTCAGAGGGTAGTGGTTAACTATGCTACCGCTGACGGTACAGCTACGCTCAGAGACCGAGACTATCAACGCACCACCGGAAGGCTGGTATTTCAACCCGGTCAAACCCGCCAAGTCATTAATGTTCCCGTGTTTGGGGATACTAAAGTCGAACCTGATGAAACCTTTACCGTCAACCTGAGTAGACCTCAAAATGCGGAATTAGCAAGGCGACGTGCTACCGGAACTATTATCAATGATGATTTCCCCCAAATTACGATCGCAGACACTCAGGTAAAAGAAGGCGATCGCGGTCAGACGAATGCTCGTTTTGTGGTCACATTAGATAATCCTAGCCCGGAGAGGGTAGTGGTTAATTATGCTACCGCTGACGGTACAGCCACTGTCAGAGACCGAGACTATCGACGCACCAGCGGAAGGCTGGTATTTCGCCCCGGTCAAACCCGCCAATTTATTGATGTTCCCGTGTTTGGGGATACTAAAGTCGAACCTGATGAAACCTTTACCGTCAACCTCAGTAACCCTCAAAATGCGGAATTAGGAAGGCGACGTGCTATCGGAACTATTATCAATGATGATTTCCCCCAAATCTCTATCAGAGATACGGAAATCACAGAAGGCGATCGCGGTCAGACTAATGCTCGTTTTTTGGTAACCTTAGATAGCCCTAGCCCTGAAAGGGTAGTGGTTAATTATGCTACGGCTGACGGGACGGCTACCGCTGGGGAAGACTATCGACGCACTACAGGAAGGCTGATATTTCGCCCCGGTCAAACCCGCCAATTTATTGATGTTCCCGTGTTTGGAGATACCGAAATAGAACCCGATGAAACCTTTACCGTCAACCTGAGTAGACCTCAAAATGCCCAATTAGGACGGCGACAAGCTACCGGAACTATTATCAATGACGATGGCTCGTCTCCTGCGGTCAACCTGGGTAGACTCACCGGAGAACCCATTGTGATCAATGACGAAATTGGTTTTACCGAAGCAGGCGATCGCAATACCGAGGACTATTACCGCTTTAACCTCAATCGTGAAGGGACTGTCCGAATTATCTTAGATGAACTATTTGAAAATGCTAACCTGGAATTTTTGGGTAGTACAGGGGAGAGGATTGATCAATCCAGAAATCCTGGTACTCAGCGGGAAATTATCACCCAACGAAACCTTGAACCGGGAACCTACTATGTCCGTGTATTTCCCCACCTCGCGGCTCGCACTGAATACAGATTAAGTATTAACTTAATTTAGTTGCTTTTCCACCCACCTACTCACCACCACCCTAGAAATGGGGTGGGGGGTGAAAACCCCTATATATAGGGCGGCACGGATTCCCATTCTCTAATGGTAAGTCAAGTCAGCAGATTTGTCAAGGGGAAATATCAGATTTTTGGTGGTGATGCTACAGATACCCAAACCCGGTGGGGAAATATCTGGTACTGCTAATTTATTGTAACTTTTTGTAAACAACCAAGTAGCGACTAATGTATGATTCCCTCTCATCCCTTGACCGGTGGTAGTTTGGGGGTATTGGGAGTAGTGATATCACTAAATTTTCCATCAGACAAATTGAAATATTAGTTCTAAAAAAGCCGGTTACACATTTAGAGATGGTGAAGCTAGTGATGATGGCGGGCTAAAAATTAGCTTGTGAGAAAATCTTTACAAAATCTTTATAAAAAAGAGTTGACATTTCTGATGGTGGTGTTACGATAAGGATATCGAGAGAGAATGTCCTAGCACTCCCTTTGTAATACATAGAAGTATTAGCCCTATTCTCTACGAAAATAAAGACGCAGTTGCTCCCCCGCCTTATGGGGTCATGACTGTGGGTTTTAGTGGTTCCCAAAATTCAATATTGTGCCGCCCAGTCTGGCCCCCAAGCGCAGTGGAGCCACGGGGGGTTTATTGTCAACATTAGGGAGAATTCAGAAAATATTATGGCTTACGACACGATAGAAGATGCCCTAAATAAAGGTGTCATAACTGAACAAATTGAGATTCGCGATCGCATTGGCTTTAGACAGGATGGCCAGCGAGAACTCAACGACTTCTACAAATTTACCATCCGTGAGGAAAGCGAGTTTAACCTCACCCTGGATGATTTAAATGCTAATGCTAACGTCCAACTGTTAGATAGCGACGGTTCGGTGATGTTCCAGTCTAACAACCCGGGTAGGCGAGCAGAAAACATTAACGCCAACTTAGAGCCCGGTGATTATTATGTCCGAGTTATGGCGGTAGGGCCAGCCCAAACGGAATATTCGTTAAGCCTAAGTGCAGAACCGAGAACCGTAGTAGATCCAGGTCAAAACCTGGGAGTTCTTAACAGTCTGTCAGAACCAGTAGTAATAAACGATCGCATTGGTTTTACTGAAGGTCGTGTACGGAACGTTGAAGATTTTTTCAGCTTTAGCTTAGATAAGGATAGCGATGTCAGCATCAACCTAGACCAACTGAGACAGAATGCCGACATTCAAATCTTAGATGAAGATAGGGAAACGATTCTCTTTCAATCGATGAATCCTGGGCGACAGGAAGACAGCATTAATGGTATTTTTAAAGCCGGCGATTATGTGGTGCGGGTATTTCCTCGTGGAGCTGCCAGAACTCCGTATCGGCTAGAGTTGACTGCCAACGAAGTGCTGCCACCGGAAGAATTACCAGGTACTCGAGTTGGGGATTTAGTCGGCAAAGTTCAACCGTTTGTCACTGCTGATCGTATCGGTTTTGGCACAGGAAGTCAGCGCAACCAAAGGGACTTCTACACCTTTAACCTGAGCGAGGATGCTTCATTTTATGCTCAAATGGATCAGCTCAACCGGGGAGCCAATCTGCTTTTACACGAGTATGATCCCAGTAGACCAAAACAACTAGGCTCTCTGTTGGAAAGGGTTACAGCTCCGGCTAATCGACCCAGAACCATCAGCAATTTCCTAGAGGTAGGAGATTATGCCTTAGTGGTAGGGGCTCAAGGTACTAACAGAACCGACTACCGATTGGAACTAGATGCTCAGACAAATCAAAGCGACTATCCTACTTTAGCAACTGCCAAAGACTTAGGGGAGTTGGGAGTCAGACCGATTAATGAGAAAAACAATGTAGGCTTATTAATAGGCGATCGCTTCCGAGACCAAGAGGACTGGTTCAAATTCAGCCTCAGTGCTGAGAAAAACGTGGATTTGGTCGTTGACGAACTGCGAGTTAATGTGGCAAATGTCGAGATTTACGACAGCAACGGTGAACGTATTCATCAGTCAGAAAGGGATGGTAGGAACGCCAGAAAAATTAACGACATCTTCGACCCGGGAGATTATTATGTCAGAGTATTTGCCACTGGTAGTGGTAATACTGACTATCGGCTGAGTCTCAGCGCGGGGGAAACTATTTCCCCGGTGGATATCATAGACATAAATGCTTTGGGTGCGCCCTACAGCAATTTTGACAATGTGGGTCAGACAGGGAGCGGAGTTCGCAACGAGTTAGATGTTTATAACTTTACCCTGAATGAGTCCAGGGATATTAACGTCACCCTAGACCAATTCAATCAAAACATCAACCTAGAACTATATCAAGGCTTTTTCGACCCTGACTCCAGAAGAGGCCGACCCATTGCAGTTTCTGAGGAGCGCGGACGTACACCAGAAAACATCGCCGAAGTCCTAGAGTCTGGTGATTACCACCTGCGAGTGGTACCGGTAGGTAATGCCGAGACTCGGTATCGACTGGCAATAAATTCTGAAGTTGTAGGTGGTGGTGTAGAAATCACAGAAGTCGGTTCTTTAAATAGCCTGAGAAATGGGGAGTTCAAAATCTCAGATAGCATCGGCTTTACTGACGGGGGTGTTCGTAACAACAGCGACGAATACAACTTTAGCTTAGATGTTGATAGTCGGTTTACCCTCACCCTAGACGAACTGAGGATGAATGCTAATGTTATTGTGTTTGACAGCAGCGGTAGGCCGGTTATGACTGGTTTCAACCCAGACCGTGAGTCGGAATTTCTCAGCGGGGAATTGGAAGCTGGGGACTACAAAGTGCAAGTCTTCCCAGCAGGTGCAGCGCAAACCAACTATTTCCTGAAAATGAATGCCGTACCTACAGAGCCGAAACCGGAAGAAAGACCGACCGTCGATCCAATTACCGGAGAAGACCCCGACGGCACTCTGGAAACTGCCACAGACTTGGGTAGCTTGAATAGTGATTTCCGAACTCCCAGAGACCGAATTGGCTTTATGGAAGACGGAGTTCGCGACGTTAACGACTACTACAGATTTACCCTCAACGAGCCCCAAAGTCTTACTATTATGCTGGACGGCATGAGGCAAAATGCCGATTTAGAGCTATTGAATAGTAGTGGCGGGATGATTGATAGTTCTAATCAACGTGGCAATAACACAGACATAATCACCCAAAATTTAGATGCGGGAGATTATTACTTGCGGGTTTATCCGGTAGGCATGGCTCAAACCCCTTATAATCTGGAATTTATGTTCAGATGAGACGGTGAATCAGACATATACAAACCTCCATAAAACCCCAAAAACCGCAGTTTTTCCCGTGGGTTTTATAGGAGGTAGGATGGCAGATAACAGCGAAAAACCTTGTATGCTCACAACTTATTAGCTAAGGACAGAAAACCATGAGCGGGAAAAGCACAATCACCAATACAGTACGTGGCGAGGGAGCGTTAAATCCAGGCGTAGTAGATGTGAATATTGTACCTGGAGATAACATCAGTTTTGACATTACGGCAACAGTACCCAGTGACAGTGCCGAAACCACAGCAATAGATTTAGTTTTCCTAACGGATCTTTCGGGTTCATTTTGGGATGACCTGCCGGTTATGCAGCGTTTAGCTCCCCGAATAGTTAAAGAGGTGCAAGACATCCAACCAGACACTAAATTTGGTTTGGCTTCCTTCATCGACAAACCCATTTGGCCTTTTGGTGGTAGCACTGATTATGTATACGAAACCCACCTGCCGCTAACGGACTCTTTGCCTGATTTCCAGGACGCACTAGGTCGCCTGGAAATTGGCTTTGGCGGGGACGCTCCAGAAGCTCAACTTGAGGGGTTGATGCATGTGGCTCTCCGGGAAGAAGAGGTTGGCTACCGCAATAATTCTCGGCGGATTGTGGTTCTTTCTACAGATGCTCGCTATCATGAGGCAGGAGCGGGAGGAGCGGCAGGCATAACCACTGCCAATAATGGCGATACAGTTCTTGATGGTAGACCAGCAGGTACGGGAGAAGACTATCCCAGCGTTGCTCAAGTCAGGAATGCTTTGGAAGAGACGGGAGTGATTCCTATTTTCGCGGTCACCAGGGATGTTGTACCGGTATATAGAGAACTGGTTGATCAATTGGGATTTGGTACGGTAGAAACTTTAAGGTCCGATAGCTCCAACCTAGTCAACGTAGTTACCAGTGGCTTAGAGACCATATTAAGCGACTTGACAATGGTAGCCAGGAGTGATGAGTATGGCTATGTTCAAAGCATCAACCCGGTGCAACATAAGGGTGTTAAAGACGGGGAAAGTCGCACCTTCACAGTAGAACTCGGTACTGAAAATCCCCACGCCAAAGACGATACACTTTCGTTGGAAGTGTTGGGTTTAGGCGAGACCACAGTTAATGTCACCCTAGGTTCCGTAATAGGACCTGATGTAATTAATATTGGCGACCTCAACGGACGACCTAGGCCATACAGCAACAACGACAGAATCGGCGATCGTGAAGATGGTGTGTGGAACTCGCAAGATTTTTATAAGTTCAGCATCAGCAACGATAGCGAGGTTAACCTGACTCTTGACCAACTCCAAGCCAATGCTGACGTTGAGATTTTGGACGGGGATGGTAGCACGGTAATATTCCGCTCTACTGAACCCGGTCGTCGCCCGGAAGAGATTACCGAAAACTTAGGTGCAGGGGAATACTATATCCGAGTTTTTCCCAATAGCAGGAGCGATCGCACTTCCTATCGCTTGTGGGTAAGTGCAGAAGCCTTAGACATAATCGGAGAAGGCAAAGACAGGATCGCCACAGCGGAAAACCTAGGTAATATCGGACCAGAAGAAGTCAGCGCAGTTGACCGAATTGGCTTTGGTCGGGGCATAAGCCGAGACACACAAGACTTCTTCAAGTTTAGTATCACCGAAAATAGCGAATTATCGCTGACTCTGGACGGACTTCGGGCTAATGCTAACGTCCAACTCCTAGGCGCAGATGGCGAAACTATTATCGATCAGTCCACTAACCCAGGTCGCCAAGCTGAACAAATTAGCACGGATTTAGAACCTGGTGATTATTATGTGCGGGTGTTCCCGGTAGGTAACGCCAGGACGGACTATCGCCTGGGTATGAGTGCTAACCCTATCACCATCGAAGACGACGACAGCAAACCTGGTATCACTTTGGGGCCAGTTACTGAAGCTAACCCTGTTAGTCAGACTGGAGATGTTGGTTTCGTTACAGGTCGGCGACGGGACACTCAGGACTGGTACAATTTCACCTTGCCAGTAAACAGCGATGTTAACTTGACCCTAGACCGACTGAGAGCGAACCTTGATGTAGAGATTCTAGATGAAGGCGGCGAGCGAGTAGCGCGGGGTACAAACCCAGGTCGCCAAGCTGAAAAAATTGAACTGGAAGGACTCGAAGCGGGAACCTACTATGTAAAAGTTACCCCCGTGGGCAACGTCCGGAGTAACTACCGGTTGGGTATCACGGCAGCTACTGTTTTCATTCCTGACCATGCCACTCCCGAAAAGGCTCTCAATTTCGGTAAGGTTGAACCAGGGGTCGATAACATCCCTTCCATTCGGAACAGTGTAGGTTTCACTCAGGGCCGTTCTGGTCGGGACGAACGAGACTGGGTACGCTTTGAACTAACTAAAGATGGTTCTGTTGATATCAACTTGACTAACTTGCGTCAGGATATCAATATGCGTTTGTACGACGGTGATGGTAAAACGATTCTGCAAACAGCAGAGGAAAGGGGTCGTGCTAACGAAAATATTACCGATTTCTTAGATGCTGGTGTTTACTATGTGGAAGTATTCCCCAATGGCAATGCTCGCAGCGAATACCGACTAAGTATCAATACTGGTAGCAGCGACGCGCTTCAGGAGTTCGATGTGGGGAACCTGCTTTCCCTAGAAGGGGGTTACACCAACAGCGATCGCATTGGTTTTGCTGAAAGCGGTATTCGTAACACCACCGATCGCTATGAGTTCACTCTTGCGAGTGAAGCTGAAGTTGATATTTCCCTAACCGGACTGCGAGGAAATGCCGACATTCAGCTAAAAGAGACCAACGGTAGTTTGTTGTTTGACTCAACCCGTCCCGGCAACGAAGCAGAACAGATTAGCCAAGAACTCAAAGCCGGAACCTATTATCTGGATGTGGTTCCCGTGGGTAATGCCAGAACCAACTATACCCTGGATATTACGGCGATGACCGACTCGGTAGACCCAGATGGTGGTCCTGTACCAGGTTCTTCTTTCTTCAATGATTTGGGAGTGCTAACAGGAGATTACAGTAATAGTGATAGGGTAGGTTTCGGCACAGGTAGCAGTCGCGACCAGGTAGACTACTATGGCTTCCGGCTCAACGAAGCCAAATCCCTGGCGATCGCTCTAGAAGGCCTGAGCGCTAATATCAATCTGGAATTACTAGATAATTCTGGTAGCCTGATATTTGAATCTCGCAACCCAGGAACAGCGGACGAAAAAATTGAACAAGAGTTAGACCCCGGCACTTATTATGTAGCCGTTCGGCCCCAAGGTAGCGCCCGTAGTCCCTACACCCTGAAGATTGCCGATTTGGGGGTAGCCGTAGATCCTGATGGCCAAGCCCCCGGAAACGTTAACAATATCGGTTTGCTGACGGACTACAGGGACACAGACCGGATCGGTTTCCCAGAAAACGGTTATCGGGATGTTAACGACTATCGCCAGTTCACCCTTAATGAACGCAGTAGCGTTGATATTAACCTGACGGGCTTGAGGGCTAACGCCGACCTGGAGTTAATAGGTAGCGACGGTCGTGATCTCCTTCAACGTTCTGCCAGACCGGGAAATAACGATGAAAACATCAAAACAATCTTAGATCCGGGCAACTATTTTGTGCGGGTCTTCCCCAGGGGGGCAGCAAGAACTCCCTACGAAATCAATATGGCTGCGAGTCCGATTACAGGTTCACTTGACGACACGCCACCGGGACAACCTCTGGACCCACTCACCGAAGGCGGTTCGATCAGCCAACGCGGTCTGATTGGCTATACCGAAGGTGGCAGGGTTGACACTGACGACTATTACAATTTCACTTTAGAGTCACCTGGTTTTGTCACTGTGGGTCTCGACGGTCTCCGGGCTAATGCTAACCTGGAATTATTCGAGTTACTCAATAATGACCGTACAAGGCTCCTTGGTAGTTCGAGAAATCCTGGCAGCCAAGATGAGGAGATTCGAGAATTCTTAGAACCTGGTACTTATGTAGCCCGGGTATTTAGTCAGGGTAATCAAACTCCTTACAACCTGAGTGTTTCTATGATGTAGAATAGGACGATTACTTCGCCCTCTCATCAAGGGGCGGGTTGACTCATGTTCTCCCCTGTAATTAACAGGAACCCGCCCTAACCTCACCAAACCATGAATAATTCATCATACTGGGGGCGCAAAATTTTGCGCCCCCACTGCTGGCTGGGCGCGGGTTTACCATGACTAGGACCAGGCTATCACGGACCCTACCAACTCTACGGACTCTACCGACGGGGGAGCGATCGCCTTTACCGGATATATGAATAAATATTAAGCATCGTTAAATTTTTATTAAATTTTTGCGGTAGCCAAAGCATCAATTAGCCTTTAGACAGTCGATTTCCAGGAAATTATAACTGTTATCAAAATAGGATAAGATGGATCTGAATACTATGTCAGGTCTACTGATTTTGGGGCAATATCTGGCCATCCGACCAGATAGGTATTTTCTGTGAGTAGATAGGGATCACCGATTATTCAAGCCAAACTTAGGGAAATCAGTATTACTGCTAGGGGTTAATAAGTAGATATCGGGAGGTATATCATAATGATAAATTGTCGATTTTATGCAGGATTGAAGATGACATAAAATTAGCTATAATTATGAAGTTATGAAAATATCAATTCCGCAGCCTAGACGTTATGCGATCGCTTCACTACCATTGGGGGTGAGTTTAGTAGAACCCCTACACCAACTGATTGTTAACCATCAAGAATGGATGGTAATGCAGTTACTACAGTGTTTCGGTCAGACTACCCAACCTTCCATTATAACTCACTTACGGTCAGTGCAGGGTTTAACTTCCCGCATTTCCCTGCTATTAATTGAGATGACTGCAGATCTCACCCCAGGATATCTAGTTTCTGACATGGAGGAACATTTACAGACGCTGGGGGGAATAAGTGCGATCGCTATTTCGGCGGAAACCCAGACCGATATCTCCGCTGCGGAAATGGTGGAAACTCTCCAACAATATAGACAATGCTATTTAAATCTGATTAAGTTAGGAGAATTTAGCAGTGAACAGGAACACCTATTCTCCCAAGTAGTCGGGGATTTCTTTACGGCTATTGAGAGGCAATTTTTTGCGGAAGAAAAACAGCGTCAATATCAGACGATTATTGACCAATATCTTGATGAGCATATCGATGATAGTATTAATCATATTAAAGCCAGCCCAATGGAGATGATTTTAAATGCCATTAATCTCCCCATATTCATAGTTAATCAAGAACATAAAATTATTTTCGCGAATAGGAAAGCCCATGAAACCTTAGTGGTCAATTCTCAAATTCCCCCGGAACTTGAAACCTGGCTAAGAGAGCGATCGCCCCAAATTGCCGACACTAATATCTCAGAAATAGTCGCAGAAATTCCGATTACAAAAGATAATATAACCGAATGGTTTTGCCTGAGACTCTACCCAATTGATAGTCAAGATGGGTCGGATTTCAGAGCGATCGCCATCTGTGAAGATATCACCGATTCCAAGCTGAAATCGCAACACCAGCAGCTACAGCAGCACCTAGCCCAAGTGCAAGCCCTGACCAAAACGGGGAGTTGGTGTTTAAATATGAACACCGGAGAAATGATTGTATCAGAGCAATTATATCATATTTTAGGATTAACTCCCCAGCCGACATCCATAAATTTTGAGCAATTGTTGAATCAGATCCATGTCGAGGATCTATATGGTTGGGTGCAAAACTATACGACATCGTTATTTATGAAACAAAATTACAGCCTGAACTATCGAATTATACAACCGGATAGTTCTGTTCACTGGGTCAGCCAAGAATCGACCCCAGTAAGCGATCGCCATGGTCAAGTCACCCATATAATCAGCACCATAAAAGCGATCGAGAATCAGGAAATCATTAACTCTTCCATCACAGCCGAAGCCGCGTTAAGGGAAAGCGAAGCACGTCTGAGAACCATTATCAGCACCAGTACCAACGGTTTAGTAGTAGTCAACCGTGAAGGACGCGCCCTATTCATTAACCCCGCCGCCGAGGCTTTATTCGGTCGCCCAGCCAGCCAACTGGAAGGGGAACTGATAGGTATTCCCCTAGTCACCAAAGAATCAACCGAATTAGAAATTTTGAGACAGGATGGACAGCTAAAAATCGTCCGTATGCGAGTAGTAGAAATTTCTTGGGAACAGGAAACAGCCTATCTAGCATCCTTAACAGATATTACCGACTTCAAAAAAACCGAAGATCAGCTGAAAATGTTTTCCCGCGCTTGCGATCAAAGTCCGGTCTCTATTGTGATTACCGACTCCGAGGGAGATATTCAGTATGTGAACCCGAAATTTGAAGAAATCACCGGATATAAAGCAGGAGAGGTAATCGGTCAAAATCCTCGCATCCTGAAATCTGGCTACACCACAGAACCGGAATATGATGTGTTATGGAGACAGATTACATCAGGGAAACAGTGGTCTGGGGAGTTTCACAATAAGAAAAAAAACGGAGAACTCTTCTGGGAACACGCTTCTATATGTCCGATGCGAGATGAAGAAGGTTATATTACCCACTTTATCGCAGTTAAAGAAGATATTACTCAACAGAAACATAACGAGGAAATTTTAGCCCATCAAGCCAACTATGACGCTCTGACCGACCTACCGAACCGAACTTTAATTTTTGATAGACTACGACAAGCAATTACCGAGGCTCAAGTTCATCATAGTAACGTCGCGGTGATGTTTATTGACCTAGACCACTTTAAAAATATTAACGATACCCTAGGTCATGAATTAGGAGATTTTTTGTTAAAAGAAGCCGGGATGAGATTAAGAGGATGTATCCGCAAAACTGATACAGTAGGGCGACTTGGTGGTGATGAGTTTTTATTGATTATCCCCAAGTTAGATGACTTAGTACAGGCTGAATATATTGCTAATCAGGTCTTAGATGTATTGGGTGAACCCTTTAATCTGTGCGGTGAAGAAGCATTTATATCAGCCAGTATTGGTATTGCTAGTTATCCCCAAGATGGCAAGAATGTCAGTACATTGGTGAGAAATGCAGATACGGCTATGTATGCAGCGAAGCAGGAAGGCCGTAATGTTTTCGCATTTTTTACTCAAAATATGAATGATGAGGCTCAAAGTCGGATTATCATTGAAAATCAGCTTCGTCATGCCATAAGCAGAAATGAACTATCTGTGGTGTATCAGCCTTTTATTCATCTGAATACCTCTCAAATTGTTGGGGCTGAGGCTTTGATGCGTTGGTATAATCCCGAACTAGGAAATATTAGACCTGACCAGTTTATTGCTATTGCTGAAGAAAGTCGGTTAATTGTAGATTTGGGAGAGTGGATTTTATCACAAGCCTGTCAAGAGGTGGCTAATTGGCATCAACAGGGAAACAATGGGTTATGGGTGGCGGTGAATATGTCTCCCCGTCAGTTACGGACCCCTAACCTGGTTAATGTGATTATAGAGGCGATCGCTAATAATGGTCTGAGTAGTGATTGCTTAGAGTTAGAAATAACCGAACGTTCCCTGGTGGAAGAAGTTCCGGGAGTGCAAAGTTTAATTAAACAACTGAATCACCTCAAAATCCGTTTGGCGATCGATGATTTTGGCACAGGTTATTCCTCCCTTAGTTATCTAAAGCGATTTCCTTTTAGTGTCTTGAAAATTGATAAATCATTTATTTCGGATCTTCCCGATGATCAAGATGCGATCGCTCTAGTCAAAACCATGATTACTATGGCTCATGGGTTAGGCTTAGTCGTGGTAGCAGAAGGCATTGAAACCACCGCCCAACTCGACTTTCTCTGTAATCAAGGATGTGATTACGGTCAGGGATATCTATTTAGTAAACCTCTACCACCCGCCCAATTTAGGGCTTATCTGCAACAGAAAAGTTAACCCCAACCGGTTACACTCCCCTACCTCACCTATTCGCTATAATCTCAAAATATCGTGATTCTAACCAAGCCTACTATTTTTGCTAATCCGCAATATACCCACAACCGATGGTTAAAACATCATCCCTGCTAACTCAACAAAATCTCTATCATGTTCCTATTTACACGATAGCCGATACTGCCCGCTATCTTCATATCCCCCTACCTACCCTCAAAACATGGGTAAATGGACGCAGCTACCCCACCCAAAAAGGAGATCAAGACTTCTTACCCCTCATCCAACGCCCTCAACCGAATATTCCCCAACTCTCCTTTACCAACCTAGTTGAAGCTCACGTCCTCAGAGTCATTCGCACCGTTCATAACGTCCCCCTTCGTCAAGTTAGACTCGCCCTCGACTACATAAGCGAACAATTTAAAACAGAACATCCCCTTGTTCAAAAACAATTTAGCACCGATGGGGTTGACATTTTTATCGAACAATTTGAACGGCTAATTAATGCCTCCCGTTCAGGACAATTAGCCATGAAACAGGTCTTAAATAATCTGTTAACTCGCATAGAATGGGATGAACAAGACATCGCCTCCAGACTCTTCCCTATCATCAACGATCATAGCCACAACTTCCGGGATAAAGTCTTAATCATAGATCCTAATATTTCCTTTGGTAAACCTACCATCACCGGAACAGGCATTCCCACCAAAATTGTCACTCAACTGTTTGATGCCGGGGACTCTATCGAGGATATTGCTGATGATTATAACTGCCAACCCTGGCAAATTCAACAAGCCATTTTATTTGAATCTAACTCACAGGCTGCTATCGGTTAATTTTACCATAAATCGTTATCTATTATTCCACTGTCACCGACTTAGCGAGGTTGCGAGGTTGGTCTACATCTAAGCCCCGTCGTGCCGCTATGTGGTAAGCTAACAATTGCAGGGGAATAACTGTGAGAATGGGTGATAATAACTCATCCACTTCCGGGACTGATAATAAATCATCAAAAATCTCGGCTGACTCGCCGCTGGTTTTGGGTGTCACTCCAATTAATCTAGCATCCCTCGCTTTAGCTTCCTGAGCATTAGAAATCACCTTTTCATAAACCATACCAGGCATTGCGATCGCCACTACCGGAACCTTATCATCCAACAGGGCGATCGGACCGTGTTTCATCTCTCCCGCCGGATATCCTTCCGCGTGAATGTAGCTAATTTCCTTGAGTTTTAAAGCACCCTCCAAAGCGATGGGAAAATTAATTCCCCGACCCAAGAAAATAAAATCCTGAGTATCACTAAAATCATGGGAAAGTTCCCCAATATCCTGTTCATGACTGCTCAGAATCAACTCAATTTGAGAAGGAATTTGTCGCAAACCCTTAATAATTTCCTCAAGGCGAGATACCGATATAGTCTGCCGTCGCCAAGCCAAATCCAAAGCCAACAAATAAAAGGCTATCAATTGAGCCAAAAAAGTCTTAGTAGCCGCCACCCCAATTTCAATACCCGCCCTAGTATCAATCAAATGTGGAACCATTTGCCCCAAAGAACTTTCCGGGCGATTAGTAATCCCTAATAAACGGGGAGCAAACGCCGCCCCAGCATTAATTCTGCGTTGCTGTTCCATAGCCAACGCCGCCAAAGTATCAGCAGTTTCTCCCGACTGAGTAACCCCAATAGTCATCGTATTAGGTCGCAGTGGAATCGGGGAATAACGAGCCTCCGAAGCATATTGAACTGTTGTTGGTAAATCCGCCAACTGTTCTAATAGATATTTCCCCACCAAACTGGCGTGCCAACTGGTACCACAAGCCAATATTTGCACCTGTTCCACACCCTCACATAAAGCATTAGGGAGGTTCAAATTAATCGGAGATAAACTCTTATTAACAGTCGCAGATTTGGAAGTTTTGCTAGTTTCTGGAACCTGCCAATCATCATGAATATAGGCATTGAGACAGTCTCGCACGACCCCTGGTTGTTCGTGAATTTCTTTGAGCATAAAATGCTTAAAGACTTGCTTTTCTACCAGAGTCGGACTCCAGTTGAGAATACGGGGCTTTTTATTAAGACGTTCCCCGTCAAAACTGTAAATCTCAACCCCCAAAGGAGTCAACCGAGCCATTTCGCCGTTATCTAAACTGACAACAGCTTGGGTATAGGGAACTAAAGCGGGAGTATCAGAAGCGCAGAAAAATTCCCCTTGTCCTAAGCCAATAGAAAGGGGTGCTTGTTGGCGGGCAACAATTAACTCATTGGGATAGTCTGCACATAAAACAGCGATCGCAAAAGCCCCATCCAAACGCTTAACCGCGAGACGCACCGCCTCAAAAAAAACCGAAGGGGAACCCGGTTCCGGCTTAGATAGATGTGATAAAAACTCAGAAATCAGATGAGGAATTACCTCCGTATCGGTATCAGATTTAAACTCATATCCCTTTCCCTTCAACTCTTCCCGCAGTTCCCGATAATTTTCAATAATGCCATTTTGAACCACCGCCACCCGTCCATAGGGGTCCAATTGTGGGTGAGCGTTATATTCTTCTGGTTTCCCATGGGTAGCCCAGCGGGTGTGACCAATACCAATTTGGGCTGGCATTTCCACCTGGCTTAACTTATCGCGTAGATTATAGAGTTTACCCTTAGCCCGAAGATAATTAATTTGACCTTCCCAGACCGTAGCGAGTCCAGCCGAGTCATAACCCCGATACTCCAGTTTTTCCAGCCCAGACATGAGAACGTCTGTAGCGATTTGAGTGCCGATATAACCAACAATTCCACACATTAGTATTGGTAACTCCTCAAACTTAGATCATTGGGGTTCTGCGCGATTATACCATAATTGTAGTTGTAGGTTGGGTGAAGCGCAGCGAAACCCAACTTTACCCGATGTCGTGTTGCACCCAACCTACTCTCTGTTGGGTTGCACCCAACCTACCCCATGTTGGGTTGCACTACTCTCTGTTGGGTTGCACCCAACCTACCCTCTGTTGGGTTGCACCCAACCTACCCCATGTTGGGTTGCACCCAACCTACCCTCTGTTGGGTTGCACTACTCTCTGTTGGGTTCACACAACCTACTCCTGTTGGGTTCACACAACCTACTCCTGTTGGGTTCACACAACCTACTCCTGTTGGGTTCACACAACCTACCCTCTGTTGGGTTGCACCCAACCTACTCCTGTTGGGTTCACACAACCTACCCTCTGTTGGGTTGCACCCAACCTACTCCTGTTGGGTTCACACAACCTACCCATGTTGGGTTGCACCCAACCTACTCCTGTTGGGTTCACACAACCTACTCCTGTTGGGTTGCACCCAACCTACTCCTGTTGGGTTGCACCCAACCTACTCCTGTTGGGTTCACACAACCTACTCCTGTTGGGTTGCACCCAACCTACTCCTGTTGGGTTGCACACAACCTACCCTCTGTTGGGTTGCACCCAACCTACTCCTGTTGGGTTGCACACAACCTACCCCTGTTGGGTTGCACACAACCTACCCCTGTTGGGTTCACACAACCTACCCCTGTTAGGTTGCACACAACCTACTCTCTGTTGGGTTGCACACAACCTACCCTCTGTTGGGTGTGGTACATAATACCAATTTATTAAAATTTATTCCCGTCCCACATTCGCATCAAATACAATCTCCGTTTCTGCACCCCAATTAATATCGTAAATACCCTGACGAACATACCTTAAAAAACTTGAATACTGCCAATCCTTTGGGGCTTTGACTAAACCATGCTTAACCGGGTTATAATGAATGTATTCAACATGATTAATAAAATCGGTTTCATCCACAATGCAATGTTCCCAAAAACGACGTTGCCAAATCGCTTTCTCCTGTTTCTGTTGTTTAGATGCCGAAATTTGACCGTGATATTGTCGATCGCATTTTTGGGTAAAATAGTTTTTCACCAAACGCCACCGATTAGAAAAATCGCGATCGCCTTCTGGTAAAGTCCATACGCAGTGTATATGGTTCGGTAAGATAACGCAGGCATTTATATCGAAAGGATATTCCGCCATCACTTCTCGGACAGCCTGCCTTAATAATAAGATATTTTCGGGAAAGCACAAAAACTCTCGTCTCCTGTCTGTTACCACAGTGAAAAAGTATGTGCCACCTTCTATTTTAGCTCTTCGATATTTCATAATTTTAGTGGGTGCGTGCATGGGTTACAGCCTGTTCAGAAATCATCTGATAACCTCTCAAAGTCCCTCTCCCTCTCTGGGATCCAGATTTAGGGTGAGGGCAATGTATTAAGCTACTGGTGAACAAGCTGTAACTGACGGCTTGGGTTCGACTCTCCTTCCACACAAATACAAACCCTATTTGTTGGGTTACGCTGCCCTTCACCTAACCTACTCTACTACACAGAGGGGCTTTGTTGGGCCCGGCTGCGCTTCACCCAACCTACTCCTTTGTTGGGTTGCACCCAACCTACAACTTCACCCAACCTACTCCTTTGTTGGGTTGCACCCAACCTACAGCTTCACCCAACCTACTCCTTTGTTGGGTTGCACCCAACCTACAGCTTCACCCAACCTACTCCTTTGTTGGGTTGCACCCAACCTACAGGGGGACGGAGACAAAAAAAAGAGGGAACAGAGCCCTCTGTGAGTCATCAAATAAATCCGTGAAACTGTGCGGAGGCAGTTTAACCCTAAAAAGATTTGGGTAACTGCCATCAGATCCACTTTAGTAAGCCAGACCCATACTGCGGGTGGTTTCAGCACCCAGGTAAACCCGAACACTGAGGAAGTCAGTAGGACAAGCAGTCTCACACCGCTTACAACCGATGCAGTCTTCGGTACGGGGAGAGGAAGCAATCTGACCAGCTTTACAGCCGTCCCAGGGAACCATCTCTAGGACATCCAGGGGACAAGCACGAACGCACTGGGTGCAACCAATACAGGTATCGTAAATTTTGACGGAATGAGACATTGAATTAAGTTCTCCCAAAGATATCAGGTTTTGACCGTATCTACATACACATGCAGATTAAACGGTTTGCTCAAAGCAGGATTATCGTATATCTTCGATCACTTTAGCTTAGTGTTTGCCTTTCAGGATACACAAGGCGACAAAACTTTAAACTCTGTAATATTTTGCGGACCTAACAGGGAACTGCCAACTTGCTGAATTTCTCCCTAACACGGGAAAAACTACCCCTCACCCACACCTAGTTAGGGGGAGGCAGAATTCTCAATTGTCAATTGTTCATGATCTTCTCTAATACGGGGGTGGTGGAGACAATGTGGTTGTCTAAACCGAGGGCTTGGGGGCTGATACCTAGCGCGATCGCAATGATTTGGGGAAGGTGAAGGACGGGTAAATTGAACGATCGCCCCAGAAATTTCGAGATTTCTGGTTGGCGGGAGTCTAGGTTAAGATGACACAGAGGACAGGGGGTGACCATACAATCAGCCCCAGCGGCGATCGCCTCTTCGATATGATTACCCGCCATTTGGAAAGATTCATTGGTAGCATAACTAGAAATCGGCCAACCGCAGCACTGAGTCCGTCCCCGATAATAAACGGGTGTAGCCCCCAGCGCCCGGAACACATTTTCCATAGACTCGGGTTGATGAGGGTCATCATAGATTAACTGATGTTGGGCGCGCAGGAGATAGCAGCCATAGAAAGCCGCACATTTCAAACCGGATAACTTCCTAGTCACCCGGCGCTCAATTTCCGCTAAACCATAATCAGCCACCAAAGCCCATAATAAGTGTTTAACCTCGGTTGCGCCCTTGTAGGGGGTGCAGCTTTCCTTTTGCAGAAGTTGGTTAACCTTTTCCAGATAAGCCGGATCACTATTCTGATAGTCTTTCAGGCGTTCATCAACCCGACCAATCACGCCCTGACAGGTGCTACAGTGAGTGAGTAGGGGTAAGTTCAACTCCTCGGCTAGGGCAAGATTTCGGGCGTTGACAGTATCTTCGAGGAGTTGAGAATCTTCTTTAAAAGTACCCGAACCGCAACAGGAGGCTTTTTTTAACTCGACTAACTCAATTCCCAGAGTTTCGGTCAGCACTTGGGTTGACTGATAAAGTTCCCGACAAGCACCTTGAGCGACACAACCGGGAAAATAGGCATATCTGAGTTTGACAGAAGATGACATAGCAATATTTTTATGAATTGACTGTGGGGGGGGGAAGCACCCATTGTTAATATATCATCTACCCTAGGGAGCGATCGCAGACCTAAAGAAACCATAAAGGTTGCCTCCGCCCCAGGAGCAGAATCTACCAGAAAAGTAGAAAATGATGATCGCGGGGATTACGCTTTCCGATAATATGGAATACGCGGCATCCTATAGAGGAAAAATTCCATGAGTTCAGATACATTTGAAACAGTTAAGAAAATTGTCGCCGAGCAACTAGAAGTTGATCCGGCACAGGTAACACCAGAAGCGAATTTTGTCAATGACTTGGGCGCAGACTCGTTAGATACAGTAGAACTGGTTATGGCATTGGAAGAGGAATTCGATATCGAGATCCCTGACGAAGCAGCCGAAAAAATTACCACAGTCCAAGGCGCGGTGAGTTTTATTGATGCTAAGGTAACAGCCTCCGCCTAGGGAGGATTTGCCTGTGTTCTGCATTCTGGGTGGTTAACTTCTGATAGAAAAGTCATGACTGATATGAACCGCAAGCGCGTTGTTGTTACAGGTCTCGGGGCAATTACTCCCATAGGTAATACGATTACTGAGTATTGGGAGGGGTTGTTAACTGGGCGTAATGGAATCGGCCCTATCACTTTATTCGATGCTTCACGCCATGATTGTCGCATTGCTGGAGAGGTGAAGGGATTTGATCCCTGTGACTACATTTCGCGCAAAGAAGCCAAACGCATGGATCGGTTTGCTCAATTTGCAGTGGCGGCGAGTAAACAGGCGATCGCTGATGCGGAATTAGTAATTGATGACCTGAATGCAGACCAGGTGGGAATCATGATTGGTACAGGCATTGGGGGACTCAAAGTTCTCGAGGATCAGCAGGAAGTTTATTTAACTCGTGGCCCAGACCGATGCAGCCCGTTTATGATTCCCATGATGATCGCTAACATGGCGGCTGGACTCACTGCTATACATACGGGAGCTAAAGGACCTAATAGCTGCCCGGTAACAGCCTGTGCAGCCGGGTCTAATGCGGTGGGAGATGCTTTTAGACTAATTCAACGAGGATACGCTCAGGCGATGATCTGTGGCGGTACAGAAGCGGCTGTCACTCCCCTGTCGGTGGCGGGGTTTGCGGCAGCACGAGCCTTGTCTACTCGCAATGATGACCCTCTCCATGCCTGTCGTCCTTTTGATGTGGGACGAGATGGTTTTGTTATGGGTGAAGGTACCGGAATACTGGTTTTGGAAGAGCTGGAATATGCCCTGAGTCGCGGCGCTCGCATTTATGGCGAAATTGTCGGCTATGGTATGACTTGCGACGCTTATCATATGACTTCCCCGGTTCCGGGTGGTATCGGCGCGGCTAAGGCGATCGCTTTGGCGATGAAAGATGGGGGATTAACTCCTGACCAAATTAGCTATATTAACGCTCATGGAACCAGCACCCCCGCTAATGATCCGACGGAAACAGCAGCCATTAAAACGGCTCTGGGTGAACACGCCCATAAAGTGGCGGTGAGTTCCACTAAATCTATGACGGGACACCTGTTAGGAGGTTCTGGGGGTATTGAAGCAGTGGCGGCGGTATTGGCGATCGCCTATGACCAAATTCCCCCCACCATTAACCTGGAAAATCCCGATCCTGAATGTGATTTAGATTATGTTCCTAACCACAGCCGCAGCCAAACTGTCGAGGTGGCTTTATCTAACTCCTTCGGTTTTGGGGGTCATAACATCACCTTAGCATTCCGCAAGTTTAAGGACAGTTAGAACAGGCTACAACCCCCAAAGAAACCCGGTTTCTCTCAGTCAATTTTCTGGTCACCACCAGATTTGTCTGAGCCACCGGGTTTCTCAACTAAATTATCCCATCCCCCACAGAAATGGCTGTTTCCACCCCCGCAGAGGTAAGGGTTGGTAAGGTAATCGACTCGACCGCAGGTGTATATCCTAGCCATTGTACCGACAGATTAGCAAACTGCTCCGCGCAGCCACTTACACAAAAACGGGTCGGTCGCGGTAGGTCGCTATGGCGTAATCCCAGTAATTCTAACTCCTGGACGACTGCTTCGACTAAATGCACTGCTGGATCAACTAATTTTACCGAAGCTGGTAATAGCGATCGCAACACCGGAGCTAAGTGGGGATAGTGGGTGCAACCATAGATTAGGGTATCAATACGCTGCTGTATTAAAGGGGCTAGATATTCTCGCGCCACCTCTAATGTACAAGGGTCATGGATGCGATTTTGTTCAATCAGCGGAACAAAAGCCGGACAACCAACCTGCCAAACTTGCACAGCCGGGTTGATTTCTTGAATCGCCTGACGATAGGCATTGCTCGCCGCCGTCGCTGGGGTCGCAATTACCCCGATCCGCTCACCCTGACTGATAGCTGCCCTGGATCCGGGTAAAATTAAGCCTAAAATTGGTATATCAAACTCAGACCTAACGACTTCTAAAGCCAAGGCGGAACTGGTGTTACAAGCCATCAGCACCATTTTAACATCCTGAGCGACTGCCCAAGTAATAATTTCGCGGACAAATTGCACAATCTCTTCAGGCGATCGTGTCCCGTAAGGTAATCGTGCCGTATCCGCAAAATACAAAATCGATTCATTGGGAAGTTGCCGATACAATTCCCTTAAAACCGTTAAACCCCCCACACCACTATCAAAAATGGCGATTTTCTGTCCTCGTTTATCCCTTGTCATCGGTTGCCTGGCACTTGTTATTATGTTTGATAGGCTAGATGTGCTGTTGTGGAGCACAACTAAGACATCCGACCTGCCTTAACAGATAAATCTGTTCCACTCAAAAGTACATGATCGGGACTAATACGGCGAACACTGTCGCCAAAATTATCATCCTCATCAAGGGTAGCAACAAAAATACTCCCCATTGTTGTTCACGTAAAACTCCTGGGAGGGTTGGAAGCTCCGTGATTGATCGCGGAGAGGAAAACCGACTCAAGCGGCTGACCGCCGCCAGCACCCCCTTGCGGGGTGGAGGGGTATGGTTGCCCCTCCATGGAGCTATGGTTGGCTCCGACTCCCTTGCGGGGTAATGTTTGCGCTTGCGCTAACGCGCACGCTGCGCGAACGCCAATGTTCAGAGTCGGTACTATACAAATCGCACGTCCTTAACCCCTTAGAGATGTTTAACGATTCGGTTCTAGGGCCTGGAACTAGCACGCATTCCAGGGTAGGAACTTTAACTCTTGCTCTGAACGTAGCCAGTTAAGGCTATAGCTGGTCAGCTACCTGAAAGGGGGGCACGAAGCCCCTGTGCTTCAGCCGGGGGTGCTGACTTCAGCATATTTGTGGTAAGATTATCCCCAGAGTTGAGCGGATGACATCATCAAACTCTGACTTTAGCAATGAGCTGCCTGGCCCTCCTTCGGTATACCTGGGAGGAGCCTACCTCATGACTGGGCTAGGGGTGGGGTGGTTGCTTTCAGTGGGTAGATGTTGGTCAGAAGTTTCTGGAATGACTGCGGGTGTCCGTTCCCAATCAGTCAGGGATGCTATAAAATCTTGTATTCCCTGGAATTCCCGGTAAACTGAGGCGAAGCGAATATAAGCCACTTCACTTATGGGTTTGAGGCGATCGAGTACAAGCTCACTAATTTCTGGGCTGGAAACCTCGCGGGTGGCACGCTGTTGGAGTTCTGCTTCTATGTCTTCGATCATGGTTTCTAGTTCAGAAGAAGCGATGCCAGTTTTTTCGCAGGCACGAACTAAACCCCGTAACAATTTGGAACCATCGAAAGATTCTCGCCGTCCGTCACGCTTAATCACCGTTAAAGGAACCAACTCGATGCGTTCATAAGTGGTAAAACGGTGTTTACAATTGAGACATTCCCGCCGTCGCCGGATGCTTTTCAGTGATTCAGCCCATCGCGATTCTAACACACGGGTACTGGTATGTTGGCAAACGGGACATTGCATAATATACGTCCTTTAAACTCAGATTTTGCCATGGATGCTGATTGATTTACGAAAGCCATATCCAATCGGGTTCTAAGAAGCATACCCCTTACAACCCAATTGGAATCAGAAAATCAAATGCTGTTGGCGACTTATTTACCAATGCGGGGGGGTTCCCGGAAGGCAATGGCAAAGAACAACACGCCGAGAGCCAGCGTCAAAACTAATATGTATGCAACACTTTCCATGTCAATGTTTCCTCATATCCCGGGTTAACTACCAGTCTATCAGTCTTGATGCCACTCTGAAAAACCTGCCCTAACTTAATCCCCAATTTCCCCAGTCTAGGAGAATAGGGAGGGGTTGGATATTTTTTCGGGAGTTTCACCAAAAAAAGGACAGGTCGGATATCTTCACCAGAGGCGATCGCCAACCATTGAGGAAGGCTGCCACCAGTCTTGATATACCCATGAACCTGTCCTGACAACTACTCAACAACTGCCATTAGACAGTCTTTTGAACACGAGTTGTTTGGTCACCAACTTTCTGGAAGTTACCCCACTCAACTTGTTCTTCCAGGTCAGCTTCAACCCCAGCAAATACATCTCGGAAGATGGTGCGGGAACCGTGCCAAATATGACCAAAGAAGAAAAGCAAAGCAAAGCAAGCGTGACCGAAGGTAAACCAGCCACGGGTACTGGTGCGGAATACCCCATCAGAGCCGAGAGTTTCCCGGTCAAAGGCAAAGGGTTCGCCCTGTTGAGCAAAACGGGCATATTTCTTCACAGAGGCGGGATCGGTGAAGGTTTTACCATTCAGTTCACCACCATAGAAGGAAACAGTCACCCCAGTTTGCTCAAAGCTGTAGCGAGACTCAGCGCGACGGAAAGGAATGTCAGCGCGAATCACTCCATCAGCATCAGTCAGAATGACCGGGAAAGTTTCAAAGAAGTTAGGAAGACGACGAACAGTTAATTCGCGACCTTCTGCATCAGTAAATACTGGATGTCCGAACCAACCTTGAGCAATACCATCGCCCTTGTTCATCGGACCAACGCGGAACAAGCCACCTTTGGCGGGACTGTTACCAACATAGTCATAAAATGCCAGTTTTTCAGGAATCTTAGACCATGCTTCTGAGGGGCTGTCGCCCTGAGCAATGCTTGCTTGTACCCGGCGCTGAATTTCCTGTTGGAAGTATCCCTGATCCCACTGATAGCGGGTAGGTCCAAACAGTTCAATCGGGGTAGCAGCCGAACCATACCACATAGTTCCAGCTACCACAAAAGCCGCAAAGAATACCGCTGCAATACTGCTAGATAGTACAGTTTCGATATTTCCCATACGCAGGGCTTTGTAGAGGCGCTGAGGTGGTCTGACGGACAGGTGGAATAGTCCAGCAATAATGCCAACAATTCCCGCCGCAATATGGTGAGCCGCAATACCGCCAGCATTGAAGGGGTTAAATCCTTCAGGTCCCCAGGAAGGCGCGACAGGTTGTATACTCCCCGTCAATCCATAAGGGTCAGAAACCCACATTCCCGGCCCGAATAGTCCGGTCAGGTGGAAGGCTCCGAAGCCAAAGCAAAGTAAACCAGATAGGAATAAATGAATTCCGAACATTTTGGGCAGGTCTAGGGCTGGTTCACCAGTCCGAGGATCGGTAAACAGTTCCAGGTCCCAGTAAACCCAGTGCCAAACTGCTGCCAGGAATAATAGACCTGACAGGATGATATGGGTAGCGGCTACCCCTTCAAAAGACCAAAGGCCGGGGTTATCGGCTACTTCTCCAGTTACACTCCAGCCACCCCAGGATTGAGTTACACCCAAACGAGCCATAAAAGGCATGACAAACATACCTTGACGCCACATGGGATTTAGAACTGGGTCTGATGGGTCAAAAACTGCCAATTCGTACAGGGCCATAGAGCCCGCCCAACCTGCGACAAGAGCAGTGTGCATTAGGTGTACAGAAATCAGCCGTCCTGGATCGTTCAGAACTACTGTATGTACGCGGTACCAGGGTAGTCCCATTGACTACGCTCCTCCTAGAATCAATGAATGTGAATTACAGACGTTTAAATGAGAGATTACAAACCAAGCCCGCTATTTGAACCGCCATAGCCTTCACTAGCATCAATCCAGTATCCGGTATTACGGTCGGGTCAGACAAAAACTCTGCCCTCTATAGGCGGCTTCCGATATCCTCCCATGAGCCATGAGATTCTTCGTTAGTTTGCCTGTTTTTTGATTTTAACGCTCGGTTTTGGCGTTTGCAGTTGGTGTCCTAACTTTGGGATCTATTCTACCAACACTTGTTACCGCAATCCATCCCCTACTTCTATCAAAAACTAGAAGCTGAGAATTTTCGCAGATTTTGTTAAAGAATTGTATAGATTATTAGAACCAATTGCAAGCAAAACCCAAGATCTAAACACTGGGGGGCGGCTTTCCTAAAAAAGACCGCCCTGGACTCGGCACTCGGTTGATGCTGTTCCCAGACGGTCCAGAACCTGGTCAGCAGTAATTAGACGGGTGAGAACTACTTGACCGATACCTGTTGATGGGTGTTCTGTCCATTGGGGTTTGACTTCTAGCATCAGAACTTCATCTTCAACTCTGTACAGCCACATTTTTTCAGTGTCTGTATCGTTGGACACACATATATCTAGTTTTTGTAGATCTGGAAGTCGCCGCTGGGTGGCCACATCCCACAGGCCACCGATACCCCAAATCCGTCCAATTGTCCACCCTTCTGAGAGAAAGAAGTATTTCACGTAAAACTCCTGGGAGGGTTGGAAGCTCCGTGATTTATCGCGGAGAGGAAAACCGACTCAAGCGGCTGACCGCCGCCAGCACCCCCTTGCGGGGTGGAGGGGTATGGTTGCCCCTCCATGGAGCTATGGTTGGCTCCGACTCCCTTGCGGGGTAATGTTTGCTTCGCTAATGTTCAGAGTCGGTACTTTCCAAATCGCACTGTCTTAACCCCTTAGGACTGTTTAACGATTTGGTTCTAGAGCCTGGAACTAGCACGCATTCCAGGGTAGGAACTTTAACTCTTGCTCTGAACGTAGCCAGTTAAGGCTTAAGCTGGTCAGCTACCTGAAAGCGGGGGGCAGGAAGCCCCCGTGCTTCAGCCGGGGGTGCTGACCGAGCCTTTGTTAAGTATGCAACTGATTGGCAATCTTCCATTAGACATCCCATGGTGAGAATTGTCAAGGGTTTTAAGATGACAATAACACTTCTAATAGGCGATCGCATACTTTCGACCAAGTAAATCTCGCCCTGACAAATTCGCAGCCCGCCGATTTATTCTTATTCCTTAAACCCGGGTTTTTGAGGGCATTTTCCATCAATTCCACCAAATGATTACCGTCAGGCTCTAAGTAAAACTTAGTATCACCTTCGGAATCTTGAAAACATTTAAGCTGACTATTAATATAAAAGCTAAAATCTTCTCTAGTAAACTCATCTGTCGGCCCTCCTTTGGTGCAAATAACCGGAGTTCCACAGGCTACGGCTTCCAAAACTGGGAGATTAAAGCCTTCCGCCGAATAAGGAGAAACATATAAATCAGCCGCCTTGTAGAGTCTGGCGATTTCGGTGGCAGATAAATTATCGCCAATATAACTAATCCGGGGTTTTACTAAATCTATTTGGGAATCATTTAAGACTTGTTTACTGGCGGCTTTAATGGATTCTTTGGACTTAAAAATCGCATCTCTACCTTTTAAAACTAACCTCGCTTCTGGATAACTCTCAGCAATTTGTGCAAAGGCTTTTAAAAGCCTAGCGACCCCCTGACGTTCATTCCACATAATGCCAATATTGAGAATCACAAAATAATCATTCCATCCTAACTCACGGCGGAGACTATTGCGGTCTTCTTCATTGAGGGGATAATGCACCTTTGGGTCAAATCCCAAGGGGACGATCGCCATCCTTTCAGGGACTGCGCCACTATTCAAAAAACCTTGGCGCGACCATTCGGAAGCGGTGATGATAATACTATCAGAATTTAAATGAGCCTCCCTCAAAGACTTAACCCCCATTCCCCGCAAAATAGTTTGTGGCACAATTCCCCACTCTGTACAACCAAAAACAAAGGTTTTTTTACTGTCAGAAGATGCCAAGTTAAACGGACAATACATCCTCAAAGTTACATCGGCTTTCAGGTCTTCTGGGGGTATGGGGATACTGTCCAAAATCGCCTCTTCTTCCTGGGTAAATAAACCTCGGCTAGGCTGCCAATCGGTGGTCACATAGGGCATATCCCGATGGAATAGTTTAAGGGGCGATCGCTGATTAAGTTCTAGGAGTTGATGGCTATTAATCAAAGCATAAGAATGGGGCAACCATCGCCAACCTTCGACCACCAGGTTACGGGGGCGAGAATTGATGTTAGCGCCCCCGATATTTAACCCCAGCGCCGCCGGGGGTTTTGACTGGGGGTTAAGAACTTCTAAAATCCGGTCAACGGTATGTTTCCAGGTAAATTTTTTGGTGACAAACTGGGGGACTAACTCCCGCGCCATAGTTCCGATTTGCGGCTGTTCAATAGCCTGCTGCATTAAAGTCAGTAAATGTTCCCAGTTGGGATGTAGCAAAAACCGAGTTTTATAGTCAATCACAAAGGTTCGGAATTGGCTAGAAATCGCCCAGCCAAAATCAGGATGAGTCCATTCTTGGGCGGGACTACCTTCAGAATAAATCACGGGAAGACCGCAAGCGATCGCTTCCAAAATCGGTAAATTTAACCCCGGTGCGACATCAGGGGACACATAAACATCAGCCGCCTGATACAATTTCGCCACCGACTCCAAAGGTAAATTATCGCCAATGTAGGCTAACCTAGGCTGTACTCGTGTAGCTTCCGCATCAGTTAAAATAGCTTGACTGCTTTCGAGGAGTAATTTTTCCCCCTGTGGGGTGCAGCCTTTCAATACCAGTCTAGCATGGGGGTAAACTTCCACCACCCCCGCAAAGGCTTTGAGGAGAGGGCGAAGACCATCGGTATTTTCGAGGTTGCTAACATGGATAAACACAAAATAATAGTCCCAGTCCAGAGATTTACGCAATTCCTGTCTGTCTGGGGAGGTTAACGGGTGGAAAATTTCCGTGTCAACTCCAGGGGGGATAACAGCGACCTGGTGAGGTGGAATACCGCCGCGAAGTAATCCATCCTTACACCACATTGTCGGGGTAATTAGGGTGATATTAGGGGCTAGTGACACATTTTCGGGACTGATATTCAGGAGAGTTCCCCATTGTGGGGCGGTCAAAATCCCAGTTTTTTGGCTATCAGTGGGGGTAAAATCCACTTCTGGGGAAACCCTTAAACAGATATCTGCTGAGTTACTATCCCTAGGGTGGTCTGGGGTGGGAATTGACAACTGACCCAGTAAGCGATCGAGAATTGGGTTAGAATCATGGGGGGCTGAAGGATTGGCTTGATAGGAAACCTGTAAATCCGATCGCCTCAAAAGTTCTTGCCAGATAAAATAAGTGGCGATCGCATAATAATTAGGTGCAAACGGCCATCCTTCCAAGTGAAATCTCATAGAGCAAAATAGGTTCTCAAATATAATAGTGCTAGTAGATACTATATCGATCATGAATCGATCGTCAAAAGTTCCCGGATTTGGGGCGACTCAAGAATAATCACCTCCGAGGCGGCGTTCTAGTTCAGAAATCGACTAAAATCAAAACACTGTCAACCCCTTATCTGTGATTAACTCACGCAATTAACCGCCAAGATGAGCGACCAAAACTCCCCCAGACAGGAAAGACATATCACCCTGTCAGTTTCCAATGTTCCGTTGATTGTTGGTGCTGTTTTACTATTAGTTTTATTATGGCAACTTCAGGGATTAATTATCCTGATCATGATTTCGGTGGTATTAGCAGCCTCCATCATTCCCTTAGTTAACTGGGCGCAAAGCCTGAAAATTCCCCGCTGGTTAGCGGTGATTGTAGTATATTTAACCCTAATTGGCGGCATTACCGGATTAGGTTTAATCATCGGTCCGAGTGTGGTTGATCAAATCAACCTGTTGGTGCGTCAGTTACCAATTTTCGCTGAACGCAGCCTCGATCTAATCAGTAACATAGCCAGCAGTTTGGGGGAAGATATCCCCGACTTAATCGATCGCCTAGTAGATACCCAATCCCTGACCAACTGGACAATTCGTTCATCTCAGCAATTAATTCTCAGATCCTACGGAATCACCAGAGGTATTGTCGGAGGGGTATTTAGTCTGATTCTATCACTATTCGTCTCCGGCTATATGGTAGCAGATAGCAAAACTCTGGTCAAAAGTTTTGTACAATTGTTCCCATACCCGTGGAACGAACGCCTAGCAGCCCAAGCCCAGCCCGTAGGTCGTCGCATGGGCAGTTATATTAGAGGTAGATTAATTGTATCTGCCATATTAGGGGTGAGTATTACTACCTGCTTAGGGTTTTTAGGGCTAAAGGACTATGCTCTAGGCTTGGGTGCGATCGCTGGGTTTACCAATTTAATCCCCTTCCTGGGTCCAATTTTAGGAGCAATTCCCGCCCTCGTGGTAGCCCTAGCCAAAGGTGGATTTCTATTTTTTTGGGTGTTACTACTGTATGTAATCGTGCAGAACCTGGAAACCTACGTTCTCGATCCCTTATTGGTGGGGTCTTCAGTAGGTGTACATCCCCTATATCAGCTTTTATCAGTTTTAGCAGGGGTGCAGCTTTTAGGGCTAATTGGGGCGTTGATAGTTCCACCTTGGTTTGCAGGAATTGCAGCCTTAGTGGAAAACTTGTATTTAGAACCCAAACGCCTAGCGGAACAAAAACTAGCTTACCCCCATGGGTCTGTCTCTGACCCTCCCTCTGGGGTGATCTTAGATTCCAATTCAGATTCTCTTTGATTTCTCACCTAGCATCAACACTGAGTCCCCATTTTTCAATTATGAACCATGATCCACCCTCTGCTTCAACAACAACTCCAAGAAATCGGCTTTCAAATGGACGCGCCACCATCAGACCCCAAGGCTTGGCGGGAGTTTTTAAAAAAGGTTAGTTCAAGTTATCGCGCCGCCGATCAACAAAGAGATTTAGCGGCGCAAACTCTGACATTTTCCTCGGAGGAAATGATCGAAAAATACGAACGCCAACGCCAAGAGTCAGAGGCGCGGTTAGAAGCAGAACGCGATCGCCTACAGGCGGTAATTGGTTCTCTCGGTGCGGGATTATGTATATTAGATGCTCAGGGGAATCTGTTATCGATGAATCCCAAAGCTGAACAACTTTTGGGCTGGTCAGAGTCAGAAATCGCTGGTCAAGATTTATTCCAACTGATTGCTCCCCATTTACAAGAATTTCCCCAACAATTTCAATCACGGCTGAATAGTTATTCCCACTCCCCTGTCAACCAAGGAACCCAGGAAAAGCTGTTAGAACCGCTGAAATCTGCTCAGGATCATTTAGCCTGTCGTGATGGTCAAGTTTTACCAGTTTCGTACATTCTCAACCCGATTGTAGAAAATGGTTGTTGGGTGGGAACGGTTTTAGTGTTTTTTGATATTAGCGATCGCCAACAAGCCGAACAAGAAGCCGCCCGTTCCCTGTCCATGTTACAAGCCACTTTTGACTCAACGGATGCCGGAATTTTAGCCCTAGATCGCAATGGTCAAGTGTGCCATTTTAATCAAAAATTTGTCCAAATGTGGGAGGTGCCAGAATCATTCCTTGAGCCTAATCAAAATCGCTCAACCCTAGCTTTTGTGATGCGACAATTGAAAAACCCCCCCCAGTTTCTCAAAACTATTATGCAACTGTCCGCCCAACCTTACATACCGACATACGATGTGGTAGAATTCAAGGATGGGAGGATTTTTGAGGTTTACTCTCACCCTTCTAAAGTCGGCAATAAACTGGTGGGTAGGGTTTGGAGTTTCCGGGATATTACCGAGCGCAAAAGAGTAGAAAAAGCTCTGCAAAATCGAGTAGAATTTGAGCAGCTAATTACGAATCTTTCCACCTATTTTATTAGTCTAAGCACCGAGGAAATTGATGCAGGAATTAAAGAAGCTCTGCAAAAAATAAGCAAGTTTATCGGAGTAGATAGAAGCTATATTTATCTATTCGCCGATCCTGAATATCATAGCCAATCTATCTACGACTGGCGCTCGAATTTGATGTCTATTAAAGCCGAGAATAACCTGGTATCGGAGTCGTCAGACAATGAACCATTAGACCTGGTTTCCGTGGTCGCAAATCAAGTAAAAGTCACCTCAAGCCAACTTAACTGTGAGGTAATTACGGGAATTTTTTCATGGTTACAAAAGCATGAAGTTATCCATATTAGATCGGCTAATTTATCTGACCAGATTCTTGAGGAACTGGAAGCCTTAGAAAACTTCCATAAAGAGACCGGATTGGTCGGTTATGAATACCCAGAATATATCCAGCACCAACTGCAATTTCTGACGATGATTCCTCTGGTGTGTCGCAAATCTTTGGTGGGTTTTTTGCGCTTTGATAGTCTCAGTTCTCTTGATACCTTGTCTTCGGATACTATTAGCCTGCTGAAAATGGTGGGAGAAATGTTTTCTAACACTATTGAAAGGCGACGCACGGAAGAAGTGCTACGACAAACAGAGGCTAAATATCGCAGTATCTTTGAAAATGCGGCTGAGGGTATCTGTCAAACTACCCCAGACGGTCGCTATATTAGCGCTAACCCAGCTTTAGCTAGGATTTTGGGTTATGACTCCCCGGAAGACTTAATCGCTAATTTGACCGATGTTAGCACCCAGCTTTATGTTAAATCTACCCGACGGGCGGAATTTGTAGCAGCGATCGCCAAGAGTTCAGTTATATCAGGCTTTGAATCCCAAGTATATCGCCAAGATGGGACAACTATCTGGATTTCGGAAAATGCCAGGGCTGTTTTTGATGCTATGGGGGAACTGGTTTGTTATGAAGGAACTGTCGAAGATATCACCGAAGGAAAAACAGCAGCAGAAGCCTTAGAACGCGCCAAGGAAGCCGCCGAAACCGCTAACCGGGCGAAAAGTACCTTTTTGGCTAATATGAGCCATGAATTGCGTACTCCCCTCAATGCCATTATCGGCTATAGCGAGATTTTATCCGAGGAAGCGGAAGAATTAGGATATGAAGATATTGTGCCTGACCTGGAACGGATCTATACTGCCGGTAAAAATCTACTGACTCTGATTAATGATATCCTGGATATCTCTAAAATTGAAGCGGGACGGATGGACCTGTTTTTAGAGGCTTTTGATATTTCCAGTCTCTTAGAAAGTGTTATGGGTACGGCTCAACCCCTGATGTCCAAAAATAATAACACCCTGACCGTCGATTGTCCTGACAATATCGGGATTATGTATGCTGATGTGACTAAGGTTAGACAGATTCTACTGAATTTGCTCAGTAATGCTGCGAAATTTACAACTAATGGGAAAATTAAGTTAGAGGTCTCTCGTGTATCCTCCCTCCCCTATAGCCAAGAGTCGGGTTCGGTCCTAGAATTTAAGGTTCATGATACGGGAATCGGTATGAGTCAGGAACAACAAGAACAACTGTTTCAGCCATTTACCCAGGGGGATGCCTCGACGACTCGGCGCTATGGGGGAACTGGTTTGGGATTGGCTATTAGCGATCGCTTCTGTCAAATGATGGGAGGTAATATTCAAGTAGAGAGTACACTGGGAGAAGGGTCAACCTTTAAGGTGGTCATCCCTACCCGAGTCAAGGTGAAAACCTCAGAGGCGATCGCTACAACCCAAGTCCCCGAAGAGTATTCAGGAGTTGATGCTTATACCCAAGGCTGTTTGAGTGAGAATTAACTGGGTAGTTTCCTGGCTTTTTCAGAAAAGATAACTGGTCAAACCCTCAACCTTAAAATTAGATCATGGCTAAGATTCTATTGGTAGAAGATAATGAAATGAATCGCGATATGCTCAAAAGGCGCTTGAGTCGAAAGGGTTATGATGTCTTAATTGCTGAAGATGGGGCGGAAGGGGTGAATTTAGCCCAAACACAAGCCCCCGATTTGATTTTAATGGATATGAGTCTCCCCATTAAAGATGGGTGGCAAGCGACCCGTGAAATTAAGGCTGATACTAAAACTAAGGAAATTCCAGTGATTGCCCTCACAGCCCATGCTATGGCTGGCGATCGCGAAAAATGTCTCGCTGCTGGCTGTGATGATTATGACACTAAACCAGTGGAGTTCCCCCGCCTACTTGAGAAAATTGAGACTCACCTCAAAAATAAGGCGACTTCGTGATATCCATCTGTAAGTTCTAAGTTTAGATGAATGCTCACCCGGATCTTGTGTTGATTGTTGATGATAATGAAATCAATCGTGACCTGTTGGCTCGACGTTTACAAAAACAGGGTTACGATGTACTGGTGGCTTCTAATGGCTTTGAAGCCTTGAAAATTATGCGATCGACAGCGCTGGATCTGGTATTGTTGGATATTATGATGCCACAAATGAACGGCTATCAGGTGCTGGAGTCCCTCAAGGCAGATCTCCAGTTGCGCCACATTCCCGTAATTATGATTTCGGCGGTTAATGATATTGATAGCATTGTCCGGTGTATTGAACTCGGTGCAGAGGATTATCTATCTAAACCTTTTAATCATGTTCTATTGCGGGCTAGAATTAATGCCTGTTTGGAAAAAAAACGCCTGCGAGACCAAGAACAAGCCTATCTGCAAAAGTTGGCGGCGGAACAACAAAAGTCGGAACGGTTATTGCTGAATATCCTCCCCGCACCGATCGCACAACGGTTAAAACAGGGAGAAAGTACCATTGCTGATAGCTTCGCTGATGTGACTGTATTATTTGCTGATATTGTCAATTTTACTAAACTATCCGATAATCTATCCCCGGCTGAATTGGTGGAAATTCTTAATCAAATTTTTTCCGCTTTTGACCAGTTGGCAGAAAATTACGGACTGGAAAAGATTAAAACTATCGGTGATGCTTATATGGTGGTGGGGGGACTCCCTACCCCGAGACCAGACCATGCGGAGGCGATCGCTGATATGGCTTTGGAAATGCAAAAGATTGTGACAAATTTTAGCCTAAAACCCGGAGAAACTTTGACTATGAGAATGGGTATCAATACGGGTCCGGTAGAAGCCGGGGTGATTGGAACTCGCAAATTTGCTTATGATTTGTGGGGGGATACTGTCAACACTGCTAACCGCATGGAGTCTCATGGGTTGGCGGGGAAAATTCAAGTCACTGAAACTACCTATCAACGTCTGCGCCATGGTTATGAATTTCAACCCAGAGGTATCATTGACGTGAAAGGAAAGGGGGAAATGAATACTTATTTTCTGATTATGAAAAAGCCTTGACAGGTGACGGTTGATGATTGACAGTTGATAGGTGACGATTTATTAATCTTTTGGTCTCGGACAAGACTTACCATGTTGACTACCCCTGAATTACTCGATTTTTCTAAGTGGCTGGGTATCGCTACCCTGGCTTTAGCTGCATTAACTGTTTTGGCTTTTGTACTAAACTGGGGCATTCGTTTTCGCCTGGTGGGGATAACTGCTTTTACCGGAGTCCTCGCTGGCGGCGTGTTCGCTTTGGGGTTGGGATTATTTCAACGGGTTGAAATTCCTGGAGCAGTCCGCTATAGCAGGGTGTTTGATGATGGCGCTCGCCAAATTGTGATTGTTGTGGCTCCAGATATTACTGAGTCACAACTAGAGGCGACTCTCCAACAGGCTGCTAGTGACCTATATTCACCCGGTCGCGGCGGCGCAGGACAAATGCCTTTAGTTATCCGCGCCAGAACTATTGTTCACCCTCAACCAGGGGTTTCGGAACCGATTTTTTTGGGACAGGTGCAACGGGTATCTGGTTTTGCTAATCAGGGAGATGTGGCGATCGCTATTAATCAAGAAAGTCTCAATCACCTTCAAACAGTGCGCGAAGCTACTAACTAATTATCGCCCCCAATTCCCCATCTATCTACATGGTGGGGGAAAAGAAACCCCGTTGCTCACAACCGGGTTTCTTGGGGGTATTAGCCTCGGATGTAAATTTAAACAATTGAGAATGCTGGTTTTGATGGGTCTTTTTTCATCCCAGAAAATTAGTGAATTATAAAAAGCGATCGCCTCAGCAGAAGTGATTATTTCAAATATGGCGATCGCCTCCGGTTCAGTGTCGAAGCCCAAAAAATAAACCGTATCATCAAATAAAACAGGTTTTCCCTTGAGGGGACTTATCAATCGAAACTCTAGTTTTTTGTAAAGACCACAAATCGCTATTTTCCACGGTTTAAAGGTATAGTCTCCCACCCCAAAAATAGAAAAACGGGGATGATTTTGATAAATTTTGCTTTGGCGACCATCTAAATTCGCCGCATTCTGTTCAAGATAATTCCAAGTTTGGGGCGCGTGGTTTTGAATTAAAGTCGTGTCTTCCCCCAGAGATTTTTGAGTAACCAGGACATATTTATCAGTTTGGCTAATCTTCCCATTAGCAATATCTGAGCCTTTCAAAAGTGGAAAAATATAATCATCCTCCAAGTTAACTTTTTCTCCCAAACCATTCACTAAATCATCATTAACTTGACGAAGTTCCATAATTTTGGCACAATCGTGTTTGATTCCCGATCGCCATTTAATCAAGGGCTGAGTTTCGGAATAAAGAAAACTCAGTTTTTGAAAAGTGACCATATCCGCAATCAGCCGATTATGAGAGAAACCAATTCTCTGGAAATCCGCACTTTCCATACTGGGGAATACATCACAAAAATAGCGTTTAAATTTACCTCGAAATTCACAGAATAAAAGACAGGATTCAACTGCCGCCTTAAAATACTTTTTAGCATCAATTCCATAGGTAGAAAATTGGCAGACATTTTTTTGGCGATCGCGCAAATAGTGTAAAATTTTTCTAGCCACAGAGGTTTTACAAACCATCCCCAGATAGCTATGTTCATAATTCTGCAACCATTCAATAATTTGAATAAGCATCCATTCCGACAGGTCAAAATTGCTTTTTCCAGTTAAAGCATCTAAGCCTTTATATCCGAGAAAGTTACTTTTTTGCGGCAAATTTTTACCGGATATTAACCCTTGTTGTGAATTGGTAATCCAAGGAAAATTACCTATAACCAAGATTTCCCCCGACTGTTCCAAGTTTGACAACGGGAAATTTAACAAATCTCCATGGTGAATAATAACTCGCTCATCATGTTTAATAATTGGACTATTTTTAGCTGCTTTAATATAATCAGAGTTAATCTCAATTCCCACAATTTTAGCAGCCAAATTAAACTGTTTAATCGATGCTACAATGAAATTACCGACACCACAGGTCGGTTCAACAATCAAATCTGGATTCACCCCTAAACTTGACAATTTTTGGCAAATTCGTTTCGCCAACTCTATAGGGGTTTGAAAATCTCCATATTCTACTTTTAATTTGTTGTTAATAACGGACCTAGCTACTCAAAACGATAAACAGTAATTATACCATCTTCCTGACCCGCACGTTCAATTACTCTTCTATCTATACTGTAATCTCCATTGTAAAGCATTGGAAATTGTCAAAAACCCAACTTCTGGAGGATTAGCCATGATTTCTTCGGCAATATTGGTAGCTTCAATTTCATCAACGGGGAGATTTCGATCCCACATAAACGCAATTAAATCATCAACATTTCCTTCATTTTGCAAAATTTCACGAATTCCGCGAGTCATTTGAAAATCGGCGGTTTTCTCTGCTTGCACATAGATGACATTCAGAATCTTTAAATTAGCCGTTTGATTATCATGATGATCTAGCTTTTCGTAAACAAATACTAATAGAGAATATCCTAAACCAAAAATTTTTTGTCTAGCTGACTTGAAAGGACAGGATGATTGAGGCTGTTTAATACTCGTCACTTTCATATCAACTTGCAGTTCCGGGAAATCAATACCAATGGCTGAATTTCCTTCCCTAAAGTCATAATTTTTTTTCAGGTAGTTTCTAAATTTTTGCTCTAAGTAAGTACCTACCTTTTTACCATCTGTAATTCCATAAAGTGAAGGTTCTAGATGTTGGGATTCTAAGATTGAAAATTTTTCAGCTTCAGAACACAGAGTTTTTATGGTTAAGGCTTGCATAGCGGATAAGACTGATCACAATAAAAAAGGGTAATATAGTTAAGGGCGAAGAGTCTCCGGGAGGGAACAACACACCCGGAAACCGTAACTGCTGTCTGCCGGGTAAATACAGTCGCGGTAGGCACAACGACAGTAACCTGGAAAGCTGTACCACGAACCGCCGCGCACCACCCTTTTGTCTCTGCATTCCAGAAGATTGACCAAATTTTCAACATAAATATGCAGACCATTCCACACTCGACCATCCGAGGGGGAACCGCCAATATAGTGGCGTGTTGGAAATTACTGACGGGGGTGGTTCCCCTATGGCAGTTGTAATTAGCGAGGTCAGGTCATAACCGCATACGGTAAAGGTTTCGACCTGGTTTTCTGTGTATTGGGTTTCACAGATTGGACATTTAGCCATAATTACCAACCCTGATTGGCAGCTAACTAATTATACAACAGATTGATAACCCTCGGTAATCTAAAGAAACCCCGTTTCTCACTGGGTAAGCTAAAGAAACCCGGTTTCTGTGAGAAACCGGGTTTCTAGTAGGGCTGATTTTAAAGAAAAATATGCAGGTCGAAATAGACGATCGCTAAATAGGAAACTAGCCACACAAATAGGCTGATTTTGATGCTGTTATCTTCGATTAAAATGCGATCGGGTTCTTCTCCGGCTGCTAAAACTGTGACGATGCGTTTGTAGTGCATTACCGCATAATAGACAATGGGAACGGTGATAACTAAGGAAGTATTTTTCCCGGAACTGATGGTAAATAGGGAATAACACATGATGGTTATGGTGGCTGTACTGTTTAGCAAAGAGTCGAGATAGGGTAGGGTATAATGGCATAAAACGGGGCGCTGTTGATTATTTTGACCCCGTTGATAAAAGAGTTGCAGATATGACGGTTTTTCGGTGGAATTAAGAGAGTCTGGGGATAATTCTTCTAGGGATTCGATGGGGTTGTGTTTGTGGAGGAGAGAGAGGAGTTCCGATCGCCTTTTGGCGAAACCTTGAAATAAGGTTAAAAAGAAGGTACAAAGGGTAATCCAGGCGGTGGGTGTGTCTCCCACGGCGTAAATTCCGGCGAGGAGACGGAGGACGAAACCGAAGGCGATACAATTGACATCAAAAAGGGGAATATTTTTGAGTTTTAGGGAATAAGCGACATTGTTAATTCCGTACAACAACAGACAGCAAAAGGTGGGGATTCCTAGATTGTAAGAACCGATGAGAGAAACGGTGATTAAAAAAATGCCGATCGCTTTGGCGGTTGTTAATTTTACCCGTCCGCTGGGGAGGGGACGAAATCGCTTTTTGGGATGTTGGCGATCGCGATCGATGTCTTGAATGTCGTTGAAAATATAGACGGCTGATGCCATCATGGAAAACAGGACGACCATTAAAATGCCGTTGGCGATCGCATTAATTTCTCCTAACCTACCCCCAAAAATGACCCCCGCCAAACAGAACAGATTTTTAGTCCATTGGTGGGGACGCAGCAACTTGATTATATCCCCAATTTCTCCCGATTTTTCTGGGGTAACTTCTGCCGAATTGGGATTAGATACCCGGGTAGATTCCGGTTTAATTTTTATACCAAATTTAGGTTTCATCACACCCCTTTGCAGAAAGCAGTCGTGTATCATCATTATAACAGTTAAGACAACTGTTTGAGCAGCCAAAGGATTTTTTCTTTGACGGGTTTACGGTGTGCGGAACCTGCCTTTTCTGCCTGAATTTTATCATAGTTTTTCTGAAACCAATCGTAACTTTCCTGGAACATATCATCATTGGAGTATTTGGGTTGCCATCCCAAATTTAACAGGGGTTCAACATCGAAATAAAACTCTTTATGATAGGTGAGATAATGCCAAGGTGCGAGGGGGCTTAAACCGACAATATCCAAGAGTCTCAAGGTGCCAATTGTCAAAGTGGTGGGGAGACTTTTTACCTGAGAATCAGTCCCCGCATAGCTAATTAAATTTTCCAAACCTTCCCTAAGAGTCCCAAAGCGATCGCTTCCGACATTATAAATTCCTGGTTTTCCTAAATCCAAAGCTAATAGGTAAGCGTCCATTAAATCCAGAGCATGAATAAACTGGAATTTTATATTTCCATCCCCGATAACGTAGACATTTCGCCCTTCTTGAATCCACTCAAATAGAATCTGAAAAATGCCTAACCTTCCCTCCCCCAAAATCGTCCGGGGGCGAATTACTATTAAGGGTAAACTTTGGCGATCGCAAACCTCACGGACTGCTAATTCTCCCGCCAATTTTGCGCGTCCGTAAATCTCTACAGGCTGGGGTTGAGTATCGTTAGTAATGGGACATTTTGGGTCGCCAAATAAGGCACTAGAACTCATGTGAATAAAACTGCTAACCCCTGCTTTAGCAGCTTCCTCAGCGGCGATCCGACTCCCTTCGACATTCACTTCCCAAAACTTATTTCCCGACTTGGTAAGGGGAACTAAAGCGACATTATGATGAACGATATCAACCCCTTTCATGGCGGCGGCGACACCTTGGCGATCGCGAATATCGCAGTTAATATATTCAATATCCTGGGGGCGAGTTGGATCTTCCCAAATATCTAGTATTTTGACTTCTTCTCCCCGTTGCGACAACCGACGGGCGATCAGATTTCCTAAAAAACCGGAACCCCCTGTTACCAGATGTTTCATGGACTACCGCTAACCTTCCAAATAAATAATGACTCTCCCAGCATCGTAAACTAATGTGGCCAATTTGTCAAGGAATTGTAACAGAAACCTTTGGAGGACAACTACTAATATTGGTAAGCTGAAGTTGCACAAAATTATCAAAATTTGCTAAAATCACAGATTAAGATATAGTCAAAGTTATTTCAACAAGGATTAATATGAAATTAATTATCAAAAATTTTGGGCCGATTAAAAACAATAGTAAAGCCATTGATTTGTCAAAAAATTTGTTAGTTTTTGTAGGATATAACAATAGTGGAAAAAGTTATGTATCTCAATTATTATGGACTATTTTTAATCAACGAATCATCAACAATTTTGCTCAAAATAATTTAGACATTATTGAAGATAATCTTCTGAAAAACGCCAAACACTTTGAAGTTAATCAGGAATTAATTGATAAAATCATCATAAGCTATAGTTCCTTTTTAAGGGATGCTTTAAAGAAGCACACTTTTAAAGATTTACAAGCATCCAAATTATTTGATAATATATCACTTGACTTTGAAGCAAGTATTGATGAAATAAAGCGAGGAGGTTTACAAGCAAGTTTTACCATAAAAGCCAGTGATGATAATAAGATTGATTCTAATTATTTAGAGATAAAAAAAGAAAATAACTCTTTACGATTCCAAATTGAGGAAAAAAAGATTCCTGAAGATTTTTTTGATTTTGTACCTCGCACAATTGTTGATAGATATTTAATTGCAGGCAAAAAAAGCATATTAATTAAAAGTATAATTTTAATTTTGCTACAATATGAGCATGAAACTTTTTTCTTGCCTGCTAGTCGTAGTTTTTTACCTATATTTTATCGTTATATTTATAAGATTGAAAGAAAAGAACGTGAACAAATTGTGGATAAATTGCTAACTTTAATGGAAACTAAACAGGATGATGAAAGAATTAATTTGTCGGAAATTAAAGACTTAAATATTAGTAATAGACCTTATACAGAACCAATTAATCAAATTATTGAAAGTCTCTATTCTCTTAATGAGAAGTTGCCCATAGTAAAACCAGAATTTTATCTAAATCTTGTTCAAAAATTACAGAAAATTATGGGTGGCGAAATTAATCTGATGAGTCAAGAAGGAATAGCACCAATCGAATTTGCTTTTAAGTTAGATGTCAGTAACCTTGATTTACCAATGTATTTAGCGTCTTCTTCTGTCAATCAATTAACGCTTCTATATTTGTATCTGAAATATTGGGTAAATGAAAAGAATAATTTTCTGATCATGGATGAACCGGAGGAAAATTTACATCCTGAAAATCAAATAAATTTATTAAATATACTACTACAGTTTATTAGTGAAAATGATAATAAGGTGTTAATTACGACACACAGTCCAATTTTAGCTAATGCGATTAATAATTATATCTATTTAGATGTTCTGAAAAATGAATATAAAGTTGATGTTGGACAAATCATCGAAGCTGATCAACTTCAATATGTTGATCCATCTATTTCGGTTTCCCAGGAAAAAGTAGGAGTTTATTTTTTTACGGGAGAAAAAATTGTTGATTATCAAAGTGATGACTATGGCATTTATTTTAGAGATTTCCGAAAAGTTGAAGATAATGTAGATAAATCTCTGCGGATTCTGACTGATTATATTTACCGCCAACAGGATGATTTTTAATTTGCTAGTTTAAAGATGAGTAAAAAATCAAAAAATAGGAAACATTATTATTTAAATAATCCTGGCAATCAGGATATATTATTGCTGAGAGATGAAGTACATAAGGCTTTAACTAATGAACAATTTATAGTTGAAATTCCAGTCCGTGATGATGAAATAATAGAAATCGAAGAAAATAAAAATAAGAACTACTCAAATAATCGTCTAGTCTCAATTAAGATTGACCAATTGGATTATCATAATGATAAATCTACAGTTGAAAAAATTTGGAAAGTTGATTTATAAAAACCTATACCCGGTATCTCAACCCAAAGTAAAACTCCTGAATGTGCTATTTTAGTATTACAAAAATATCAGGATACAACACAAAATTTGATTGATGAAAAAATTTATAGATTGATGATTATTTTAATTGAATTAAAATCCTCCATAAATGTGAAAAATTATCATGACTCTGTTTTAAAAAATATTGAGGGTAAATTTGCCGATGGTATGAGTAGGATGTATATTTTACTGACTTTAAACAATCACTTAAATCCAATTCAAGGTTATCATCAGGAAACCATATCTATAGATTTTCAAGGTATTTTGTTTTATCTCAAAAGCAATTTGATAGATAACAATAGTCAATTGTATTCAATTTTAAATAATCAAACTGATTTGTTAACTTGTCGTACTCTTTTAAGGGAACAAGATAAAATCAAGATTAAACACTTGAAAGTTACCAATCAAATGACTATCAGTTTGGAGACTCTCTTATCAAAATAGAAGTTGTTTACAAGTTTTTATGGACTACCGCTAACCTTCCAAATAATGACTCTCCCAGCATCGTAAACTAATGTTGCCAATTCGTAAAGGAATTGGATTGGCGGGTAATTATAAAACCATAATCGAGGGGCGATCGCCATAGAATTATCAACCTTCTCAGGACGACAACCTACTACTTTTTGCACCGGAAAATCACATGATTTAAACATGATCCTACTTCGGAAACTGTGGGGTTTATTGCAGTATAAAATTACTGAGTATAGGGGCCAATATTTTTCCTGCTTTAACCAATAACGCAATACCCGCGCATTATCAAAGGTATCTAAATAGGTTTTATCTCGGACATTTTGGGGAACTAAAACCTGTAAATCTGGGCGCAATTGCTGGAGAAATTCCCCGGCATAATCTTCCTCAGATTGGGAATGTCCGAAGGGATTACCAGGCGCAACAAACACGCGAGAATTGGGTTCAGCATCGGCGGCTAACTGACAGATTACGGCTTTAAAATAAGGGGATAAGTTATCGACGGCTGCAGTGGCTTCTGTAGCGGTTAATCCCTCGGTTACGATGATATAATCAGCCATTAGTTATCAATTCCTCGGTAATTCTCGAACACCCATTTCAGACTACGACGCATTCCTTCTTCTAGGGAAACTGTAGGAGAATAGCCTAATTCTCGTTGGGCTTTGGCGACGGAACAGGCGATAGTTTTATTCATTTCTGATAATACATGAATTTTCTGCTGATATAATCCTAAACTCTGCAAAGTGCCATCAACTAAGGTGGCAATATCTCCGGTAATTCCGGGTAATTTTAAACGTTTGTGGGCGCAAGTTTGGTTAAATTCGGATTCTAGCAGTTTCTCGACTGTATCGATAATTTCATTCATGGAATAGGGGCGATTATCGGCTATCCAGTAGGTTTCACCGTTGGCTTTTTCGGATTCGGCTGATAGCAAAAGTCCTTGACAGAGATTGTCTATATAAGCCATCGATCGCAAATTATTTCCATCTCCTACAATGGGACCTTTTCCATCCCGAATCATTTGGAAAAATAGGGTTTGTCGGGGGGGTTGGTTTGGCCCGTAAAACCAGGGCGGACGGACGATAACGGTTTCTATTTTTCCTGATTCCTGCATGGACATAACGGCTAACTCCATCAGCATTTTGGATTTGCCATAATTCATATAGGGATGGTAGGGGGATTTTTCATCAAATAAATGATCGGGGTGGGGATTGCAACCACAGGGAGAATTAGAAGAGACAATCACAGCCCTTTTGACGCGATTGGTGACGGCGGAATTTAACAGGTTTTGGGTTCCGTTGACATTTATATGATAAAATTCGGAAACGCGCGGAGGGTGAATGATTCCGGCGGTATGAAATAGAATGGCATGATTCGCATTTTCACAAAAGCGATCGCAGTCTTGGGGATTTCGCAAATCTCCGACAATCACTTCAATTTTATCGGAGAGGTTTTTCAAAATTTCGGGGTCTTGACCGGGTAAAATTAGACAGCGAATAATCTGATTATTTCTGGGTTGGGAAAAAGCCTCAATATCTGGGAGTCCTTTAACTAGGGCTTTGACCAAACTGAATCCCAACCAGCCTAATGCACCTGTAACTAAAACTAGATCACTCATGGTCTCTCTCTGGTCCTCCTAGAATAATTAACGGAATTTCTCGTTGTAGGGTGACAAACTCCCCCCTATCAGGATCATAAACCCAAGCGTGAATAGTGGTTTCTCCGGGGGGAATATCCGGCGCGGAAAGTTCAGCGATCCAACCAGATTTTGAGTAGCGATCGCTATGGAAATATTCGGCCACCTGGGGGGTTTCCAAATCGATCGCAGTGTCGGCGAAGAAAAAGTCCTGGTCGCTATATGAAAAAAAGACGCGATCGGGTTGTTGGTCGCGATCGCCAAACGCCGCCCAACCGTTTAGCATAAAGCGATCGCCGGGGTTGAAAGTTAAGGTGGCGAGGGGGGGGTTAATATAGCCGTAAATGCTTTCAGGTTGGCGGTTAAAGCCGGGGTTAGGGATGCCATCAAGAACTACTTTAATCTGAGTTTCTCCCGCCAAAGGTAGTAATTCTGAGGATTCCCCTATCTTGATCCATGCTTGAATTGATGTATTTTCATACAGATTAAAAACTGCTGTTTCTATGGCAGCCAAAAAAAAATGTTGGTCAATCTCTGGGTAAGAAATTGCTGTGGCTTCTGAAGACTTGGAAAGTATCATCAGCTGATTATTTTCATCAACTAGCTGAGGATTAAGTTGTAATTTTCCGTGCAATATAATCCAGCCATTTTCATGGTTTTGGGAAAACACACCTGGGGAATTGTACCAGACGATCGCACCATAATTTTCGGAACTCTTGATAAATTGTAGTTGAGGACTGTCAATAAATCCCAAATCATTTAAGACGATCGCTGTTTGTTTAAAGCGATCGCGAGAGGGGATAATTTCAAACCAGTGCCAGCAGTGAGGAGAGCGATCGTCCCAAACTTGGATCACCTTCAGACATCTGGTTATCTGCTGAGAAATTTGCCGATATTCTTGACCTTCGTTAATGGCATATACTGAATTAATTGCGGTTAGAAAAATTATCACGATCGCTACACCAGTTAATCCCCGTTTACCGGGAAGAAGGGGAACCTCTCCATTGGCGAAATATAACCCAATTTGTAACACCGCTACCCACAAAAAGAGGGAATTGCTGATATATCTGGAACCCAAAGCAAAATCTAACCCTAAATCGGTAAATAATGCGGCTTCAACCCTGCCAAAAGTGGTAATGGCTGCAAATAGTAAGGCGAACAATGCTAAACTAATCCAGGGGGCGACAGTTTTTAAAAATTGGAACCCGTTTTTTTGATATCCCCAGGCGATCGCACCCCCAAAGCTGAATAATACCAAAACCCCCAAAATATTGGCTAATGGCACAGAATAGAAACCTAGAGGCGCTCCTAATAGGGTGACAAAAAACCGCACCCAAAACACTGGATGATTGAGCAGATACAACAGGTTAAAGTTGCTGGGATTGTTGCTGTCATATCCCAGCACATAAACGGCGGTAGTAATGGCAAATAATCCTAGCCATATCAGGCTGTTTTTTAATCCTGATTTGATGGGAGTATGGCTTAAAAAAACTGTGGGTAAAATCGCCAACCATGCTATAATGCCTTGGGCTAATGTGAAGCTGGCAATGAGGATGGGTAGAGTCGCCAAAATTAGGCTATTTTTGGCTGGCGGTGAATTGAGAACCCAGAGAGAAGTTGTCACACACAGATTAACTAGAAATATCCCCAATTGTAATCCCCACAGCCAATTTTGATACTGTCCTAGGGAAAACAGAATCAGACAGGATAGACCATTAATAATGTGGAATTGGCGGGAGTGCGAAATATCTGGATAACATTGGCGAGAAATTTTGACAATTAACATCCCGTTAAGGATGGCAAATAACACCCCGATTAAGATTTCATAAATCTTCTCCCAACCGGAAATAAATGCCAAGGGGACGATAATTAATCTCAGGAAAAAGTAGCGATGATCATTGTACATTTCGGCAAAATCGCTTAACCCAGCTTTTCCCTGGGCTATTTTCTCAAAGATGGTGGCGATCGCCCATTCATCCCAGTGGGGAACTCTCACGCCGTAGATGATCACAAATGCCATTAAAATGACAACCGGAATCAGGTAGAAAGCCGTGGTGGGTCTAATTGTTATTTTTCGGGGAATTAACAACATTATTGATGGCAGAAATTAGAACAGTTTTGGCAGTTGGTAATTATTCAACAGCTAAAGTTTGTCTAAAAACTTTAACGCATTCCGTCGAGCGATCGCCATAATCGACCCTTGAGGATTCACGCCGGGGGCGGTACATAACAGACTCCCATCAGCAATATAAAGATTCTCAAAGCCATGAATTTTGCCAAAAGAATCGACCGCACACAGGCGACGATTTTCTCCCATAGGACAGGAGGAAAACAGATGAACCGTCATCAAATTGGTACTCGCCGCCGGGAGAATTTCCGGGATGCGATCGCCATCGTCTCTCTTCAACCGCCCAAAACCGGACAAACTGGGATAAACTGCGATCGCCCCCGCCTCAAATAGCAGTTGAGACAATTTCCGCAAACCTTCACCCAAATTTCGCAAATCCTCACCGGTGAGGCGATAGCGCACCAAAGGATCGCGAAAACCGGGGAGGGTACGCACGGAACCCCGACCGGAGGCGGTAATCATGGCATAATAAATCGCCATATTTTCCCAGTGGCGGTGTACCTCCCCCATATACTCAGGATGATCCACCATTCCCACCGACAGGTAAGGGGGGGAACTAATCGAACAGCCAAAACTGAACCGGGGGGCGAACTCCTTAACCTGATGGACGGGAACCCCCATATCAAGGGCGTTAACAGGTTCGGAAAATTGAGCGATCGCCTTAACCGTCGGATGCAGTTGTAGAGAATTCCCAATATTGTCAGTAATCCCACTGCGCCGCAACAAAGCCGGGGTTTGGATAGCCCCGCCACAGATAAACACCGTTTCCGCCTCAATTTCGCCCGTATTAGCCCACATAGTCCACTTTTGACCTCGGCGACCAATTCGGTTAATTCGCGTCTCTGAGCGCAACCTACACCCCGCCCGTAAAGCGCGAGGTATAAAGGTTTTAGTCATTGACTGGCGGGTTCCCTTGGGTGGTAAATTCGGGTCATCCTGGGTTTCATAGCGAAACCAGCGCGGCACTTCTAGGGACTCCCAGCCCAACTTGATAGCGCCTTCGTGGAGTTTCAGAGAGGCGGCGGGGGGTTTTCCTGGTAGGGAACAGACAGTAACAGCCTCTTCGCAGGCTAGAAAATGGGGTAACAGGTCAGCATCTTCTAAGCCTTCCACCTCAAACTCAGTCCGCCACCTCTCCAATATCTGCGCCGGGGTTCGATGGTACAGCCCGCTGTTGATTTCGCTACCTCCCCCCACACAGCGACCTTCGACATATTGAACTTTGGGGGTTCCTAGGGCTGCTGTTAACCCCCCATTGCGATATTTCTGCACCATTTCCTCCTGGGAAAAGGGCGCACAGGACTCTAGGGGAAGAAAAGCGCCTTCTTCGATAAGTAGCACATCCCGTCCGGCTTCGGCTAATAAACAGGCGGTAATTGCACCCCCAGGACCGGAACCAATGACGGCAATTTCACAGGATTGGGGTTCAAACATGGCGATCGCATTGATTGGAATTAACCAAAGATTGCCAACACAGTACCACTAAACTCTCATAAAAGCGCATCAAATCCCGACAGGGGCTAAAAGGGGAATTTTTCCAGGCTTCGATTTGTTGGCGACGAAGCTGGTGGGGTTGACGATGAAAGGGTGAGGCGTTTAGCCATCCCCAGCAGTCGAAAATAACGGTTAATAGCCAGATGGGAAATTGCAGATAATCGGGCATTCGCCTATGTTGTTCCAGGACAAATCGCACGACATCATTATGATAAAATTCGCGGGTTTCCTCGGTGGGGGTGCGATCGCAAATAATTGAGTAACAGAGGGCGGAGGCGGTACTATTAAATACTTGGGTCATGGCTATCAATGGGATTGACTGATTTTTCAAAGTTAAGTGGCGATCGCCAATTACAGCCTGTTCAGAAATCATCTGATCACCTCTCAAAATCTGGATCCCACTCTGGGATCCAGATTTAGGGTGAGGGCAATGTATTAAGCGACTGGTGAACAAGGTCAGGGCAATGTATTAAGCGACTGGTGAACAAGCTGTAACTCAACAACTGTTTCCTTACCGATATTTAGCACAGAAACCCCGTTTTAGTCGTGGCTCATAGTATCGGGGGGGAAATTGGGGGAGTTTCCCGGAGCGCGAACCTACTACCCATCGATCTGATAACATATAATTTATTGTATAGTCGTGTCGCGACGGGTGGAATTGGTAGAGGCGATAATTTCAATGCAAAAAATTGTTGTTGGTCTTTCAGGAGGGGTTGATAGTTCCGCAGCAGCGGCGATTCTGCATCACCAAGGATATGAGGTGGTGGGGTTAACCCTATGGTTAATGCGGGGTAAGGGTCAATGCTGTTCCGAGGGTATGGTAGATGCAGCCCATATCTGCGAACAGCTTGGCATCCCCCATTATATTGTCGATAGCCGAGATCTGTTCCAAACCCATATTATTGATTATTTGGTGGAAGGATATGGGGCGGGGATTACTCCTTTACCCTGTTCCCAGTGTAATCGTGCGGTTAAGTTTGGCCCGATGCTGGGTTATGCTTCTACGGAGTTAAATATTAACCACATCGCTACCGGTCACTATGCTAGGGTTTCCTATAATTCACAATGCGATCGCCATCAGTTAAAACGAGCCGTCGATCGCACTAAGGATCAGTCTTATTTTCTGTATGATTTAACTCAGGATCTACTCGCGGGTGTGGTTTTTCCCTTGGGAGAAGTCCCGAAATCCGAAACTAGACGCATCGCCGCTCAGTATAACCTGAAAACTGCTGATAAACCCGAAAGCCAAGACCTCTGTTTGGTGGAGGCGAATGGTTCTATGCGCGCCTTTTTAGATAAATATATTACTGGGAAAAAAGGCGAAATTGTCGATACGGAAGGCCGGGTTTTGGGGGAACATGATGGCATCCACCACTATACTATCGGTCAACGCCGAGGCTTGGGAATTTCGGCAGCAGAGCCATTATATGTCCTGAGTATTGACCCCGGACGCAATCGGGTAGTAGTTGGCGATCGCGATCGCATGACTCAAACCGAATGCACTATTAGGCGCGTTAATTGGGTATCCATTGCGCCGCCTTCTGAACCTATCCGCGCCGAGGTACAAATTCGTTATCGCAGTAAGCCATTACCCGTAACCGTGGTTCCTTTATCTTCCGAAGCAGACCCCCAAATTGGTAGCAGAGTCCGACTGATTTTTGATGAGCCTATTTTCGGCATTACCCCCGGTCAGGCGGCTGTATGGTACTCCGAAGATTTACTCCTAGGTGGCGGCGTGATTGAACGTCCGACCAGTTAACCCATAACCCCAAAGTAGAGGCTTGTTCTGCTCTATCTTGGGGCTTTCTGGTACGGGGAGGCGATCGCCGAAGCGCTACCAAACCACCTTTCGTGGTATGTTTTCTAAGCAAGTTATCCGATTCAGATAGAATGCCGACAATTTTAGCGATCGCCAATGGGAAAGGTGGAGTTGGTAAAACCACAACCGCTGTCAATCTCGCGGCTATACTTTCCAGCAACTTCTCAACCCTCCTAGTAGATACAGACCCCCAGGGTTCTGCTATGTGGTGGGTTGAACAGGGAGAAATGCCCTTTGATGTCTCAGAAGAAACCAATCCCAGTCTCCTGAAACAGTTAAGGAAAGTTCAACAGGTGCAAATGATTGTCGTCGATACTCCCCCAGCCTTGAAATCCGAATCCCTAGCCGCCGTAGTCCAGGTAGCTGATTATCTAATTTTACCCAGCCAAGCCGCACCCATGGATTTAGTAGCTTTAATGGCTACTGTACGCGATCGCGTCGCCCCCATTAACATTGATTATAAAGTCCTGCTCACCAAAGTTGACCCCCGCAGTATTGGAGATGCTTTTGAGGCTCAAAAGTCCTTGCGGGAATCAGGTATTCCAGTTTTCCAGAATTTTATTCGCTCCTACAAAGCCCATGAACGCTGTCCCCTAGAAGGCGTTTCCATTATTAGGTCTCGCAGCAAAAATGCCAGAGAAGCAGCATCAGACTATCGGCGCGTCGTAGCCGAACTCCTGAGAAGCCTAAAATAAAACCCCAATACAGACAGACATCCCCCGCCGTCCATGGGACTCGAAGGATGTCAGTAGAACCGGAAATTATGGGAACAGCCTAGAGTTGTTTAACCTCAGAAGCCAACTTAGCAACCATATCCTTAGCGCTGCCAAATAGCATCATAGTTTTGTCCTTGTAGAACAAATCATTATCAACCCCAGCAAATCCCGTACTCATACCACGCTTAATCACAATAGTATGCTTGGCTTTGTCAACATCCAGAATCGGCATTCCGTAGATGGGGCTATTTTTATCTTCCCGCGCCGCCGGGTTAACCACATCATTAGCCCCAATCACCAAAGCCACATCAGTCTGTTCAAATTGGGGGTTGATGTCATCCATATCATACAACTGCGGATAGGGAACATTCGCCTCGGCTAACAGAACGTTCATGTGTCCCGGCATTCGTCCCGCCACCGGGTGAATCGCATATTTAACATCCACCCCCAAGGATTCTAGCATATCCACCAGTTCCTTAACCGAGTGCTGTGCCTGAGCTACAGCCATGCCATAACCGGGAACAATCACCACAGACCGAGCATACCCCAACATCATCGCCCCTTCTTCCGGGTCGATATTGCGAACGCTCTTATTGGTTGCACCACCAGAAGCGCTAGGCGCTGCGGCTGTACCTTCACCCGTACCAAACCCAGCAAATAGGACGTTGGTAATCGAGCGGTTCATCGCCTTACACATGATCACCGTAAGGATAATACCAGAAGCACCTACCAAAGCCCCAGCAATGATCAGCAGGTTATTCATCACCACAAAACCCGCCGCACTAGCAGCTAACCCTGAGAAGGAGTTTAACAGGGAAATCACCACAGGCATATCCCCGCCACCGATGGGGATAACAAAAAGCACTCCCAGCACCAGAGAAATGCCCACTAAAGCCAGGAAAACAGGGACGTTGAAGGGTTGTACACAGATATAAACACTTGCGCTTACAAAGCCAATTAACAGGGCTAGGTTAAAGGGTTGTTGCAAGGGAAACAGAATCGGAGAGCCACTCATAATCCCTTGCAGTTTGGCAAAAGCGATGAGGGAGCCTGTGAAGGTGACACCGCCAATTAAAACCCCTAACACCGCTGTAACAGTAGTTGGTAGCGGGGGAGCATCAGCGGTGGCTAAATAGCGCCAGAACTCGCCTACAGCCACCATAGAAGAAGCAGCACCACCGAGACCGTTAAACAAACCGACCATCTGAGGCATATCAGTCATTTCGACTTTATAGGCGGCGATGCCACCAATAGCGGAACCTATGGCGATCGCTATCAGAATTGTGCCGTAGTTGAGAACCTGCTGATTAAGAAGAGTAGCCACGATCGCAATTAACATCCCAATAGATGCCAAGATATTCCCATTGCGAGCCGTTGCTGGAGACCCCAACTTTTTCAGACCAAAGAAAAACAGGGTTACCGCCACCAAATAACTCAACTCGATGCCTGTTGGTAGAAAGTCGATCATGCTTTAACCTCCTTTTTCTTGAACATTTGCAGCATCCGGTCAGTAACCAAAAAGCCACCCACAACATTAATAGTAGCCAACACCACAGCCACAATACCCAGAATCACCGTGATGTTCCAATCCTGTTCTCCGGCAATAATAATCGCCCCTAAAACCGCAATTCCTGAGATGGCATTAGCGCCAGACATTAGGGGAGTGTGTAGGGTTGGTGGCACTTTCGTAATCACCTCAAACCCAGCAAATGATGCCAGGACAAAAACAAATAAAGCCGAAATCAGAGTTTCTGTTGTCATTCAATATCTCCAGTAGCTTGGAAAGCGTCTAGCTGTTCGTCACCGTACTTTTACTCAGTGACCCAGCGAGGGGAGCGGCTCCCCCCTCACAAATAGGGGAGTATAGACCTGATACCCTTGAGGCTAGAGATGCCTGTGGTCTGTACTATTGACCCACAGGAACTCCCAAAGCCTCTTTAACCCGTTGGGAACGAATTTCCCCGCCGTGGGTAACACAGGCTCCATCGAGGATGTCATCTGCGAAGTTTAGATCAAGTTCTCCCTCCTTGGTTACCATCAGTTGTAATAAGGCTGAGAGGTTTTTAGCATATACCTCGCTGGCATGAACAGGCATCGAGGCTGGCAGGTTAATGGGTCCCATGATGGTGACACCATTTTTCTGGATGTTTTTACCTGGTTCTGAACCTTCGCAATTTCCCCCCTGTTCGGCGGCTAGGTCTACAATCACTGAACCGGGTTTCATTTGATCCACCATGTTAGCGTTGACTAAAACGGGGGCTTTTTTGCCGGGAACTTGAGCCGTAGTAATCACCACATCAGAGGCAGCCACGTGCTGGGTTAGCACTTCCTGGGTATGTTGTTTGGCTTGCTCTGAGATTTCTTTGGCATAGCCTCCCTCGGCGACCGTATCTTCTTCTAAGGTGACATCTACGAATTTAGCCCCTAAACTTTGGACTTGTTCTTTGACTTCTGGGCGAATGTCAAAGGCTTCTACGATCGCTCCTAAACGCCGTGCTGTGGCGATCGCTTGTAGTCCGGCTACCCCCGCCCCTAGAACTAAGACCTTAGCCGGTCTGATGGTTCCGGCTGCCGTGGTCAGCATCGGGAAGTATTTAGGCAAATTCGCCGCCGCGATCAGAACTGCCTTATATCCGGCAATATTAGCCTGGGAGGATAGGGCATCCATGCTTTGAGCGCGACTGGTGCGGGGGACCATTTCCATACTGAAGGCTGTCACCCGGCGATCGGTTAATTTTTGGATCAGGGTTGGCTCTCCCAAGGGGTTGAGAAATCCGATTAATACTGCCCCCTCAGCCATTTTGCCAACTTCGTCTTCTTGTGGCGGACTCACTTTCAGCAGGATATTGGCTTCTCCCCACAACTTGGCTGAGTCCGTAATCACGTGGGCTCCCGCCTGCTCATACAGAGCATCCGAGAAACAAGACCCTTCTCCGGCTCCGGCTTCCACATAAATCTCTAAGCCTTGTTTGACCAGACGAGATACTACGTCCGGTATCAGAGCCACTCGGCGTTCATTAACATTTAGTTCTTTGGCGATCGCAATTTTCATCAAAAACTCCTATATCTCAAACTCCGTCCCTTTTCGACGGCTTGACCAAAATCATTTCGCGCTGATACATTTACGCGACATTTTTCCGGTTGTTCCCGGACAATGCGACGATAGCACTATTACCGGTTAAGGTAACAGAGGCGGTATCCCGCAAAGCTTTTAGAAAGATTCCAAAAGCACCGTTCCAGTCCCGTGGTAGAGTGAACCCACACTCCGGACATCGGAACACTTTTGAGCTACCTATCTGGGAATGCACATGACCACAGTGAGTACAGGTTTTGCTGGTGTATTCTTCCGTCACATCTACAACTGTGGTTCCAGTTATCTCGGCTTGATGTCTCAGGGTTAGTTTGAATCGATAATGCGCCCATGTCAGCATGGCGCGGGCAGTCTTAGACCTGATTAGACGCTTCACCTTGGCAACCATATCGGAAGTCTCGAAGGTGGGCAAAAAAATTAGGCTGTAGTTGTGAGTCAAGTAGTGAGCAATTTGTTTGTGGGCTTCATCCACTAAATTCCGGATTTTAGTTCTCATTCGTTGAGCCGCTTGCCTCATCCGTCGCCTTCTTGAACGACAGGGTTCCTTGGCGATTCGGCTCATCAAATCATCCAAATGTTGACATAACCGAGTGATGCGTCCTATATCTCCGGAGCCCAATTCCAGAAATCGTGAACCATCAAACCCGGTCATAAAAGTTCGGACGCCCGGGTCTAATGCAATCACGCCAGTAGCGTCAGTTGGGGTAACGGCAACTGGTTCAGGAAACACCGCAAACCACCGCCCCTTGGCAAAGACTAATTGAGTCCCTTGCCCGCAAGTTTTAGGGATGGGTTCGGAAACCATGAAAGTTAATCCTTTCGTTAGTCTTGGATACCAACTCCCTGAAGAGAAATTAGTATTATTGAACTTAATCCCTTGAGAGCTGTCACGACAACTTCTAAACCTTGCATCAGGACTAGCGGTCAAAGCCTGATAGGCATCAAAGATGGCATTTTGCCGAATGTGGCAGGGTGTTTCTTTGACCCATTCGGGTAAGTCACTCTGCATCACTTTATTGCGTAACTTTAACTTGCTTAGTCGTTTACCACTCCGGGATAATGCAATTGCTTGGTTGTAGCAATACCGACAAGCGGCCAACCATTTGCGCCAGACTTGATTTAGCTCGGGGCTGGGGTAAATCCGGATCTTCTTTGACCTGAGTTTTGTATTTACTCCGTCCGTATAATCTGGAGCTAAAGCAGTGGAGGATGGCGAGGATGTCCTCAACCATTTCTGGTTCTGGACTGAGACTTGTCTCGTTGAGAACCATGAGTGAGCACCTGTTTTGCTCACAGAGCCATCGAAACAAGTCAAATCCCCATATTGCCAATCGGTCTGGGTGGGCAACGACAACCATGCCGACATCTCCTGACAAATGATGTCCCAGTAAGGCCAGCATTTTCTTTCCCTTGAAGTCGAGCCCGCCTCCGATTTCTGAGACGACTTCTGCTTCGGGGTAGAGGTTGGACAGTGCGGCCACCTGTCGGTTGAGGTCGGACTGCTGGGCGCGGCTACTAACTCTGGCATAGATAACGACTTTGCGTTTGTCACTGCCTGATTTGGCAGCAGTATATGACTCAACGTTGTATCGTCGTTGCCCAGCGGGGGTTCTGATGGTCTCGATTGAGCCATTTTCGTCCCATCTGCGGAGTGTTCTTTCATGGACTCCAAGGATTTGGGCGGCTTCCTTGGGTTTGACATATTTGGCAATAGGTTTATCCTCAACTCTTCTCGCTTATTATACCGTATTGCCCTAAAATATTAACCTAATTTGAGATTAAATCATGCTCCTTTCGGGTTTAGCACTCCTATTTGTTTGTGGCAATTGATTAGTGACGAGCGAAACCCGTCCCTACAGGATTCTATGATAGCGATCGAAATTTGATCTGCCTTGGGAAAGCGCGTCATATCAGAACATTTGTCATTTTTTGATGACAACCACTAAATCTGACAGCACCCCACCTAGCTGGCCGTCTAGGTTGAAGTAGCTAATCAATCAAAATGTGCAACCTTTGCTACAACAGGCTAATCACTGCTACCACAGCAACTCGACACAATGATGATGATTGTGTCAGAATGAGTGTCTAGTTTGACATCATAATCGTAGTTGTTCCCATTGATTGATATCTTTAGTTTGTCTTTATTTCGAAAATAATCCTTTAACCATAAGTCAAATTGTTACCGCCGTTACACTTATCGCAGGAGTTTGTATCAATGAAAATCCGTTCTCTAGTTTCTGGTTTGACACTGACTGGCTTTTTGTTGGGAGCTTTTCCGACTCTGGTTATGGCGCAATCAGGTCCTGGTGTGACTTTGTTTGGTGGACCGGAAAGGGCGAATTTGCTCAATTTCTTTCTACAAAGTGGCCGCTCTGGTCGCTGGGACCGCTACAGATTAAGAATTCCGTCTAGGAAGTTAAATATGGCTGTGGCTTTGATCTCGATTTCGTATCCTGAGCATTTCGAGGGTAGATTTGACCCCGATCGCATTGAGGTTCGTATCGGTGATCAGTCAATTCCCCTAGAGGAGGTAATCTGGGATGCCGAAAACAATTTTATTGAAATCTATCCAGAAGAACCCATCCCAGCCGGACAGTCTTTAGAAATTGTGATGTCAAACGTCAGAAATCCTACTTTTGGCGGGATGTTCCACTTTAATGCTAATGTTCGCAGCCCCGGTGATGTGCCTCTGTTACGCTATGTTGGTACTTGGGTCCTCAGTATTGATTAACAGATGCTGGGGCGGTTGAGTTGATTATCGCTCAACCAACTGGCTGTCAGGTTTTCTGGAGCATGATTTAATCTCAAATTAGGTTAACATTTGACGGCCATACGGTATAATACCAAGTATGGTGCGAGACCTTCGGGTATGAAATAGAGCTGAAATGGGCGTGGGGACTACCCGGTGAGGACTTCAACCCCTTGGTTGATTGGGTCGCATCCCTGGCCATCCCATAACACAGCCTGATTTTTTGGCCCACCTTCGAGACTTCCAATATGGTTGCCAAGGTGAAGCGTCTAATCAGGTCTAAGACTGCCCGCGCCATGCTGAAATGGGCGCATTATCGATTCAAACTAACCCTGAGACATCAAGGGGAAATAACTGAACAGTTGTAGATGTGACCGAAGAATACACCAGCAAAACCTGTACTCACTGTGGTCATGTCCATTCCCAGCTAGGTGGCTCAAAAGTGTTCCGATGTCGGGAGTGCGGGTTCACTCTACCACGGGACTGGAACGGTGCTTTTGGAATCTTTCTAAAAGCTTTGCGGGATACCGCCTCTGTTACCTTAACGGGTAATAGTGCTATCGTTGCATTGTCCGGGAACAACCGGAAAAATGCCGCGTAAATGTATCAGTGTATGTGCTACAATTAGAGATTGTGATTTTAACACTGATTGTGGGAGGATAGGCAAATGGCTCAACAAACACTCAAAGGAACTAGCCGTAAGAAAAAGAGAGTATCTGGGTTTCGGGTACGGATGCGGACGAGAAATGGTCGTGCGGTGATTAGGTCTCGCCGGAAAAAAGGACGGTCACGGTTATCTGTTTAAGGGATATCCGTTTCACTGGTGGCAGACTTTCAATGGATTTGGGGGAGTGTCAAAGCAGTGGTCATAACCCTGATACGCAAGCGATGGGCTCACGCTTGGCGATTGATATGAGCCCTAGCTTCTATTCCCGCCGGGTGATGCGCCCTCGCTGGTCTAGGTATCCACTGCTATAACTGATCAAATCAAAATGTTGCCTCAAGTAAATCGACTGCGCGCTCCCAAAGATTTTAAGGCAGTCTATACTAGGGGACTACATCGTAAAACTGCTCATTTAACCCTGAGAGCATTAAAACGGTTAGTTCCGCCTGAGATGGATGCAGGGGTCCCCGCGAGTAGGTTTGGTATTTCTATCAGTCAGAAGGTTAGCAAGCGTGCGGTGCGACGAAATCTGCTCAAACGACAAATTAGAGCGGGACTGCGACAGTTATTACCAACAATCTCGCCAGGTTGGGATGTGGTGATTGTGGTCAAGCCAACGGCGATCGAGTGCAATTATGCAGAAATTCTGCGAGAATTAGAAAAGTTGTTAGTACAAGCAGAGGTTTTACATGGGCATTCGGGAGGAGAGCTTTTATGAAGGTGGGCCCCATATTGGTGATCTGATTATAAATTTACTGATCGGATTTACGATTATCGGCTTGCCTTTGACTGTGGGAGCAGTGGTCCGCGCACTGTGGCTGCGTTATCGTATTACTAACCGCCGGGTTTCTGTGATTGGAGGATGGATGGGACGCGATCGCACTGATGTGGTGTACTCAGAAATTGTGAGTGTCGCCAAAGTGCCTAGGGGATTCGGAGCCTGGGGAGATATGGTGCTAACCCTGAAAAATGGCAACCGTCTGGAACTAAGAGCTTTACCGAGATTTAGAGAGCTTTACGACTACATTAGTGAAAAAATTGCTCAAAAACAGGGAAGATCGCCGGGTGTGATCGGTCAGTAACTTAAAATTCACCCATAGTGGTTGATTATATTTCCTTGTGGTCATAGACAATCAGGAAATATAGATTCAATCAGATGGCGCAAAAAAGTTCCACCCTGGGAACTTAATTGTTAAAATTTGTATAAAAAATCAAGCAGCTAGGTTAACTCTTGACGCATGGACTTTGGTATTGGGTTTCTTTCCAACAATTTGATGTTACCGATCCTGGATTTTTTCTACGGGATCGTCCCTAGTTACGGTTTGGCGATCGTAGCCTTAACTCTGGTGATTCGTTTTGCACTATATCCGCTGAATGCCGGGTCAATTCGGAATATGCGGCGGATGAAGGTGACACAACCGCTGATGAAAGAGCGAGTGGACAAAATCCAAAAGCTCTATAAAGATGACCCGGTGAAACAACGCGAAGAGATGAGCAGAGTATATAAGGAATTGGGTAATCCTCTGGCGGGTTGCTTTCCACTACTGCTACAGATGCCAATTCTATTTGCTTTGTTTGCTACCCTGCGAGGATCACCCTTCTCGGATGTTAACTACGCCATTGACCTGCAAATTTTTCCCCAAGAACAAATTGAGCAAATTCAACCGCAAATATATAAGAGTAAGGCTCAGAATGTTTATGTAGCAGATGGTGTTCACTCTTCCGTACAGGCGTTGATTGATACTGGTAATAATTTGGCAGTGGGACAAAAAACCCAGGTGAAATTTCAAACAGCACAAGGGGAAAGTCTACAGTCAAAGCTGGATAGTTACGAAAATCCCAAAGTTAAACCCCATTGGATGGTAACTAAAGGGGAAGATAAGGTTCAGATTGATGATGAAGGGAATTTGGTAGCTGTCAAACCGGGTGAAGTGACAATCCAAGCCAGCCTGAAAGGAATTGCTGCTGATAAGGGATTTTTGTTTATTGATGCCTTGGGACGGGTAGGAGCTTTTGATGATGATGGTAATATCCACTGGGATATAGTGGGGATGATTTTGGGATTCGGGATTAGTTTGTATATTAACCAGGTCCTCTCTGGTCAAAATCAAGGTAGTTCGGGTAATCCTCAACAAGATACGGTTAACAAAATCACGCCAGTTTTATTTACGGGGATGTTTTTCTTCTTCCCACTACCGGCTGGTGTTTTACTGTATATGCTGATTGCTAATATTTTCCAAACAGGTCAGGCGTTTATCTTGTCGCGAGAACCTTTACCGGAAAATCTCCAGAAAATTGTGGAGGAGTCGGAGAGACAAACCGGCAAAAAAGACAAAAAAGACAAGAAACCAGGTGAAAGTGGACGTGCTTCACTTCCTTTTGAACCAGGCGGACATTCTAAGAAGAAGGCATAAACTAAGCAATGGACAAGACTCAAATTAGTCGAGGTCAGGAGTGGATAGAGGAACTCCTAAAACTCGGAGATATTTCGGGTAATGTTGTCCCTACAGAGGAGGAAGACTCCTACTGGTTAACCATTCAAAGTCCCAATATATCCCCTGAACAGGCTAAAAATCTGATTGGTGATGGTGGTGAGGGACTCGATTCGATTCAGTATTTGGTTAATACGATTCTGAATTTGGGGAAAGACAACGGTGAAAAAGTGGCTTATACTGTGGAGCTAAATGGGTATCGCGCCCGCCGCTACCAAGAGTTAAGATCTTTGGCGGAAAATGCGGCGAGTCAGGTGCGACAAACGGGGATAGAGTTGGAAATTAAGTCCCTATCTTCGGTGGAACGACGGCTAATCCATAATATTCTCAAGGATAGTGAGGGTGTGGAAACTTATAGTCAGGGGAGTGAACCCGATCGCCGTCTAGTGATTAAAGTGAAAGCCTGACAAACATTTTGGCACAATAAGCGACGGCCACAAGATTATGGATGCTATTTACATCCCTCATTTGCTTAATGCACATCAGCGGACGGTGGAGTTTCAGTTTGAGGAGTTTATCCCGGGTTTGGATACCCTGACTCCGGTGCGAGGGTATATGCGAGTTAGTCATAAGACGACATTTTTGGATGTCCAGGGTCGTGCGGAGACGATTGTAACTTTGACTTGCGATCGCTGTCTGAAACAGTACAACCACCGCTTGAAAATTCTGACGAGTGAGGCGATCTGGTTAGAAAAATCATCTGATTACCAGATCGCTGAAGAGGTGGAGGTGGCTTTTGAGGATTTGGTGGAAACCCTAGACCCTCAAGGGCATTTTTCTCCTACGGATTGGTTTTATCAGCAGTTGTGTTTGGAATTACCAGGTCGTCAACTGTGTGACACGATGTGTCAAGTACCTACGGCCCCGACTGAGGTTTCGGAATCAGTAGATTCAGCGATAGATCACCGCTGGGCAGCCTTGGAAGCGTTAAAAAAACAATTATCTGGATAAAAAAGCCATGAGCCAATTTAACCAGGAGTTTGAATTATTACTGCGATCGCGCTATCCGGTGATTTATATTCCCACATTAGAGGAGGAGCGCCTTGAGTTAACTATCAAGCAGGTAGGTTTGAACCAAGGAAATCGAGCAGTTTATGTGTGGGATTTTGTAGAAGGTTACAACGAGGGAAATCCTAATGATATGGGATTTGCAGTTCGTAACCCCCTCCTCGCCTTGGAGTTTGTGGAAAAAGTGCCGGACACGACACCGGCGATTTTTATTTTGCGGGACTTTCATCGGTTTTTAGATGATATTTCCATTTCTCGTAAAATCCGTAATCTGGCGCGTCGCCTCAAGTCTCAACCGAAAAATTTGGTGATTATTTCCCCCCAAGTTACTATTGCTGAAGACCTCAGCGAAGTGATCACGATTCTGGAATTTCCATTGCCCGATCGCCTCACTATTGCTAAATCGGTGGAAAGCCTATTGATGGCAACGGGAAAAACCCCAGAGCCACGTCTGTTAGATGAAATGGTGCGCTCGTTTCAGGGTCTGTCTCTGGAGCGCATTCGCCGGATTTTGGCTAAGGCGATCGCTAATCATGGGGAACTACAACCCAGTGATATAGAGCTGATTTTGGAAGAGAAACGCCAAACTATTCGCCAAACTCAAATTTTGGATTTCTACCCCGCCAAGGAAAATATATCTGATATTGGCGGACTCGATAACCTCAAAGATTGGCTACTGCGGCGGGGCGGCGCTTTTTCGGAACGGGCGCGACAGTATGGATTGCCCTATCCCCGTGGTTTGCTACTGGTGGGGATTCAGGGGACGGGTAAATCTCTGACGGCTAAGGCGATCGCTCACCATTGGCATTTACCCTTATTACGTTTAGATGTGGGGCGGTTGTTTGCGGGACTGGTAGGGGAGTCGGAATCTCGGACTCGCCAAATGATTCAGTTAGCAGAGGCTCTCGCTCCCTGTGTCCTATGGATTGATGAAATAGATAAAGCCTTTGCGGGGGTTGATGGTAAAGGGGATGCCGGTACAACTAGCCGGGTATTTGGCACTGTGATCACTTGGTTGGCTGAAAAAACTTCTCCGGTTTTTGTCGTGGCTACTGCTAATAATATCCAATCTTTACCGCCAGAAGTTCTGCGTAAGGGTAGATTTGATGAGATATTTTTTGTGGGTTTGCCTAACCAAGATGAGCGGAAAGCGATTTTTGAGGTACACCTAACTAAATTGCGCCCCCAAGGTCTCAAAAATTACGATATCGATCGCCTAGCTTATGAAACGCCGGATTTCTCTGGGGCGGAAATTGAGCAAACTTTGATTGAAGCTATGCACATTGGTTTCAGTCAAAATCGTGATTTCACCACTGAGGATATACTGGAAGCCGCCAGTCAAATGATACCTCTGGCTCGTACTGCTCGCGATCAGATTCAATTTTTACAGGATTGGGCGGCGGCGGGTAAGGCTAGATTGGCTTCCCGACAAGATAGCCTCAATAAGCTATTTTAGACGGGGACTAGGTTATTTAATTTGTGGCTCGCCTTGATGTGGTTCCAATGTTCGCTATCATCAGGTTTCATTGAGCCGATTGTTTTTGGCGATCGCGATCAGATAATAAATGTTTCCCAAAATACTATGAGTCTTTATGGCATCTTTAAGTTTTTAGTCGGTGTGTTCCTAGCTATCTTGATTTTGGCGGGCGCAACTCTGGCCGCCGCTTTGTACTTTGCCGCTAGGTTGACGGAACTCCCCCAACGACCGACTTTTGCTACTGATCAACCAGTGGTGGTTGAAACAGCCAGCACCCCTACTCCTGAACCTACTCCTGAGCCTGAGCCTGAACCTGAGCCACAATTAGAGGAGGGGACCTATCGGGCGATCGTGGTTCAACCCATTGGGTTAATTATCAGGGATAGTCCTAGCCTTGATGCTAACCGGGTCGGTGGGGTCGGATATCAGGAAGAGGTTATCGTTTTGGAAGATAGCCAGGATAGACAATGGCAGCGGGTTCGCGCCGCCACTGATGAAGGTCGCACCGGTTGGGTAAGGGGTGGCAATACCGAGCCTATTAACTAAATCCTTGGCTTGACGGAAGATGTGATCTGGAACACAACTTTAACCATGAGGCGATCGCACTTAGGGTATGAAACCCATCACCAATTTCCATCAGTAAATTCACTGATTTATTTGATCGCGATCACTGCCAAATCTGGGAAAACTTGGGATCATATATAACACTTACCTATTTTGAGCATCAAAGCTCACTCATCTTTCGTAGTATCTCACTGGATTAGTGTCTAAAACAAGGCTAACAATTCAGAACGCGGTTTTCATCAGATATAAGCGGCCTCTTGGGTCGCTTTTTTTTGCTCCTGTAGGCGGCCCTCAGAACCAGCCCACAGCAATCTTTCAAATACTAGAGGGAATTTTGACAGAGCGTAAAAATTCAGCGCTTTCTTCGGGAACAGATGTATTAATATACATTCCGCTTCCCAGTTCAAAGCCGGCGGTTAAGGAAACGCGGGGAATGATGGCAATATACCAATGGAAATAATCCGTGCGCTGTTCAGCCGTGGGTATGGAACGAATGGTATAGTTAAAATCGGGGTTGTTTAAACCAAAATAAAATTGAGACATTACTACTTTGAGGGTTTGGGCTAAATCCTCTATTTCTAAATCCGTAATTTCATCAAAGGAAGAAGCATGATTACGGGGAAAAACCCATGTATGAAAGGGGGAAAGCGCCGCGTAGGGAATAAATGCGGCAAAATGCTCCCCTGCGTAAATAATGCGATCGCCTGCTTTGAGTTCGTCTTTTAGGGTGCGACAAAAAAGACATTCTCCCGTATCATCGTAGTAGCGGACTGCTTCTCTAGCGCGATCGCGCCATTGATAGGGAACAATAGGAAGGGCTGCAATTTGGGAGTGAGGATGTTCTAAAGAAGTCCCAGCACTTCCTCCGTGGTTTTTAAAAATAATGATGGTTTCAACTCTAGGGTCTTTTCGTAGTTCGCCATAGCGTTGGCGATAGACCCGGAGAATATTGCTAATGTCTTTAATATCCATCAAAGCAATATTTAAATCGTGGCGAGGGTGTTCGATTACTACTTCATGATATCCCACTCCCGACAGGGATTTAAAGATACCTTCACCATGACGAACTCGTTGACCAACATCAGAGAGAGCCGGATATTTATTCCCTACTACTCTCACTCGCCAACCACCATTATCAGCCAGTCGTAAACACTCTTGAGTTCCGGTTAGATGTTCATTTCCGGGACAAAATGGACAGTCATCTCGGTAGGTAGGTAAGGGTTCTAGTTTAGACAAGGGGGGCGCAAATTCATGGGGTCTTTTAGACCTTTCTGAGGCAATAATTACCCAGTCTCTAGTGATTAAGTTTTGTCGTAGTTCAGTCATTATATTTTCCTAAGTATGAGCATAAATAGGCGGTTTTGAGGGTGGTTAACTACGGTCTATCTGTTGCCTTTCTATCGCTTCAAAAAGAGCCTGAAAATTGCCTTCACCAAATCCTTGTGCTGACTGACGACGTTCTATTAATTCCCAGAAAAAAGTGGGTTGATTAAAAATTGGATGGGTGAAAATTTGCAACAGCATTGATGCTGAATTTGAAGGATGCCAGTCTACTAAAATTTGATTTTTTTTGACGAGTTCCCAATCTTGCTGTAGTCGGCAAGCAGCTCCCCTAGCCTCGATTGTATCATAATAATTTTCGGGAATTGATAAGAATTGTAAACCCTGATTTTTGAGAAAACCAACGGTTTCAATAATGTTGGTTGTCGTCAGTGCAATATGTTGTATTCCTGAACCTCGGTTAAAATTCAAAAATTCTTGAATCTGGGAATTTGGGGAGGCGGGTTCATTGATGGGAAATTTAATTTTTCCTTGGGGGGATGTCATCACCTGACTGTATAAGCCAGAGTAATCAGTTTGAATGTTAAAACTTTGTTCGGGGTTGAGTCCTAAAACAGAATTGTACCAGTTTGCCGCAACATTGAGATCACCTACTTCGACATTTAAGACGACATGATCAATGGCTGTTAAATGAATCGGCGATCGCTTTAGTTTAATTGGGTATTGACAGCCGGGAAGCCATTTATAGGGGGAAATAGCCTTAACTTCAATCAGGGAATGTTGCAAGGAACCCCAACCGGAAATAATTCCCCATTGACTAGCAGCGATCGCACTATCATGGCTTTGTACGGGTTGCAGAAGTTTTGCGCCGCCAGAAATAGCGCGATCTATTGTTTCGGATAAATTGTCTACCCGAAAGGCTATATCAGCAATTCCGGGGGGGTGTTGGCGGAGAAAGTTCGCCACCGGACTCTGTGGGTGGCGGGGTGAGGACAGGAGGATATAAATCGGACCATTGGCCATGGTGATTGTATGATCGTGATCATTGATGTTTTGTCCCACCTCCTCAAATCCGAATTTGTCGATAAACCAGTTGCGAGATACTATGGCATCCTCAACATAGATATGAATGTGGTCGAACTCCATAAATTAGTGATGACAATTTGGCCATAATTGAGACAATCCACCTTTTAGTATAAGAGATACAGACAGGCGATCGTGGGTAAATTAACTCAGTTCGGATTTAATAAACCAACCTGCCAACCTCTGGAGGTTTGTTTGAGGTGAAAGGAACCGCAAGACTCCAAAAAATTGGGTAATTTTTTGCTATGATTCAATTGGCGAAGTAACTTATTGATAGGTACATGATATTTGGTCATAAAATTACTCGCTAAAATTGAGACATCCACTAAAGAATTAGGGGATTTTTTAGTTATTTCTTTGATAATACTAACTAACGCATTTTCTAAATCATCGGTGGATTTGATTGGTGTCGGTGTAGTGTTTGATTTATTTTTATGGGCAGTCTTGGGTGGTAAGCTATCCGTAGAAATCGTGAAATTTTCATTAAATAAAGTTACATAAATTTGAGATTGATCTGAGATTTTATGTACCGCAAAAATCAGAGGGTTTTTGAGAAAAATATCCTGGACTTTAAAATCAATAAAGTGTTCAGCAATTACCTGGCTCAAAGTCAATTTATGTTGATGATGATAAAGGCTAGATATTTTGGTTAGCTTAATCCAATAGCAATTAGTGCGCTTTTGTTCAGCCACAATTAACTCTTGCAATTGTTGCAGCAATTCTTCCACTTTGGGAATAACTTTTTTGGACGATGATAAGGAATATTTTTGAGTCGTGCCATTTTGACTATTAAATACCACAATTTGGTCTTGATCTTTGCGGACATGATAAACAGTCAAACCGTGAGATTGTAAAGTATTACAGAGATGAATTAAGGCTTGATCTGATGAGCAAACCAGCACTTCTCGCGCCGTAGGATAGTGTACAAAAATTGATGACCCCACCGTTGCCATTTTGAAATCCGCGCTATCCTTTCCTGCGGGTACATGAATCAACTGATAGCCTCGTTGATGAAACTCGGCATCTTTTTTGCCTAAACTGCGCCAGTTCGCAAAAGCCACCCTAATTTGTAAAGGATAATGACAGATTTTTTCTAAAAACTTTTCGGCGTCAGCGTTTAGCTGAATATTTTCCGCATCAAGTAGTAGAATACTCGCTCCTTTATCAATCATTCCATTACCATTTAAGTTAGGAATCGAAGCATTTAGATGTTGGTTTTTATCGTAATTGAGGAGTTGCTGAAGTTTAGGCTTGAGTTGATTAAAGGTATTAGTAGCGATCGCTTCTGAATTTAGCAGAGATCTCAGATAAGATCTCACCCAAGATAGCAATACTTCGGGGTTAGGCGCTTGACCCAACCCGTGATTCAATTTAGCTAACAGTTTAGTTTTATACTCAGGTTGTTCCCAGGAAACACTCTGATAGCGGATATGTAAGCACTCCGGGTGCTGTTGTTGAAACGACACAACGGTCTGATAGATCAGGTTACTGATCTGATTAACCGCCGTAGTTCCATTATTCGTCTGTGGCACGAGCGACTTATGGGGCATACCCCTACACAAACCGTCAAAATTTGTTCTCTATTCTTTAGATTAGCATGGAGGATGGCGATCGGGTGGATCATCGTCAATAACTATGATCCCCCATCCGACTAATGGCTTAACTACTCCTCTTTTGGGGTCTAATCACGCACCCCAACAAGATTATACCCCTGACGTTGATAATGATATCATACTTGGGTATAATCAGGGGATAGGATCATCAGCAAACCTACGGACATCTAAGGGTTATAATCATCTGAGCCAGGGACTCTGGCTGTCCGGGACTCCGTGGATAGTGATTTCCCGTTGAGGGAACAGTGAGGCAATAATGGTTCGATCGCACCATAATTGAGGTTTGATAAGTACCATGATTAACAGGATTATGTCACAATAGAAAACAGTTAATTGAAAAACTGTAAAAATCATGGCACGAGATCTGCGGGGATTTTTGAAAATATTAGAAGAACGGGGACAGTTACGAAGAATTAGCGCCCTGGTAGACCCGGATTTAGAAATTGCCGAAATTTCCAACCGAATGCTACAGTGTGGCGGTCCTGGGCTGTTATTTGAAAATGTCAAAGGTGCCGCTTACCCGGTAGCCGTGAACCTGTTGGGGACCGAACAAAGGGTCTGTTGGGCGATGAATATGGAACAGCCCCAGGAGTTAGAAGAATTAGGTAAAAAACTGGGGATGTTACAGCAACCTAAACCACCGAAAAAAATCTCCCAGGCGATAGATTTTGGTAAGGTTTTATTTGATGTGGTGAAAGCCAAACCTGGGCGGAATTGGTTTCCTCCCTGTCAGGAGGTGGTGATTGAGGGAGAAGAGGTAGATTTAACTAAAATTCCCATGATTCGCCCTTATTCTGGTGATGCGGGAAAAATTATTACTTTAGGATTGGTAATCACTAAAGATTGTGAAACCGGAACTCCTAATGTAGGTGTATATCGCTTACAATTACAGTCTCATAATACCATGACTGTTCACTGGTTATCCGTGCGTGGTGGCGCGAGACATCTGCGGAAGGCGGCGGAAAATGGTAAAAAGTTAGAAATTGCGATCGCCCTAGGTGTTGATCCGCTGATTATCATGGCGGCGGCTACTCCCATTCCCGTAGATTTATCTGAATGGTTATTTGCGGGATTATATGGGGGTTCTGGGGTACAATTGGCTAAGTGTAAAACGGTGGATTTAGAAGTTCCCGCAGATTCAGAATTTGTCCTAGAAGGAACTATCACCCCAGGGGAAGTGCTACCCGATGGACCCTTTGGTGATCACATGGGTTATTATGGGGGTGTCGAAGATTCGCCACTGATTAGGTTTCACTGTGTCACCCACCGCCATGATCCTATTTATTTAACTACTTTTAGCGGACGACCACCCAAAGAAGAGGCGATGATGGCGATCGCCCTTAATCGGATTTATACTCCTATTCTGCGCCAGCAGGTATCAGAAATTTGTGATTTCTTTTTACCAATGGAAGCCCTCAGCTACAAAGCCGCAATTATTTCCATTGATAAGGCTTATCCCGGACAAGCGCGCCGCGCTGCTTTAGCCTTTTGGAGTGCTTTACCGCAGTTTACCTATACCAAATTTGTGATCGTGGTGGATCGAAATATTAATATCCGCGATCCGCGCCAAGTAGTATGGGCGATCGCCTCAAAAGTTGACCCATCAAGGGATGTATTTATTCTCCCCCATACCCCCTTTGATAGTTTAGATTTTGCGAGTGAAAAAATTGGTTTAGGGGGAAGGATGGGTATTGATGCGACCACCAAAATCCCCCCAGAAACCGAACACGAATGGGGGGAAGCCTTAGAATCTGATCCAGATGTCGCTAAAATGGTGGAACGTCGCTGGGCTGAATATGGGTTAGGAGATTTGAATTTAAACGAAGTTGACCCTAACAAATTTGGCTACGAAATGAACTACATTCAGTGACCAAAACCAGACTTTAGGGGCGGGTTTATTGGTGCTATTTACCGCTATTTACAGCCAATAAATAAACTCAAAAACCCGCTTTTTATGAGTTGATTTAATCAACAATTGCCCCCCGAATTTTCAGGTCAAACTTGGCATTTTCCGAAAGTCCAATCGCCCCTTTAAATTGAGCGCCTTCTACTTGAGCATTAGTCAAAAAAGCGCCACTCAAATTAGCCCCTCGCAAATCTGCGCCCTTGAGATTAGCCTCTTTCAAATTCACCCCAATTAAATTAGCTTCCGTCAAATCAGCATTAGTTAAATCATGTTTTTGACCCCCATGATTAGAAATTTTCCAAATCACACGCCACTTAGGGTCTAACTGAGTGTCATCATTAATTAAAGTACTACTCAAATTAGCCCCCCTAAAATCAACATTGAGTAACATAGAACCACGTATATCTGCACCAATCAGATTAGTATTATTTAGTTGTGCATCTTGCAGGTTAGCATTACTCAGATTAGCCCCAATCAGTTTGCTTTGAGTTAAGTTAGCCTGTCTGAGATCCGCGCCAATTAGCTGGGCATAAATTAAATTGACACCACCCATACTGGTACTAAATAGTTTAGCCTTATTCAAAGAAGCCCCCATCAAATTAGCCCCATTCAAATAGGCTTTGGTCAAATCTGCACCCCGGAGATTAGCATGACCCATATCCGCATTAATTAAATTAGCTTTTATCATTTCTGCTAGACTTAAATTCGCTTGAGTAAGAGTAGCATTCATCAAATTAGTTTTATTCAGATTAATGCTATTAAGATCAGCCCCTTGAAGTTGAGCGCCAATTAAAATAGCCTTGTGAAAATCTCGCTCCCCTTGAGCATAAGATGCTAGTAATGTTTCAGCATTCATCTGGCTTTTATCTCCTAGTTAGTTAAAATTAAAGGGCAATTGTCCGGGTCGTTAATATCAATATCATCAATGAGTCGTGGCAGGTTAAAAAACACAAAAATATGCTACTATGGAGAGGTTTAAGATGATAATGAATTACTCCTCACTGGGTGTGGTTTCCTGGTTTTCTGTTCCGGTATGGTCGTCCACAGATTGGGATTTTGGGCGACGATTTCGGCGGGCTGATTTCATCAGTTTAACCTGATAAGGATCAGCATCCGATCGCCAATAAACTCTATGTCCTCGAATTTCCGCGCAGTGTTCCTCCAGACATTTTAACCAACCTCCGAGGGTTTGAATAGCTGATTTGTCATCCAGAAGCCCCCAGTCTTGTTCCTGACAGGTAAGTTTAGCAAACTTTTCATACGAGGGATAGTCTGGGGTAACGAAGGCTTCCTTAGCATAAAGAATCGGAGCATTAGCACCCTGATAACTTCGATAACTGACCTGGAGATCTCGCAGGTCGATCGCCATTTTGGTTTGTAGGACCGGATGAGGATTAGTATCAAAATCAGGATAAAATAAATAGGTTATTTTCGGCGTTTTAATATGAAATTTAATCAACGTTGTTCCTTCTAAGCGTCCAATCGTCTGATGGGCGCAACCCTCATACACCCTTAACAGGGGGTCGAGTTTCTCTAGGGCGCTAATATGAACCCAAAGGGAGTTTGGGCGCTTCTGACCTATTTCGCTATGATAACAGCATTCAGCAATTATATCAGGGTTCCCCATACTATAAAGCATGACATCAGCCAAAGCACAAGCCTTCTTATAGCTACCAAATAACCCTTTAATGTCATTTTTGACCTGTGCAGATAAATCCGACAATTTCGGACGTTTTCCAAACTGACTGAGGGCTAGATAAACCAGCAAATCTTGGCGACGACGATCTGCTACTTTTTCCCATTCTTGTGAGTTAGTGGCTTGCATAATTACCTTAAAAGCGCGTTTAATAGTTCCAAATTCTGCCTCAATTTCGGAAGTTTGTGGCAGTTCTGACCCCACCGGAAGCCGACCGCGATCGCACAAAAACTCTATCAAAGGTTGCAGGAGTTCTTGATATTCTTCAAAACGCTTAACCTGGACACAAATGCGGGGAGAAGAAACTCGCGATCGAAATCGGGAGGCGCGAAAATTCTCAGCTTCTGATTCATCTCTAAATACCAAATAAACACCCAAATCAATCGGGATTGAATCCACATTCAAAACCTGATCAATATAGATTTTCAACTCCTCTTGCTGGTAATACTTTTGAAAAGTATTGCGATTAGTAATCACCCCATCTCCATAAGCAATAATACCACGATCGCAATCATCAATCAAAATTTGCGCTGCCACAATTAACACCCTTTCCGTTAACTCCCAGGACCGAATTAATGCTTCCCGTCTTTCCACCTGACATTCAATCACATTAATCACATAACCCAGATTCACAATTTCCGATACAATTTGGGCAGTTTCTGGGGAATAGTAAGGGTCCCAACCTGCTGATAAATAACCGCGATCGCTTATTTGTTTTAAATCACCTCCATAACCACAACCATAATCAAAGAAACTGCTATTTTCCCGAAATAATCCCGCTTCCAGCGCCAGGCGTACAGGGCGAGATAAACTTTTCCGAATTATCGCAGCTTTGTGGCGTTCAATGCGAGGAGTAATCGTAGCTGTTTCCCATTCCTGATCAGACAGATACACCACCTGATGATCCTGAATCGCCACACCACATCTAACCAGATGATTTAACCAACCTTGGCGGGTTCCAATACTGCTATAAAGTCGAGTTTTTTTACTCAACAATCCTAGCTTTTCCTCCATCTGGGTTAATTGGTAAAAACTGTCATAAAGGGGATAGTCCGCCGCCACAAAAGTTTCTTTACGGTGTAGGATAGGCGGGTTATTGCTGTTAGTATAGTTAGAAAAATTTACTCTACCCCTAGGGACTATCACTTGATAACTCGTGGCTAAATCCGGGTGAGCATCTGTATCAAAATCTGGGTAAAATAAATAAGAAATAATCGGTTTATCCGTATGAAATTTAATCAGAGTTGTGGGGGGAACTGGGTTAAGCGCTTGGCGGGCTAGATGTTCATACAGGCGCAGCAGCGGGTCAAGGCGGTTAAGGGCAGAAATATGCACATACAGCGCGGCGGGGAGTTTTTTACCAATGGGGCTTTGGTGACAACAATGGGCGATCGCCCTAAGTTGATGAAGGGCTAGTAAAAGCTGGTTAACCCTCACACAGGCTTGCTGGTAGCTACCAAAAGTGCGATCGATTTCCTCATGCCACTGTGTCGAAAGGTCACTAAATCGGTTAATCTGGGGGGGAAGCTGAAATTCAATCGCTTTCTGGGCTAAGTATAAAATCAAATCATCGGCGGTGGGGTGAACATTTAAACCCGTTGTTGGGCGGTGATTGATGGCAAAATCCCAACTGTCACTGCTACACTGAATGACATCATGGTTGTTCATTGCAACTGATCTCCACAGTCGGACTATCTTAGCAGCTATTATATGACATAAAGACCTCCAGGAAAATTCCTCCCTTGTCTTTTTTCAAAAAGATTGCTATATATTTAGCAGTTTCCGCCAAACCTTAACCGAAATTTTAGATGATTGCGATCGAATATTTATCTATTGCCATTGCTATCCTGCTGTTAGCTAGTGTCATTGCTAGTAAAGCTGCCATTCACTTAGGTGTTCCTAGTTTGCTACTGTTCCTAATGATTGGAATTGTCACGGGTTCCGAAGGTATAGGCGCTATTGAATATAACAATCCCGAATTAACCAGGACTATCGGAGATATGGCGCTGACTATTATTTTATTTTCCGGCGGACTAGATACTAAGTGGGCGAAAATTCGTCCCGTGTTAATTCCCGGACTCACTCTCGCTACAGTAGGAGTCGGGTTAACCACTCTTTTATTAGGGATTTTTGCTTGGTTTATGCTGGGTTCCTTTTCCACCTTTAATATTGGCGTAAGAGGAATTAATTTAACTGAAGGATTATTGTTAGGGGCGATTATTTCTTCTACTGATGCAGCCGCCGTATTTTCAATTTTGCGATCGGGTAATTTAGGTCTGCGGGGAAATCTGCAACCTTTGCTAGAATTTGAATCTGGCAGTAATGACCCCATGGCCGCTTTACTAACTATTGAAATCGTGCAAATCTTGGAACAAGGGCAGTTCTCATTGTGGTCTTTAATCCTATCGGTGATTATGCAAATGTTGATGGGCCTGGCGATGGGATATGGCTTGGGCAAGGGGACAGTTTGGGCCATTCGTAGCATGAATTTAACTGCTGAAGGGCTATATTCTGTAATGACACTCGCTCTAACTTTGCTGACCTATGGTTTAAGTACCGTTGTCGGTGGTAATGGTTTTCTGGCTGCTTATATAGCAGGTTTAGTGGTTGGCAATTCCCACCTTCCTAGTGCAGGAAAAAATATTTTTAGTTTCTATGAAGCCCTAGCTTGGCTGATGCAAATTATCATGTTCTTAAACCTAGGATTGCTAGTGATTCCGTCCCAACTTATTCCTATCGCTGCGGTGGGAATAGCAATGGGTTTATTTTTAATTTTCGTGGCGCGTCCCATTGCTACCCTTTCTTGTCTATCATTAGTAAAGATGCCAATAAAAGAGAAACTATTTGTTTCTTGGGTAGGTTTACGGGGGGCTGTTCCCATTGTTTTAGCAACTTTTCCTTTAACCGCTGGTATTCAAGGTGCTAATCAGATTTTTCATGTCATCTTTTTTATGGTGATTGTATCTTTACTGGTTCAGGGTCTATCCCTATCACCTCTAGCTAAGAAACTTGATTTAATGGCGGAGTCGGAAAATTAAAAATCTCAATTTGCGGGGTAAAATTATCATGAAAATCAACATATTTATAGGGGCGATATTGGCGGTGATTTTAGTCGCCTGTACACCCCAACCAAGTACCATAACAGGTCAACAACAATCGGGGTTAGAATCAACTACAACCGAAAAATTTACCGATGCGGCTCAAACCATTGATATTAGTGAAATTCAAGCTATAGCAGGACAAACTGTTTATATTCCGGTTTACTCTCATATCTATTTCCGAAACACCCAACAGGCTTATAATTTAGCCAGTACACTTAGTATTCGCAATACAGACCCAAATTCTCCCATCATTATCACTTCTGTGAGTTACTACAATACTGATGGTAATTTGGTTAAAAATTACCTTGATAGTGCCTTGAAAATGCCACCTCTCGCCAGCATGGAGTTTTTTATTGAACAAAGCAATACTAGCGGGGGTTCTGGTGCTAATTTTCTGGTTGAATGGGTATCAGAAAGCGCCGTTTCTGAACCGATAATGGAATCAGTAATGATTGGTGTATCAGGAACCCAGGGGTTAGCTTTTACCAGTCGAGGACAAGTAATTAATAATCAACCATAGATAATTAGATGGTTTTCAGAACCCCCTCGCTGGGGGAGAGGGTTACTTAACTACAGTCGATTAAAATTCATCCTCAAGAATAACTGCCAGAACCCGCTCAATGATATAATCGGGAGTGGTATTAGTATCTTCATCCAGCAAAACTACAATAGTCATTTCCTCATCAGGAAGATGCCATAAGGCTGATGAATAACCATCTATTCCCCCAGTGTATCCCCAAACATCTCCCCATTCTTTAGCATCCCAACTATTAACTCCTAAGCCATAAAAACCCCCCTCATTATCTGGAAACCAATTAATCATTTGATCAAAGGTATCCTCATTTAAGAGTTCATCAGTCATAAATAGGGTTTCGGCAAATTTTCCCACATCATAAGCACTGGAAATTAAGCCACGATCGCCTAAACCAGTGCCTAATTTTTCCGGACTGATGCAATTTTGACAACTCTTGTGTTTCGGGGGGGGAGTTTCGCGGTATTCGGTAAAGGTATCCTTTAAACCGAGGGGGTCAAAAATCCGCGATCGCATTTCTTGATACAGAGGATTTCCGGTTACTGCTTCCACAATCAACTCTAGCAAAATATAGTTAGTATTCGAGTAACAATGACCCGCGCCAGGAACCCCCAGAGATTCTAAATTATCTGCCAAACAGATAGCCTCTTTAGCCGTCAAAAACTGATTTTTTTCCCGTTGACTAGCGGCTTGTTGAAACTCATCAGTTTCCAGGTAATCATCTAAACCGCTGCTATGATTAAGCAATTGTCGAATGGTAATTTTATCGCTATTTTCAAGGCGATCGCAGATTTCCTGATCCAGCCATTTCGTCAAATTATCTTCTAAATCAAGGCTACGATTTTGGTATAATTGTAAAACCACCGTAGCCACAAAAACCTGACTAATACCACCAATCCGAAAGCGATCGCGACGCTGGACTTTATGGCGTTTGGTAACATAAGAAAAACCCGATGCTATCTCATATTTGCCTTCAGGGGTTGCCACATAAAGAACTCCCCCCGGCACATTTTGTTCCGCCGTCGCTTCATCTAAAAGAAATTGTAAACTTTCAGTTAAGGCCATCATCATTACAACTAGAGTGTATTATAGTTTAGGATTAGCTATAATATCATTATCCGGCCAAGGAATCACCTTTTGAGTCGCCAAATATTCAGCCACAGCGATCGCGCCATAGCGGTTGAGATGACTAGGGTCAGAGAAATAGTCATAACTATCTGACCAGCGCCACCCCAAATCGAGAAAAACCAAACCCGTTTCAGCAGCCACCCTCTCCATGTGTTCACGGAATTTCTCCTCATAGGCACTGCGAACCGGGTCAAAATAATGATCAGTTAGTGGCATATTGACAAATACCACAGGAATCCGAAATGATTGAGTATAAGCGATTATATTCTTCAAAGATTGGGTCTGAATGCCGTCTAATTGAAAATTTTGATAATCGCTATCATAATAACCGGAAACCTTAGCATGATTTTGATAGTAAATTTCCGGGTCAAAGCGCACCGATAAAGGCAAAAATCCATTGGGCAAAAATCTAGCTTCCTCCTCGGTTTCTGCCTCGGCTAATTCCTGTTGTTCCGAGGGGGTTGGCGGGGTAGCAAAGGCGCGACCATTAGCAATAGATTGTAAAACTGCCTTGAAGCGATCGCGCTGTCTATAGGCTTGGGATACCTGGGAAATTTGTTCTTGAATAGCCTGTTGAAACTGCTGTTGGTCCCACCTTCCGTCTAGGGCATTTTCCGTCAATGCTATCAAAGTTTCCTGAAGATTTGGGGGTGGTTCAAAGGAATCTGGGGGGACAATTTGAAAAGTTCCTTGGCTAATTTGTTGATAGGCTTCTGATGCAGAAATCGCCTGATAAGTCCGGTCTTCTCGACCACTATTTAGCGCCCGCACCCCATCAGCTAAAATAATCAACTGAGGCAATTGTTCAGGGGGCAAAATCCGCCGAATAATTAAATCAACAATTTGCACTGTTGCCCCATTTATGCCAAAATTAAACACCCGTAAAGGCGGATGACCTTCTGCTACCAATCCCCTACTCAAAACCTCTGGATCAATGCCTCGCAAGGCGCGAGAACTGCCGATAATTAGTATATCTGGGGGTCTTTTATGGGTGGCGATATATTGTTGATAGCGGACAATCTGTTCATCTAGTTGTTGGCTGCGGAAAGTCGGGTAAACAAATTGCGACAAACGGCATTGAGTATCATCAATATCACAAGCAGCAGCGATCGCCGATTTTCCTGGTCGGGAAGTAAAACCAGAGTCATTAAAAACCCCATCACCTTCACTCACAGCCAACACCTGTAAACTCGATAGCCAACCCGTGGGGGGGTCTTGTGTCAAGGTAGGGACTTGTTCCCCTTCAGTTTCCGCCTCCGAAATATCAGCAGAGATAGCAGTCATAGCAATAGAATCAAGCAGACTCCCCACCAGGCGATCGCTCTGCCAAACCATCAGCAATCCCAGTAGCCCACAAGCCACAGCCAGAGCGCGTTTCTGATACCTCTGAGAGGTTTTTTCAACGACAATATCTGGGCAGTTTTTACTGGTAAATAACTGAGAAGCCATCAAAACTTGGCTAATGGTTTCGCTCAGGTGATGCAGTGCTGATAAAACCTGAGATGATGGCAAATCACTATCTGCACCATCAACATTAATAGCCGGAGAAAATACCAACTGTCCGACCTGTTCTCCCACCGCCGTGGCGGTTAATTCTGAGTCGATAAAATCTTCCGAAGCAGTTAATGGTTGATCTATCTCCGTCGGTTTTAAGGAAATACCATAGCGCCAGAGGGGGTGTTTTTGACCCGCCCGCCGTCCATAGATGCGGACTCCTTCCACCCCTTCAATTCCTTGGGCTTGTAAAAATCTAGCGATCACGAGGGCGACGCGAGACTGAGAAGGACAAGTAGGCGCTTCTGTCATCACATGGATAAATTTCCCCTTGCGTAACGCCAGAACTTTAATTCCCCCGGTGGCGAGTTTAGTTTCTAGGTCAGGGTTAATCAGACGTTCAATTTGGAATTTAATCGCATCGATATCCCCTTGGGCGGCGAGGGTCTGGGTGGGGGTTTGCAGGTCGGGATGTTCAAAAGCAGGTAAATTTAGCCAATCAATCCAAGTCGGCTTTTGGGCTTCTTTACCTGTGGGGCTGATTTCTACGCCGTAAATAGTGGCGGCGCGAATACCTTGGGGGCCGATCGCATTTAAAATTTCCCGACAAGCGGTGACAACGGTTTCCTTCTGGGGGGAGAGGCGACGACGATGATTTTTCGTATCTCCTAATTGGTGACAAAACAGGTGTAGGGTAGATTCTTTCAGAGTCGCCCTAAGTCCAATATCTAGTGCCGCTAGTTTTTGATTAAGCAGAATGGCGATCGCCTCAGAGTCTCCCCAGCGCGCCCAATCTTTCAGAATGCGATCGGGGGGAGTTAGGTCAATCCGTAGCATCCAATCCGCTTTAGTTTCCCCTTCCACCCTTAGTAAAATGCAGGCATCGCGGAACTCTTGCAGTTGCAATTCCCGCAGTCTACTAGCTATAGGTTCCGCTAATAGGGAAGGGTCCGGGCTGTAGGCTGACTCACACAGTACCCATAACCGCCGCCGTTTAGATCTCCATAGGGTTGATTTGTCGCTTTTCTGGTTGCGAATGCTGACTTTGACGCTGACCCCCAACCCACCCAGGATTTCGCTCAGAATACTGGCGATCGCATCAGGATTACCCCGGCGGGCTAAATTTTCCGGGGTTGCCACTAGGGCTGGTTCCACCGGACTATCGGGAGGGGTAGCTAGGTCAGTTGGTGGCTGCTGATTTTCCGCCTCCGTGTCATTAACCGGGGTAATGATGACCCGGGGCTGGTCAGAAACAGTAGTCGTTGAGGAAGATGGGCGATCGCCAATGAATGTGCGATCGGCTATATCCCCCAACCATTTACGCAGTCCCACACCCTGACCCTGATCTCCTGTTGACCGAGGGTGCAGTGCGTGTACTGTAGCCGAAGTCGGATAATCCAGTTTAACCGTCCACTCCGGGCGTTTAGCACCTGTCTCGCGACCCGAAACAAATATCTTATAAATTTTCGGCGCATCGCGGGGCAGCAAGGATTCTAGTGGCGTGCGGTCTAAAGCCATCTTGAATTGAGACACCACCACCGTCTCTCGAGGAGAGGGCTGTCCCTCGCACAAAATATGTAAATGATTCCCTCGCAACCTGGTCTGTACCTCAACCCCGGCTGTGGCGATCGCATCAATTGACCATTGCGTTAATCCTGAATAATCCCTAACCACGCGCTACATTACGCCAAAATAAGTTACAATCTACACAATTCCGAATTCCGGGTTCATGGGTACTCTCAGGCTTAAACTCCTGAAAGAACCAACTGACCTCGCTTCCCAACTCTTGGCAGCACCAGACAGGCCACTGCTTGCCACGATCTTACTGTTTTTATGTTCGTTTCGAGAGTCTAACCGGCTAATTAAGCCCCGACAATACCATTATACATATTCCCATAGTCAATTTTCCCAGGGGACGCGGTAGCGACCCGCCCGCACATATTCAGCATAACTCAGCGGCCTCTCTGACGGGAAGGTTGCCCCGGATCACATCTTCTGGCATAGTTAGCTTAACCAACTGTTGAGGCAAGTTACAGATGTCTTCTGCTGATGATACCCCTGTTTCCGACCCTATAGCCCCGAAAACCCCCCTTTTACCTTCCGATTTGCTTTTGGGGTTGGCCACAACCCCTGTGGTTGTGGCTTTTGCTGCCATTCCTATAGTGCAAGAGTTGGTGTTGAGTCTCAGTGAGGGTAGCGAGGAAGTTTTCCGAGGCGCGCGCTTACCCGTCCTCCATTTTCCTAACCAGGGAAGCTACTAGCCTCCCAACCTTCCCTGGATGTTTATTTGCCCCATAATTACTCACCAAATACAGGTAATAAATTCAGCAGCCCGAATTGATGAATAAGGGCTGATGGGAGGGGATATTTACCCTAGGGGGAAAGCCGATTACCTGGGGTAAATATATCTGGCAATATGTCCCCAAAATGCCTCTCACTGATTATAGCACAACCGGGGCTAATTTAATTGATAAATTAGATACAATCATCGAAAATTTGATAGTGTGATGATGGGAGTTTCTTAGAAATTTCTGGGGAGATATTTCACCGAATGTCTACCGGGCAAGTATAATGTTTAAGATATTCTTGCTAACTACGGAACAGGCCCTATGAGTTCACTGGTCCAATCCTCAGAACCAATCCCTAGCGCAGTAGTGTCATCTAACGTCACTGCAGGAGCTTCTGAACTGTTGTTAAGGAATCGCCTAAAAATTGTCGAAGATTTATGGGAAAGTGTCCTACGTCAGGAGTGCGGAGAGCAATTGGTAGATTTACTTCTACAGATGCGATCGATGACCTCACCAGAAGGACAAGCATCGCCGGATTTACAAGCCAATGTCTGGCAAATTATCAAAGAGCTTGATATCAATGCAGCCATTAGAGCAGCGCGAGCATTTGCCTTGTATTTTCAACTGATCAACATAGTCGAGCAACATTATGAGCAGCGCGAGCAAGAGTTAGCCTATGCTCAGATCAAACAACAAGGAGCACCAGAGAGTCCCGCCGACAAGTCGAATCGCTCCATTTTTGAAACTCGTCATCAGCGCTTTTCCACAGCCGAAGAAACACCAGTGGAGCTATTAAATCAAACTAGCCAACGCCAAAACGATCGCGATTTAGCCACATTCCATAACCTATTTCCGATGCTGCAAAGGCTAAACGTCCCCTCCCAGGTGATTCAGCGGCTACTAAATCAACTCGATATTAGGTTAGTATTCACAGCTCACCCCACAGAAATTGTACGCCATACAATCCGCACCAAACAGAGGAGGATAGCCAAAATTCTCCAGCAACTAGACACAGTAGACGAAAGTTATGGCAAAGTAGACAATAAAGATCCCGAAGCCACCGGGTTAGTAAAAACTTGGACAGGTGAACTACAAGAACAACTAACCGAAGAAATAAGGCTGTGGTGGCGTACTGATGAACTGCACCAGTTTAAGCCCACAGTTTTGGATGAAGTCGAATATAGTTTGCACTATTTCCAGGAAATCTTATTTGATGTAATTCCCCAACTGTACCAAAGGATTAAACAAACCCTACACCCCTGTTTTCCGCACCTGAAACCACCCAACTACGATTTTTGTAAATTTGGGTCTTGGGTGGGAGCCGATCGCGATGGTAACCCGTCAGTCACCCCAGAAGTCACCTGGAAAACAGCCTGTTATCAACGGGGTATGATTATAGACAAATACATTCAGGCTGTTGATCATCTAAGTCAACTGTTGAGCCTATCTCTGCATTGGAGTGACATTTTACCAGAATTACTCGAATCTCTAGATCGCGATCAGGTACAACTTCCAGAAGTTTATGATCAGGTAGCCATCCGCTATCGCCAAGAACCCTATCGGCTCAAACTATGCTACATACACAAGCGCCTACAAAATACCCGCGATCGCAATCAGAGACTTTCTACCAGTAACGAAGTAGAAAGGGAACGCGAGCGCATTGTCACCAAAGAAAACGCCGGAAGTCTGTACAATTCAGGCTCGGAATTTCTGAAGGAATTAAAGCTAATCGAGCGGAACCTACTAGCCACAGGTATCCAATGCCGAGATTTAGAGAACCTCATCTGTCAGGTAGAAATTTACGGCTTTTATCTAGCGCGGATGGATATGCGGCAGGAATCCTCCGTACATAGTACAGCCTTAAATGAAATTGTAGACTATCTGCAACTACTAGCCAGGCCCTACGATGACCTCACCGAAGCCGAGCGCACCCTGTGGCTAATCACAGAATTGCAAACCCGCCGCCCCCTAATTCCCGCCGAGTTACCCTTTTCCCAAAAAACCTGTGAAACCATTAACACTTTCCGGGTCATGCGAGAATTACAGCAGGAATTTGGTCAAGAAATTTGCCAGACCTATATTATCAGCATGAGTCATGATGTTAGTGACCTGCTAGAGGTGCTGTTGTTAGCCAAGGAAGCTGGACTGTATGATCCGGCGACAGGAATTGGTAATTTGCAGGTAGTACCCCTGTTTGAAACGGTAGAGGATCTTAAAAAAGCTCCCTCAGTAATGAAAGACCTGTTTGAGTTACCCCTATATCGCGCACTGCTTGCGGGTGGCTACCAAAAATATCAGCAGGTCAGCCAAGATATAAACGCCTCCCTACAGGAGATTATGTTAGGTTACTCGGACAGCAATAAAGATTCGGGGTTCCTCAGTAGCAACTGGGAAATTCACAAAGCCCAGAAAGCCCTACAAACCTTGGCGGAATCTTACTATGTCAGTATTCGCATCTTCCACGGTCGCGGTGGCTCTGTGGGACGCGGCGGCGGACCGGCTTACAAAGCAATTTTGGCTCAACCCGGTAAAAGTATTAATGGCCGCATTAAGATTACCGAACAGGGAGAGGTTCTCGCCTCCAAATATTCTTTGTCTCAACTGGCTCTGTACAATTTAGAGAGTGTAGCCACAGCGGTGATTCAAGCCAGTTTACTCCATACCGGGTTTGATGAAATTGAACCCTGGAATCAAATTATGGAAGAGTTATCTGTGCGATCGCGATCGTGTTATCGAGCTTTGATTTATGAACAGCCGGACCTAGTTGATTTCTTTGAGCAGGTAACACCCATTCAGGAAATTAGCCAATTGCAAATTAGCTCCCGGCCCGCTCGTCGCCAAAGTGACAAGAAAAAAGATATTTCCGGTTTACGAGCCATTCCTTGGGTGTTTAGTTGGACTCAGAGCCGCTTTTTGCTACCCTCTTGGTATGGGGTCGGTACAGCCATAGAGCAGTTTATTCAAGAAGAACCCCAGGAAAATATCAAACTGCTCCGTTACTTTTACATTAAATGGCCATTTTTCCGCACTACCCTCTCCAAGGTAGAAATGACCCTGGCTAAAGTTGACCTAGAAATGGCTCATCACTATGTGCGGGAGTTGAGTCATCCTAAAGATCGCGATCGCTTTGAGGATTTATTTGAGCGCATAGCCAAAGAGTTTAATCTGACCCGTCAAATGGTTCTGGAAATTACCGGACAGCAACAGTTACTAGATAATGATCCCGTACTTCAGCGCTCAGTGCGACTGCGTAATGGCACAATTATTCCTCTCGGTTTATTGCAAGTGTCTTTACTCCAGCGCCTGCGTCATCATGGAACTTCTGCTACTCCCGGCGTAATTCATTCGAGATATAGCAAAGGGGAATTGTTGCGCGGTGCTTTATTAACCATCAACGGTATCGCCGCCGGAATGCGTAACACAGGCTGATCATCTCCAGACCTGGGACATCTTATCAGTCGCCAACTATCACCAGTGGGGAGTTTAGGGGCGCGTGTCCTTAGACTTCCTTGCTACCACAGGAAAAACGTGCTATTGATTAGGGGTATTTTTCAGACGTTCCGGGGGCGGGTTCCGTGAGTTGACTGGTTTTTCCAATGGCATATCTAGCACCCGCCCCTACAGTTCACGCTATCGCAATTTATGTCTGTACAACTTGTACCTTTGCATATCCCTAGTGGTTGGGCAATTCTGCACAATTCTTTTGGTGATGTAGACCCAGTGATCGAACATGGCTACATTATCAATGGTGAGTTTTTTAATGAAAATTTGCTATCCGCTAAACCAATTGAGTTCAACGGAACAGACTGGGTGACAGTGGGTGACGGCTATCTATTGCAGTTAGGATGGTATCCTGAATATCGTCCAGAAGGCTGTTATCGCTTAACCGTCAGCCAGGGAAGTGGTGATCAAAAAATTGTGGTTAAATACGAGTCTAAAGAACGGGAGGAAATTCGTCAGGTCCTACAGCGTTGTTTGGGTTGGGTTTCCCGTCGTGTGGGTATAGATGAAATTGGTAGCCTACTAGAAATTGAAGGCAAACAAATTGATAAAAATCCGCTAGGTTTCCGGGGAGTCCGCAAAAAAATTGTGGGGATTTCCGGGGATAAACTCAATAGATCAACCTATAGTCAGGTGGGTTGGTGGTCGCCTGTTTACTATGAGGTTTGCAATATGGCTTATCTCGACCAAAAATCAAATCGGATAGACTCTAATGGCTTGACACCAGAGAACAAGATGGCATAATAATGCTCACCAAAAACTTACTTGATTGAGGAGATTTAAACACTAATGGTCGTGTCTGAACAAAATCAACAAGCATCCACATATACAGACGATCGCTTTTTTAACCTGCCCTTGTTCGATATCTTAATCGAGTTCTTTAATGAGGATGGTTGGGTTTATAAAGAAATCGAACATCGCCGAGTCGTGGCTTTGGGAATTGAGGGCAAAAATGGTCGTTTTGATTGCTATGCGATCGCCCGGGAAGAGGAAAAACAAATCACGGTTTACTCGATTTTTCCGGTGAAAGTACCAGACTATAAACGCCAAAATATCTCGGATTTTGTCACCCGGGCTAATTATGGCATGGTGATTGGTAATTTCGAGATGAATTTCTATGATGGGGAAATTCGCTACAAAACCAGTTTAGATGTAGCAGGCGATCGCTTAACTCCCGCTTTAATTAAGCATTTGATTTATACCAATGTTTCGACAATGGATAAATTTCTCCCTGGTATTATGTCGATTATTTACGGCAATATTTCACCAGAAGAAGCCATATCACGGTATTAATTAAGTGGGTCAGTAGGGGCAACCTTCTCTGGTTGCCTATCCTTTCCCACCCCAATAAACCTGACTAAACACTTGACAAAAAAGCAGATTTATGGTATGTCTGCTTAAAATCTTTGTTGCCAATCGTCACCAACCCGGATGGTCAAATCCGAATTAATTGCACCAGTAGAAGAAGCCCTAACCGTACCAAAACCGATATATTCTTGCAACATTTCAGCACTAGCTAAATCTCCCCCCTGGACAATAATCTGAGTCGATCGCATAGTATAAGGCAACCCCGGCACAACATAAACATTATTAAAGCCCTGCTTAAACAAATAATCCGCGACTCTTTCGGCTGCTTGTGGGTTTCCAGAGGCATTTTGTACGGCAATTTTAGTACGTTTAGACAATTCCTGATAACCCGATCGCTGTAATGGTCCAGGTAAGACAAACCCGGTAGAATCAACCCGAAAATATTGAGCCATAATGCGATCGCGTGCCGCGTCATCAACCACCCAATAACTCGTATATCCGCCCATGTCTCGCCCAGGTAACATCACCATTCGCACCTGTTGCGGTTCCAAATTCAACCCAAACTTAACCAGAGTCAGCATCTCCTCAAAATCCAAATTAGTATCAACATACTTCAACATCACCCGAATAATCTGAGGAATACGTGGCAATACATCAGGACTCTGTAAACGTTCTCGAATAGCCTCCATTAAAGCCTGTTGGCGTTGAATCCTGCCAATATCTCCATAAGCATCACTACGGAAGCGAGCAAAATGATCAGCCTGATCACCATCAATAGTTTGCCATCCCGGAGATAAATCAATCTCCAACTGTTGGGTATTATCCCGATAGGACATCGGATAGGGAACAAACACCTCCACCCCCCCCAACAAATTCACCAACTCCTTAAAAGCGCCAGTGCTAACTCGGACATAGCGGTTAATCTGCACCTGATTAAGGGTATCAGCTACCACCTCCGTAGCCAAGGAAGCGCCGCCCCAATAGTTAGCCTCGTTAATCTTACCCACACCCATACCAGGGATAAAAACCTCGGTATCACGGGGAATTGATAGCAAATTCAGATGGCGATCGCTCGGATTAAAATTAACCAAGATCATGCTATCACTGCGACCCCCAAAAACTTTCCCATCTTGTTCCTCGTGTGGTAGGGGGGGATCTATCCCCATGACCAAAATATTCACAGGTCGGGACAGACGAAACCGAAAGCGATCGCGCCATAATGAATTGAGAACCATCGATGCACTTTGTGGCTGTTCCGGTTTCAATGGAGACAGCAAAGCCGTTAGCGCCCCCAAAGTCGCCGAAGCGCTAGTAATGATCAGTGCAATAAAACTCAAAAATATTACCCGCAGGACTTTAGGTTGTCTTTGGTTGGTGGTGGGATAACTCATAAAATCGCCAATATCCTTTAATCTTGAACATGAAGTCAACTGAAGCTCAAAACTTTAAATCGCATGATACCCGTTATTCTCGCAGGTGGTAAAGGTGAGAGGTTCTGGCCTCTGAGTCGTCGTATCCGACCCAAACAATTTCTCAGTTTAGACGGTACTGGTCAAAGTTTATTACAAAGCACAGCAGAACGCTTGCTACCCTTGAGTAAAGGTGGTCCGGGTTTGTGGGTGATTACCTCCGCACTCCTAGAAAATGGAGTTCAGCAACAGTTACCCGATATCCCACCCGCAAATATTTTAGCCGAACCCCAAGGACGAGATACCGCCCCCGCCGTCGCCTGGACCGTCATTGAAGTTGTCCGTCGCTATGGGGAAGATACCGTGATTGGCTTTTTCCCGGCTGATCATTGGATTGGAAAACCGGATATTTTCCACGAGGCGATTAAATCAGCGGAAAATTTAGCTATCAGTCAGGATCTAATTGTCACCCTGGGGTTACAACCTCAATATCCGGCTACAGGTTACGGTTACATTGAACAGGGCGAAAAAATTGGCACTTTTGGCGATTTCACTGCTTATCAGGTAGCCCAGTTTACGGAAAAACCTGATCAAGAAAGGGCTGATCAATTTTTGGCTACTGGTCGGTTTAGTTGGAATGCGGGAATTTTTATATTTAGGGCTGGGGTGGTTCTTCAGGAATTACGCGCCTATGTCCCCGATTTGATTACCGCCCTGGAAGCTGAAGGAGCCAAGGCTTATGCTAACATTGAAAAAATCAGCATTGACTATGCACTGATGGAAAAAACCCAGAAAGCCTGTGTTTTACCAGTCTCTTTTGGCTGGGATGACCTGGGAGATTGGAATTCCTTAGAACGTCTTTTACCGAAACAAAATGGCAATGTGGCATTAGTCCGTCACTTGGGACTCGATACCCAAGATTCTATTCTGTATGGGAGTGATGAAAATGAGGTGATTATTACTATTGGGGTTCAGGATTTGGTGGTTGTTCGCGATGGTAATGTGACTTTGATTGTTGATAAGAACCGCACCCAGGATATTAAAAAGGTCTTGCCTCAGTTGGAGGATGATCCTGATTTGAGAGAACTTTTATAGGGAGGGCTGGCTACTTATCTGGTAGGGTGCATCTATCTTTGAGATGACAAAGGATCAATCTTGAGTAGCCATTGCTATAAGGCGATCGCTTTCTTTGGTACTATTACGGTTGATTGTTCAAGTAAAATAGCTAAAACAGCCTAGGGGAAAAATGAAAACACGAAAACTTGGTAAATCGGACATTGAAATCACCCCGATTATTTTAGGGACTTGGCAAGCTGATAAACGTTGGTGGAAAGGTATTGAAAAAGCCGACTTAATCCAGGCTATGCAGCAGGCGGTTGACCTGGGAATTACTACCATTGACACTGCGGAAATCTATGGTGATGGTATCTCGGAACAACTGATAGCTGAGGCGTTGTCAGATAGACGCGATCGCCTAATTTATGCCAGCAAGGTATTTGCGACCCATTTACAATATGACCAGGTAATTGAAGCGTGCGATCGCTCCTTAAAAAATCTGGAGACCGACTATATAGACCTGTATCAAATCCACTGGCCAACGGGTTCGTTTAATACAGAAATTGTGCCGATTTCCGAAACCATGGCCGCCCTAAATTTGCTCAAACAACAGGGGAAAATTAGAGCCATTGGAGTCTCAAACTTCTCCAAAACTCAACTCGAAGAAGCCAGCCAATATGGGGCTATAGATAGTATACAGCCTCCCTATTCTCTATTTTGGCGAGATGTGGAACGGGAAACCATGGCTTATTGTGTAGAACAGAAAATCTCAATTCTCGCTTATTCTTCCCTAGCCCAGGGACTTCTGACCGGAAAATTCGGAGTTAATCATCAGTTTGATCCAGAAGATCATCGACTCAAAAATAAACTCATCCAAAACCCAGAACATTATAGCCGGGTTCAACAAGCAATTAATCAGTTACGCCCCATAGCAGCAGACAAACGCTGTACGGTAGCACAATTAGCACTTGCATGGCTAATTTGTCAACCCCAAACTAACGCGATTGTCGGGGCTCGTAATAGCAGCCAGGTTGAGCAAAATGTGCAAACTATCGACATTCAACTTTCCCCAGAAGAGGTCAGCCAAATAGACCAAATTGGGCGTATAGTTACGGATCATCTGCAAAACGAATATCCAATTTTATGGAAGTTTTGAAAAATGGCGATCGCTCAAGCAGATAGTGGCAAAGGGTAAATTTTCAGGGTTTCAAGAAAGAAAATGGCAGTTAGTTAACTAACGCAAAACTTACATGGTGACAGCCAAAATAATCCGTTCATTACGGGGCTACATGAACTTGAAAAGGGCAGCATCAATGGAGACTAAGGCAAGTGTTTAACTTAGCTAAATAGTACAGTCACTAAGTTATCGAGTCACTGTTGATTCAATGAATTGGGAAATTGGCTAAGACTGCCTCTAGTTAAGAGAAGCAGCCATAGACTGAGATGAAAAAATTTCGCGAGATTCTTGTCGTACCTGTCCACTCATGGCGGCTACTTGCAAGTTAGCAAAAGCATTGAGTTCAATAGCATCATATTGAGAATTTTGGAGAATGTACCGGAGTTGATTTTCAGCTTCCAAGGTTAAATAACCAGTGGCGATCGCTTGTTGGACTACATCTTGAATACACAGCATAGTGAAATTACGGAGTTGTAATGGGTTTAAACTATATTTAGTATCCCTCTTTGTCAAGATAAAGGCAGTGATTCTGATATAGTGTTACCTGTGGTGCGAGACGTTCAGGCATGAAATAAGGCTGCAATGCCAAAATAACCGCCTGATGGGGACTTCAACCCCTTGGATGAATATAAGGAGCGCACTCCTGACCATCCCTATAACTGTTTATATGTCCCAACGTTTGGTATAGAAATATACAAAACAAGGCAGGGAACTCAAGGTCAAAACGCTAAATTGGAAATCTTAATGATTTCTTAACAATTGCGTTGAGAGTAACGGCGATAGCCACCCCCAGTTTTGGGAATCACAACCCCAGGATTGAAGCGGGGAACGGAAGGCGTGAAGTAGAACCTACTACCAGATGCGACCACTGCCAACCATCCATGACTAAGGAAATCTGAATGTTCCGACTTGAACCATCGTCAACACTAAGTAGCGAAATAGGTTGACACGCTGCGCTCAAAAGAGCATAGGGAAAAGTAGGAGGCTCTCAAGACTACCTACACAGACCTTTAAAAGTACCCCGGTGGATAGGACAAGTCTAAAGATGGAATGCCCATATAAACGGAACGTTGTAAACCCTTTTAGGCTCTGATTATCTGGTCGAGATAGTCAGCAGTGAAAGTGTAAGCGCAAGCCTATTAGGGGGTGAGATGTGACCAGAAGCCAACGCCCAACTGTAATGGTAGGGATATGCTAACGGGTCACGGTTTGATTGTAAAGAATAGAGTCTAGTAGGAGTTACTATGACGAAAGCGAGTTTAAAGAAAGGTTTTGAGAAATCAAAACCAATCAAGACTACGAATGTATGGAAACAAATTCCCTGGGCGAAAGTTCAGAGGAAAGTTTTTAAGCTCCAAAAGAGGATATTTCAAGCAGCTAAATCGGGACAGGACGCAAAAGCGAGAAGGTTGCAACGTCTATTGTGCAAATCATATTATGCCCGTCTACTAGCAGTACGGCGAGTGACCCAAGATAATCAAGGCAAGAAAACGGCTGGAGTCGATGGAATGAGAGCAATCTCACCAAGGCAAAGGTTTAAACTTGCTGAGAACATTAAAGGAAATCTCAAAGTAAAACCACTGCGAAGGGTGTGGATTCCAAAACCTGGTAGGGATGAAAAACGCCCTCTAGGAATACCCACAATCCAAGATAGAGCGAGGCAAGCCTTGGTTAAGTCGGCTCTCGAACCTAAATGGGAATCGAGATTTGAAGACACTAGCTACGGGTTTAGACCAGGCAGGTCTGCCCATGATGCAATATCCAGAATCTTTCAGAGTATCAACAAAGGAGGTTATTACGTTCTGGATGCAGATATAGCTAAATGTTTTGACCGAATAAACCATGATTACCTTCTGTCCAAAATTCATTGTCCAAGCAGTCTAAAAAGAGACCTGAAATCATGGCTCAAAGCAGGCGTGCTAGATAACGGTGTATTCGAGGATACAGAAGCAGGGACACCCCAAGGAGGGGTAATAAGTCCACTCCTAGCCAACATCGCACTGGATGGGATGGTTAGGCTCATAAAAACAATGTATCCAAATAAAGGAACAACCTTTCAGGTAAACCTCATAAGATACGCCGATGATTTTGTGGTCATATCCAAAGACCTAAAAATCATTGAACAGTGTAAGACTGCAATATCCGAATGGTTAAAACCTATAGGACTAGAAATTAAACCCGAAAAGACTCGAATTTGCCATACACTCAATCCTATTGAGTATAACGGCAAAACAGAAGAACCAGGATTTGATTTTCTAGGATTCAATATCAGGCAATATCCAATAGGAAAATATAAATCTGGAAAAAGTGGGGGAAGAAGAAAAGGAGGCTTCCTATTTAACAAAACCCCACATAAAATGTTGGGTCTCAAAACCCACATCAAACCCAGTAAAAAAGCAGTTAAAGCCCATACAGAAGCGATAAAAGGTGTAATCAAACAACATAAAACAGCACCTCAATCAGCTCTGATTAGCAAACTAAACCCAATCATAAAGGGATGGTCAAATTACTATTCAG